>CP051137.1:676911-1353822 GCA_050916065.1 Lacibacter sp.
ATATGTCCTAGCTTGTACAACCTTACTGCCTGGATAAAACGATCAGCTGCAGCACCATAGTAACCTCGTTTCTTTTGTGTTTCAAAACTTACAAACCCGGCTAACAGAATACCTGTGCTATATTGCTCATCACGCTTCAGTTCTTTTTTAGGGTATTGCCATGCCAATGTAATGCGATAGATAAGATAGGGATTGGAAAAGACCAGGAAGAGACAGAGAAGCAGGATGCCGGCTTTCCGTTTTCGTTCTTTGTGTTTGGTGAATAACCAATACAGCAACAGCAATAACAGCCAGTTAAATGGCGAAAGAAATACATACAATACTTTAGAAAGAATAAAAAACATGGAGCGAAAGATAAAGAATTCCTGAACCTTTTGAATCTGGTACTAATTTTGAAGTCACATTGGTTTAAAATTTACTGTTATGTTTCGCCGGATATCTTCCTTTATTGCCTGTTATATGGTGCTGGCAACTGCATCTGCACAATTAAAAACCAAACAGGATTGTAACCTTATAGCAGCAGATGTGTACAAAGGCTGGATCAATGAAGCAAAACCCAATGCTGATCCTGAACAGATAAAAGTGAAACTTCCCTGCTTTACTTCTTTTGAAAAAGAAGGAAATGAAAGTAAGTGCGGTGGTGGTATTTATTATAACGATAAGGATTTTAAATTTTACATACAGCGGGATTATGTGGTGCTGGGTGAGAAATTCAAAGGCAAACTGAATATTCCGCTCCTGGGTGCTAAACGGGATGATTTGTTTGCATGGTTTGGCAATCCCAAGTTGAAAGATGCAACATGGGAAGCTTACCAGATGCAATACGGAACCTTGATTGTTTATTTCAATGCTAAAAAGCTGGTGAATAAAATCATCATGAGTACAAAATCTACAGAAGAAATTGATTTATGTACTGATTAATACCTGCCCTTTCTTGCTTTGTTTCTTTGTTTGTTACCCGCCATATAACCGATGCTGAGTGCATGTATTGAAAAGTCAAAAGCTCTGGTGCCAATATTATTATCGTAGTAATTAGTCAATGCACTTTGAAAACCTGTATTGATAAAAATGCCGTTCCGGAATAAATAACCAAGGGTTGTTCCCCATCCCATTTTAAAAGGGCGGTAATCTTTATCCTGAAACACATCAGTACCTCCGGATGAAAAGCCATAGCCTGCATTCATACTTAAGTTGATGAAAGCGGCTCCTCCACCAACGGGTAAATACTCTGTAAAACCCATCCATAATTCCGGGTAGGTGAGGGTATGATTGTTTAAACCAAGAATGGAACTGGCATTGATACGTTGTACACCTATCTGCGTTTGAAATGATAACCGGCGGGTGATTTCATAGTCCAATACAAAAGCTGCCCGCCAGGCCCAGTTATTATTAATGATTGTTTCGCTGTTTCTGTATTGAAAGCCGGAGTACTGCCTGCCCACCGTAAATCCAGGATACCATTTTTGTTTTTTTTGAGCACTGGCTAATTGTAAAGAACAAACCAAGATCAGCAACAGTACATAACTGAATTTATTTTCCATTGCTGCGGCGGTATTTGATTTCTTTATTGATTTCCATCAAAGCCTGCAGCAATTCCTGCAAGCGCTCCGGGTTATTGATGTAGGCATCCATCGGCATTTTACCGATTTCATAGTGAATGACACATCTCCAGCGGTTCACACCGGTGTAGCATTCCAGCATGATACCTGCTCTTGTATAAAACCGGTATTCAGTATACCGTTGGGTACTATGATCTGTTTTCATGATTTCGTTACGAACCTGCTGCAGGTAGCCAATGAACTTTTCCAGTTCATCCTCATCAATATACTCAGCATTGGTTGCAGGGGCATCGGTAAAAAGGTTGCGGTTCAATCGTTGGTCAATCCGCACGGCATACATTTTATGTCCTGTGTTGAGTTCCTCCAGTGTGGCCATATACACCGCCAACTCCCGTACATTGGCCCATTCATCCAGGTGGTATTTTACATTGGTGCGGTTGTCGTACAGCTTACGGTGAAACTTGCTTTCAAACATAGAATCAACACGGATCACTACTGTATCTACCTGTGCAAATGTGATAAGCGAAAAAAGACTGAGAAGGGTTGTAAAAAGGAGTTTCATGTTTGCAGTTTTTTGTATAACTGCAATAATAACCTGTCTGTTTACAGGCAAACGTGAAAGGAAACTTAAACCTGTAACGTCTTATAGCTTTTAAGAATATTTATACAAAGGAGCTGAGTTTAAAATAGCCCAGGTGCAGTTCGTCTTCTGTTGCCGTATCAGCAGCAGGGCTCAGTATTATTTTATAGCCTTCTTTTTGAGCAGGTGAAAGAATGTCTTCAATTTCATACACATCGTCTACATCCACTCCGTATTTATCATCAATATGTGAATTGGCTCCTTCAAAACCTGTATGCTTGTAAAAAGCGGTTTGTTTGGAAGCCTGAATAGCTTCAGCTTTATCAACTGCTGCATAAATCATTTTGTAATGATATTCTTCAAACTCATTTTGTTTGTAGCCACCGAGGTTGATGAAAAAAAGTTTGGCAGTAGAAGCGATGGGTTCTGCCGCTGAAACAATTTTTACTTCATAACCGTTTACATGGGTCACTTTACGGTATCCATCAATATGCAATTTACCTTCTGCTTCCGGCCAGAATGAAATGAGTTGCGGAATTAATTCTTTTACTGAAGGTGCTATTCCGAAAAATACATCATGTTGTTCAGTGTGACGGCCCGGCGGTTTGCAACCGATGAGAAGCATGAAGAGATGTTGGTTAGTATTCATGAATGAGTTATTTTAAAAATGGAAAATGATATTAAACTTGAAATGGTATAATAGGTTGCATAAGATATGAATATGAATCCATCGATTAACTTAAATGTAATCCAGATAGCAGCTATCGTAATAAGTAAAAGAAAGACTTTAGCGTGGAGGGGTTGAGTTTTTTTTGATACAAAGAATTTGAAGAATAACCAGATTAGTAATAATGCAGGGAGTGATAAAACTATTCCAAACGGAATGAGTAAAAAAGCACTCCCAATATTGGAAAGCATTTTTAAATCCTTAAAAAAAATACTATCAGCAACTGCAATAATAATGGGCGCTAAAAATAAAGTTGTAATCCAGGTTTGGAAAGGAAATACCTGGTTGTATTCTAACTTATGATTATTGTTGTTCAACTGTAGTTGATTTACAAAAACCTTTCACTCACTTTCGCCTCTTTACTTCCTGCAGTATAAACATAAAACCCTTCGCCGCTCTTAACACCCAGTTTGCCTGCAGTAACCATATTCACCAATAACGGACAAGGTGCATACTTGGGATTGCCGAATCCATCCTGCAATACACGAAGAATGGCCAGGCATACATCCAGTCCTATAAAATCAGCTAACTGCAAAGGTCCCATCGGGTGCGCCATGCCCAGTTTCATCACCGTATCAATTTCTTCCACACCCGCCACGCCTTCATACAAACTGTAAATGGCTTCATTAATCATTGGCATAAGAATGCGGTTGGCAATAAAGCCGGGATAATCATTAACCACACAGGGAATTTTGCCTAACTGTTTACTCAGTTCTACGATAGTTGTTGTTACTTCCTTATCAGTAGCATAGCCGTTAATGATTTCCACCAGTTTCATTACCGGTACCGGATTCATGAAATGCATGCCAATTACCCGTTGCGGACGGTTGGTAACCGCAGCAATCCTGGTAATGGAAATAGAAGATGTGTTAGTAGCAAGGATGCAACCCTGCGGCGCATATTTATCTAACTGCTGAAAAATATCCAGCTTAAGGTTCACATTCTCTGTAGCGGCTTCTACTACCAGTTCTGCATTTTGAATGCCTTCAATCAAATCTGTTTTGATGGTAATATTTTTCAGCGCCGTTTGTTTCTGGTCTTCTGTAAGCGTTCCTTTTGCTACCTGGCGGTCCATATTTTTTCCAATGGTAGCTATTGCTTTTTCTAACTGGGAATAATGTACATCTACTAAGTTTACGCTGAAGCCTGCCTGTGCAAATACATGTGCAATGCCATTACCCATGGTACCGGCGCCGATAACGGAGATCTGTTTCATATAGCAAGAATTTGAAAGCGCAAGATAAGAAGTAAAGATATTCCCGGTTCCCGCTTTCTTATTGCTGTTTTTGGTTTATGAAACGCCTGGGTTTATTGGCTTATAAAAATGAAGAAGAAAGGTTACGTTTGCCGGGCTGCTTAGTAGATATGCTAATTCGTATGCATGTGTGCACATGTCCCAAAGCAAGAAACGTATTTATTTTTTCTTAAAATCCCCCCGCTTCCATGCATTGATAAATTCAGCCCAGGCAGCCGGACTAAAGATGGGTTGCGGGCGAAACTGACCATTGTAGTAAGTGGCTTGTGCAGCCTGGCGCAGGGTGCGGCTGGAGCCTTCCGTTCCATCACGGGGAAGACTTTGCTGCAGAATGCGGCTCTGTGCCGTAAGCGTATTCTGGCGGGCAATTTCAATCTTATCGGCCGGTACATCTGTATTTACAAAATCACGTTCAAACTGCTCCCGGCTGGGCCTGGCTTTAATAATCGTGGCAGGAAGGTACACGGTATCGGTCACCATCAGTTGAATAACGCTGAAGCTGTTGCCTTTTAAATCAGCAGGAATGGTAACCGCCTTGGCTTTATAACCGATACTGGTAAAGTCAATCACATCACCCTTCATCACTACAATACTGAACACACCCTGTTCATTTGTATACGTACCCCGGTTTTGATTACGGAGTTTTACTGTAACAGAAGGAATGCCCCGCAAGCTGTCGGCCGTCATCACCACACCGTACAGTTGCACTACGGAATCTTTAAACGTTTCAAACTGGGCTTTAGCAGCAATCGTAATTCCCCAGCAAATAAAAGTAAGAAGTAGAATTTTCTTCATCGGCTTCAAAAATAAGAGGAAATGATCTGAATCATCAACAAATCAACCCCTGCAATGGTTAAATTTGCACCCTCAACAATTTTTTTAACAAAACGATTTTAATAAAAATGACCAGAGAACAAGTGCTGCAGGCTTTGAGCAATGTACAGGAACCCGATCTTGGAAAAGATCTCGTAACCCTCAACATGATCCAGGATTTAAAAATTGAAGGAAACGATGTTTCTTTCACTATCATGCTTACCACACCTGCCTGTCCTATGAAAGAGATGATGGCTACTGCTGCTACCAACGCCGTAAAGCTGATGGTGAACAAAGAAGCCAATGTATTTATTCATTTTGCATCCAATACCAGCAGCAACCGTAAAGATCCCAAACAGGTGTTGCCGCAGGTAAAAAATATTATTGCGGTGGTGAGTGGTAAAGGTGGCGTGGGTAAAAGCACGGTGAGTGCTAACCTTGCCATTGCATTGGCACAAAGCGGTGCAAAAGTAGGGTTGATGGATGCTGATATTTACGGACCCAGTGTGCCGATCATGTTTGGTGTGCGGGGCGAGCGGCCGTTGATGAAAGAAGTAAACGGCAAAGGAATGATTGTGCCGATGGAGAAGTACGGTATCCAGTTTATGAGTATCGGTTTGCTGGTTAATGAAAAAGATGCCATTGTGTGGCGGGGGCCCATGGCCAGCAGCGCCATCAAACAATTTGTTACTGATGTAGCCTGGGGCGAACTGGATTATCTTGTGATTGATATGCCGCCCGGCACCGGCGATATTCATTTAACACTGGTACAAACCGTTCCAGTTACAGGAGCTGTAGTTGTAACCACACCGCAGGATATTGCATTGGCTGATGCCAAAAAAGCGGTGGCCATGTTCGGACAAACGCAGATCAAAGTGCCCATCATCGGACTGGTAGAAAACATGGCTTACTTTACGCCGGCTGAGTTGCCCAATAACAAGTATTACATTTTTGGTAAAGATGGCGGTAAGCGTTTGGCAGAAGAGTTTGAATTGAATTTCCTGGGCCAGATTCCTATTGTACAAAGCATACGTGAAGGTGGCGACAGTGGCAAGCCCGTAATGGTAAGCGATGATGCTATTACCAAAAAAGCCTTTGCTGAAGTTACAGCCAATGCAGTACGAAGCATTGCCATGCGTAATGCGGAGTTACCGGCAACTGAGTTGTTGACGACGGTAGCTGGTTAAAAGGCAGGGCTAAGAGGTGAAGGAGAAAAGGAGGAAAAGAGAAATACATTTCATGAAACGGGCAGAGGAGTTTCATAGCATCAGTGTTGCCCGTCCGAATGGATTCATCGGGGCGGATGTCACTCACTTCATCATTCTGTTACAATGGCAGCAATGGGTTGTCGTTTGAAGTGTTTGAGTAAAGGTTACAGTATGAGTGTTGAAGATAAAAGAGGAGGGTGGGCAAAGCCCACCCTGTTTTTTTATTTCTTATTGATTACTGAGATGCCTGTTACGTTATCGGTTGGTGGGGACACCAACCGATAAGAAAATAGAAATTTCATTTATTATTTATTGTCTGCAATTTTAAGAACATCAATATTAAGCGTCATTTATTGCATAATTAATTAGTCGTTTAGCTTTGTCCTTACTTAAGGAAAAACTTTTAAGCTGTAAAGTGTTGTACAACTCTTCAACAATATGTTCAATGCTAAATAATGCGTATAGTTTTTTATTTCCTTTCTCATATACCAGATCATCGTCTGTTTCCTCAATAGTCAAGAACTGTATTTCTGAATTCAAGTCAATAGCGTCATTCATGTAAATGATAATTTCCGACAAATCTATCTCATCCAATCCTTCTGTAATTATTAGAGAGTCTAATTTCTTTTCTTCTATTACATTTATAAAATCTTCAAGTTTCATGGATTGTCGGGTTTAAATGGCGTACAACACAAGTACTATTGTAATTACACACAGTTCTAATTTAAAAAACGTTTTTGTAAATCAACAGGTTAGTGTTCAATATTTTGTATTGTTGTTAGTACACTCCGCTTTTTCATTTATCCTCAAACCCCTTCTTAAAAAACAGCAACTGATAATCAATGGCATTGCTCCAGTAAGCCTTATCGTGTTTGCCGGGACGTTCAATATAGTCATGGTCTATGTTCATGCGTAATAGCTTTTGATGCAGGGTACGGTTCACCTCCAGGAAAAAATCACCCAACCCGCAATCAATAATCAACCTTAGTTCTTTGTTCTTTAATCCGTCTGCTACATTCAGTACTGTATGTTGCTCCCAGTTTTGCCGGCAGCAGGCAGTATCACCCAATCGTTTTTTCAGATCCCAGTTATCGGGAAAGGGCCGTATGTCTACACCGCCGCAAACAGAACCGGCAGCGCCAAATACTTCTTTGTTTCGTATGCTAAGGTACAAAGCGCCATGCCCGCCCATACTTAAACCGCTGATGGCCCTGTACTTTTTTTGAGCCGTTGTTTTATAATGTGCATCTATGTAAGGCACCAGTTCCTTTATCATGAAGGTTTCATATTTGAAAGTGCTGTCAACCGGGCTATTCAGATACCAGCTGCCATAGCCGCCATCAGGGCAAACAAAAATCAGTTGCAGTTCATCTGCCTTTTGTTTCAACTGCGGTGCATGATTAATCCATTGGGCATAATTGCCGCTGTAACCATGCAGCAGGTACACCACCGGGAAATTTGATTTGCTTTTTTTATAAGTATCCGGTGTAATGATGACGCATTTGATTTCTTTTTTCATGCTGTTGCTGTACACGACAATGGTATCAACCTTTGAAGCTGAGAGATCAAAAGAGGAAAGAAGAAAAAGAAGCAGGAGGTATGATTTCATTGGTTCAAGTTAATTGAAAATGATGAAAAAAATATTGAGTTGCTGATTTGTCATTCATCCAAGGATATCTCTGTTTCAGGAGATTTCTCACTCCGCCGTTAGCTCATCATTATTTAAAGCGTATAATGGCTCCGTTCGAAATGACGGAGTAGATCATAAATGATTGGTGACAGTTTGAAGATACAGGGGCTAGGTACTTAATAAATTAATTAATGTTAAGCTATAAAACTCCCGTCATGTCGACGTAAGGAGACATCCCTTAACTATATGACTGGTTTGGATATTTAGTTCGTCTGAAATTTATTTGAATTGTATTCGTCAACTCGAAACTATTCACAGCAGTAAAAAATCCTGCGTATGATGTATAAAAAAGCACAGAGCATATGCCCTGTGCTTTTAGTCGAATCAATTTGAACTATTACTGCTTTTGTGCACGCTGCATAGAGTTGCCGCCGCCGCTTTGTCCACGGGCTCCGCCACCACCGGTACGGAACAAATCAAAACGTGAAGGCATTTCTTTTAACGGCCACAAACCATTCTCTTCATTAATATCTGCAGTTTCACGCATAGGATCCAAACGGATGCTGGCAACTTCTTTGTCTTTGATGAATACTTTGGTCACCTGCTTTTCATTCAGCTTCCAGATGCCTGCAGGAATACGGTCTACTTCCTTCGTGCCATCTTTAAATGTCCATTCAACAATGATGGGCATTACCATACCGCCAAGATTGTTGAAGGTTAACTCATAAAAATTCTTGTTAGCCCATTGTGTCGCATTTTCTTTATCTGCATTGGCTGCTATTCCGTTTTCACGCTGCTGTTGTGCATAAATGGCATCTGCATTACGGTTGTAGTAATAAAAATCACGCAGACTGGTATCAGCATCTGTAGCAAACGTAATGCTCTTATCATCCTTGTTACGTTGTTTGCCGATTTGTTCAAACGGTTGCACACGGAACAACGCAGCATTTTGTGCATTGTTCATCTTATACCATTTTACAGTGTCTAATGAAATATCTACAGGATCAGTTCCGTAATACCATCCACGCCAGAACCAGTCTAAGTCAACACCACTGGCATCTTCCATCGTGCGGAACAGATCAGCAGGTGTAGGATGTTTGAAAGCCCAACGGCGTGCATATTCACGAAAGGCAAAATCAAACAGCTCTCTGCCCATGATCGTTTCACGCAGAATGTTTAAACCGGTAGCTGCCTTTGCGTAGGCATTGGCACCTACATTCACCACGTTATCACCCATAGTCATAATAGGCTCCAGTTGATCTTTGGGCAAACGCATATAATCAGTAATTAGATGTGCAGGTCCACGGCGGCTGGGATAGTTGTTATCAAACTCCTGCTCCGTTAAGAATTGAGTGAAGGTATTTAAACCTTCATCCATCCACCAGTATTGGCGCTCATCACTGTTTACAATCATGGGGAAGAAGTTATGACCTACTTCATGAATCACCACACCTATCATTCCGTACTTGGTAGCTTCACTGTAGGTTCCGTCTTTTTCACAACGTCCAAAATTGATGGCAAGCATCGGGTACTCCATACCCTGTGAACCTTCTACACTTATTGCAACGGGATAAGGATAAGGTGTTGTATGCTTTGAATATACTTTAAGTGTGTGTGCTGTAACTTTTGTTGAGTATTTTCTCCAGAGGTTATAAGCCTCTTTAGGATAATAACTCATCGCCATTACCTTCTTACCATTTACAAATGTGGGCATGGCATCCCAAATTAATTTACGGCTGGTTACCCAGGCTACATCACGCACATTTTCTGCTGTGTAGTTCCAGGTTTTTTTATCGGTACTCTTATCTTTTTCGTTGGCAATGGCTTCATTCAATGTTACAATTTCCATTACATCAGTTGCAGTTTGCACTTTGTTCCAGCGCTCCAGTTGTGCAGGAGTTAATACCTGCTTGTAGTTCTGGCACTCGCCGGTAGAAGACACAATGAAATCAGATGGAACGGTGAGCTTCATATTAAAGTTGCCGAAGTTGAGTGCAAACTCAGCACCACCGGTAAACTGTAAATGCTGCCATCCCTGGAAATCGCTGTACACAGCCATGCGTGGATACCACTGAGTCATACAAAACACTTTGTTTTCATCTTCACCCACAATTTCATAACCACTGCGGCCACCATCTTCACCACGATTCGGGATTTTATAATTCCAGTCGATGCTGAAAATAAATTTCTGACCGGGTTTTAATGCCACAGGCAAATCAATACGCATCATGGTTTTGTTGATGGTATAAGGTAAAGCTTTGCCGACTGCATCTACCACTTTCGTGATTTTTACACCGAGTCCCAGTTCTTTAGCGTTACGCCAGGGTTCAATACGTTTGAGCTGACCGTTGGTCATGCTTGGGCTCATACGGCTGCGGTTGGTAAACATTACATCTGCACCCGCTTCCTGGTAGTTGCCATCTAATTGCAACCACAAATAGCTCAACGCATCAGGTGAGTTGTTGGTATAGGTGATGGTTTCGCTGCCGGTTAAAAGTAATTTAGATTCATCCAGTTCTGCAGTGATGTTGTAATCTGCACGCTGCTGCCAGTATTTAGGGCCGGGAGCGCCGCTTGCAGTACGGTACTCATTAGGGCTTTGCAATAAATAGCCCAGTTGTTCAAAACGGTTGCCATGGTTGCTGCCGGGATTGCTTAACGGCGGCTGGGCCATTAATCCTGAACTTAACAACAGGCAAAGAAACAATAAACGCATATTCATAATTAAGAATTTTAAAAAGGTAATCGTTCCAACGCCATGATGAACGATAATCCGAAAATGCCACCACTCACAAACAGGTTCCAGTCTCTCCGTTTCACATTCAAAAACTGAATCACTATAAACGAAAGCAATACAACAAGTGCTACTATTAAAAGTTGACCTGCCTCCAAACCAATATTAAACGCCAGCAGTTGGGTGATGATACTTTCATCTTTCCCCAACATACTCTTTAAATAATTGCTGAACCCCATGCCATGAATAAGTCCAAAGATAAGGGCTGAAGCATAGCGCCAGCGGGCATGCAGCTGATCTGTGCTCTTGGAAGATAAATTTTCAAGAGCGGTAATAAGAATGGTGATGGGGATTAAAAATTCAATCCAGGTACTGCTGATGAGAATTTTATTGAACACACTTAAGGCCAGTGTTATACTGTGGCCAATCGTAAAGGCGGTTACAAGAATCAAAATCTGTTTCCAGTCTTTAAGCAGGTAGGGCAGGCATAAGGCCATTACAAAAAGGATATGATCATAACCTTTCCAATCGGTAATGTGATGCATTCCTTCTTTAAAATAAAAGCCAAAATCGCCCATTAAAATACAGTTGGTGATTGAAGGTTGGAAAATATGTCAGAAGTTTGTGCTGATGAAATTTAATGTACGAATTGAGCAAAAATTACACGAACGGCAGGGGATGCAGCCGGTAGCCGGTCATAATGAGTCCTTAGCAGAAAAAAAGAGGCAATGGCTTATGAATAAGAAAATGAAAACTATTTGCAGCTTGCTGGTGTTATCGGCCATCAGCTTATGGCTCACAGCATTCACTGTGCATCCCTACTATATGAGTGTAACGGATATTGAATACCGCCCCGCACAAAAAGAAATACAGATTGCCTGTAAAATTTTTACGGATGACCTGGAAGATGCTTTGAAAGCTGAAATCAAAAAATCGGTAACACTTACTGATGGTAAGGATAAAGCAGCCAAACTGGAATTGCTCCGCCATTATTTACAAACTCATTTAAAGCTGGTGATAGATGGAAAAGCAGTGGCTTATGAATTGATCGGGTTTGAAAACGAGCAGGAAGCCACCTGGAATTATTTACTCGTCAAAAATGTTTCCGGCTTTAAAGCTGTAACGGTTTATAATGATCTCCTTTTTCAATTACGTACCGGTCAGATAAACATCATTCACTTTAAGCATAAAGGAGAAACAAAGAGTTACAGGCTTACGGCTCCTGAGGCACAACATACCTTTAGCTGGTAAAAAGATCCAGGTAAAGGCGTGCAAATAAGAAGAGAATTAAAAACAGGCTTGCCCATAGCAGAAAATAATACACTTCACATTTGGTTTGAAACCGCTGGTGTACTTTGTAATCATATCCCTTTGGTTCCAGTCTTCGTTGCATCAGTGGTTTGAAGGAAATTAATTTCCGGAACAGGTCATTCATCATTTTACCTGCGTATTCTCTTTTGTTTGGATATTTAAAATGTTCGTAGCCTACCATTAACACTGCACGAAGCAGGTAGATAATCAGAAAAAAGCCAATGGCAATAACAAACAGTTTTTCCAGCATAGTATCAAAATTGTAATGCGTGCAATTTAATCTTTCCCTGCGAATTAACTTCTACAGCGGGAGCAGGTGTTTTCAAATATTGCAAAAAGTAAATAGGTACACTTGCGGCCGGTGAAGTCTCCAGCCTGGAGAATTGTACATCCGGCGCCAGGTATAACTGTCGGCTGCGGGTGAACGAAGGAATTTTTTTGACGCCAATGGAATCAGGATTGTTACGGGCGCCAATCATACCATTAGCTCCATAACCGGCTGCTGCATTGAGCCAAACAGGAAACTTGCTGTCTATTGGTAAAAAGGAGCGGATGTTTACAGAAAGCCAATAGGTTTGACCGTTATAATCTTTCATTAACCGGCTGGACCAATTGTTGCCCAGTAGTTTGGGATTGTATTTAGCAAAAGGTGTAAAGCTTGCAGAAACTCTCAGGTTAATACGTTGCTCTCCCCACCAATGCTGTTGAGCAGCAAATAAAGCCGCACCGGAAATATTGGCCAGCATATCTCCTTTTGAAAATCCCCAGTCTCTTGAAAATCCATCCAGCACTTCAATAATACTCAGGTAAGCCAGTGATGTTAGTGCGCCGGTGGCGATGGCTGTACCTGGTTTTACACCGCTCCATCGCATGAGGTCGTGCTGCATCGTAGCAATAGAATAGGCGGTAGTAGCATGCCCCATTTTATCAATACCAAACCATTCCCTGTTATCATTAATAAAATGAAAACGGCTTTTAGGAAATTTTTTGTACCACAGGTAATACAACCCAACAGAAGTAACAACGAATAAAACCGTTTCGCCCACCACTACCTTACGTAAACGTTCCGGTCTGTATACATCGCTGGGAGGTAAAAAGGCAGGTTGTGCTTTTACATGTTGCAGGAGCAATATAAAAAAGCAAAAAAAGAGTACAAGTTTATGCAGTCTGTTTTTTGAACCCATAGGTACTTGCAAAATACGGAATTGTAGCTGCAGGCCCTTCATTGTTTTCAGGAACTAAAATAGTAAGCCGGTATTGATGGAAAGAAAGCAGCAGATTAATATATTTGGTTTCTTAAACTAATTGTTATGCAAGCAACGATCCAGGCGAATGTAGAAAAATGGCTCTCCGGCAATTTTGATGAAGCTACCAAGGAACAAATCAAACAACTGCAAACAGCTAATCCCGATGAACTGGCCGATTCTTTTTACCGGAATCTTGAGTTTGGTACCGGCGGTTTGCGTGGTATTATGGGCATTGGCACCAACCGAATGAATAAATACACCGTAGGTATGGCAACGCAGGGTTATGCTAATTACCTGAAAAAAAGTTTTCCGGGAGAAGAAATAAAAGTAGTGGTGGGGCATGACAGCCGTAACAACAGCCGCCTGTTTGCAGAGATTGTTGCGAATGTGATGGGTGCTAATGGTATTAAAGTATTATTGTTTGAAGCCTTGCGTCCTACTCCTGAAATTTCTTATGCCATTCGTTTTCATAAAGGAAAAGGTGGAGTGGTTTGTACTGCTTCTCATAATCCTAAAGAATACAATGGTTACAAAGCATATTGGGATGATGGGGCACAATTGGTGCCGCCTCACGATAAAAATGTAATTGCAGAAGTAGACCAGATACATTCAGTGGATGATGTGAAATGGAGTGGTGGGGAAAGTAACATCAACATCATTGGAAAAGATATGGATGAAGAATATATCAGGATGGTGAAAGGTTTGAGTGTATATCCTGAAGTGATCGCAAGACAACATGATCTCAAAATTGTTTATACACCTATTCATGGTACCGGTATAATGCTGGCGCCGGAAGTGTTAAGCCGTTTTGGTTTTACCAATGTTACCATCGTGGAAGAACAGAGTAAGCCCGATGGTAATTTTCCAACAGTAGTTTATCCTAATCCTGAAGAAAAAGAAGCCATGAGCATTGGTTTGAAAAAAGCACAGGAGCTGGATGCAGATATTCTCTTAGGTACTGATCCGGATAGCGACAGGGTAGGTATCGGCATTAAAGATAATCATGGCAACTGGGTGCTCATGAACGGTAACCAAACAGCAGTACTGGCTTTCAATTACATGATTGAGGCAAGAAAAGCAAAAGGTATTGCACAGCCCAATGATATGGTGATCAAAACCATTGTAACAACTGAAATGATTGATGCAATCGCTAAACATAATAATGTTGCCTGTTACAATGTGCTTACCGGTTTTAAATGGATATCCTCCATGATCAAGGCAGAAGAAGGAAAGCAGAATTATATTATCGGAGGTGAGGAAAGTTTTGGTTTGATGATTGGTGATAAAGTACGTGATAAAGATGCGATCAGTGCTGTGGCCTTGTTATGTGAAATGGCAGCTTATGAAAAAGATAAAGGCCGTTCGCTTTTCAGCAAGCTCATTGATTTGTATGTGCAATATGGTTTTTACCTCGAAGATTTGATTTCCATCACTAAAAAAGGAATGAATGGTCAGAAGGAAATTGCAGAGATGATGGAAGGATACCGCAGCAATCCACCCAAAACCATCAATGGAAGTGCTGTGGTTCAACTGTTGGATTATGAATTAAAAGTTGGTAAGAATCTTCAAACCGGCGAAAGCTGGAAAATTGACCTGCCCAAATCAAATGTGCTGCAGTTTATCCTGGCAGATGGCAGTAAAATCTCTGCAAGACCCAGCGGTACAGAACCTAAAATTAAATTCTATTTCAGTGTAAATGCGTCTTTGTCTTCTGCTGATGAATTTGATAAAGTAATGGTTGAGTTAAAAGGAAAAATAAATGGCATTATCAGTGATATGGGATTGAAATAGGTATTAAAACCGAAAGCCGAAATTAACCGAACATTCACTGTAAGTATTTTTAGCAATAGATTGGTACAGGTAAGATCTTGAATGATCTGTTAAAAATTCAACAGTAGCAAAATATTTGACACTGTTATATCCTGCTGTTACTTTAAAGCGATAGCCGATATTTAAATTAAAACCATTAAGTTGTTTTCCTACCTGTTGCACTAAATGATAATCTGCTCCGGCACCTGCAAAAACGGAGGGCGCTGCAAAGAAATAACTGTTCTTAAAAACATAGTTATAGGCATAACCGGGTTTTAATTGAAGGGAGAGTAATTGTATTTGTTTTGTTGCAGTCATTTCTCCACGAAAGTGGTACTTGCTTTTTTCAACAGGAATAATACTTTGCGGTGTTTTTATAAGCCTGAAGGAAGGAGTTACTTTTAAAATAAAACTACCTGCAGGTTTTAACTGCAACATTTGCTGGCTATTTGCTGCAATGAATGAAAATTTTGAAGCGTTAAATATTCTGTAGAAATGTACACCGGTATTATAGCTTCTAATGTCAGACCGGGAGTTGTACGTTATTCCCATAGTTTCAATCCGCATTAATAAACCCCTGTTGTACCCTGCAAATCCTGTTACGCCCCATTTAGGTTTGAAGTAGGAAAGAAAAAAAGAGAAAGCTCTTACATCTGATTGCCTTCTGTTTACTTTGTTAAGGAGCGGCAGCGCCACATCACCATAAAGCGTAATTTTTTTATAGCCCAAAACAAAACCACAAAAGGCTGAAGAATTGGGCGAGTAGTTTATTTCAGGAACCTGCGGTTGTTTATTTGATGAAATAAAATCTATGGAGCGTGAAAAGCTACCGGCATAAAGTTGCAGAAAATCTTTTTGAGGAAGTGATTTGATAAACGATGTATCAATCTGCGTACAGGCTGTTCCCGGCCATAACAGGCAACAATATAAAATGAGTATGCCGGGAATGAGTTTTTTCACAATTTAAAAGTAGCTCATTCAGCAAGTATGTTTTGGTCGCAGGAATGACAATTTATCTATGTGGTGTTTTGTAATTCTAAATCCTGAGTGCTTATCTTGCACCTGCTTATGAGACGATTTGAAGATACGTACCGTCATAAAGGACTTCGTAAAAAGTTAGTAGATGTGTTGCGCAGCAAAGGCATTACAGATGAGCAGGTGCTGGAAGCCATTAACAACATTCCACGTCATTATTTTCTGGATACAGCTTTTGATGAAATTGCTTACGAAGACCGTGCTTTTCCTATTGGGGAAGGTCAAACTATTTCCCAGCCTTATACCGTAGCCTATCAAACACAGTTGCTGGAAATAAAGCCTTATGAAAAAGTGTTGGAAATCGGTACCGGCAGTGCATACCAGGCATGTGTGCTGGGCGAAATGAAAACCAATGTGTACACCATTGAGCGGCAGAAAAAATTATTTGATTTCAATAAAGCATCTTTTCCTTTTTTAAAAAAGTATCTCAATATCAAATTCTTTTTTGGGGATGGTTTTGAAGGTTTGCCCACATTTGCACCTTTTGATAAAGTAATTATTACAGCTGCGGCTCCTTTTGTGCCGCCTAAATTAATAGAGCAATTGAAAACCGGTGGTAAGATGGTAATTCCGGTTGATGAAGGCGAACATCAGCGGATGAAACGGTTAACCAAACGGGAAGATGGTGGTTATGATGAAGAAGTATTTGATGCCTTTTCATTTGTGCCCATGCTGGGTGGTAAACAAAATGGCAAATAATCTGATCAACCCGTTTAATTATGAAGCAATAAAAAACCTGCAACTTCAGTTGCAGGTTTTTTATTCGTATTAAATACTAATGGATTGTTTTCACTACAGGCTTTTTTATTGTTGCCCCATATCATCCATTTCCACACGGTTGTTCTTGCGCTTGAAGATAGAAGCATCAAACTTGCCAAAACGATAGCTGAAGTTCAAACGTACAAAAGTCGGGTCTCTTCTTCTCCAGCTGTTTTGAGAAAGGGTGGGTGATGTAGCAAATACTATATTTTGACGGGTGCTGAAAACATCACTCCAGTTTAGTGAAACAGAAGCTGTATTCGTTTTCTTGATTTTGAATTCTTTTCTGATTCCTAAATCAACATAATAGTTGGCATCAATATAACCTTGCGTAGTTGCAATCTGGCCACCGCCAAATCCACCACCACCGCCACCGAATCCACCACGGCCGCCACCGCCTCTTCCACCGCCACTTGATACGGGGAGAATGGAACGGCTGTTATAATCGCCGCTTAATTGTGCTGTCCATCCTTTACCAATACGGAATGTATTGTTGAATTTGATGAAGAAACTGTTTCGTTCATTTTCAAGTCCGGGTATAGAATCAACACCATTGATTTTTGAATAGTAAAAATTAGCATTGTAGTTTATTTCCCACCACTTGGTAATGGTATTTCTGAATACTAATTCAAGACCTGCTGCATAGGCAGTAGTAGCATTTAAGAATGTTGAAATCTGGCGAACGGTATCAGTATTACCCAGTTTTTCAGGTCTTATATACCGGGCAATAAGATTTTCTGTTTGTTTGCCGAATACTGTTAAAAGGAATGTGTTATTCTTTTCCCCGTATGTTTTTTGATAGCTTAACTCCAATGAGTTGGTAAATTCCGGTATAAGATTAGGATTACCTGTTTGCAAGTTAAATGGATCGCTGAAGTCAGTATTGGGTAACAACTGAAAAAAGCTGGGACGGTTAACCCTTCTTGTATAGTTTAACTGTAAATCCTGTTTTCCTTTAAACGTTTTTGAAATAAATGCACTTGGAAACAATGCAAGAGGAAACTCGTTCTTAAAACGACCGGGCTTGCCTATCTGTTCTCCATCGTAACTGGAACTTTCAACTCTCAGCCCAAGCTGGTAGTTAAAGTTTGCTTTTTTGATCTTTTGAGAATAGTTTACATAGGCAGCATGTACATAATCAATATACTTAAACTGATTGCTTAATCTTGATAGAAACACTCCGTTAAAAGAATTAAACTGAAAACTTTCAAACCAGCGTACCTGGGAACGGGCACCTGCTTCCAGCTTAATATTTTCAGAAATGGGATTTGCAAAGTCCAACTGACCTACCAGTAATTCATTATTTCCACCACCATCAACACCTTGAGATCCCTTCTTGTTAAGCGGAACCCATGCCGCATTAAATTGTTCAAAGTTGATATTCTGATCATTTTCGCTGCGGCCTTTGTTGAAGTTGATATCAGCTGTTAACTCCTTGCCGGGTTTTGGAAAATTGTGCTTATAACCTATTTGTCCACCCAGGCTTCGGAATTTATTGATGCCGTTAGCTGTTCTGTATTCATTTGTGATTGCAGATAATGTATCGTAACGGATATTATTCTGATCAAAGAAATCAAAGTTGCCACCACCAAAATTGCTTGATATACTGATGGTGTTTCTGTTGTTAATGAAGAAGTCAAAACCTGCACGGCCGAAAGCAAAAGTGCCATCGCTGGTATTTCTGTTTCTTGTAAAGGCTTTGTTTGCAGGAGTGTTGCTGAAAGCAGTTTCTTGTCTGTCAGTCTCGCCAAAAGAAATGGAACGTCTTTGGTTTACACCTAAGTTTGCAAAAAAGTTTATTTTACCCTGTCTTACATTAAAATCAAATCCTCCGTTCAGTCTTCCACGCATATCAACACCTGCACGCAAGCCGCCACTGTAACCCACTCTTCTGTTTTTCTTTAGTACTACGTTAATGATAGCACTTTGTCCCCCACTGGCATCAAACTTAGCAGAAGGATTCGTGATTAATTCAATGCTTTGGATTGCATCTGCAGGAATCTGATCAAGCGTTAACACGGTAGGTCTGCCATCCACAAATAGCTGCGGTGCATTGTTACGAAGTGTAACATTTCCATCCACATCCACATTCACGGTGGGAACGTTCCGCATCACATCGACACCGGTACCGCCTTGCGAAACAATGTTTTTATCTACATTAAAAATTTTACGGTCAATACCTAATTGTAAGGTTGGTTTTTCACCAGTTACTACTACTTCACCTAATTCTTTTACATCAGCTTCCAGTTTCAGGTTGCCCAGGTCTTTATCAATATTATTCAGCATCTGGCTCATATCCCCGCCATTCATGTTTAATGTAAAGCCAACTTTCTGTTCAATAGCCTTGTAGCCAATTGCAGAAATTTTAAGCTTGTATTGTGCCATGATGTTCAAACCTTCCAGGCTGAATTCCCCATTGGCTTTTGTAAGCTGACCGTTAACAACTACATCTTTTCGTGTTTTGGAAACACTGTCAAATTTGTTTTGGGTAAGAGTTACCGTTGCTGCATCAATAGGCTTGCCTGTTTTGGTGTCAATGATTTTACCGTAAAAACGGCCCATGTTCATTTGTTGACCACCACCACCGGGTCTTCCGCCACCGGGTATTTGTGCATAAGTTTTTGCAGAAATAAGGATGAATAAAATGGTTAGAAATCTCATATTGCTTTTATTGTTGTAAAAATTGGACGCAAATTTCTCGGGTCCATTGTGTGAAATTGGTTTGTTTGGTATGAACGGTATCTATAACCTATTTACGGAAAAAAGGTTGTGTAAACGAGGTTTGATTCTGGATGAACGGAATTTATGCAGTAAGAAGGGTGATGCCTATCTGCAGTAAACCAATAAGAAAGCCCAGTACACCGCCAATGATTTCAACAAACCTGAACTCACGGGCCATTACCTGGTATAAAATATCTTCCAGCTGATCGGATGAAAAGTTTTTAACCTTCTCAGTTACAATCTGCTCCAGGTCCAGTTCCTGGCGTAAAGAGGAAGTATAGTTTTTGATGAGTGCAGGAAACAGTGATTCGAGTTCGTTCATAATGGCTGTCTTCAGCTTTTCAATAGTTTTATCACCAATAAACATACTGATCATGGGCATGGTATCAGCCAGTCTGATGCGTAAAAAGTCATCAATCTTTTGTTCTACCATCGGCATCATCTTTTGCAGATTGGCAGGATTAGTGAGTTTTGATTCAATATCACTAAACGAAAGCAATTGCTCACTCACTAATTTACCCAGCTTTACAGCAAACTGGTCTTGCCGCTTAGGAAATATTCCCTGGAACGTAATACCTAACACCTTTACAGGTTGCTTGGGATGAAACAACATTTTAATTGCTACCCAGTTGGTAACCCAGCCAATAAACGCACTTATAACAGGAATCAGTAGTAACCAGTAATTCATCATCTTTTAAAATTGGCGCAAATGTCGTTTAAATAATTTTGATGCGCACTGATTTGTTCAACAATCAGAATTGCCATATTTTTGCAGCCCTGTTTACGGAGACCGTAGCTCAGTTGGTTAGAGCATCAGATTGTGGTTCTGAGGGTCGAGGGTTCGAAACCCTTCGGTCTCCCATCATATAAACCCGCTACAATGCGGGTTTTACTTTTTTGTAATTGCAGTTTTTATTCGTTTATAAAAGTCCTTCATCGGCAAAACTGTAATAACCCTCTTCGCTTACAATTACATGGTCTAATACTGTCATATCAAGCAGGCGTGCTGCTTCTTTAATTTTTTGAGTGAGTTGTTCATCAGCCTTACTGGGTTTTAAATTGCCGCTGGGATGGTTATGGCAAAGCACCATACTCACCGCATGATGTTCAATTGCCTTTTTCAAAATCATCCGTGGGTCAGCTACTGTTCCTGTAATGCCGCCCTGGCTTATGATTTCAGTGTGTACAATTTTATTAGATCGGTTGAGATAAGCTACCAGGAATACTTCATGGTTTGTATCGGCCAATTGTGCCTGCAGGTAATGGGCTATATCTGCGCTGGATTGAATAACAGGTCGTTTTGCTTCTGTAGCCTGACGGCGCCGTCCCAGTTCAAGGGCAGCTGCTATGGTGATTGCCCTCGCTTCGCCAATGCCATCTACCTTCATATAATCATATAGGTTTAATTTGCCTAGTTTGTTGAGGTTGTTTTCAGCCAGGTCTAGCACTTCTTTGGCTACTTCTATGGCACTCTTGGTTTTAGTGCCTGAACCCAGCAAAATGGCCAGTAATTCTGAATTGCTGAGGGCCGACGATCCTTTGGTGAGTAGTTTTTCCCGGGGCCGGTCATCGGGTGCCCAATCCTTGATGCTCTTCTTTGGCTGTTGCATCATCTAATTTAACTTCCTAAATTTAATTATCCAATATCTAAAACCAGAAACTATGAAACCCCAATCCAAAACCACAGGCGGTTTTTTAAAATCGTCTTTATTTGCCGCACTCATTTACCTTAACTACATCGTTTCTATTGCTTTTATTGTTGTAATGCTTTTTCATGCTGTTTACAGTGCGCCACCTATACAAGAGGGTGCTATTGGTCAAAACCCTTTACAGCAAAGCGTTTCAGACCGAATCCCTGTGCAGGAATCCTATGAATAAGTATTGATTATTTACAGATTCATCCACGGCTTTTCAACAATCGGGTAAGTGTAAAAAACTTAGTGAGGGCAGAGCGAAACTGAAAACTTATCTTCGCCGCACCAAAACGTTTTACCTGCTCAAATTGAAACAATGATGAATCCCGGTATCAAAATTTTCTCGGGCTCCGGCTCCCAATATTTAGCCGAACAGATAGCGAAAAAATACGGTGTACCCCTCGGAAAATGCGTGACTCAGAAATTTTCTGACGGTGAAATTCAGCCCGCTTTCCAGGAAAGCATCAGGGGCGATATGGTGTTTCTGGTACAAAGTACCTTTGCCCCGTCTGATAATATCCTGGAATTACTTCTCATGATAGATGCTGCCCGAAGAGCCAGCGCCTATAAAGTAATTGCTGTAATGCCTTATTATGGTTATGCCCGCCAGGATCGGAAAGATAAACCACGTGTGGCGATAGGTTCTAAGTTGATAGCCAATATGTTAGAGGCTGCCGGTGCCGACCGTGTGATAACCATGGACCTCCATGCTGCCCAGATTCAAGGTTATTTTGAAATACCGGTTGATCATTTGGAATCTTCCTCAATTTTTATCCCTTACATTGAAAGTCTGAAACTGGAAAACCTTACCTTTGCGGCCCCCGACGTAGGGAGTGCCAATCGCATTCGTGAAATTGCCAGTTTTTTTGAAGCAGAAATGGTGATTTGTGATAAGCACCGGAAGCGGGCAAATGAAATTGCAAGCATGGTAGTGATTGGTGATGTTACAGACAGAGACGTTGTGTTGATTGATGATATCTGTGACACTGGCGGAACACTGGCTAAGTCCGCAGCTCTTTTAAAAGAAAAAGGTGCAAGAAGTGTAAGAGCATTATGTACACACCCCGTATTGAGCGGAAAAGCTTATGAGAATATTGAGAACAGTGTTCTGGAAGAACTGGTAGTATGTGATACTATTCCGATCAAGCAGCAAAGTTCAAAAATAAAAGTGGTGAGTGTAGCAGAGTTGTTTGCAGTTGCTATCCGCAATGCTTACGAAAATAAAAGTATTACCAGCTTGTTCATGCACGCACAACGAAGAAATAGTTAGTAAACAATAAACAATCATAAAAATGAAGACAATTCACATCGAGGGTCACCTGAGGACCGAAAACGGGAAGAAAGCCACCCGTCAACTTCGCTCTCAAGGTAATGTGCCTGGTGTAATTTACGGAGGCTCTGAAGAAGTAAATTTTTACGCACCGGCAGCTGCATTCAAATCATTCGTTTACACACCAGATTTTCAGATTGCAGAAGTAAATGTAGGTGGTAAAACATACCGCACCATCCTTAAAGATCTGCAATTCGATAAAGTAACAGATGCTCTGGCACACATCGATCTTTTAGAACTGGTAGAAGACAAAAAAGTAATTGCTACTATTCCTTTGAAATTTACAGGTTCTTCTAAAGGTGTTAAAGATGGTGGTAAGCTCATTACAAAAATGAAAGCTTTAAAAATCAAAACTTATCCCAAGTATTTGAAAGAAGCTATTGAAGTTGATTTGACACCATTGGAACTGAACGGTAATATCCGTGTAGAAGATGTAAATGCTGAGAATTACGAAGTGATGAATTCACCCCGTATTCCTATTGCATCAGTTGTATTAACCCGTCAATTGAAACAGGAAGAAGCTGCTGCTGCTCCTGCTGCAAAAGCTGCTGCACCTGCTGCTGCTGCAAAGAAATAATCAATCTAAATTGCTTTTGCATAAATAAATCCCCCTGCATGGGGGATTTTTGTTAATAAAGGTTTCGTACAGATATTTGTGAGTGTTATGAAATATTTAATTGCCGGTTTGGGAAACATAGGTGAAGAGTATGCACATACCCGTCATAATATCGGGTTTGATGTGGTAGATGCGTTGGTTGCAAAACACAACGGCACGTGGCGTATTGACCGGTTAGCAGCTGTAGCCGAAATAAAAATTAAAGGTAAAATACTGGTTTGCATCAAGCCTTCTACCTACATGAATCTGAGTGGTAAGGCCGTAAAATACTGGCTGGACAAAGAAAAAATACCTGTACATCATTTACTGGTGATTATGGATGAGCTGGCCATTCCTGTTTCAAAGGTTCGGTTACGCCCCGGTGGTAGTGATGGTGGTCATAACGGCCTCACCAGTATCCAGGAAAGTTTGCAAACTACTCAGTATGCAAGACTTCGTTTTGGTATTGGCAATGATTTTCCAAAGGGTATGCAGGTGGATTATGTATTGGGTAAATGGTTCCCGGAACAAAAGGAAACGATTGCCCGGAAAATTACAGCCTGTGTTGAAATAATTGAGGATTTTGTATTTGCCGGGCTTGAACGCACAATGAACAAGGCGAATAAAATTGAGATATCACTTTAAATTTCAACCTTCAAGCACTAACTTCGTCCTATACGGGATATTATTTTTCCCGTATATAAATCCAGTTTCCGCAAGAAGAACCGCACCAAACTGTCATTATAAACCAACAAAACGACAACCAAATGAAAATCTTCTGCGTTGGACGTAACTACGCTGAGCATGCCAAAGAATTAGGGAATGATGTACCTGATGAACCGGTCATTTTTCTGAAGCCAAAAAGTGCCCTCTTACAGCCACACATGCCCTTTTATTATCCAGAGTTTACTAATGAACTGCACTATGAAGCAGAGATTGTACTCCATGTTTCAAAAAACGGAAAATATATACAGGAGAAGCATGCTAATAAGTATTACAACGCATTTACTATAGGAATTGATTTTACAGCTCGTGATGTTCAGAATGAATTAAAATCAAAAGGATTGCCCTGGGAAAAAGCAAAAGCATGGGATAACTCTGCCGTGGTTGGAAAGTTTATTGACATCGGTGAAAAGTTTGACGGAAATAATATCAATTTCTGTCTTTATAATAACAAGCAGATTGTGCAGCAGGGTAATACCGGGCAGATGATTTTTACTTTCAATGAAATTGTATCAAATATTTCACAATACTTCTCTTTAAACATCGGTGATCTCATTTTTACAGGCACACCGGCAGGAGTTGGAGAATGTGTAGTGGGTGATGAACTGGAAGGCTTTATTGAAGATGATAGTTTGCTGGAGGTGTCGATTAAATAGTTAAGTTCATTTGGTTTAATTCTGCAAAGAATCTGAATACCTGATACTCTTATCAATGAGCTGAAATTTTAAACACCAAAAACAATAAAATGAAAGTTCTTTTAATTTTCATTACTATAGGAGTCCAAAAAGCTACAAAGTCTTGTCAGTTTTTTGGACTTTTGATTTTACTCGCATTAGCTTTAGTAAAAACAAATGATGCTGTTGCGCAATATGAACAGCAAGGATCGAAAATTGTAAACCCTGAAACGCCTTCTACTTCCCAATTTGGTTATGATGTTTCTTTATCTGCCGATGGCAACACAGCAGTAGTTGCGTGTCTTGGCGGTGCGTATGTATTTACAAGATCAGGAACTCAATGGACTCAGGAGGCTTCAAAGCTTATTGGTACTCCATTTATTTTTAGTTCAGCAGCTATTTCAGGAGATGGCAATACTGTAATTGTTGGTGGTTATGGAGATAATAATAATATTGGTGCTGCATGGATATATGTACGAACAGCAACAGGGTGGCAACAACAAGGGAATAAATTAGTTGGTACAAGTAACGTAGGAACATCTTTACAAGGTATTTCAGTTGCGATTTCTTTTGATGGAAATACTGTGGCAGTGGGAGGTGAAACAGATAATAATAATATCGGAGCAGTATGGATTTTTGTAAGAAATGGTACAAATTGGATACAACAGGGCCCTAAGTTGGTGGGTAGCGGTTCAATTGGAAGTATTATTTATCAAGGTAGATCTGTCTCTCTCTCCGGCGATGGTAATACATTGGCTTTTGGAGGTTTTGCGGATAATTCTAATGTTGGCGCTATATGGGTGTTTGCACGTACAAACGGAATCTGGTCTCAACAAGGAAGTAAACTTGTGGGCTCAGGATCAATAGGAGAGTCTAGGCAGGGGAGTTCAGTTGCAATTTCGGAAGATGGTAATACAATTGTTGGTGGGGGATTTGCAGATAACGGTGTTGGTGGAGCGTGGATTTTTATAAAATCTGCATCAAATTGGATACAGCAAGGTCCTAAACTTCTTGCTGCTGATGCAGTTGGTGTTGCTACGCAAGGCAGATCAGTTTCAATTGCGGCAGATGGTAATACGGTATTAATAGGTGGGGAGTTGGATAACAATGGTATTGGTGCCGCATGGGTGTTTAAACGATCATCGGGAGTATGGAATCAGTTCGGTAATAAATTGGTAGGGTCCGGTTCTGTAAATTTTTCCGGGCAGGGTAGGTCGGTTGAAATTTCTGCTGATGCCAGTACATTACTCGTAGGAGGCTGGTCAGACAACGTTAATATCGGGGCTGCCTGGGTTTACTTACATGAATTTGCACCTTTGATTCAGTCGTATACTCCTTCTGTTGCAACTACAGGCTCATCAGTTGTAATCAATGGTGCCAATTTTAATCAAAATGTTCAAACAGTTAGTTTTGGTGGGGTTCCTGCAGAATCTTTCACAATTCTTAATGCTACCACTATTTCTGCAGTGGTAGGAACAGGTGCAACGGGAAATGTAAGGGTTAAAACTAACATCGGTACTGCAACTTATTCAGGATTTATTTTTTCCGCTACCACAAATACTCAGAACCTTGAAAGAGATGAGTTCATAAATATTCCAAGCTTCATAAACGGGAATACATTAGTTGTGAATTATAAGTTGAATGGGCTAAGCAATATGTTGACAGCAGCTTTGTATAACCTGAATGGTCAGTTGGTTGTAATGAAGGATCGCATCAAGAGTGGAGAAATAATAAACTTACCCAAGCTTGTACCTGGGATTTATCTTTTAAAACTGAATTCTTCATTAACAAAAAGAAGCTACTTGTATAAGATTTTAATTCAGTAAGAGATATTATTGATTCTTGTTGAATAGTTAACGCTTGAATTAATTGAGGCTGAGTATTATTTCAAAGCCTAATTTTGCTCCCAATTATATTTCGAATGCTTGCAAATGAACTTTTACTTAGAGCCTGGAAACTCATGTGCTATGCCCAGCATATGGCTGTTACTTATGAGAATAATCGCAGCATCTGCAAGTATGTACATTCTACTTCCCGGGGGCATGAAGCGATACAACTGGCAACTGCCTTTCAACTGAAACATATTGATTGGATAAGTCCTTATTACCGGGACGAAAGTTTGTTGCTTGGTGTGGGTTTTGAACCTTATGAACTGATGCTTCAGTTATTGGCAAAGGCCGATGACCCTTTCACCCGCGGGAGAGAGTATTACAGTCATCCTAACTACAGAGGAAACGATAAGCCTAACATCATTCATCAAAGCAGTGCTACAGGTATGCAGGTGATACCAACTACCGGTATTGCACAGGGGGTGAAGTTCCTGAAAGAAATAAAATCAAGTCTGTTGCAAACAGGTGATAATGGTGACTTACCTGTAGTAATTTGTTCATTGGGTGATGCAAGTATTACCGAAGGTGAAGTAAGCGAAGCCTTTCAATTTGCAGTATTAAAGAAACTGCCCGTTATTTATTTGGTACAGGATAATAACTGGGGCATCAGCGTGAGTGCTGAAGAAGCAAGAGCGATGGATGCGTATGAATATGCAATGGGTTTCCCCGGCTTAAATCATATCCGTTGTGATGGCAGTGATTTTAAAGAAGCCTATGAAACCATGGACCATGTGGTGAACTATGTACGCACCCATCAGCAGCCATATCTTGTACAGGCTTACGTACCGTTACTCAACCATCATACCAGCGGTGTACGTAAAGAGTTTTACAGGAGCAAAGAGGACCTGGACAAACATTTTACGGATGATCCTTTTCCCAAACTTAAACAACTCTGCTTACAGCATGGTATAGGCGAAGAAGAGCTTGCGGCAATCGAACAGGAAGCGAAAGATAAGATAGCGGATGATTTTGCAAAAGCGAGTACAGCTGCTGAGCCGGATACATTAAAAGTGGAGGAACATGTTTTTGTACCTACACCCGTTACAGATGAAAGAGGTGAGCGCTCACCTGCAGGCAATGAAAAAGTGTTAATGGTGGATGCGGCTTTATTTGCTATTCGTGAAATCATGGAGGAGCATCCTGAAGCATTGTTGTATGGCCAGGATGTGGGCAAACGTTTGGGCGGTGTGTTTCGTGAAGCGGCAACATTAGCAGAGCAGTTTGGCGATCACCGTGTTTTTAATACAGCCATCCAGGAAGCATATATTATTGGCTCCACCGTGGGTATGAGTGCAGTAGGAGCCAAGCCCATTGTGGAAGTACAGTTTGCTGATTATATCTATCCCGGCTTTAATCAACTCGTAACTGAAATTTCAAAATCTTCTTATTTGAGTTGTGGTAAGTTTCCTGTACAAACGCTTATACGTGTTCCTATTGGTGCGTATGGAGGTGGCGGTCCTTATCACAGTGGCAGCGTGGAATCAACTTTATTAACGATTAAAGGAATTAAAGTGGTGTATCCAAGCAACGCAGCGGATATGAAAGGATTGATGAAAGCAGCTTTCCTCGATCCGAATCCTGTGGTGATGCTGGAGCATAAAGGTTTGTACTGGAGTAAAGTGCCCGGCACTGAAGATGCAAAATGTGTAGAGCCGTCAAAAGATTACCTGTTACCGCTAGGGAAAGCCAATCTGGTAGTAGCTGCTGATGAAGATTGGATGGAAGAAGGAGAAAGCTGTTGCATCATTACCTACGGTATGGGTGTGTATTGGGCAAAGGCGGCTGAAAAATATTTCCCCGGTCAGGTGGATATTGTTGATTTACGTACGTTATTTCCTTTAGATGAAGCACTTGTTTTTGAAACCGTGAAAAAGCATGGCAAGTGTTTGGTGCTTACGGAAGAACAACAGAATAATTCTTTTGCAGAAGCGTTGGCCCATCGTATTTCATACAACTGTTTTCAATGGCTGGATATGCCGGTAGAGGTATTGGGGGCACTCAACCTTCCTGCCGTGCCTATGAACATGGGTTTAGAAGCAGCTATGCTGCCCAATGCAGATAAGGTGAGGGAACAGATTCTTAAATTGCTGAAAGCATAAGCTGCAGCAATTGACTCCTTTCAACCTACAGTTGACTCTCTTTTTTTACGCCTTCGCTCTCTCCTGAAAGTAAAGATTCGTTTCTTATTGTTTTTGTTACATCTCCTTTTAAACTAAAACAAAACATTATGAACAAGAATCTCAACAAGGCATTGGCTCTTTTCACAGGTCTTGCTTTACTAATCAGTTCCTGTACCAAAGAAAAAAGTGATCAACTTTTACCAGAACAAAATCAAGAAGCGGTATTAACTGCGGAAGCTGACCAGGCTGTTGGCCAGGAACAGCAAACAGCTGCTGCTTTTGAGCGGGATTTTACAGCTATGATGGGTGGTACTATTGCAGCCCGTCAGCAGCAAAACATTGTGCAGATAGCGCAAAGTCTTCCCATTTTTAAGTCATTGGTGGCAGCAGTTGTAAAAACCGGGTTGGCCGGTACATTAGCATCAACTTCACTAAATGCTACTGTGTTTGCGCCTACTGATGCAGCTTTTGCCAAACTTCCGGCTCCGTTTAACAATGCAGCAAATATTTCTGCAATTACGGATGCAGGACAGATTGAAGCTTTGAAAAATATTCTTCTGTATCATGTGTTGGGTGTTGAGGTAAAACGCAACCAGGTGGCAGCGGGCAGAAGCAGTGCAACGGCATTAAACAACGGTAAGTTGTATTTTTCTAACAGCCTGGGTTTGTTACTGGTTAATGGCAATTCATTGGTGTTGATCGCCAACGTAGATGCTTCAAACGGTGTTATTCATGTAATTGATGATGTATTGCTTCCGCCCTCACAGAATATTGCACAGATTGCTATCGGCAATCCTGCTTTCTCTTCACTGGTAGCTGCACTGGTTAAAACAAACCTGGCAGGAGTATTTACAGGTACCGGTGATTTTACTGTGTTTGCACCCACCGATGCGGCCTTTGCGAAATTGCCTGCACCTTTTAACAGTGCAGCAAATATCTCTGCTATTACAGACCAGGGCCAGATTAACGCATTAGCAAACATTTTGAAATATCATGTAAGCGGCAGCCGTTATTTTGCCTGGGATTTCGGAATCCTGAATTCCATTCCAACACTGGCAGCGGCTCCTTCCAATAATTTAAAAGGAATTTTAGGTTTAAATGGCGGATGGATTAAAGGCAATACTAATACTACCTTTTCCAGGGCCAATCCTGTAAACATATTAGCCACCAATGGAGTAGTGCATGTGGTAGACCAGGTTTTATTACCCTGATTGATCTCCTGTTGATTATGATTCAAACATCCGCCTGTTTCAGGTGGATGTTTTTTTTGATTTCAGGCGCTAAAAAAAAGTTCAAATCCCTATCTTTGCCGCCCCAAATGGCGAGGTAGCTCAGCTGGTTAGAGCGTCGGATTCATAACCCGAAGGTCGGCAGTTCAAGTCTGCTCCTCGCTACATTAAAAGGTTCATGATAATTCATGAGCCTTTTTTTATTGGTTAGATCGTCGGATTCATATCCGTCCACAAGTGGTCGGACGGCAGTTCAAGTCTGCTCCTTGCTACATAAAACGGGTTGTGTTTTTTGTGCCTCTTTTTTATTTTTAAGAAAAAACATCATCTTGAACTACACCGTTTATATACTCTATTCACAAGTTCACAATCAAATTTATATCGGGTTTACTTCTAATTTATTGAACCGTTTTAAAAGTCATAATCAACTGGGGCATGATTGGACATCTAAATTCAGACCTTGGGTTGTAATCTATTGCGAGTACTTCTTTGAGAAGAAAGAAGCAAAGGACAGGGAAAAGAAATTGAAACAATACAGGCAAAGATTAAAGATTAGAGAAAGGATTGAAAGCGAGTTTCAAATCAATGGATTTATAGAGTTGCAGAATAATTAGAGCGTCGGATTCATATCCGCCCACAAGTGGTCGGACGGCAGTTCAAGTCTGCTCCTCGCTACAAAACAAAGCCCTCAATCGAGGGCTTTTCTTATTTTAGGTCTATGGAAGAGAACAAAGACCAGCAAATCAGCGACCTGCTCAGCAAAATTGAAGCCCTTGATGCACAGCAACGGAATATTCAATTTCAACTGATGCAACTCAAATTGGTCGCATCAAAACTGCAGCAACAACAACCTGTTTCAGCTGCTTCTGCAAATGTTGTTCCTGCCAGATCAGTAAAGTCCTCTTTCAGCCTGGAACAATTCATTGGTTTAAAACTGTTGAATTTCATCGGCATTATTGTACTGCTCATTGGTGTGGTGATAGGAGTAAAATTTGCCATTGATAAAAACCTGATTTCCCCTTTTGTGCGAATTCTCCTTGCTTACATTGCCGGCGGTCTGTTATTTGGTTTGTCAGTTTATCTCCGGGAAAAATATGAAGCTTTCAGTGCTATTTTGTTCAGCGGTGCTATGGCAGCTTTTTACTTTACTACCTATGGTGCTTTTGATTTCTATTCCATGCTCAGTCAACCGGTTGCTTTTGCCGTGATGGTGTTGCTTACCGTCTTCACTGTATATACTTCTTTAAAATACAACCGGCAGGAAATAGCGGTGCTTGCATTGGTGGGCGCTTATGCCATTCCGTTTTTAGTAGGAGGTAAATCAGGTAATGCGGTGGCTTTGTTTTCGTACATTTTTTTGATTAACTGCGGCATCCTATTCATCTCCTTCCGCAAAGATTGGGAGTGGTTAAAAGCATTGGCATCAGGATTTAGTTTTTTAATTCTGCTAACCTGGCTGGTTGTTCGTTATAACGGTGAAGAATGGTTTGCAGCGGCCTTAGGGTTTCCTGTTTTATTTTTTATACAGTTTACAGTTACCATTACCGGATTCAGGTTGTTACGGGAAAAGGAACCGGACAGTATGGATTATTTATTGCTTTCATTCCTGAGCCTGTTTGCTTATTTAAGTCTAATGATAGCCTTTAAAGACCAGGATGAATCTGATGTGTATGCATGGGTTACGCTGGCTGCTGCTCTTGTTCATGGATTGATGGCCGTTATTTCCACCCGCTTTTTTACCCGTTCCAAAACCATCAGCAGGCTGTATTTTATCATCGCTATACTTTTATTGATTGTTTACGTTCCTGTTGAGTTTGAAGGAATCGCCATCAGCTTTGTATGGATGGCAGGCGCTATTGTGCTTTTTGCTATAGGACTGATTCGTAAAATACGGTTGCTCCGGATTCTTTCCATGGTGCTGTTTGGTGTTACACTGCTTAAACTGATTACGTTTGACAGTGCTTCCTTCTCAGCGGTTGAAAAGATCATCACCTACATTTCCATTGGTGCAGTGTTGCTGGTGATTTCTTTCCTTTATCAGAAATACAAAGGCTTGTTGTTTGAGCGGGATGAATGAAGTCACTTCATCACCACTTGTACCGTTTCCGGGCTTTGTTGTTTGAGTTCAATCACTTTTCCTGCAGTCATCTTTTCCAACAAATCATTGGTGTAATGACGGATGCTTAAAAGCGTTAAACCTTTCTCCACCTGCACATCAAAAATCTGCGAAGCAGCAAGTGCAAGCTTCTCAATTTTATCAGTTCTATCATCCATACAGAGTTGAAGACTTACGGCATGTGTTTGTATGAGGTTGGGTTTTATCTTTAGTTTGGCCATCATCTCATATAAATCACTCATGGGTTGCTCACCTATAAAAGAAAAATCTTTGGTATGCAGTTGCAGCAATACCTGGTTTTGCTTTAATACAAAAATGGGCGGAAGGTTTTTTACTGTTTCATTATGAATAACAGTGCCAGGCAGGGAAGCATCGGCAAAGCATTTTACATACATGGGTATGCCTTTGTTTTGTAAAGGCTTAATGGTTTTGGGGTGAATCACCTGTGCGCCGTAGTAAGCCATTTCAATTACTTCATCATAATTGAGCTCACTGATGTATTGCGCATCAGCAAACTGCTTGGGATCGGCATTCATGACGCCTTTTACATCTTTCCATATGCTGAGGCTATCGGCGTTGAGCATGTTGGCAAACAGCGCAGCAGAGTAATCACTTCCTTCTCTTCCCAGCGTTGTGCTTTCATTTTCATCGGTGCAACCGATAAAGCCCTGAGTGATGACAATATCCACTTCATCAAATAACGGTTGTACCTGTGCTGTTACCTGTTGTTGTGTAAAGCTGAAGTCTATCGTAGCGTCACGGAAGTTATCATCGGTGCGGAAAATGTCACGAACATCCAGCCACTCATTCTTCAAGCCAATTTCATTCAGGTAGGCACTTACAATGGCGGTGCTCATCAGTTCACCTGTGCATACAATCTGGTCGTAGTAGTAATCATAATCACGAATGGGTTTATCATGCAGCAACCATTCCACTTCTGTAAAAAAATCGTTGAGCTGAGCCATCAGCGGATTGAAATGGGTCACCAGTAAAAACTTGGCTTCATCCAGGTGCTGCAATTTTACACTGCGGTACAACTCCAGTGCTTCTTCTTTTTTACCGGCATAAAAAGCTTCGGCTACTTTTTCCAGTGCATTGGTTGTTTTGCCCATAGCCGAAATCACGACCATGATTTTTTGGTGGGGAAAATGCTTTAAGATTTCACCAACGTTCTTGATTTTTTCATAGTTGCTGACACTGGCACCGCCGAATTTGAAAACCTGCATGGGAGAGGATTGTAGATTTTAGAATTACGATTTCAGATTTGTTTGCTTCAATTGGTGGCAAAGATAGGGAGGAAGCATAAGCCTGCTCATGCTAACAGATGAACTCATGCTGTTTGTAAACAATGAAGAATTAATATACAACAGTAAATTTTGCTTCCTTATAAAAAACACTTCCATCATTAGCAATACCCTGAACGATTATTTTAAAAGGGCCGGTAATATCACCGGTTAGAAAGGTAAGTTCAGTTGTTACACCCGGTTTTAATAATAAGCCGGGTCTCCAGAAAATGGTGGAGCGGTACTCCGGCTCAGCCATATCTTTCTGCTCCTGCTCCACTCCAAAAAAATCTTTTGTAATATAAATTCCGGGGATCTTAATTGCTTTTCTGTTTACCGGGGTTACGCAGGTCCTGTATACTATTTTTGTTGTTCTGCTGGTGGTCGTATACACCATATCACCATTTTTAGGTGGGGTATTCAAGGCGTCGTTAAAGTGATTGGGACAGTTCAGGATTTTATAAATACATACATAGTCACCGCATTCATTAGCTCCGTTTCCTCCGGGCCCGGTTCCGTATATCTCAGTTTTTGTTTTGGCCGTCACCACAATTTCTTTCAGGCGTTTTATACCGGGTATGTCATCTTTTAGTTGCTCTTCAGCAAAAGCAGTCTTTGCAGTTACGGGATGTTCAAAACTGTGCTGTTGTACCAAACCATTGGCAATTTCAATAAACTGCCTGCTCATTTCAATGGAAAATGTTTTATCGTTGTTTTTATTTAATGCCATCAGAATACGTTTGCCCTGCTCTGTGGTAATAAGTTCGGGTGTAAGTACAGTCACTCCATTACTATCTGTAGTAAGAACAGCAAACGAACTGTCTATAAATAACAAAAGCTCCTGCGGCGTTTTCGTTTTCCGGTTATCAATACTGAGCGTAGCTTTTACCTGCAATGCAGATAATGGGGTGGAAGCTGTTGGTAGTTTTTGTTTCTTTTCTGTTCCGCTGCCCATCATCAGTAATTGCTCCAGGTGTTTTTTATTGTCAATGGCTCTTCCGTAAAAAGGTGGCAGTTGATGGTGGCCGGTAGCAATCCAACTGTAGTGTTCAATATCAGGTTGATTGATGGTTAACAGCCTGTTTGCCTGTACCACAGCAATTGATGCTACGATATCATCTTTCATCACTGCTTCGTTAAGTGTGATGTTGAGTTTTACTTTTTCATGGCGGGTGTAGGATGGTTTATCTGTTTGCAATGAAAGGGGAGGCATTCCGGTTGGCTTCAAAAAAAACAACCGTTCTGCCAGCAGATTACCGGCTGTATCAATCATTGCTACCGTACAAATGCCTCCGGGTATTGCTGCTTCTTCAAAGGGCAGAGCGAATTTTTTCCGTTGTCTTGTTAATGCAATACGGTTGCTGAGCAGGAGCCGGTCTTCTGTGTAAACAAATAACAAAGCTTCTTTTGGTAACGACGCACTGATTTGAAAACGAAGCGTGTCAGTAACTACTGCATTATCAGTAGTGATTACAACAGCATCAGGTGCCGGCTTTGGTACTGCAAAACGACCGGTATCATTACCGTAAGGTTCCATCAACTGCACCTGCATTTCATCTGTGTCAAACGGTATAAATGAAAAGCTGCACAAGCCCGAAGCGTTTATTACCAAGGTATCTTCGGCCTCATTGTTTCTGTAAAGCACGGCTTTGGCTGACACAGGTTTGCCCCCTGCTGTTTGTACACGCATCAGCACCCGGTTGGTTACGCCGCTGATCAATTGACCTGATTCCGGGTAGAACTGCACCACAAGACTTGTATCAATGGTGCGGGGTGGAATGATAGCTGAAAGAAACTGAAATTCGTTGTCATAATTCACACGTACCTGCAGCACACCTTTCCCTTCTTTTTTAGACACTGCAATCGTTAAAAGACCGTCGCTGTTCGTATAAGCTGTTTCTTTTTTACTGCCGTCTGTGGTGTAAATCACTTCAGCTTTTTTGAGCGGCAGGTAACTCAGGTTTTCAGCTTTTACCTGAACATAAAATTTCTCTTTTGTGCTGAGCGAATCCAGCGGTTTTATAAACGCTCTGAAATTATTTTTAATCACACTTTTGATGGTTATGAGTTGCTGATACACTGCTGCAGGCTGCTGTTGTGCATCCACCAAATTGCCAAAAGCGGTAAAGAGATAATTGCCCGGTGGAATAGTATCCGGTATCGGTATGTTGCCGAAGCTGAAACCATCAGCCGCAATAAACTTGGACTCGAGGTACACTTTTTTCGTTTGCGGCGAAATGATTGAAACAGAAATGAATTCCTGTTTTTGCACAAGGGATGACTGTCTGTTTAAAAAGTAGGCACTGAACCAGATTTGCTCATTATTGGTGTAAATTGATTTATCGAGGTGTACAAACAATTTTTCGTTGGAACCCGCAGCTGTAAGCTTTTGCCAGTACATGGTGGCACTGTCTTCCTGCAGCAACTGAGCATGACTTTGCATGCAGCCCCAAAACAAAACCCCCAAAAAAAGGAAACGAAACTGAAACATATGGTTATGCGATGAAGATAACAGCGTTTTTTAAATGAGGTTGATAAGATTTTGAAAAAACCAAGTGTTATGTTACAGAAACGGAGGACTTGTTGCTGAAAAAAGATGCATCAGCTCACGGGCTGCCCCGCCTAGACGTAAATGACCCGCCTGTGTTTTGCGGGGCATTGCAGGCGGGCGGGGGAAATAGTTGATTGCAAAACTATTGATGACAGCCCCAAAACTTACCACTTATAACTTACAACTACTCCTTTCTGCCAATTTTTCACCCACACCCCCCATGGCACTATCATTGAGTACTATGAGTGAACAAAAACTTGAATCATGGGAAAGATTATAGGAATTGACCTCGGAACTACCAATAGCTGCGTGGCCGTAATGGAAGGCAACGAGCCAGTGGTGATTGCTAATGATGAAGGCCGTCGTACCACGCCCTCCATTGTAGCATTTTTGAAAAACGGTGAACGCAAGGTGGGTGACCCTGCCAAGCGCCAGGCCATTACCAATCCGCACAACACCATCATGAGTGTGAAGCGTTTTATGGGCCGCCGCTTTGATGAAGTGAATGAAGAAAAAAGCCACTGGAGCTATAAAGTAGCACAGGGTGACAATAATACCGTTCGCATTGACATAGATGGCAGACTTTACACGCCACAGGAAATCAGTGCTATGGTGCTTCAGAAAATGAAGAAAACCGCTGAAGATTACCTGGGCCAGGAAGTAACAGAAGCGGTGATTACCGTGCCTGCTTATTTTAACGATGCACAACGCCAGGCTACCAAAGAAGCAGGTGAAATTGCAGGGTTGAACGTTCGTCGTATTGTGAACGAACCAACCGCAGCGGCTCTTGCTTATGGGTTGGATAAAAAACACAAAGACCAGAAGATTGCTGTGTTTGACCTGGGTGGTGGTACGTTTGATATTTCCATCCTGGAATTGGGCGATGGTGTATTTGAAGTAAAATCTACCAACGGTGATACACACCTGGGTGGTGATGATTTTGATAAAGTGATCATTGACTGGTTAGCTGCTGAGTTTAAAGCACAGGAAAATATTGATCTGCGCAAAGACCCGATGGCCTTACAGCGTTTGAAAGAAGCCGCTGAAAAAGCAAAAGTGGAATTGAGTTCTTCTTCTGAAACAGAAATCAATCTTCCATACATCACAGCAGTGGATGGAGTACCCAAGCACTTAGTATTAAAACTCACACGTGCCAAATTTGAAGCACTGGCTGATAATCTGTTTGAACGTTGTTTGCGCCCCTGCGAAGCGGCATTGAAAGATGCAGGTATGAGCATCAGCGAAATTGATGAAGTGATATTGGTAGGTGGTAGTACACGTATCCCCAAAGTGCAGGAGATCGTTGAAAAATTCTTTGGTAAAAAACCAAATCGTGGTGTGAACCCAGATGAGGTGGTAGCTGTAGGTGCTGCTATTCAAGGTGCGGTATTAACAGGTGAAGTAAAAGATGTGTTGTTGCTCGATGTGACTCCGCTGAGCCTTGGTATTGAAACACTCGGTGGTGTAATGACAACCTTGATTGCCAGCAACACTACGATTCCTTCCAAGAAATCAGAAGTGTTCAGCACAGCTGCAGATAACCAGCCCGGTGTACAGATTCATGTGTTGCAGGGTGAGCGCCCGATGGCGAAGGATAATAAGAGCCTGGGTATGTTTAATCTCGATGGTATTCCACCGGCTCCACGTGGTGTTCCCCAGGTAGAAGTAACCTTTGATATTGATGCCAATGGTATTTTGCATGTAAGCGCCAAAGACAAAGGCACCGGTAAAGAACAAAAGATTCGTATTGAAGCAGGAAGTGGTTTGAGCAAAGATGAAATTGAAAAGATGAAGAATGAAGCCAAAGCCAATGAAGCTGCGGATAAAGCCGAGAAAGAAAAAGTAGAAAAGATCAACATGGCCGACAGTTTGATTTTCCAAACAGAGAAGCAGTTGAAAGAATATGGTGATAAGATTGGCGCTGATAAAAAAGCGCCGATTGAAGCCGCACTCACCAAGTTGAAAGATGCACACAAATCTCAAGACCTTGCCGCTATTGATGCAGCTACTGCAGAAATGAACACAGCATGGACAGCAGCGAGTGAAGAAATGTATAAAGCTACACAAGGTGCTGAAGCGAATGCAGGTGCCGGACCTGAACCTGGTTCAGGAGCACAGCAGGGAAGTGCCAAAGGAGACAATGTGGAGGATGCGCAGTTTGAGGAGGTGAAGTAAGAAGATGAATTAAAAAGAAAGCCCCGACGAAAGTCGGGGCTTTTTTTTGAAAAGATCTTTTTGATTTATATAACACCCGGTATCAGCCGTTTCACCTTTTGTTTATAAAGTCTGTACTCTTCACCATAAATAATGAGAAGTTTTTGCTCTTCGAGCCACATACCAATAAAGAGGTAAACAATCGTTAAGAATAATATATACCAGTTTTTATAAAGTGGAAATGTTATACATATTCCTAAAAAAAATAACAGTGTTCCGCTATAAAGGGGATGCCGCATATAAGTATGCAGACCTTTTATCTGCAAAGGCATATTGATTTCTTTGCTTAAACCAAAAAAGGAAGCGAGATGGTATTCCCGTGCGGATTGAATCATAAGTGTCAATCCGGCCAGTATTATTATTGACCCGGCAACAAGAACGGTTACTGTACTTTTGTAAACAGATGGGCATTTGACAGTTAAATGAAATTCAACCAAAATTATCAGGTAAGCGAGATTAAATAGATTGTAAGCAATGCGGTAAACTTGCCCGGTAGCACCAGATATCCGTTGCACCAGATTCTTAACAGCATTAGCGGCAAGCAAGCTGTGCAAAAAAAAATAAAATGCCCAGGCTAATACCAATAAAATCATAGTACTAATATAACAGGATTATTTTTACTATTATGCAGGTATGCTATATTTTAGTCCTTCATCAGGTGTATTGCTGAAATTTTAATAGCGTAGAAAAAGAACATACAATACTTTCCCTGTGATTACATCTCTGTATTTTTTTCAATTTATTATAAAAGTTATATAAAGGCAAATCGTGCCGGAATAGTCTTTATTTCTTTGTTTTATTATTTTGCTTTAGAATATCATTATCTATAAAATCAGATCTAATCCTGCAAAGGGTCATCCCCGTATTAATGCAATAAACAGAGCTCGTTTGGAAGCGGGATTGTAATAAAAAAAGAACCCGCTCAAAAAAAGCGGGTTCAATATTCTTAAGGAAAAATTTTTGCCCCTGTTGGTATTCCCGTTGAAAAAAGCATACCCTCGTTGTTGCGTCTCCCCACCAACAACGACAACAGGGTATTATAGTTGAAAAGCAAAATCAATTTCAAGCAGTATTCTGCTTAGGAGTTTTTATTTAGGATTTCCAAAAACACAAATATTTTATAAAATATGATTACTTTATAGCTTACAGGAATAATTGTTCCGTTCTTTCAGTTCGAGTCTTTCATACGTATTGTAAAACGTATTGCTTGTTTGCGAATTGTGTGTTTTAAATCGGTTATGCCTCCCGGTAATTAGCGTTGTTATTACTTGCATCCTGAGTTTACTTTACTTATCTTGCGCCCGATTTGGACCTATTTTTAATTTAAAAAAATGTTTATGAAAAAACTCTTATCAATCTCCTTTGCATTGTTATTAATCGGTGCAATGACACAGGCGCAAACTGCAAGATTCGGATTCAGTGCAGGTGCTGCATTGGCTTCTCAATCCAGCAAAACTTCCGGTATCAGCATCAACTCTGATTCTAAAGCCGGCTTTACTTTAGGTGTAATGTCTGACATCAGTTTATCTGATGCCTTTTCATTCCAGCCCGGTTTGAACTTCACACAAAAAGGTGGCAAATTTGATTTTTCTGATCTTGGATTTCCCGGCGCAGGCGATGTTAATTACACGCTGAATTACCTGGAATTACCTTTGAATGTAGTTTTTAAAGCAAACGCAGGCAGTGGTAAATTCTTTGTTGGTGCCGGTCCTTCTTTAGGATTTGGTCTCAGCGGAAAAGTAAAATCAGGAAGTGACGAAGAAGATGTAAACTTCGGTTCTAATACTGAAGACGATCTAAAGCCTTTTGATTTTGGCGGTAATATCCTTGCCGGTTACGAACTTTCAAACGGTCTTTTCTTTGCTTTGAATTACAACACTACTCTGAACAATCTTTCTACTGAGAGTGATGTAACAACACGCAACCGTTATTTTGGTATCAGAATCGGATACCTGCTCGGTGGCAAGAAAAAATAATCAGTTCACTTCATTTAAGTGCAACATTTTAAAGCCGTTTCATTATTGAAACGGCTTTTTGTTTGCTCCGGGTTTCTTCAAACCGGCAGTTATGGCCAAAAAAATACCCGTCCTGTAAAAGGAACGGGTTAACTATATAAAGCCGTACAGCTTAGATCAGATCCAGTGCTTTGGCAAAATAATAAACAATAAAAGGCAAAGTAGCAGTAATATAGTTAGCAAACGTATCAGAGAAATACATTACTACCGTTAACGCTACGAACAGAAAGAATAAAAGCCAGCTGATGGCGGTTGATTTTTTTGTTGTTTCCATTCCTTGAAATTTTTTGTGAAGATAGGGGAACTGCTCCAAAAAAAATGTCCCTCTTTCACCCCGCCGGAATGATTTTTGACAAATCCGGAGAGATAAAAAATTGCATGTAACTTGCAGTATTCGTTAACCAAAACCTTATACAATGAAAAAATGGATTGCCCCTTTTGTTACTTTCTCTCTTTTAATGTTACTGGCTGTTTCGGGCTCCGCATCAGTGCCGGTAATAACCCCTGAAGAAACCATCCGCCAGGAGGCTATGAAGGAATGGAATTCGCTTTCCGCCAAACAGAAAAGAGAGCGGTACAAGGCCGTAAAGCAGGAAATCAAAAAGTATAAAAAAGAAAAGCGTAAAAACGGCGCAGCAGACACTGACACATTATTACTGGTTATCCTGGCCATCTTATTACCACCACTGGCCATTTACCTGCACCAGGGCGAAATCAATAACAAATTCTGGATCGGTTTAATTTTAACGTTGCTGGGATGGTTGCCGGGTATCATCTATGCGTTAATCGTAATTCTTGGTAACGGGTAATTGCAACTTTTTTTGAGCTAACACTTGTTTTATCAAAATGCTTTTCTATTTTTAGCCCATGTTACAAAACAAAGGATATCGTTGGTTTTATTTTTACTTCTTTTATTTTAGAATGAAGCCGGGATTACTTTGGTTGAAAAAATAGATTTTTAAAAACAATCAACATAAAGAGTCCCGGCCAAATGGTCGGGATTTTTGTTTTAAGCTATGGCTAAAGTTACGATACAAGGTTATGAGGGCAGTTTTCACCAGGAAGCAGCACGAAAGTTTTTCGGTAAGACGGTAGAAGTAATTCCCTGTGCCACCTTCAGAGAAGTGGTGAAGATTGGTGTCAATAAAAAAGAAAGTGATGGGGCGGTGATGGCGATTGAAAATTCTATAGCCGGAAGTATCCTGGCCAATTACAATTTATTGCAGAAAAGCAATTTGAAGGTGGTGGGCGAAGTGTATTTGCACATCAAACAAAATCTGCTGGTAAATCATGGGGTAAAGCTGGAAGACATCAAAGAAGTGCATTCGCATACTATGGCCCTGCAGCAATGCTATGATTTTTTGGATAAGTACAAATGGAAACTGGTGGAAACAGAAGACACCGCCCTCAGTGCCAAACATATTGCCCAGCATAAAAGCAAGCACATTGCTGCCATTGCCAGTAAACTGGCAGGTGAGTTGTACAACCTGCACATGATTGCACCGGCCATTCAAACCATGAAAAACAATTATACCCGCTTTTTGATTTTGCAGCGGGAAGATAAAGCTCCGGCCATACAGGATGCCGATAAAGCATCTGTGAATTTTGTGACCGACCATAGCAAAGGAAGTTTGGCCAGAGTGCTTACCACCATTGCACAGGGCGGTATTAATTTAAGCAAGCTGCAGAGTTTTCCTATACCGGGCAGTGATTTTAAATACAGTTTTCATGCGGATATGGAGTTTGATTCATTACAACAGTTTCAACAGGTGATTGATGCTATTAAACCTATAACTGCTGAGTTGAAAATTTATGGTATTTACAAAAATGGAAAATCACACAAGTAATGCAAACAGCAAAACGATTAGAAGGTATTGGTGAATATTATTTTTCGCAAAAACTGCGGGAGATTGATGAATTGAACAAGCAGGGAAAAAACATCATCAATCTTGGTATCGGCAGTCCTGATTTACCGCCGCACCCGGATGTGATCAATGTATTGCAGGAAGAAAGTGCGAAGCCCAATGTACATGCGTATCAATCGTACAAAGGTTCACCTGTGTTACGTACTGCCATGCGTGATTGGTATAAGAGCTGGTACAACGTAGAATTGAATGCAGATACCGAGATATTACCCTTGATCGGCAGTAAAGAAGGCATCATGCACATTTGTATGACTTACTTAGATGCAGGTGATGAAGCATTGGTGCCCAATCCGGGTTATCCCACTTATATGAGTGCAGTTAAACTGGCCGGCGGTACAGTAAAACACTACGAGTTAAAAGAAGAAAATGACTGGCATCCTTCATTTGATGACTTGAATACAATGGATTTGCGTAAAGTGAAGCTCATGTTTGTGAATTATCCGCACATGCCTACCGGTAAGTTACCTGATGCGGAATTTTTTAAACAGTTGATTGCATTTGCGAAAGAGCATAACATTTTAATCGTTCATGATAATCCGTACAGTTTTATTTTGAATGAACATCCTGCAAGTTTACTAAGTACAGAAGGCGCTAAAGAAGTGGTGTTGGAATTAAACTCACTCAGCAAGAGTCAGAATATGGCCGGCTGGAGAGTGGGCATGTTATGTGCTGCCAAAGAGCGTATCGACGAAGTGTTGCGGTTTAAAAGTAATATGGACAGCGGCATGTTTTTGCCTTTGCAGTTGGCAGCCGCCAAAGCATTGAGCCTGGACAAAGACTGGTATAACAGTGTTAACGCAGTGTACCGGAAGCGAAGAGAGAAAGTGTTTCAATTGCTGGATATATTACAATGCAGTTATTCAAAAGAGCAGGTGGGTATGTTTGTATGGGCAAAGATCCCTTCGAAGTATAAGACGGGTTATGAATTGAGTGATGCGGTATTGTACAACAGTAATGTGTTCATTACACCGGGTGGCATCTTCGGAAGTGCCGGTGATGGGTTTGTACGGGTGAGTTTGTGCAGTACGGAAGAAAAGTTAGATGAAGCAATTAAAAGAATTAATCATCAATAATGGAACGGAAAAGAATTGCAATAGTTGGTATTGGTTTGATTGGCGGATCATTGGCCATTCAGCTGCATGAAAAGAAAATTTCATCCAGGTTGATAGGTGTTGATGCCAGCAAAGCGCATGAAGCCAAAGCGCTGGAGCTGGAACTGGTAGATGAAGTGTTGCCATTAGATGAAGCGATTGCAAACAGTGATGTGGTGGTACTGGCCATTCCTGTTGATAAGATGACTGATTTACTTCCGAAGGTGTTGGATAAAGTAACACATCAGGTTGTTCTGGACTTAGGTTCTACCAAATCACAATTGATTGAAGCGGTGAAAGTACATTCCCAACGTGGAAGATATGTAGCGACACATCCTATGTGGGGTACCGAGTATAGTGGTCCGGCCGCAGCAGTTCGTGGAGCGTTTGAAGACAAAGCAGTCATCATTTGTAATGAAGAAGAAAGTGATGCCGATGCTGTAGAATGGGTGAAGCAGATGTATAAAAAAATCGGCATGCATTTGCTGAGTATGGAAGCAAAGGCGCATGATCTGCATGCTGCTTATGTGAGTCATATTTCACACATCACTTCATTTGCATTGGCGAACACGGTTTTGGAAAAAGAAAAAGAAGACCAGGCCATATTTGAATTAGCCAGTGCGGGTTTTGCAAGCACGGTTCGTTTGGCAAAGAGTAATTCAAATATGTGGGTGCCGATTTTTTTACAAAACAAAGTGCATGTACTTGATGTGCTGGATGAACATATTGAACAATTAAAGAAATTCAGAAACAGTATTGCAAATGAGAAGGGTAGTGAGTTGAAAGGGCTCATTGAACATGCGAATGAGATTAGGAGAATCTTGAAGTGAACAAGCTTCTACTTGCAGATTAACAGGAACAGATCATTTCGTAACATAAAACTTAACTTTACAAATAATAACAATGCAAACGCTCGAAACGACTATGAAAGAAAAAGTTCAGGAATTGTGGGGCAAGCGGCCGCTCATCATCAGCGGTCCCTGCAGCGCCGAAACCGAAGAACAATTAGTAGCTACTGCACAACGGTTAGCTGCAACCGAAAAAGTAGACCTGCTTCGTGCCGGCATCTGGAAACCCAGAACCAAGCCCGGCATGTTTGAAGGCATCGGCGCCAAAGGATTACCGTGGCTGCAAAAAGCAAAAGCTGTAACTGGCTTGCCAACAACAGTAGAAGTAGCAACGGGTAAACAGGTACAGGATGCGCTCACTTTTGATGTGGATGTGTTATGGATCGGTGCACGTACCACTGTAAATCCGTTCAGCGTACAGGAAATTGCTGATGCATTGCGTGGTGTAGATATTCCCGTGTTGATTAAAAATCCTATTAATCCTGATCTGGAATTGTGGAGCGGTGCAGTAGAACGTGTTGCAAGAGCAGGTATTAAACATATCGGTTTGATTCATCGTGGATTTTCTTCTTATGGTAATACAGAGTATCGCAACGCACCCATGTGGCACCTGGCCATTGAAATGAAACGCCGTAATCCGGAGTTGTTATTGATTAACGATCCATCACATATTTGCGGACGCAGAGATATTTTGCAGGAGACAGCACAAAAAGCAATTGATTTGGATTTTGACGGGTTGATGATTGAAAGTCACATTGACCCTGATAATGCATGGAGCGATGCCAAGCAGCAAATTACACCCGAGCGCTTAGGCGAAATGATGAGTAAGATTGTTTGGCGCAAGGAAGATGCAGCATCAGCTGAGTTTCATGCGGCATTGGAAAAATTACGTCAGCAAATCAATCAACTGGATGATGAGTTGATGCAGATACTCGGTCAGCGTATGAAGATTGCTGAGCAGATTGGTACGTATAAAAAAGAAAACAACATTACCATCCTGCAAACCAACCGGTGGAATGAAATATTAGAGCGTGCCTTTAAAGAAGGGGAACGTAAAGGGCTGAGTAAAGAATTCATCACCCGCTATTTTGATGCCGTGCATATGGAGAGTATCAATCATCAGAAAAGAGTATTAGATAGTTGATGCCATAAATGTTTCGTTGTGTCCTTTGTATTCTTTGTCTCTTTGCGTGAAATAAAATGACTAAAAAAACATATACATTTTCCAATTCATCAGTTGACTACTATTTCGCAAATGGTATCAGTCATCTCAAAGAAATAATTGACAGCAGCACTGCTATCCTCATTACCGATGAAAATGTTTACAATGCCCATGCCAAGCGGTTTAAAAACTGGAACACCATTGTACTCAAGCCGGGCGAAGAGTACAAGGTTCAAACAACGGTGGATGCAGTAATTGAGCAATTGATTGAAATGGGAGCTGACAGGAAAACCACGTTGGTAGGAGTGGGGGGCGGTGTGATTACCGATATTACCGGTTACATCGCATCTGTATATATGCGGGGGGTGAAATTTGGATTTATTCCCACTTCTATATTGGCGATGGTAGATGCAAGCATCGGGGGAAAGAATGGGATTGATGTTGGAGTTTATAAGAATATGGTGGGCGTGATCCGTCAGCCTGCATTTATTCTGCAAGATATGGCATTGGTGAATTCGCTTCCTGAAGCCGAATGGCAAAACGGTTTTGCTGAAATCATTAAACATGCCTGTATTAAAGATGCAACGATGTTTGAGGCACTGGAATCCAATTCTTTGAAAAAATATCAAAGCAAAAAAGTCTTGTTGTGTGAATTGATTCAGCGTAATGCATTACTCAAAACAAAAGTGGTACAGCAGGATGAGTTTGAAAGCGGCGACAGAAAACTGCTCAACTTTGGTCATACGCTGGGGCATGCCATTGAGAATATGTATGAACTCTCACATGGCCAGGCTATTTCCATTGGTATGACTTATGCCTGTCATATTTCAGAAAAGCTGAGCGGATTCAAACAAACGGAACGTGTTACTGCTTTGCTCACTAAGTATGGATTGCCCACCTATGCATCTTTTAACAAAGCCAAGGCGTTTGAAATTTTACAAAAAGATAAAAAGAAAGCCAAACTTGAAATGAGTTATGTGCTGCTGGAAAAAATTGGCAAGGGAGTAGTGAAGAATATTCCATTAACAGATTTGAAAACGATTATTGAAAGTTTATAACGTGAACGTAATTATACATCCTTCCACATTAACGGGTTCTATTCAAAGTAATGCATCTAAAAGCTCTATGCAGCGTGCATGTGCAGCAGCATTGGTAGCAAAAGGAACAAGTTTTATTAAAAATCCCGGTAATAGTAATGATGATAAAGCAGCGATGGATATTATTCAAAAGCTGGGAGCAAAGCTGGAAATCGAAAATGGGATATTGAAAGTGGAAAGTAAAGGAGTACAACCTGTATCAAATGAAATCAATTGTGGTGAAAGCGGTTTGAGCATTCGCATGTTTACACCGTTGGTTTCGTTGAGTGATAAAGAAATTACGATTAGTGGTTCCGGCAGTTTAGTTACAAGGCCTATGGATTTCTTTGATGAAATTTTACCACAGTTGGGTGTGCATGTAAAAAGTAATGCGGGTAAGTTACCATTATTGATTCAGGGGCCAATACAACCTGCTACCATTGAAATTGACGGTTCATTAAGCTCTCAATTTTTAACAGGCTTGTTAATGGCTTATGCAGCCGGCAATGCAACAGATGTTTCCATTAAGGTGAATAATTTAAAAAGTAAACCATATATTGATCTTACACTCGATGTAATGAAGCAGTTTGGTTTGAAAGTGCCGGAGAATAAAAATTACGAAGAATTTTATTTTAATAGGAACACTCACGTCTCACCACTCACGACTCATCATTACACCGTTGAAGGTGATTGGAGCGGTGCGGCGTTCTTATTAGTGGCAGGTGCAGTAGCAGGTGATATCATTGTAAAAGGATTAGATGTGTTTTCCACGCAAGCAGATAAAGCAGTGTTACAGGCATTAATGGATTGCAGGTGTAAGTTGTCCGTGCAGGCAGAACAGATTGAAATTGGCAAAGCGCCTTTACAGCCTTTTCACTTCAACGCTACGGAATGCCCTGATTTGTTTCCGCCATTGGTGGCTCTTGCAGCAAATTGCAATGGTAAGTCTGTAATAGAAGGTACAAGCCGGTTAACACATAAAGAAAGTAACCGTGCTATCACATTGCAAGAAGAGTTTGGTAAGCTGGGTATTCAGATCGATTTACAGGATGATTTGATGATTGTGCATGGTGGTACAGGCATCAAAGCTGCAACCGTTCATTCCCGTCACGACCATCGCATTGCTATGGCCTGTGCTGTAGCTGCATTAAATGCCGATGGTGAAGTGGTGCTTGAAGAAGCAGAAGCCATCAACAAATCTTATCCTGATTTTTATGAACATTTGAAATTGCTGGGCGCCAACGTATCTTTACCAATAACGAATTAACTTATTAACTCAATAACTGTTCAGTGAACTCATTCGGAAAATTATTTCGTGTACATATCTTTGGTGAATCGCATGGCGAAAGCGTAGGCATTGTGATTGATGGCTGTCCTGCAGGCTTATCATTAACAGAAGAAGATTTGCTTGCTGATTTAGAACGAAGAAAAGGCGGTAAGCAAAAAGGAACTACACCAAGACAAGAAGCTGATTATCCCATTTTCAAAAGTGGCATCTTCAACGGTAAAACAACAGGTTTTCCAATCACTATTCTCTTTGAAAATAATAATACACGCAGCGAAGATTATAATAAACAGCGAAGTATTCCCCGTCCCGGACATGCTGATTGGGTGGCGCATCAAAAATTTGGCGGTCATGAAGATTACAGGGGTGGAGGTCATTTCAGTGCAAGATTAACAACAGGGCTTGTAGCTGCAGGAGCAATTGCTAAAAAGCTCATGCCTCAAATAAATGTATCAGCTGCCGTTACTGAAATCGGTGGTGAAAATGATTTGGAAAAAGGATTGCAAAGAGCCATTGATGCAAAAGATTCTGTTGGAGGTATTGTGGAGTGTCGTGTTACAGGTGCGCCCGTTGGTTTGGGTGAACCATATTTTGAATCAGTAGAATCGCTCATTGCACAAATGATGTTTACCATTCCGGCGGTACGTGGTGTGGAGTTTGGTACCGGTTTTCCTGCAGCCAAAATGTTTGGAAGTGAACACAATGATGCTATTGAAGATAGGAGCGGTAAAACAACTACCAATCATGCAGGCGGTATTGTGGGCGGCATCACGAACGGGAATGAAATCGTATTTCGCATTGCCATCAAACCTACTTCTTCCACTCCCAAAGAACAAACCAGTTGGAATTGGGATACGGAGCAACAGGAAACGTTCAGCATCAAAGGCCGTCATGATTTATGCGTGGCCCTGCGTGCGCCTGTAATTGTAGAAGCAGCCACTGCCATTTTATTAGCCGATTTAATGTTGCAGGAGCAACATATAAAACGGGTGTTGTAACAAGCAAGGAATCTTTTTTCGGCTTTTGTTGTGTCACTCACTTGTGCTGCCTTAATATTATTCAACTGAATATTTCGGCGGCATCACGCCAAAGGCGTTGATACGTTCTTAATTCTATTCATCAACTCAACGTTTGTATGCCCCTCATCTATCATATCACCACATCAGCAGCCTGGGCTACGGCTCAGCAACAAGAATTTTATGAAGCGCCTTCTTTAAAAGACGAAGGATTCATTCATTGTTCCCAGGAAAATCAGGTAGCAGGAGTGCTGGAGCGTTATTATAAAAACCAGACTGATCTGGTAAAACTGGTAATCGATACAGATAAGCTCACCAGTAAATTTGTTTTTGAATGGAGTCCCTCAACGGCTGATACATTTCCGCATGTATATGGAGTTATCAATGTGGAGGCGGTAGTAGATGTTGTTACGGTTGCTTAGATAAACGAAGCAATTTCTCAAAACTCAAATCCAGTACTTCATAATTTCTATCGTTTGGCCAGCTGTAATGCCACCATTCGGTTTCAAATAATTTAAAGCCATGTTTGAGCATTACCTCTTTCAATATTTTTCTGTTTTGCAGCACAGATTGGGGTAAAGCTGTAAATGTATGGTGGGCTGTGTCAGTAAAATTATCAAAGCCGGTGCCCATGTCAAGCTCTTTACCGGTTTTCAAATCAACTATTGTAAGGTCTATGGCAAGACCACGGTTATGGCCGCTGCCTTTTGCAGGATTGGCTACATAGCGCTCATCTTTTATCAGCTCCCAGAATTTTACAGTTACAGAGTAAGGGCGGTAGGCATCAAATATTTTTAAGCCCATTCCTTTTTCAGCAAGTTCTTTCTGCACGTTTGTTAACGCATTGGCAGCGGGTAATCGCAAAAAGGTTACACTTGTTGAACGGGGGTAAAGTGGTTGTTTTACAAAGTTATCTTCGGTGCTGTAACGTAAATCATAAACAAGATTGGGTATGGCGCTTTTGAGTTCAATCATTCTTTTATTGCTGTCTGTTTTGCAGGTCGTTTTATAAGTGCCAGCTTGCTGTATTGTGGCCACCCCGTACTTACCGGTGATTAACTGTTGAGTACAGGCAGCAAAAGGTAGAAACAAAAAAAAGCAGAATCTGATTCTTGCTATGTGCAACTGATTTACTATTTTGAATATCTGAAAAGCATCCATTACTTCTTGTGTTGGTGATGGCTGGCTAAATGTAATACAAGCATGCGGTTTATTCCAAATATCAATTTTAAGCAGTTAATAGTTCTGATGGTCTATGTTGTTTTATTTACTGCATGTGACAATAATGTTGTACAGGAGTCAGAAATTGTAGATGAGCCTGAGAAAATGGAAGATGCGGTTGCACGTAATCTCCGGTCATTTTTAAACTATGCTGCCGGTCATGACGGAAAACTGGATGATACAGTGCAACTACAATCCATTGCCTCCGTAAAGGAATACTACAATAGTACCCAGTATAAAAGTTTATGGAGCCAACAGGAGCAATTAGTACCCCTTGCAGATTCTCTCATTCAATTGATTGAACATGCAAGACTGTATGGTTTGTTTCCGCAGGATTATCACCGGCAACCATTACAACAACTTCAATATCTGTTTGCAAAAGATACAGCTGCCCTAAGTTCCAGACGGGATGCGGTTTTGTGGACCCGTGCTGATCTCTTGCTTACGGATGCTTTTTTAACCATTGCCAGGCATTTGCACAAAGGGCGTTTGCATACAGACAGTATTTATAAAAATTTTGATTCTAGTCTTGGTCCTTCTTTTTATCACGGCTACCTCAAAAAAGCTTTAGAGCAGGGCAGAATTACAGATGTATTAACGGAGCTGGAACCCAAGCACAAAGCTTATCATGAAATAAAGACTGCTATCGGCGCATTTCTGGATAGTGCTGATTTTACAAAACAATACACTTATCTATCTTATCCTTACAAAGATTCGATAGGTTTTGTGAGAGCATTGGTGAAAAGATTAAAAGAAGGTGGCTATATCGACAGTTCCGTTACCCGGCTGGATTCAGTTACTTTAGCACAGGTACTTGTAAAAGTGCAAAAGCAAAGAAAGTTAACGGTGGACGGAAAGTTCGGAAACCAGCTGGTTTCTTCCCTCAATAATTCTGATATCGAAAAGTTCAATCGTATAGCCATCAATCTTGACCGTTATAAACTGATGCCTGATACATTGCCTCAGCGTTACATCTGGGTGAACCTGCCTTCTTATTACCTCCAGGTAATGGATACAGATACGGTAGTGTTTGAATCAAAAGTTGTGGTAGGTAAAACCAAAACACGAACACCTCTGCTCAGCAGCCATATCAGTGATATGGTTACTTATCCGCAATGGACCATTCCCAATAGCATTATCATTAAAGAAATTCTTCCTGCACTCCGCAAAAATCCCGGGTACCTTGCAAAAAAAGGGTATCAACTGGCCACATGGGATGGAGAGATAGTTGATCCCTACGCTGTAAACTGGGCAAAGTACACAAAAGGAATTCCTTATAAAATAGTTCAGGGTAGCGGTGACGATAATGCATTGGGCATTATGAAGTTTAATTTCCCCAATAAATATTCTGTTTACCTGCACGATACCAACCAGCGGTATTTATTTAGAAACGACAACCGCTCTCTGAGTCATGGCTGCGTACGGGTGCAGGAGTGGGGAAAACTGGTTTGGTATATTTATGGGCTTGACAGTACTGCAGCTGTGAAAAACAATGCTAAAATGCTGGCTTCAGACACTATTCGAAGCTGGCTGGTGCGGAAAGAACGGCATGTTATCCCCGTTCGTACCAAACTTCCGGTTTATTTCCGTTATTTTACTGTTGGTGTTAAAAACGGGAAGCTGGTTTTTTATGCTGATATCTACAATGAAGACCGGCTGGCGAGGGAAGCTTATTTTTCAAGTAAACAATAACAGATGCCCTATACAAAATGCATCTTACTTTTCTTTATTGCAATTCCTTGCTTTCTGCAAAACAGTTTTGCCCAGGACTCAGCAACGGTAAAAAAAACAACCGGAAAGGTAAAAGTGCAGTATGGGATTGCCAGTTTTTATTCCAATAAATTCAACGGACGAAAAACAGCTAACGGCGAAATCTTTAACCAGCAAAAGTTAACAGCAGCTCACAATTCGTTACCGCTTGGGACTTATGTACGTGTTACTAATCTAAGGAATAAACGGAGTGTTATTGTAAAAATAAACGACCGTCTTCATGCCCGTAACAAAAGATTAATAGACCTTACCCGGGCAGCCGCTCAAAAACTGGGTTTTGTAAAGAGTGGATTAACAAGGGTTAAGATTGAAGTTTTAGGCAAAAAGCCCCCTGTAAGCACTAAGTAAAGCGGGGTCCTTTAAAATTGTGGGTAAATAATTTCATGAGTACCGCCCGTAACTTTATTTTTGCCCCATCCAAAACATTCATTTATGAAAAGATTGTTGACTCTTATGTTGGTGCTGGCCGCAGTTTCGTCTGCTTCAGCACAAAATGATGACCATAAAAAGCTGCCTCAGTTAGGGTTTCATTTCTCAGGTATTGATTTTCAAACTGCTTCTGACTTTCGTTCAAAATCCGTTGCACAGATTCTGAGACAAGGCAATTGGAAATCTTTGAATCGTGTGAATCCGGGTCTTACGCTCAGCTATACTCAGGGTTTGAATAACAACCTTGATTTCATGGGGCGCCTTACCGGCTCTTTTTTGTCATACCCTTTCCGTGATCTTCCTAACGATGCTACAAACCGTTTTCATATCGAAGCTGATGCAAACGTTAATGTGAAGTTGCTGCCGGATAATTTTGCGGTTGTTCCTTATTTACAGGCCGGTGCCGGTATCGGAACTACCAATAAAAAGCTGCTTGCTTATATCCCACTCGGGGCAGGACTTCAGTTTAATCTATGGAATGATGCGTTTCTGCACCTTTCCACAAGCTACCGTGTACCTGTAAGCAGTTCAGCTAATTACAGTATTTTCCATTCATTGGGTATTACATTCCCGGTAGCACAACGCAAAGTGGTTGTTCCTCCTGCTCCCACTACACCTCCTCCGCCACCGGATCGTGATGGTGATGGAATTCTGGATGCTAATGACGCTTGTCCTGATGAAGCAGGTGTTGCAGCACTAAATGGTTGTCCTGATAAAGACAAGGACGGAATTGCTGATAAGGATGACAAATGTGTAGATGTGCCGGGTCTGGCTAAATACCAGGGTTGTCCTATTCCTGATACAGATAAAGATGGCATCAACGATGAAAACGATAAATGTCCTACTGTTGCAGGTGTTGCCCGTTACGAAGGTTGTCCCATTCCTGATGGTGATGGCGATGGCATTAATGATGAAGAAGATAAATGTCCGGCTGTACCGGGTGTAGCGTCTAATGGCGGATGCCCTGAAATTAAAGAAGAAGTAAAACAAAAAGTGGAATACGCTGCCAAGAATATCTTCTTTAATACAGGCAGTGCACAGTTATTGAAAAAATCTTTTAAGCCTTTGGATGAAGTAGTTAAGATCCTCAACGAAAATCCAACACTGTTGCTGGATATTGAAGGTCATACGGATAATACCGGTAAGCCTGAAAAGAACCAGGCTTTATCTGAAGCCCGTGCTAATGCAGTAAAAGCATATCTTACCTCAAAAGGTATTGATGCTGGTCGTTTAACTGCTGCCGGCTATGGTTCAGATCGTCCGGTTGCTGATAACAAAACAACTGCCGGTCGTGCTAAAAACCGCCGCAGTGAATTAAAGTTGCGCAGTTTCTAATTAAGAAATCTTAGAATAAAACGAATCCCCCGGTTATCCGGGGGATTTTTTATTACTGTTCTATTTAAGAAGACTTTTGAGTTAAGGTTTTGAACCCGGGCTTCCGGGTTTAGCCTCCGGTTTCTTCTTTTTAAATAAGTTGTTGAGGATGCCTTTTTTTTCTTTTTCGGGTTTCTTTTCTTCCGGTTTGGGTTCTGCTTTCTTTTCTTCGGGCTTAGCCGGTGTTTCTTTTTTAGCCTCCTGCAAGATTTTTTGTTCGTCTTTATTCAGTTGTGATTCCGGTCCGATATTTTGTTCGGGGCTGTACTGCATCTGGTCAAAATCTGATGAAGTTCCGCTTCCTGCATCCGGGTTTTCTGCATCCGGTTCATTTCTGTATTTCTCTGCAAAATTCTCATAGTCCATAAAGGTTTCCACCTTCATACTCTCCGGTTGTACAAACACTGCATCTTTTGAAATAGCCAGGGTTTTATCACTTAATACGCTGCTCATAAAATATCCCCAGATAGGTAATGCCGTACGATTACCTTCACCTACCATTTTCAAAAACGGATCATCACAACCTACCCAGCCACCGGCCAGCAGTTGAGGTGTAAAACCAATAAACCAGGTATCAGTATTATCATTGGTAGTTCCTGTTTTACCTGCAATTTCATTGTTCAGCCCCATACTACGCAAACGTCGTCCGGTACCAAAATCAACAACACCCTTCATCATCTTGGTCATGGTGTAAGCACTGGCCTCACTTAATACTACTTTTTGAGCGGGCGCATAAGATTCCAGGATGTTTCCGTTTTTATCTTCAATACGGCTGATAAAAATAGGTTCAGTACTCATACCATTCGTAGGAAACATACTGTAAGCCTGCAGCATTTCATACACACTTATTTCAGCCGCACCCAGTGCTAATGAAGGGAATGGCTGCAGCTTGCTCTTGATGCCGGCTGATTGAGCGAACGTTATTACCGGCTTTACACCAAATTGATTCATAAGGTAAGCAGCACCGGGGTTTTTAGAATAAGCCAGGCAAACCGCCATTGGCCCGCCACTTCCTGTAATGATTTTGCCACCCAGGTTGATAGGGCCGCTGGGTAAAGGTGTTTCAGGAGTGAAACCATTTTCAACAGCATAAGCATACAAAATAGGCTTGAACGTAGAACCTACCTGCCTTTTGGTATTTAAGTTAACGTGATCGTATTTAAAGGTTTTAAAGTTTACACCGCCAACCCATGCCTTCACTTCGCCCGTAAATGGATCCATCGCCATAAAACCGGTTTGAATAATCATCTTATGATAACGGATAGAGTCATACGGCGTCATCATGGTATCTGTTTCCCGTTTACTGTTCCAGGCAAATACCTTCATTCTTGTTTTGGTTTGAAACGATTTGCGGATATCTTCTTCCGCAATACCTTCAGCTTCCATATTTTTCCAGCGATCACTTTCCTTCATGCCACGCTCCAGAATTTTTTCATGTCCTTTCCAGATACTGTTGGTTTTAATCCATGGAAGCGTCCAGTAACTTTTTTGAAGTGCACTGAGGTGTTTGGCAACCGCCTCTTCTGCATACAACTGCATACGTGGGTTGATGGTAGTATAAATTTTTAAACCATCCTGGTAAATGTTGTAATTATCACCATTTACTTTTTTATGCTCCTTGCACCATTTTTTCATATAATCCCGCACCACATCTCTGAAGTAAGGAGCTATACCTGTGCTTTCATCCAGCTTTTTATAATTGAGGGGGATGGGTTCTGCTTTAATTTTTTCCGCTTCGGCTGATGCAATAAAATTGTTCTTCACCATTTGATCAATAACCACGTTCCGGCGCATTTGAGAGCGACGGGCATCCCTGCGGGGATTGTAAATGGTGTTACCCTTAAGCATACCTACTAAAACTGCTGCTTCATTTACTGTAAGAAGCGATGGCTCTTTTTGAAAAAAAGTTCTGGAGGCGTTGCGGATGCCGTACACATTATCACCAAAAGGAACTGTATTGAAGTACAGCGCAACAATTTCATCTTTTGTAAAGTTGCGCTCCAGTTTTACAGCAATAATCCATTCTTTCAGCTTCTGAAGAATTCGTTTTACAATGTTTTTTGTGGAGGCATTATCTGTAAAAAGATTTTTAGCTAACTGTTGGGTAATGGTACTTCCGCCGCCATCAGAGCCCAGTTTAACAATAGCCCGTGCAAGAGCCCAGCCATCAATGCCTGAATGCGTGTAAAAACGTTCATCTTCTGTTGCAATTAATGCATTAACGGCGTTTTTAGAGATGTCTTTAAATTCTACATTGCTGCGGTCCTGCAGGTAAAATTTACCCATTACCGTGCCGTCGCTGGCAATAACTTCACTGGCAAGGGAAGCAGAAGGATTTTCCAGTTCCTGCAAAGACGGCATTTTGCCGAATACTCCAAAATTGGCAAGCAGTAAAATGATTAAAAAAATACCTGCGCCGATAAAAAAGAAACGCCACAGTAGTTGAACTGATTTTTTCATGCTGCGAAAATAATTTTATTTCAAGGCATACCGCATCCGGATTAAAATGAGTGCCGTGTTCTGTTGGTTATTTTGCCTTTTTCCGATAAATGGCAATCCTTTCAACCAATGCACACCATTGTGCTGCAAATTCAATGCCCAACAAATCTAAAACAAATAAGGGTGGAGTAATGACAAGAAATCTTAAAATTTGTCTTTGATATACTGACGGATAAAGAGTTTGTATTCCTCCAGGTTTTTCCTGGTTTTCAGTAATTCAAGATTCTGTTCGGAAATAACTAAAAACTGGTACTTAGCCGCAGGTAACCATGGTACAATCTGTTTGGCATTGGCTTTTAATTCATCAAAATAACCCAGAACGGAAGCTACATCAGGGTAGGGGCCCAAATCCAGCCAGCTGTATTCTTCGGGCGCACCTTCATAAATATTGATACGGATTGTTTCAGCAGCATGTGCAGAGTTATTATAACGCTGAAACGCAATTTTAGATTCAGAAATATAAACAGGGTCCACTTTGTCAAACACCATTAATACCACATAAGGTTCATTGGCATTATATACATAGGCCATTTCTACCTTGGCGTCTTTTAATGGTTTAATTCTTGTGCTGTCTGCTGCAGGTTTATTGGTGATGGTAGGTTTGGGCGCACCTTTATCTTTTGGATCAATTCCCGTTTTCTGTACAACAGGTTTTGGCTTTTCAATAGTTGTTACCTGTGCCGGTTTGTTTTGAATCACCACTTTATTATCCTGCTGTTGTTTTACCTGTTGATCGGTTTTGTTCACCTTGGGACCTTCATCAAAAGGAATCACCACTTCATCAGTTTCACGTACAATATTTGTTTTTGTGAGATAGTCCTCTATTTCTGAACGACGCAGCAGAACGTCTTTCAGTATAGCTGCTTTTTCTGCTATAGCAGATCCGGCGAAATTCATTTGCAGTTCAGTAAGTGTATTGATGGCAGCGCTGTCATTTCGTTGTCTTACAAAATAAAGTGCTTCGATGTACAGCAGTTGAGGAGTCCAGTAAGATTTGCCATATAAGGAATCAGCTTTTGCCTTACGTGTCAACGCCTCTGCAAAATTGCCTTCAATAAAAAGGGTATAGATATCCTCGTAGGTTTTGTTTTTGAGTTCTTCTGCTGCACTGGGCTTACCATTGGATGTAATCATCAACTCATACTGACTATCAGCAAACTTTTCCTTCAACTTTGAATGGAAGAATTCGGATTTCTCCCAGTTGCCTGCTTTTTTATAGCAGTAGTATAACTCAAATAAAGTTTGTTCCTCCTGTGGATAATTACTGAAGCGTTTCCAGATTTCTTCAAAAACAGCAGCAGCTTTTGTATAATCTTCTAACTGGTTTTTATAAATCTGGCCTTGTGTAAATAAAGCATCAAGGATGGCAGTGTTCGATTGCTTGAGTTTATCTTCAGAAAGCGGCAGTTTTTCTTTTAATGCATCAATCGTTAATGCCTGTTCTTCAGGGTTGATTCCTGTTTCTTCACCTGTTTTTGTTACGGATGGATTGCTGTTGTTAACGGCAGGTTGATTGGCAATTAAAGCAACAGCTGATTCTCTGCGCCAATTGTCAACGTTCGGGCGCTTGCCCCAGCGGGCGATAAACTCATTATATCCTTTGGATTTTTGAGCTGCATTATTAAAATACCAGCCATTACCGGAGCCGGTGGAAGAAAGTACCGGCTGGTCATCCGTAATTGTATTACCACCACCGGTTGATGTATAAGCAGCTTCCTCTTCTTTCAATCCTCGCTGTTTTCTCAGTTTTTTCAGCAATGTTTTTAAATAAGCGTCCAGTTCTTTTTCCGGCAGCTTGGCAACGGTTTGCAGACTGTCCTGTTGTTGTACTGTTTTTATATTCTTTACCAGTTCTTTTAAAATCGTTCTGCGCAGTTCCAGTTTTGCTGCCTGGTTTGCCAATGATTCATCCTGCAGGTTCAGGCTGTCGTAACAGGCAGCTGCGTATTCATAATCACCCTGTCCGTAGGCAATGGTAGCAAGTTTCAGAAACGCCTTGTTCTTGAGCGATGCATGCTCCGTGTTATAACGGGTGCTCTTTTGATATAATGTTTTAGCACGTGCAGAGTCTTTTAGCTGCAGGGCCATACCGCCTGCTGCATAAAACAGCACATCTTCATAACCATCAAAGCGCTCTCTCTTCGACATTTTTTCAAGATCATTCAATGCTGTTTGCACTGAGTTGCCTTCTTCATTCATCACCAGTTGTGATTCATATATACGGGCATGAATGTAAAGAACGGGATCTGTTGTATTCGCCTTGGCTTTATTAAACCATCGGGATGCAGCTTGCGGTTGTTTCAATACAGCATATAATTGGCCCAACAGGTATTGCCAGCGGGCCAGCTCCGTTTTGTTTTCTGCATTCACCAATGCTTTTTCCAGGTAAAAAGCGGTGCTGTCCCATATTTCCTGTTGATAGAACACATAGGCATTCACTTCATCCAGTTGTGTGTGCAGGCGTTTGGGGAACTGCGGGTCGCTGCGCAGCAGTTTGGTTAAACTCAGGGCCTCAGCATATAAACTGTCTTCTGCATAGGTTTTGGCCAGCCAGAAAAGCGCTTCATTGCGGCTGGGGGGCTGGGAGAAAGCTTTATGTACAAGATTCTTATTCTCTTTAGTAGCAATCTTTAATTGGCCATTTGCTGCATTTTCGTTGGCGCCTACTACAATGATGTACTCATCTTTTCCTTTGGGGAAATAATTGTAATTAATGAACTGAAAGATGCGATGGGCACTATCAAACTTGCGCCAGTAGAAATAGCTCTTCCCAATGAGTTGGTAAAGGTTATCTACATAACTGTTACGGGTATCATGTAATACAATACCGGCCGTGGCTTTGTACAGGATACTATCCAGTTCTGCGGAGTCGCCTGCCGTGGTTTTTGTAGAGAAATTATAAAACGGTAACAGCTCGGTATAATCATCCTTATGTGTCAGTTTGGCCCGTTCTATGATTTCGTTGATTTTGCGATTGGCATTATAATAGTAGTTGTAATGCGTGATCATACCCTGGAACAGGCGGCGGGGAAGCGTAAATTTCTTGGCATCTGTTCGTTCTGCCCCCAGTTCTTTGTTGCGGTATTTTTCCGGTTTGTTGAGGGGAAGGGTAAAATCAGGTTGGGCCGACGCCGAAAAACAGCTCAGAAGCAGCAGAAAAAATATCCATTTTGGCTGTAACACAAGGGCTTGATGCATCGGGCACCGGTAATTTTTACTATTAACTCAATTCGGCCAAAAATATTTTAATTCAAGGGGACTATTATATTTTTTTTGCCACATAGAACGCACCAAGATAAATATTCATTTTTACAGGGGGCAATGAATATTTATTTTGACTCGTTTAAGTATAAAATCAAGAAAGATTTTCACATTCAACACTGATTAACCCTTAAATTCGACATTCGCATCCAGTATGGCACGATTATTTGATCCAAACAGTACGCTCAAAAGGCTCCGCAACCGCTACCGACTGGTTATCATGAATGATGATACCTACGAGGAAGTGGTAACGTTTAAACTGAGCCGTTTAAGCGTGTATGTAACCTTCAGTACCATGTTTGTACTGCTGGTAGGTTTAACGGTGGCGCTGATAACGTTTACCAACCTTAAATACTACCTGCCCGGTTACGGAACACAAAGCCAGCGGAAGGAACTGATTTTATACAAAACAAAGATTGATTCGTTAGAAAGAGCCATGCAGTATAAAGACCAATATCTTGACAACTTGAAAAAGGTATTAAGTGGTGATATGAAAGCCCTTGATACAGCAACCCTTGAAATACCTCAAGTAGAAAAATCAACGAACTAAACTGAAACCATATGTTTACCAGCAAAAGTAACGGAACCGCTAAAGAAGGTTCTACAGGGCTTGCCACCATTATTGCGCCGGGTACGGAAATCACAGGAAATATTGACAGCAAAGGCGATATCAGAGTTGATGGTGTACTTACGGGTAATATATCTACTACCGGCAAAGTCATCATCGGCACCGCCGGAAAAGTAAATGGTGATGTACAGGCCAATACGGCCGATGTACTGGGCCAGGTGAATGGCAACGTAACCGTAACTGAACTGCTCTACCTGAAAGGTGAGTGCGAAGTGAACGGTAACATTTATACCGGGCAATTACAGGTAGATGCTGCCGCAAGGTTTAACGGAGAATGTCACATGGGGGCTGCCGCTGTGGCTAAAAGCACCGCAACGGCCAATGTGGTAGCTATCAAAAATGAGCCGGTGCATGCCGTAGCCAACGATCTGTAACTTAGCTACAGGTTTTGCCGGGGTTTTGCAGGTGGTATTTGTTTTTGAAAACATCATCAGCCTTGGCAAACTTGTATTTTGCTCTGTTCATTCATGGAACCATCATCCCATAACAAAAAGCCTTTCCGCAGTAACAAATCCTATTTAATGGAATATGCCGGTCTGGCATCACAACTCATGGCGGCGCTCGGCCTGGGTGTTTTTATCGGTTACAAATTGGATGGCTGGCTTTCGATTTCTTTTCCCGTTTTTATATGGGTGCTGCCGCTTGTGTTTTTAATGGCTATGTTTGTGAAAATTTTTAAAGACACATCCCGAAAGAAATGAATCGCAAGCGTTTTCTTCCCTTATTAGGTTTGTTTATTGCCGTTACTTCTTTTGCCAATCTTTTCCGTGGTTTTCTGAACGAAAAAGGCATTGATGCCGATGTGCTGGTGATTGGCAATACCTTGATTTTTTTGATTTCATTGCTCTCTCTTTATTTTCATATCAAAGGATTCCTGGATAAAAATGTACAGGTGTTTTTGCGGAGTGTGTATGGATCGCTCATAATTAAAATGTTTGGGCTGGCTGCTATAGCTGCCATTTATATTTTAGTGATGAAAAAAGAAGTGAACAAGCCGGCTTTGTTTATCTGCATGGGTTTGTATATTTTTTATACAGCTCTTGAAATTGCACAGGTGTTTAAGCTGCTGAAAGAGAAAAAGAACAATGGCTAAAAAGGAAGTTCCTTTACATGCACTGGCAGCGTACATGCCTAAAGAAGCACTGGAGCCCGTGCTGCATTACCTGCATCAATATAAAATTCATTTAACCATTACAAGGGAACGCAACAGTGTGCTGGGTGATTACAGGCATGCAGTTGATACAAAAAATCACCGCATCAGTGTAAACGGTAATCTTAATCAATATGCATTCTTAGTTACATTGCTTCATGAAATAGCACACCTGCTTACGTTTGAACAGTTTGGCAATCGCATTGCACCGCATGGCAAGGAGTGGAAGAATGAATACAGTAAAATCTTAGCTCAGTTTTTATTGAAGAAAGTGTTTCCTGCTGATGTGGAAAAGGCATTGCTGCGTTCCATACTGAATCCATCAGCAACCAGCTGCGGTGAAGAGCATTTGATGCGTGTGTTGAAACAGTATGATGCACGTGCTGCTCATGAAGCATTGGTAGAAGAGCTGTCAGTTGGACAATTATTCAAACTCAAAGACGGGCGTGTTTTCAAAAAAGGAGAAAAGTTACGTAAGCGTCATAAAGCTATAGATGTGAAGACCGGGGCTTTGTATTTATTCAGTGGGGTGTATGAAGTGGAGCGGGTGGCTAAAGAAAGCTGATTTTTTGGTATTCTGAATAGTTGTGAGAGTTTCTTTCAATAAACCTATGTTTTCTTTCTTGTATTAAAATTTTTAAATAAATTAATAGGGATTGAAAAGGGACTTTATTATGTTTTTCATTCTTAAATACGAGAAGTTTCACTTCACCGATTGTATCTTCTATTAAAAAAGAAATAAGTAAATAGTTTGTATTCCCAAATGGATTACCCCAGTAGTCTTTTTCGCAAATCTTGCAGTTAAAGCCTTCAATCAACATAGTGTTATTTTTAACTCGCCTATACAAATTATCATGTACGTAATATTTGTAAAATGCATGCTTTAAGCTACTTCTTTCATATATACATTCAATAATATATAAAATCCTTTTTTGAATAGGCTTTGTGGTTGCATTTATAGTTGCTTTTGTTACTTTAAAATCTGTAGTAATTATTATTTTAAAGTCTTCCATGAAGTATCTTGCTTTTATCAAAAATAAGCGGATTAATTTATTATAAACTAAATTTGTCCCGAATCCAACTTTGGAATGAAAGCGCAACTGCAACAATTAGCACAAAAATTAGAAGGCGAATTATTTACTGATACTACCATCCGTACTCTGTATGCTACGGATGCGTCTGCTTACCGTGAAATGCCTTTAGCAGTTGCTATTCCTAAGACGAAGAGTGATATTCTTCAACTCATTCAATTTGCAAAAGCCAATCATACATCCCTCATTCCACGTACGGCAGGCACCTCACTGGCAGGCCAGGTAGTGGGTAATGGCATTGTAGTAGATGTATCCAAACATTTCACGCAGATCATCGAATTGAACAAAGAAGTAAAATGGGTGCGTGTGCAACCGGGAGTGATCCGTGATGAATTGAATCTGTTTCTCAAACCACATGGATTGTATTTCGGTCCTGAAACATCTACTGCTAACCGGGCTATGATTGGTGGTATGGTGGGTAATAATTCTTGTGGTTCCAATTCAGTTGTTTATAAAAGTACAAGGGAGCACACAATTGAAGTCACTGCTTTTTTAAGCGATGGGAGTGAAGTAGTGTTTAAAAAATTGAACTTGGATGAGTTTCATGCAAAATGTGAACAACCAAATTTAGAAGGTGCCATTTATAAAAACATCCGTAGCCTGTTAAGCAATTACGATAACCAACTTGAAATTCGCAAACAGTTTCCCAAACAAACGATTGAACGCCGTAACACCGGTTATGCCATTGATCTGTTGCTGGAAACAGCACCCTTTACTGCCGGTAAAGAAGATTTTAATTTCTGCAAGTTAATTGCAGGCAGTGAAGGCACGCTCGCTTTTATTACAGAAGTCAAATTGAATGTAGTGCCGCTTCCGCCTAAAGAAACCGGGCTGTTGTGTGTGCATTTCAACACGATTGATGAATCCCTGCGTGCCAATCTCATTGGTTTGAAATATCAACCCAGCGCCAGTGAGTTGATAGATCATTATATTCTAGAATGTACTAAGAACAATATTGAGCAGCAGAAGAATCGTTTTTTTGTGCAAGGCGATCCGGGTGCCATCCTGGTGATTGAATTTGCAAGAGATACAAGAGAAGAAATTGAAGCGATCTGCAAAGAAGTGGAAGCAGAGATGCGTGCTGCAGGTTTAGGCTATCATTTTCCATTATTGTTTGGTGCGGATACAAAGAAGATATGGACGCTTCGTAAAGCAGGACTTGGATTGCTTGGTAATTTACCCGGTAATGAAAAAGCGGTACCCGTGATTGAAGACACGGCTGTAGATGTGAATGATTTACCGGCCTACATTGCAGAATTCAATGAAGTACTCAAAAAACGTGGATTGTACAGTGTGCATTATGCACACGCCGGAAGCGGTGAATTGCATTTGCGACCCATTATTAATTTAAAAACCGAAGAAGGCAATCAACTTTTTAGAACCATTGCAGAAGATGTAGCAACTCTGGTAAAAAAATATGATGGCTCTTTAAGTGGTGAACATGGTGACGGACGATTGAGAGGTGAATTTATTGAGCAGATGATTGGTCGCAAAAATTATCAATTGCTCAAACAGATCAAAAACACCTGGGATCCGCAGCATATTTTCAATCCCAATAAGATCGTTGATACACCACCCATGAACACCATGTTGCGGTATGTACCCGGACAGCAAACGCCGGAGTTCAAAACTGTTTTCCGTTTTCATAACCAGGATGTCTTGCAGCATGCCGAGCAATGTAACGGCAGCGGCGATTGCCGTAAAACACATTTGAGCGGTGGCACTATGTGCCCATCGTTCATGGCTACACGGAATGAAAAAGATACAACAAGGGCAAGAGCAAATATTTTACGGGAATTCCTCACCAACAGCAACAAGCTGAACCGATTTGATCATAAAGAAATTCATGCGGTGATGGATCTGTGTTTGAGCTGCAAAGGTTGTAAAAGTGAATGTCCCAGTAACGTAGATGTTGCCAAACTGAAAGCAGAATTTTTGCAACACTACTATGATGCCAATGGTGTGCCCATGCGTTCAAAGATGATTGCAAACTTTTCTGCCGGTGCTAAACTTGCTTCTGTAGTTCCTTCGCTTTCTAATTTTTTCATGAACAATGCGATAACGGGTACGATCATGAAAAAAGCAATTGGTTTTGCTCCCAAACGATCCATTCCTGAATTTTCAAACCAAACATTGCAGAGCTGGTTCAAACAACATCGTACTACTGTTGCAAAACAAGCCGGGAAAAAGGTGTATTTGTTTTGTGATGAGTTCAGCAATTACAATGATGCACATATTGGTAAAACAGCTGTGCTGTTACTGGAGAAGTTGGGTTATACTGTTGAAATTCCGAATCATTTGGAAAGCGCCAGAACCTGGTTGAGTAAAGGCTTGATCCGGAAAGCAAAAGAAATTGCTAATCAAAATATTGAATTATTGAGTAAACTCATCAGTGAAGAAACGCCTTTGCTGGGTATTGAACCATCAGCGATTCTTACGTTCAGAGATGAATATCCTGATCTGGCAACTGATGAAAATGTATCCGCTGCACAATCATTGGCCAAACATGCTATGATGATTGATGAGTTCCTGGAAAAAGAAATAGCCAAAGGCCATATTCGGAAAGAACAATTTACAAATGCTCCGCAATTGATTCAATTACATGGGCATTGCCAGCAGAAAGCAGTGGGATCAGTGAGCGCTACGGCAACCATGCTTTCTTTTCCTGCAAATTATAAAGTGGAAATCATTCCATCGGGCTGTTGTGGCATGGCCGGTTCTTTTGGTTATGAAGCGGAACATTATGAGCTGAGTATGCAAATAGGGGAGCTCGTGTTATTTCCTGCTGTGCGTAGTAAAGCGGATGATGTAATAGTTGCAGCCCCCGGTACCAGTTGCCGTCATCAGATTAAAGATGGTACGGGCAAACAGGCTTTGCATCCGGTGGAAGTGCTGTATAATGCGCTGAATAAATAAAAACTCATCTCACATTCCACATAATCTTACGGAATTCGGTAACGCCCTCTTTAAAATCTTTAGGGTTGTTCGCATTTTTGATGCAGGCTGAATAAAGTTGCAGCATAAACAACAGGTCTTTTGCGTTGCTCTTGCTACGTTTGGTTCTGTAATAAATAGCTTTTGAAGCTTTCGGTTCTCCGGCGCTTAAATTTCTGTGTAGATGTTTTGATTCCATTGTTTCCTGTTTGTACGGTGAGGAATAGTGGTTATCAAAGGACAATGGAAAAGTTGCGTGCAACTTATGCGTTCTTCAAACAGGAATTGAATTCAATGATTTTGATTTTGGGTACGGCTTTTACAGGAAGGATGTTAGCTTTATAGAACAAGATTACAGTGACTGTTTTTTTGCTGCAAACAGAATAGGACAATTTTATTCACATTGTCAAAATGTGTACTCGGAAAACTACGATTTCGGAAATACTGACAGGGAGAACTACGAAGATGACTTTATTCTCCCGGATGATACACCTTTTCTGCTTTTTTAAATACCTCTTCTTTATCCAGTGTCATCCGCTTTGTTTTTTGAAAGCGATATAAGTCAACCTGGTCATCAAAATGTTTGCTGCCCGGTCTTGCACTGGCGCCGTACATGTTTACTGTTTCAATTTGAGGTAATCCTTCTTTTGTAAAACGAATGAACATGATCAGTCCATCGCCTCCAACGGATTTTAGTTTTCCTTCTTTATACTTTTCTGTCCATTGCGGCGAAAGTAAATCAGGGAACCCCCACAACGGATACTCATTATTACCACGAACTAATTTCTGTACATCGCCCAACACAAGATCGTCTCTTTTAAAATACTTCATCATATAATCGTATACAGCCTGGTAAGTAGCTATACATTCAGCTTTGGTGAGCGTACGTGCATCCTGGCCATCCATCAGTTGCTTTACGTGTTCATACGTTAGCAGGAATATGGCAGCGCCTTTACTGCTGCTGTCACCTTTACGATCCCATTGCTGAAAATTGATAATAATGTTTTTTAAAGATGGGTAATTATCTGCTTTTAAAAGGAGCATGGTATCAATTCCGTACGGGTAAGCTAATTGCTTCGGTAGTTGTTTGTCAAATTTCAGTTGCTTAAATCGTTCATAGCTCAGCTTTTCATTATCCAGCATTTCATACATACGTAAGCTTCTGTTGTTATGGTATAGTTCCCAACCATCCACTTTGGGAAATTGATCAGGCTTTAAATTATCATTTCGGCCACTGGCGGCAAAGGAAGAATGATTGGTGTTAAACAGAATACCACTTTTGGGATTGATGTATTGCGGCAGTTGTTTAAAGTTTCTGAATTGTGTCCACAGCGTTGCAGAAGTGTTTCCCGGTACCGTTTTTCTCCAATCATATTGTGGCGCAGCATCACGAACCGGCATCAAGGCGTTGTTTACATAAAATACAGTATCATATTTATCAGCATACATTATATTAAACATCGAGAGCCGCTGATCTTTTATTGCATTGTAAAACGCTGTAAAGTTTTTCGCTTTATTCATTTCATACCATTGTTCCAGTGCACGGATGTCCATATTGGCTCCGAGGCGCATGGAAAAAACACCTTGCTTATTTTTCATAGTAGCTCCATACTTACTCCAGTACACTGTTCTTGATATGGGAACAGGAATTCCTTTGATACGAAGTTTGATTTTCTTTTGCTCCAGGTTCATCCACTTTCCGTCAAATCTGTATTGATTTTTATTTTCAGGATTTATTTCCAGTTGAAATACATCTACACGGTCGCAATAGTTTACTGTATGTGCCCAGCCAAGATGTTCATTGACTCCATGTAAAATGCAGGGGCCGCCGGCTAATAATCCTCCAGTTACATTCAAGCCTTCTTCGCTGCAAATATGTGCTTCGTAAAATGCCTGTGAGCCTGTATTGGGTTGATGTGCATTCACCAATAAAAAAGCTTCGCCTGTTGTGGTTTTTGATGGATGCACGCTCATAGAGTTGCTTCCTTTGTTGGTGTTGTTCATATCAGGAGCCAGCCAGATTTTATTGGCATAAATCCTCCGCAGCATATCATCAGCACCGTTAAAAACAGTAATTGCCAAAACGGATGATGCTATGTAATCCTCTGTAGTAATGGGAAAAAGATCTTTATGCAGCCATTCGTTCCGGTGGGTTGCGGCGTAATCGTTGATGCCCTGCACATAACCTTCAATCAACTTGAGAAAGGCAGGTGAAAGTGTATGCCATTTTTCTTTAGTGATTTCTCGGCAGCGGAACAATGCAAACGCATAATCACCCGCAGCGCCTGCTTTGCCAATTACCCTGCCCATTAAACCTTTTGCAGGCAGTACTACATCCTGCAGACTTTTAAAATCGTCTTCTGCCTGTGCCCAGGCAAGGCCGTAAGAAACTTCCGCATCTGTTTTGGCGAAAATGTGCGGAACTCCAAAACTGTCACGAACAATAGTAATGTTTCGTGGATTTATGGTTGTTTGTGATTTCAGGCTTAATACCGGAATAGTAGTAAATGCTATAATTAAAATTGAAAGCGGATATTTCATACTACAAAAGACTTTAAAAGTTAGTTGCTGACTACAAAACAGTAAAAAAGGATTTTTTGTTTACGATGTCGACGAATAAATGCTTCTTGTCGATTTTAAATATTTCATTTACCAGTTTCCATAATTTTACATCATAGGTGTTTTTCATAGGTTAGCAACGGCTGTCTTTCTCTAAGGACGGCCTATTTTTTTTTAATGCTTTAAGCTTTTATTTCTGAATTTCTGACGGATCACATCCTGCACTTTTACGTTTTCAATTTTGCTCTCCAGCCAGCTGATAATGTCTAAATACAAAAAGGCCCTTGTTTCAAAACGATTGCCTTCATACTTGCGGATGCGTTGCAATAATTTTTCAAACGCAGGTTTAAATTTATCAGGCGATAATTTAAATGATTGACGAAGAAACCTGAAGATCTCTTCCTCAACAGCAGTAAGATTCTGCATCTTGCCCATAAATCGATAGACAGATTTGATGAGATATTCCAGCAGATCAAAATTACCCAGCTCATAGTGTGTAATTAAATGCAGCAAACGTGCATAACATTGAAGATCTGTACGAAGATCCACTTTCCAGTGAATAATCTTGTTCAGGTACTCCACTGCTTTTTCATTATTGCCGCTGCCGAAATATAAACAGGCAATCTTGTAATAAAAAACCAGCACACGATGACGGTCAAGGTATAACTCATATTCGTCCAGTTTTTCTTCAATATGCGGCACCAGGCGTAACCCTTCTGTAAACGTTCCTTCTAAAAAATGTTTGTTGATCTTGGCAATGTACAAATACACAAAGCACAGCATGCGGTAATTCTCATTTTGCTGTACTACTTTTCTTTGTGTAAACTTTTCAAACTGCAGAATGGCTTCATTGAGTTTTGTTTCATTCTGCAAATCAAAGTGAGCGCCCATTAAATTGTGCATGGCTTTAATATAGTGTGCTGTTTCTGCTTCCAGCATACCTTCATATTTCTCAAATAAGTCAACCCACTTCTGCGTATAACGATAGAACAGCAAATAATCCTGGCGAATGAACGCTACCCAGCAATACGATTGATACAGGTATAATTGTTCATAAAACCCAACCAAATGATCAGCATTGGGTGGTACATGCTCCTCAAAATATTTTTTTACATCATTGGCCTCTTTTTCATTCCTCGCCACACCGTTTTTGATATACCAGCTGTAGAGTTGAAGCGATAGATCCGAAAGTTGATTGATGTAGTTGATGCGTTCGCCTGTGTTTTCCGATTCAGCAGTTAATTCGTCCGCCCGGTTCTGCATGCTCCGGGTGATGTACAGGGCTTCAATCTTTTTTTCAAAAAACAATATCTGCTGCAGGTAGGTGAATTGCTGATAAGCTTTTGCCTGTTCCTTCATCTTGTCCAGCACTTTCAGACTTTGCAGGTACAATCCTTTGTTATACAGGATGCGGGCAAAATCCATCTGCTCATGCAGCTGAATGGTAATATTATCCTCCTGCTTAATCAATCGAAGACTGGAGAGAATGAGCTTGTACAAATGAGCCTTTAAATTAGACAGTTGCTGCTTTTTTATGCTTCGGTTTTTAGTGAGCAAAGCGGCTTCATCATAATCGCTCATTTTGTCCATAGCATCAAAAAGCTGGATCACTTTTAAATCGGCAGAAGAGGAATTACGTTTTACATATAGCTTAAAATTGCGTTTCTCACTCTTTTCCAGTGATTTCACCAATTGAAAAGTGGTATCTGTGCTTTTGTTGGGCATCGTAATTCAAAACAGCTCAAATCCTTTGCTGGTAAGGGTTTCAGTAAATGTAAGCGTAGTTATCTGCCGTAAAATACATACAATTATGGTTTGATAAGGGTACGGCATCAAATTAATTTCGTAAGGTGTTGAAATTCTTGTTCTTAGCAAACGATTGTAAGCAATTTTCGCCATTCATTAAATAACAACTATGTCTTCAAAAAAGGTACACATTTTTGATACTACGCTCCGTGATGGTGAGCAGGTACCCGGTTGTAAATTGAACACCAAGGAAAAAGTAGAGCTTGCCCTCAAATTAGAAGAACTTGGTGTAGATATTATTGAGGCCGGGTTTCCTATTTCAAGCCCGGGTGATTTTGAAAGTGTTTTTCAGATTGCATCGAAAATAAAAGATGCAACGGTTTGTGGTTTAACCCGTGCTGTTCAAAAAGATATTGAGGTGGCTGCTGAAGCATTGAAGTCTGCCGTTCGTCCCCGTATCCACACAGGCATTGGTTCGAGTGATAATCACATCAAATACAAATTCAATTCTACACGTGAAGAAATACTGGAACGTGCCATTGCGGCGGTTAAGCTTGCCCGTAACTATGTGGATGATGTGGAGTTTTATGCTGAAGATGCCGGCCGTGCTGATCTTGAATTTTTAGCACGTTTAACAGAAGCTGTTATCAAAGCAGGTGCAACAGTGGTGAACATTCCTGATACAACCGGATTTTGTTTACCGCATCAATATGCGGAGAAGATGAGTTACCTCATGAATCATGTTCCCAATATTGATAAAGCGATCCTTTCCTGTCATTGTCACAATGATCTCGGTTTGGCAACTGCCAACTCCATTGCAGGCGCTATTGCAGGGGCAAGACAAATTGAATGTACGATCAATGGAATTGGTGAACGTGCCGGCAATACATCGTTAGAGGAAGTGGTGATGACCATTCGCAAACATCCTGAACTTGATTTGTATACCGATATCAACCCAAAATTGTTATTGCCCATGAGCCGTTTGGTTTCTGATACCATGCGTATGGTGGTGCAGCCGAACAAGGCAGTAGTGGGTGATAATGCATTTTCACATTCAAGTGGTATTCACCAGGATGGTTTCTTGAAAGAAGCCACTACGTACGAGATCATTGCCCCGGAAGAAGTTGGTGCTGATACTTCTAAAATCGTACTTACAGCCAGGAGTGGCCGTAGTGCATTGGCTTATCGTTTCAAAAACCTGGGTTATGGTTTTGACCGCAACCAGGTGGATGAACTCTATGAAAAATTCTTAAAGATTGCTGATTCTAAAAAAGAAGTGGAAGATACTGATTTAAAAGTATTGGCTGATTCAATCACTGTAGCTGTATAAAAATATGGGTCAAACATTATTCGAAAAGATCTGGAGCAAGCACGTTGTTAAAACAATTGACGGCGGGCCTTCTGTATTGTATATCGACAAACACTTTATTCATGAAGTAACAAGCCCGCAGGCTTTTAACGGATTGAATAAAAGAGGCATTAAAGTTTTTCGTCCGCAACAAACGGTGGCAACGGCTGATCATAATGTGCCAACGCTCAATCAACATTTGCCCATTAAAGAAGAGCTCAGCCGAAAGCAAGTGGAAGCATTGATCAAAAACTGTGCAGAGCATGGTGTTGAGTTGTATGGCTTAGGTCATCCATTCCAGGGTATTGTACATGTGATAGGCCCTGAGTTGGGCATTACACAGCCGGGTATGACTATTGTATGTGGTGATAGTCACACATCAACCCATGGTGCGTTTGGTGCTATTGCATTTGGTATTGGAACCAGTGAAGTCGAAATGGTATTGAGTACACAGTGTTTGTTGCAAAGCAAACCAAAATTGATGCGTATCAATGTTGATGGCGTTTTGAATAAAGGTGTGGTTTCAAAAGATATTGTGTTATATATCCTTTCTAAAATTTCTGCCAGTGGTGCCACAGGTTATGCAGTGGAGTTTGCAGGAAGTGCTATCCGTTCATTAAGTATGGAAGCACGCATGACCATCTGCAATATGAGTATTGAAATGGGTGGTCGTTGTGGTTTGATTGCGCCTGATGAAACTACATTCAGTTATATCAACGGAAGAAAGTTTGCTCCGCAGGGTGAAGTATGGGAACAAAAGTTAAATGAATGGAAAGCTTTGTACAGCGATGATGATGCTGTATTTGATAAAGAATATCATTTTGATGCAGCTGATATTCAACCGATGATTACATACGGAACAAATCCGGGTATGGGTATTCCTGTTACCGGAACCATTCCTACAACAGAAACCATCAATGAAAATGATAAAAGCGGTTTAAGCAAATCACTTGCATATATGGGATTGGAGCAGGGTAAACTCATCAAAGGTCAAAAGGTGGATTACGTATTTATCGGCAGTTGTACTAATTCAAGAATTGAAGACTTAAGAATGGTGGCCTCCTTTGTAAAGGGAAAACAAAAAGCAAATGATGTAGAAGTATGGATTGTGCCCGGCAGTAAACAGGTGGAAGCACAGGCAAAAGCGGAAGGGATAGATAAAATCTTTGAAGAAGCAGGATTTATATTACGTCAGCCCGGCTGCAGTGCATGTTTGGGAATGAATGAAGATAAAATTCCAGCAGGCAAGTATTGCATCTCCACTTCGAACAGAAATTTTGAAGGAAGACAGGGGGCAGGGGCGAGAACATTATTGGCAAGTCCATTAACAGCAGCTGCGGCTGCCGTTACAGGTGTGGTAACTGATGTAAGAGAATTACTGAATTAATAAAAGATCATACATGGCTGCAAAGCTTAACATAGTACAATCAAGATTTGTTCCGCTCAACATTGAGAATGTAGATACGGATCAGATCATTCCCGCACGTTTCTTAAAAGCAACAACGAGAGATGGGTTCGGTAAGAATTTATTTCGTGACTGGCGTTATACCAATGATGATGAGCTACAACCCAAAGTTGATTTTGTATTGAATCAATCACAATACAACGGTGAGATTTTGGTTGCTGCAAAAAACTTTGGCTGCGGTTCTTCAAGAGAACATGCGGCATGGGCCATTGTTGATTATGGATTCAGAGTTGTGGTGAGCAGCTTCTTTGCTGATATATTTAAGAATAATTCACTAAACAATGGATTGCTTCCTGTAACGGTAAGCGAGCCTTTTCTGCAAAAAATATTTTCACTTGGTAGTGATGCAACACTTACCATCAACCTGGAAGCACAAACAATAACCATTGATGCAACAGAGGAGAGTGAGCATTTTGAAATTAATGCTTATAAAAAAACATGTATGTTGAACGGGTATGATGATATTGATTACCTGTTGAGTATAAAGCCCGAAATCGAACAATTTGAATCCATCGAAAACTAAATCTGTAATTGTAATGAATAAGAAGATTGCTATATTAAACGGAGACGGAATAGGACCTGAAGTAACGGCTCAATCAATAAAAGTTTTAAAAGCTGTTGCAGCACAGTTCAATCATCACTTCAGTTTTCGTGAAGCATTGATTGGCGCTGATGCCATTGATAAAACAGGTGAAGCATTACCTGCTGAAACAGTTGACGTTTGCCTGGACAGTGATGGAGTATTGTTTGGGGCAGTTGGCCATCCTAAATACGATAATGATCCGTCTGCAAAAGTTCGCCCGGAGCAGGGGATATTGGGTATCAGAAAAGCATTGCAGTTGTTTGCCAACATTCGCCCCATCACCACTTATCCTTCTTTACAACATTTATCACCTCTCAAAGCAAAACAACTGGAAGGTGTTGATTGCATCATCTTCCGTGAATTAACCGGCGGAATTTATTTTGGTAAAAAGCAAACCAGTGAGGATGGTACTTATGCCAGTGATGAATGCAGTTACAGCAAGGATGAAATTGAACGCATTGCACATCTGGCGTTTCAATATGCACAAAAAAGAAAGCAGAAAGTAACATTGGTTGATAAAGCCAATGTGCTGGACACTTCCCGTTTGTGGCGTAAAACGGTACAGGCTATCGCACCTCAGTACAGTGATGTAACGGTTGATTACATGTTTGTTGATAATGCAGCTATGCAGCTCATTCTTAACCCCAAACAATTTGATGTAATTCTTACTGAAAATATGTTTGGTGATATCATCAGTGATGAAGCAAGTGTATTAAGCGGTTCATTAGGTATGCTGCCTTCAGCATCAGTTGGTAATGGTACAGCCTTGTTTGAACCTATTCATGGTTCATATCCGCAGGCAGCTGGGAAGGACATTGCCAATCCGCTGGGTTCTATTTTAAGTGCAGCAATGATGCTGGATCATTTTGGAATGAATGAAGAAGCCAAAGTGATACGTGAAGCTGCTGACTGGACACTTCAAAACAATTTCGTTACAAAAGATATTGATCCTGTGAATTTTTATTTCACCAGCACTATTGGCGATTTGATTGCTGATTATGTAAGTGGAAAAATTCCCGGTAGCGTTAAAAAAGAAAATATTGAACTCCGTAAATCAACGATCATTTAACAACGGTTGTTAGCGGATTCAAATAAATTCTGAAAGTTCTTTGCATAAATTCAATTAAGGCGGTATATTCGTTTTAACATCAGTACACAATGTTGAACAGCAAGTCATATAATAGTATTGTTACCACAGTCATTATTATTGTGGTTGTCATTATTATTCCTGCAATCAACGGAGGTGGAACTTGTATTTAAAAACGAATTTTAAACAAAACATACAAACCCGCCTCCAACGAAGCGGGTTTTTCATTTTATGGCAACATACTACAACAACGAAACGATTCTTTTTCTCAACGGAGAATTTGTAAAAGCAGCAGATGCTAAGATGGACTTTTACAGTCAGTCTTTGCATTACGGCTACAGTGTGTTTGAGGGTATCCGTTCTTATAAAACAGTAAGTGGAGAAACAAAGATCTTCAAAGCTATTGAGCATTTTGAACGGCTCAGGAATTCTGCTGTCGCATTGAACATGCCTTATCATTGGTCAACCGAAGAGCTGATAGCTGCAACATATGAAACATTAAAACGAAACAATGTTCAGGATGCTTATATACGTCCCGTTGTATATGCACCTGCCAATATGAGTTTTGTAAAAAATGAAGAATCGTTTATTGTGATTGAAGTATGGGAAATGCAGCCTTTCCTTGGTGATAAATTATTACGTGTCATGACATCTTCCTTTCAACGTCCCAATCCAAAAGCATTTCATATTCATGCAAAAGCAGCAGGTCATTATGTGAATTCTTTATTGGCCAGCCAGGAAGCAAAAGCAAAAGGATATGATGAAGCATTGTTGCTGGATATGAATGGAAATGCAGCAGAAGCACCCGGTGCTAATTTGTTTTATGAGAAAGACGGCAAATTAGTAACACCGTCATTAGGAAATATTTTACCGGGCATCACAAGAGCAACGGTACTGGAGTTGTGTGCTGAATTGGGTATTAATGCGGAAGAAAAATTATTTACCCCGGATGAATTAAAAACTGCTGATGCGGCTTTCTACTGTGGTACAGCAGCTGAAGTGATTGGTATAAAAAGTTTAGATGAATATGAATTTCCAAAACCTTGGAATGAAACTGTAAGCAAAAGAATTCAGGAAGCGTATAAATGCAGGGTAACAGAAAAAGAATACAATCAAGAACCGGAATTAGTATGAGTGAATTGAATAAATATTCAAAAGTTTTAACACAGGATGAAACGCAACCGGCAGCACAGGCCATGCTGTATGGAATTGGTTTAACGGAAGAGGATTTAAAGAAACCACAGATCGGGGTATGCAGTATGGGTTACGATGGTAACACCTGTAACATGCATTTGAACGATTTGGCAAAAGATGTAAAGAAAGGCGTGTGGGATAATGATATGGTAGGATTGATTTTCAATACCATAGGTATCAGCGACGGTATCAGTAATGGAACAGATGGAATGCGTTATTCATTGGTAAGTCGTGATATCATTGCCGATAGTATTGAAAGTGTTTGTGGTGGTTTTTATTATGATGGTTTGATTGCATTGCCCGGTTGTGATAAAAACATGCCCGGCGCTGTGATGGCTATGGGTCGTTTAAATCGGCCTTCAATTATGGTGTATGGCGGTACCATTGCTGCAGGTCATTATAAAGGTGAAGAATTAAATATCATCTCTGCTTTTGAAGCATTGGGTCAAAAACTTGCAGGTACTATTACGCCTGAAGATTTTAAAGAAGTAGTAAAACATAGTTGTCCCGGTGCAGGTGCATGCGGTGGTATGTATACGGCTAACACCATGGCCAGTGCTATTGAAGCATTGGGAATGAGTTTGCCTTATTCATCTTCCAATCCTGCCATAAGTAACGAAAAGAAAAAAGAATGTTTAGATGCGGGAAAAGCTATCAAAGTATTGCTTGAAAAAGATATCAAACCAAAAGATATCATGACAAAGAAAGCATTTGAAAATGCAATCACCATCATCATGATATTGGGCGGAAGTACCAATGCAGTACTTCATTTGATTGCGATGGCAAAAAGTGTGGATGTGGATTTAAGCATTCATGATTTTCAACGCATCAGTGATAAAACACCTGTACTGGCCGATTTTAAACCCAGCGGAAAATTTTTGATGCAGGAATTACATCAGCATGGAGGCGTACCTGCAGTGATGAAATATTTATTAGATAAGGGAATGCTTCATGGTGATTGTGTAACCGTTACAGGAAATACAGTAGCTGAAAATTTAAAAAATATTAAGCCGATTGATTTTGAACAGCAGAAGATCATTTATCCGCTGGAGCAACCACTCAAAGTAACCGGTCATTTGCAAATTCTGTTTGGCAATTTAGCTGAGAAGGGAAGTGTTGCAAAGATCAGCGGTAAAGAAGGTGAACGTTTCGAGGGAACAGCCCGTGTGTTTGATGGAGAAAAAGATCTCGTAGCAGGCATCTCAAACGGAAGAGTTAAAAAGGGAGATGTAGTAGTGATTCGTTATGAAGGTCCGAAAGGTGCACCGGGTATGCCGGAGATGTTGAAACCAACCAGTGCCATCATGGGTGCAGGTTTGGGTAAAGATGTTGCATTGATCACGGATGGTCGTTTCAGTGGTGGCAGTCATGGGTTTGTGGTTGGGCATATTACACCCGAAGCTTTCGAAGGCGGCACCATTGCATTGGTAGAAGATAATGATATCATTGAATTGGATGCTGCTAAAAGAACCATCACCCTAAAAGTAAGTGATGAAGTACTGGCTCAACGAAGAAGTAAATGGCAACAGCCGAAATTAAAAGAAACAAAAGGTGTATTGTATAAATATGCGATGTGTGTAAAAGATGCATCGCAGGGTTGTGTAACAGACGAAGCTTAAAATTATTTTCATGGAGACACTTGAATTGAAACTACAACAAACAGAAACCGGTAAAACGGTTTCTATCTCCGGTAGCGAAGCGGTGCTGGAAGCATTGATTGCCGAAGGTGTAACTACATTATTCGGTTATCCCGGTGGTGCCATCATGCCTATTTATGATGCGTTGTATGACTACCGTGATAAACTGGATCATATACTTGTACGTCACGAACAGGGTGGTATTCATGCAGCACAGGGTTTTGCAAGAGCCAGTGGTAAAACAGGAGTTGTGTTTGCTACAAGTGGTCCCGGTGCAACCAACCTTGTAACAGGTTTGGCAGATGCGATGATTGATTCAACACCTCTTGTTTGTATAACAGGACAAGTGTTTGCTCACTTATTAGGTACCGATGCATTTCAGGAAACGGATGTCATCAATATTACAACACCTGTTACCAAATGGAATTACCAGGTAACGGACGCTACTGAAATTCCTCACGTTTTGGCAAAAGCCTTTTATATAGCAGGAAGTGGAAGACCGGGTCCAGTGTTGATCGATATTACCAAGAATGCACAACTGCAGAAGTTTGATTATGAAGGGTACAGGAAATGTGATCACATCAGAAGTTATCGTCCAAAACCTATCGTTCGGAAAAAATATATTGAAGAAGCGGCTAAGCTCATCAATGAAGCAGAGCGTCCGTTTGTGATTTTTGGTCAGGGAGTGATCTTGGGTAAAGCAGAAAAAGAATTCAAACAGTTTATTGAAAAAGGCGGTTTGCCTGCTGCGTGGACCATCATGGGTATGAGTGCTATACCAACAGATCATCCATTAGGTGTTGGTATGCTGGGTATGCACGGCAATTATGGCCCGAATGTATTGACCAATGAATGTGATGTGTTGATCGCTGTGGGAATGCGTTTTGATGATCGTGTTACAGGAAGACTCGATAAATATGCCAAGCAGGCAAAAGTAATTCACCTGGATATTGATCCTGCTGAGATTGATAAAAATGTAAAAGCAACGGTGGGTGTATGGGGTGATTGTAAAGAAACCTTACCGATGCTTACAGAGTTGCTTCAGCAAAAAGTATATCCTAGCTGGTTGCAGAAGTTTTATGATTACATGGAGAAGGAAAAGAAGATTTGTATTGAACCTGAAATGAATCCTGTAACAGATGTATTGTCAATGGGTGAAGTGATTAAAACATTGAACGAATTAACAAAAGGCAATGCCATCATTGTAACCGATGTTGGGCAACATCAAATGGTCGCTTGTCGGTATGCACAATACAACCAAAGTAAAAGTAATATCACCAGTGGTGGACTGGGAACAATGGGTTATGCATTGCCCGCAGCTATTGGTGCAGCATATGGAGATCCATCACGTACTACCGTTGCTATCATTGGAGATGGTGGTTTTCAAATGACGATTCAGGAACTGGGTACCATCATGCAGTTTAAACCCAATGTGAAAATTTTAATTCTCAATAACCAGTTTTTAGGAATGGTGCGTCAATGGCAGCAATTGTTTCATGAAAAACGTTATTCGTTTGTAGATATTCAAAGCCCGGATTTTGTACAGGTAGCAAAAGGTTACGGTATAGAAGGACAAAGTGTAAGTGAAAGAAATAAACTGAAAGATGGTTTGCAAGCTATGCTTCAATCTAAAGAAAGTTACTTGCTGGAAGTAATGGTAGGAAAAGAAAACAATGTATTCCCGATGGTGCCGCAGGGAAGAGGCGTGGCGGAGTGTGTATTGAGTAAAGAAGAAATTTAAATAACCCCGTAAGTGGTTGGTTGAAAAACTATTTATATGACAAAGAAAGAATATACAATTACGGTTTATACTGAAAATCAGGTGGGATTACTCAACCGTATCGCTATTATTTTTTCCAAGCGAAAAATTAATATCGAAAGTTTGAATACTTCGCCCAGTGAAGTGGACAGTGTACACCGTTTTACGATAGTGATTAATGAAACAGAAGAAGTGGTTCGTAAGCTGTGCCGTCAAATTGAAAAACAGGTGGAGGTGTTAAAAGCCTATTACAACACCAATGATGAAATCATTTGGCAGGAGTTGGCCATGTACAAAGTGCCGACTGATGTAATTGCGGAGCAGGTGAAAGTTGAAAGATTACTAAGTCAGCATGGAGCAAAAGCAGTGGTGATACGAAAAGATTATACCGTGTTTGAAGTGGCCGGTCAGCGTGAAGAAACGGATAACTTAATTAAGGTATTGGAGCCTTATGGATTAATTGAGTTTGTACGCAGTGCAAGAATTGCTATTATCAAAAACAGTGATGGCTTCCACAAGAAATTAAAGGAGTTTGAGTATACTGAACCAGGTGAGGATGTTGTGGAGAATGAATATTTAAATGAGAACGAGAAAGTGTTCTCTATATAAGTCAAAAGTAAAAAATCAAAAGTTAAAAAATACAATTAATCAAATATGTCATCAGTGAAACGATTTTTGACTTTTCACTTTTGACTTTAAACTTTCAACAATGGCAAACTATTTCAATTCTTTACCGCTTCGTGAACAACTCAATCAATTGGGCGTATGTGAATTTATGGATCGCAGCGCATTTGCGGATGGTGTAAATGTACTTAAAGGAAAAAAGATTGTGATCGTTGGTTGCGGTGCGCAGGGTTTAAACCAGGGGTTAAACATGCGTGACAGTGGTTTGAATATTTCGTATGCATTACGCAATGAAGCAATTGCAGAAAAAAGAGCTTCATGGAAAAATGCAACCGATAATGGTTTTGAAGTGGGAACGTATGAAGAATTGATACCGGATGCTGATTTGGTATTAAATCTTACGCCTGATAAACAACATACTTCTGTTATCAATGCAGTAATGCCCTTGATGAAAAAAGGTGCCACACTTTCTTACAGCCATGGGTTTAACATTGTGGAAGAAGGTATGCAAATACGCAAAGATCTAACGGTGATCATGGTGGCACCTAAATGCCCCGGCACTGAAGTGCGTGAAGAATATAAGAGAGGGTTTGGTGTGCCTACCTTAATAGCTGTTCATCCTGAAAATGATCCTGAAGGAAAAGGATTGTCACAGGCAAAAGCTTATGCAGTTGCAACCGGCGGTCATCGTGCAGGTGTGTTACGTTCTTCTTTTGTGGCAGAGGTGAAAAGTGATTTGATGGGGGAGCAAACCATTTTGTGTGGGGTATTGCAAACAGGCTCTATTCTTTGTTTTGATAAAATGGTGCAGCAGGGAGTTGAACCGGCTTATGCTGCTAAATTGATCCAGTACGGATGGGAAACAATTACAGAAGCGTTGAAACATGGTGGTGTAACTGCTATGATGGATCGTTTAAGTAATCCTGCAAAATTGAAAGCCTATGAATTATCAACTGAGTTGAAAAATATTTTACGTCCGTTGTTTCAAAAACACCAGGATGATATCATGAGTGGGCACTTTTCTAAAACCATGATGGAAGACTGGGCAAATGATGATGTGAACTTGCTTACATGGCGAAAGGCAACAGGTGAAACAGCTTTTGAAAAAACAGCACCAACAAATCAGGCCATTCCTGAACAGGAATATTTTGATCATGGATTGTTGATGGTGGCTTTTGTGCGTGCAGGTGTGGAACTGGCCTTTGAAACCATGGTGGAAGCAGGTATTAAAGAAGAAAGTGCCTACTACGAATCATTACATGAAACGCCTTTGATCGCTAATACCATTGCACGTAAGAAATTATATGAAATGAACCGTGTGATTTCTGATACAGCTGAATATGGTTGTTACCTCTTTGATCATGCAGCCAAACCATTGTTGAAAGAATTCATGAGTTTAGTGAATAAAGATGTGATTGGTACCAATTTCAATGCAGGAAAAGATAATGGTGTTGATAACAGGGCTATCATTGAAGTGAATAAGATCATCCGTAATCATCCTGTTGAAAAGGTGGGAGAGAAATTGCGTGCAGCAATGACCGAGATGAAAGCGATCACATCAGCAACCAATGAAGTAAAGAAGAAAAAGGCAGAGCCGGTTTTAAACTAATGGATACAGCAACACATACAAAACCCGAATTGCATTTTCATAAAGCAGCACTCAACTTAAAAAAAGTTGTGACCAGAACACCTTTGCAGTTGAACCAAAATCTCAGTCGTAAATACCAATGTAATGTGTATTTAAAGCGAGAAGATTTGCAGGTGGTACGCAGTTACAAATTGCGGGGTGCTTATAATATGATGAGCAGTCTATCTGCTGAGCAATTACAAAAAGGAGTGGTATGTGCCAGTGCAGGGAATCATGCACAGGGCTTTGCGTACAGCTGCAAAAAATTGAATGTAAAAGGTGTGGTATTCATGCCTGTCATCACACCCAATCAAAAAATCAATCAAACAAAAATGTTTGGTGATGATGCTATAGAAGTAAAACTGGTGGGTGACACATTTGATGATTGTGCGGTGGCTGCCAAAAAATTTACAGAAGAAAACGGAATGACATTTATTCCGCCGTTTGATGATTACCGCATTATTGAAGGTCAGGGAACTGTTGGATTGGAAATACTGGAAGAGCAAAGTGATGTTGATTTTGTTTTTGTTCCTGTTGGTGGTGGTGGGTTAAGCGCAGGCGTTGGAACTTATTTCAAAACCTATTCACCCAAAACAAAAATTATTGGTCTTGAACCTGAAGGAGCACCTTCCATGAAACGGGCATTGGAAGAAGGCGCACCTGTTACATTAGATAGCATTGATCGTTTTGTTGATGGTGCTGCAGTAAAACGTGTAGGCGATATTACTTTTTCTGTTTGTAAAGAAGTGTTGGATGATATGCATTTAGTGGCAGAAGGAAAAATTTGTACCACCATTCTAAAATTGTACAATGAAGATGCAGTGGTAGTAGAACCTGCGGGAGCACTCAGTATTGCAGCTTTGGATGATTATGCGGATGAGATCAAAGGGAAAAATATAGTTTGTATCATCGGAGGTGGCAATAATGATATTGACCGTATGCAGGAAATCAAAGAACGTTCTTTGCAGTATGAAGGCTTGAAGCATTATTTCCTGATTCGTTTTGCACAGCGACCCGGTGCTCTAAAAGAATTTGTGAATTATGTATTGGGCCCGCATGATGATATTGTTCGTTTTGAATACATGCAAAAGCATAATAAAGAAACAGGTCCGGCGCTGGTAGGTATTGAATTGAAGCAGCGTGAAGATTATGATGCTTTATTGGATAATATGCAACGTTTCCAAATTAACTATACGGAGCTGAAAAACGATGATAATGCATTTGGTTATCTCGTGTGAGTATGCTGTGCGTAATCCATTTTCCTTTGAACACCTGTTAGTTGAAAAATTCGGTAATTTCCGAACGATTGCCTGCCATATTTCAGACATAGTCTGTAAAACATATTTTATTTATCAAACCCTTAGAATAAATGGAGCGCAATCAGGGCTTATATCATCCTTCGTTTGAACATGATGCATGCGGTATCGGTTTTGTGGCAAGCATCAAAGGTTACAAATCTCATCAGCACATCAGTGATGCATTGACCGTTTTGGAAAACATGGAGCATCGTGGCGCCTGTGGTTGTGAAAACAATACAGGTGATGGTGCGGGTATCATGATTCAAACACCGCATGAATTTTTCTTTGAAGAATGTTTAAAACTAGGTGTCCACCTTCCTGCATTTGGCAAGTATGGTGTGGGTGTTATTTTCTTTCCGAAGGAAATTAAACTCCGTGAAGAATGTCGTGATATTTTCAACCGTACTGCTGAGAAACTGGGATTGGAAATTCTTACCTACAGAAAGGTTCCTGTAAACCCTGATGGTATTGGCCCTACAGCTTTGAGTGTGGAGCCTGAGATGGAGCATGTATTTGTTGCATGTCCTGATCATATAAATAATCCTGATGCATTTGAACGCAAGTTGTTTGTATTGCGCAATCATGCAACACATCTCATCAACAGTACAGTAAAGAAAGATGCTATTGGGTTTTATATCGCCTCTCTCTCTTATAAAACGGTTGTATACAAAGGTCAATTAACTAGTGGCCAGGTACGTGGTTATTTTCCTGATTTAAATAACAAGCGTGTGGTAAGTGCCTTTGGTTTGGTGCACAGCCGTTTTGCTACCAACACATTTCCATCATGGAAGCTGGCACAACCGTTCCGTTACATTGCACACAATGGTGAGATCAATACGTTGCAGGGAAATTTGAACTGGTTGAAATCAAGTGAACATGGTTTTACATCGCCCAACTTCACCAAGGAAGAAATGGAGATGTTGTTGCCGATTGTTACAAGCGGACAAAGTGATTCTGCATGTCTGGATAACATGATTGAATTGCTGACCATGACAGGAAGAAGTCTGCCGCATGTAATGATGATGCTCATTCCTGAAGCATGGGACGGTAATGACCAGATGGACCCTGTACGTAAAGCATTTTATGAATATCATGCATCCATCATGGAGCCTTGGGATGGGCCTGCATCTATTTCTTTTACTGATGGGAAAATAATCGGAGCAACACTGGATCGAAATGGTCTTCGTCCCTCACGGTATTGTATTACGAGCGATGATCGGGTAATTATGGCGAGTGAAAGTGGTGTGTTGCCGGTTGATCCATCTACTGTTATCAAACGTGGACGTTTACATCCCGGTAAAATGTTTGTGGTGGATATGGAGCAGGGAAGAATCATCAGCGATGAAGAGTTGAAAGAAAAAATCTGTTCACAAAAACCATATGGTGACTGGCTCAATCAAAATAAAATTCGTTTGGAAGAATTACCGGAGCCACGTGTGGCGTTTACACACCTGAGTGATGAAAGTATTTTGAAATACCAGAAAGCATTTGGTTACTCTACAGAAGATATTGAAACGCTGATTAAACCCATGGCATTGGATGGTAAAGAGCCCATCGGCTCAATGGGTACTGATATTCCATTAGCTGTGTTGAGCGACCAGCCGCAACATCTCTCTTCTTATTTCAAACAATTATTTGCACAGGTTACTAATCCACCCATTGATCCAATTCGTGAACGGATGGTGATGAGTTTGGCAGCATTTGTTGGTAATAATGGCAACCTGTTGATTGAAGATCCGATGCATTGTCATACGGTAGCATTAAAACATCCCATTCTTACAAGCACGGAGTTGGAAAAGATCAGAAGTATTGATACAGGAAAATTTCAGGCAAAAACATTGCAAACCTATTTCCGTGCAGATGGGAAACCTGATTCCTTAAAGAAAGGTTTGGAACGTTTGTGTCGCTATGCTGAAGATGCAGTACATGATGGTTTTGAAGTGTTGATACTTTGCGACCGGGCTGTTGATAGTGATCATGCAAATATTCCTTCATTGCTTGCTACAGCAGCTGTACATCATCATCTCATCAGAAAAGGATTACGTGGTGAAGTGGGTATTGTGGTTGAAGCAGGTGATGTGTGGGAAGTACATCATTTCGCCTGTTTGATAGCGTTTGGTGCAACTGCCATCAATCCATATTTGGCATTGGCCAGTATTCGTAATATGAAAGTGAATGGTCAATTACAAACAGAATTAAGTTGGGAAGAACTGCGTTACAATTATATCAAAGCTGTTTGTGATGGATTACTGAAAGTATTTTCTAAAATGGGCATCTCTACATTACAATCTTACCAAGGTGCACAGATTTTTGAAATATTGGGTTTGAACCAGGAAGTCGTTGATAAATATTTCACAGGTGCAACAAGTCGTATTCAGGGAATCGGATTGGAAGAAATTGCCAAAGAAGCATTAGTGAAGCATTGGTTTGCATTCAGTAAAAAAGATATTCCTGTTGACCGTTTACCGGTAGGGGGTATTTATCAATGGAAACGTAAAGGTGAGTTTCATTTATTTAATCCCACAACGATTCATCTGTTGCAGTATTCAACACGGATGAACGATTATGTGACGTTTAAAAAATATTCCAAAGCAGTAAACGACCAGAGTGAAAAAGCTGCCACACTAAGAAGTTTATTTGAATTCAAACGCAATCGCCCGAGTATTTCTATTGATGAAGTAGAGCCTGCAGAAAATATCTACAAACGTTTTGCAAGTGGAGCGATGAGTTTTGGTTCCATCAGTTGGGAAGCACACACTACATTGGCTATCGCTATGAATCGTCTCGGTGGAAAAAGCAATACAGGTGAAGGCGGTGAAGATGAACGCCGTTATGAAAAAATGGAGAATGGTGACAGTATGCGGAGTGCTATCAAACAAGTAGCATCTGCACGTTTTGGAGTAACAAGTTTGTATCTCACAGAAGCAGATGAGTTGCAAATAAAAATGGCACAAGGTGCAAAGCCGGGCGAAGGCGGACAACTGCCCGGTCATAAAGTAGATGAGTGGATTGGAAAAACAAGACATAGTACTCCGGGAGTTGGGTTGATTTCACCACCACCGCATCATGATATTTATTCTATTGAAGATCTGGCACAATTGATATTTGATTTAAAGAATGCCAACCGTGCAGCACGCATCAACGTAAAATTGGTGAGTAAGGCAGGTGTGGGAACCATTGCTGCCGGTGTTACCAAAGCAAAAGCAGATGTAGTATTAATCAGTGGTCATGATGGTGGTACAGGTGCATCGCCCGTTTCGTCCATCAAACATGCAGGTTTGCCATGGGAATTAGGTTTGGCAGAAACTCATCAAACACTGGTGAAAAATAAATTGAGAAGCAGGGTAGTAGTGCAGGCAGATGGGCAAATGAAAACAGGAAGAGATATTGCCATTGCCGCATTGCTTGGTGCAGAAGAGTGGGGCGTTGCAACTGCTGCATTGGTCGTGGAAGGATGTATAATGATGCGTAAGTGTCATCTCAATACATGCCCTGTTGGTGTAGCTACGCAAGATCCTGAATTAAGAAAACGCTTTACCGGAAATGCAGATCATGTCGTAAACTTCTTCAGATTCCTTGTTGCTGAGTTACGTGAGATAATGGCAGAGCTTGGTTTCAGAACCGTGAATGAAATGATTGGTCAGGTTGAGTGTTTGGAAGTGAGAGAACATATCAATCACTGGAAATTCAGTAAGCTGGATTTGTCTCCGATACTTTATAAAGAACCGGCTTCACTGTATACACCTTTGTATAACTGTGAAGAGCAAGATCACGGTTTAGCCGATGTGCTTGATTGGAAATTGTTACAGGCTGCGCAGCCCGCATTGGAAAACAAACAAAAAGTAAGTGCAGCATTTGACATTAAGAATACAGATAGGACGGCTGGAACGATTCTGTCCAATGAGATTACAAAAAGGTATCGGGCTGAAGGATTGCCGCATGATACCATTCATTTCAACTTCAATGGCACGGCCGGACAAAGTTTTGCTGCGTTCAATACAAAAGGTATTACACATGAACTGGAAGGTGATGCCAATGATTATTTTGGAAAAGGATTAAGTGGTGCTAAACTCATCATCTATCCAGATAAATTTGCTACTTACAATCCGGAAGAAAATATCATTATTGGTAATGTGGCATTTTATGGAGCTACAAGCGGCGAAGCGTTTATTCGTGGTAAAGCTGGTGAACGTTTTGCAGTGCGTAACTCAGGTGCTAATGTAGTGGTGGAAAGTGTGGGCGATCATGGTTGTGAATACATGACAGGCGGAACTGTTGTAGTGCTGGGCGATACCGGACGAAACTTTGCCGCAGGTATGAGCGGTGGTATTGCATACGTGTACGATTTGAAGGGAAAATTCAACAAGAACTGCAATAAAGAAATGGTGGACCTTGACCCTGTGAGCGATGAAGATGCATTCGTGTTAAATCAAATGATTGAAAAGCATTTACAATATACAGGCAGCACTGTGGCGAAATTTGTATTGGATGATTTTGAGAATCAGTTGCAGCATTTTGTAAAAGTATTTCCGAAAGATTATAAGAAAGTGCTGCAATCAAAAGCAAATACAGTTTCACACAAAGCAACTACGTAGACAAAGTAACAACAATGTTTTACTTTGGTTGCTTTGTATTCTTTGTGTCTTTGCGTGAAAAAAAATATTATGGGTAAGCCAACCGGATTTTTAGAATTTACAAGAGAGCTTCCATCCAAGCGAAGTGTGGAAGAAAGGGTGAACGATTATAAAGAGTTTATACATCGTTACTCTAATGAAAAATTAAATCAGCAAAGCGGTCGATGCATGAACTGCGGTGTTCCGTTTTGCCATAATGGTTGTCCGTTGGGCAATATAATACCGGAGTTTAACGATGCAGTGTATCACAAAGATTGGAAAGAAGCGTATGAGATACTTTCATCAACCAATAACTTTCCTGAGTTTACCGGAAGAATTTGTCCGGCACCATGTGAAACCGCTTGCGTGCTCGGTATCAATCAGCCTGCAATTGCTATTGAAGAAATCGAAAAGCATATCATTGAGATTGCTTTTGAAAAAGGATTGGTACAGCCAAAGAAAATCAACAAAGGTACTGGTAAAAAAGTAGCAGTAGTGGGAAGTGGTCCTGCTGGATTGGCTGCTGCTGCACAATTGAATTATGCCGGTCACACAGTAACTGTATTTGAGCGTGATGATAAGCCGGGTGGTTTATTGCGTTACGGTATTCCTGATTTTAAACTGGAGAAGTGGGTGATCGACAGAAGGATTAAACTGATGGAAGACGAAGGTGTTACATTCAAATGCCAGGCAAATGTGGGTGTGAATGTTAATGTGAATGATTTGCTGCGTGAGTATCATGCGATTGTTTTAGCAGGCGGTTCTACTGTGCCAAGAGATTTGAATATTCCCGGCAGAGAGTTGAAGGGTGTGCATTTTGCCATGGAGTTTTTAAAACAGCAAAACAAACGTGTTGCCAATGCCAATCCATTAGCAAATGCAAACATTGAAAGCAATGTTTATACTGAAGATATTTTCGCCACTAATAAAAATGTTGTGGTGATTGGTGGTGGTGATACCGGCAGCGATTGTGTAGGTACCAGCAACCGTCATAAAGCAGCGAGTGTAACACAGTTTGAATTATTGCCTATGCCTCCTAAGGAAAGAACGGAATTCATGCCCTGGCCTTCATACCCCATGACTTTAAAAACATCCTCATCACATGAAGAAGGTGCTGACAGAAAATGGGCGGTTGCCACCAAAGAATTTATTGGGGGTGAGAACGGACATCTGAAAGCTTTAAAAATTGTTGACCTGGAATGGAAGAGCAGTGAAGATGGCAGGCCTTCTTCCTTTGTTGAACGGGAGGGAAGTGAACGCATCATACCCTGTGAACTAGCATTACTGGCGATGGGATTTGTGAACCCTCAATACAGCGGTTTGCTGGAGCAATTAGGTGTGGAACTTGATGAACGAAAAAATGTGAGGGCCACCGAAAAAAACTACTCAACTTCTATCAATAAAGTATTTGCCGCAGGCGATATGCGCCGTGGCCAAAGCCTGGTGGTTTGGGCCATTAGCGAAGGCCGTGAATGTGCCCGTAAAGTAGATGAGTTTTTGAGCGGCAGTTCACTTTTAGAAAGTAAAGAATTAGCAACGCAGTTAAGTTTACAAGATTTATAGAAAGTATTTCAATACTCTATAATTGTCTCCAAAGTCAGTGATTCATGCTAAGTCACTGACTTTCTTTTTTTTAGAGCATTCTTTGCAATTATTCTCAAATAAATATTAATAACAATAATGTGTATTTAAAGTGTGTTAAAATGAAATTAAATTAGCTAATTTGGTTTTATAATTAGTTATTAAGAAATTATTAATGTATTACGACACTTAAAACTTACACACATGATCAAAAAAGTAACAGCAAGACAAATTGCGCCATTTCTGATTCTGGCGGCCGTTGCAATCGCTTCCCTTTTCATTCCGGCAGCTTCTAATTTTGAAGACAAAGCAGGAGTATATAACTCCGCAGATATTGCATGGATTATTGTGGCTACAGCACTTGTATTTTTAATGACACCCGGTTTGGCCTTCTTTTACGGTGGTATGGTGCACCGGAAGAACGTCATCTCAACCATGATGAAAAGTGTAGTGGCTGCAGGTATTGTTGGAGTGCTTTGGGTAGTTGTTGGTTTTAGCCTGGCATTTGGTAAATCCATTGACGGGTTTATTGGTGACCCAACTACATTTTTATTCTTTAAAGATGTAACCTCAGGTGCTCCCTGGAGTTTAGCGCCAAGTATTCCGCTTGCCTTATTTGCATTATTCCAAATGATGTTTGCAATTATCACTCCCGGTCTTGTTGTGGGTGCTGTAGCAGAGCGTATCCGTTTTACTTCATATATCCTATTTACTGTAATGTTCAGTTTGCTGGTATATGCACCGTTGGCACACTGGAGCTGGCACCCTGATGGATTTCTTTTTAAATGGGGTGTACTTGACTTTGCCGGTGGTACAGTAGTACATATTTCTGCCGGTTGTGCTGCTCTCGCAGGCGCACTGGTTTTAAAGCGCCGTATTGTTCATAAAGAGCAAAAGGAAATCCCCCCGGCCAATGTGCCTTATGTATTAATCGGAACCGGGCTTTTATGGTTTGGATGGTTTGGTTTTAATGCAGGTTCAGCTTTAGGTGCTAATGCACTTTCAGTTTCTGCTTTTGCTACTACAAATACCGCCGCTGCAGCAGCCGGTTTAAGCTGGATGTTCTTTGATGTATTGCGTGGTAAAAAACCTTCTGTTCTTGGTTTCTGTATTGGTGCAGTGGTGGGGCTGGTAGCTATTACACCTGCAGCCGGCTTTGTAGCCATTCCTCAAAGTATTTTTATAGGTGCTGTAGCTGCTATCATTTCTAATGTTGCTGTTTACTATAAACAAAAGTCAAGATTGGATGATACATTGGATGTGTTCCCCTGTCATGGAATTGGTGGTATGGTAGGTATGCTCATGACCGGCTTTCTTGCTACCAAAGCTGTAAACGCTGCGGGCAACGATGGTTGGTTCTATGGTAATTTTTCTTTCTTCTTTACACAGGTAAAAGCATTGCTCATTGTCGTTTCTTACAGTTTTGCGATGAGCTATGGTATCTTCCGTTTCATTAATTTCATTCTTCCTTTACGTGTAACTGAAGAAGAAGAAGTTCTTGGCTTGGATGCTACACAGCATAATGAAAAGTATTTACAGGGAACTTTGCTCGTAGCAAAGAATGGTCAGATGAAAGAAGAAGAAGCCAGCGAGCTTATTTCTGAATAAATTTCAATAACAATCTTACATTTCAGCAATTGCTATTCAGTCACTGTTTAACAAACCGGTGATTGCTGAAATTTTATTTTCCAAAGCTTCTTAATAAAAAAGGTACAGCATTATGACGGGTTGTTGGCGCAACTCATCTGCTGTACCCTTATTAACACTTAAAATCTATTACAATGTTACAAAAAATCTTTGCAACAGGATTCGCCCTGTGCACAACTCTCTTCGTTTATTCGCAGGAAAACAGCGTGGCATCAAACCAAACAGTGTCTCCTCCCACAGAAGAAAAAGCAGCGACGCCTCCTGAGGAAAAAAAGCCAACACTTACTATTACAGGCTCAGCTGATGTATATTATCGATATGATTTTAAAAAACAATCGGGTAATAACAGAACCAGTTTTACCAATAGTCAAAATGCATTTTCATTAGGTATGGCTTCTGTTAAGTTGGAACATACCGGTTCTAAGGTAGGAGCGGTGCTTGACCTTGGATTTGGTACCCGTGCCACAGAATTTTCTTACAACGAAACAGGTATTTTCCAGGCGGTTAAACAGGCATATGTAAGTTATTCTCCAGCCAAAGATTTAAAATTCACCGCCGGTACATGGGCTACGCATGTGGGTTATGAGTTAGTAGATCCACAACTAAACCGTAACTACAGCATGAGTTATATGTTCACCAATGGCCCGTTCACGCATACGGGTTTGAAAGCAGAATATGCAAAAGGGAAAAGTACTTTTATGGTGGGTGTGAGTAATGCTACTGATTTCCGAATTCCACCAACTGATCAAATCAATAAAAAGTTTTTGATTGCCCAGTACAGCATTGCACCAACTGATAAATTAAAATTCTATGTAAACTATGTGGGTGGTAAGGCTCCTGATACTTCCATTGTAAACCAGTTTGACTTGGTTGGTACTTATGCAGTAAGTGGTAAATTCAATATAGGTATCAATGGTACGCTCAATCGTTCACAGGGTTGGGATGGAGATAAGAACGCAGATGCACAAAGCTGGTATGGTTTTGCCGGCTATTTTAACTACGATCCAAATGCCGCTTTTGGTTTAACACTCCGCAGTGAATATTTCAATGATGATAAGGGTGTAAAAGGATTAGGAACCGGGATTTTAGCCAATACACTTTCGGCTAACTTTAAAGTAGAAGGTTTTACCATTATTCCCGAACTGAGATATGAAAGCGCAGCAGACCCTGTTTATTTTGATTCAAAGGGAATTTTAAATCAAAAAAGTGCTGTGAGTTTTATTCTTGCGGTGGTGTACAAATTTTAATGAATGAGTTTTTTTGTTCCCGTTTTATAAAGCAATCAATCGTAAACCCTCTGTTTTTACAGAGGGTTTTGTTTATACAAGAGGTTCCTGCTGACTCAGGCAATGAAAACTTCCAAGACCCCAGATTATTTCTGTGGAGTCAATTCCCACCACTTTTCTGTCAGGAAAACATTGCTGAATGATTTGTAAAACTTTATCGTCTTTCTCGCAACGGAAGGTGGGAACGATCACGGATTGATTGGCAATGTAAAAATTAGCATAGGAGCAGGGGAGGCGCTGGTCTTCATAAATCAATTCATCCGGCATGGGTAATTCAACAATGTTGAGTTGTTTGCCATTGAGCAAACGCATTTGCTGTAGTTGTTTGAGGTTGTGCTGGAGCAATTCATAGTTTTCATCTGCTTTATTTTCTTCAACCACGGTAAGTACGGTGTCTTCATTTACAAAACGAACGGTATCGTCAATATGTCCATCTGTATCATCGCCAATGATGCCTTCATCAATCCACAAGATTTGCTCCACTCCGTAATAGTTCATCAAGTATTCTTCTATCTGTGATTGATTCAAGTGCGGATTACGGTTGGGGTTTAACAAACAGGCTGTTGAAGTCATTAAGGTTCCTTTTCCATTAAACTCTACCGAGCCACCTTCCATCACAATGCCCGGATGGTACACAGGAATGTTGTAATGTTTACCAATCAACGTAGGAATCACATCATCCAGATCAAAAGGCGGATACTTACCGCCCCAGGCATTGTAACCCCAATCAACAATGACTTTCTTTTGCACGGCATCAGGATTAATCAGAAAGGCAGGTCCATGATCCCGGCACCAAGCATCATTGGTGGGATGGAAAAAGAATTCAACCTTACTCAGATCCACCTCTGCTGTTTGCAGATGCGTCAATGCAAATTGTTTCATGGATTCATCTGCCACATTAATACGCACCAGTTCTCCTTTGGTTAATTCTTTTACAAACTGAGCATAGTAAGGAAAAATAGTATGGATTTTTCCCGGCCAGCTTGCTTCTTTATGCGGCCAGCTGAGCCAGGTGGCTACATGTGGTGCAAATTCAGCGGGGAAATAGTAGCCGGATTGTTTTGGTGTGGAAGTGGTCATGTGATAGATAGTGCAGGTTCTTTGTTTGTGACTGTTTGTTCATAGTTCATAGTTGATGGCACAAAAGATTACCATGAACTATGAACCATCAGCTATGAACTGTTTAATCTTCGTCAATATATCTTTTTGTAATCGGTTGATAGGAATCAATTCTCCGGTCTCTCAGGAAAGGCCAGTGTGTTCTGTAACGATCGCTCTTGGTTAAATCCAATTCCTGCACATGTACTTCTTCTGCATCATGTGATGCTTTGTAGAGTAATGTACCGAAGGGATTACTTACAAACGAACCACCCCAGAATTTCATAGCACCGTTTTGTTCAAGGCCCACACGGTTTACGCTCACTACATGTACACCATTTGCCACTGCATGACTGCGTTGAATGGTTTGCCATGCATTGTATTGCTCCGTATTGGTGGCTTCATCCTGTGAGGTAGCCCAACCAATCGCTGTGGGATAAAATAAAATCTCTGCACCCATGAGTGATGTAATACGTGCCGCTTCAGGATACCATTGATCCCAGCAAATTAAAATGCCGATTGTGGCGAATTTTGTTTTGAATACTTTATAACCCAAGTCACCCGGTGTGAAATAAAATTTTTCATAGTACGCCGGGTCATCAGGTATGTGCATCTTGCGGTACTTGCCAAGATAGGTTCCATCTGCATCCAGCACAGCAGTAGTATTGTGATACAAACCCTGTGTACGTTTTTCAAATAAAGAAGCAATGATCACCACACCGAGTTCTTTGGCAACAGCACTCAGCGCATCTGTACTTGGACCGGGAATGGCTTCTGCCAGCAGAAAGTTGTCATAATTCTCTTCATCACAAAAATAGAGCGAGGTGAATAATTCCTGCAGGCAAACGATCTGTGCACCTTTAGCCGCTGCTTCTCTTGTTTTTGTAATTGCTTTTTGCAGGTTTTCTTCTTTATTGGGGGTACAACTCATCTGCACCAGGCCTACTTTAACTTTACTCATGTGGGAAATTGTTGAGGGGCAAAAATAAGTTTACTTTATCACTTTGCTGCCATGAAATACTAACTGTACAAGAGTGCGACGCAAAACCGACCCCTCGCTTGCATTTTAGCCCGTCACCAAAAAAAATTACGCAGAGTTCCTCGCCGCATTAATAATTCCAAAGCTGCAACGCATGATTAATTTTTCATACACCTGCTGTTGTGGTGAGTTAATGAGTTGCTCCTGCATTTGCCGCAGTGTTGCAATGGCATACTGCTGTATGGTGAGCAGTGGTAATACAATGCGCTCCCGCATTTGTACGGAAAGTTGTTCTACGGGGTATTCTTCCATCAGCTCTGTATGTCCGCTCAGTTGTAATACCATTTGTCGGGTGAGTTGGTACTCATCATGAATCATATTCCAGATTTCACCATGCTGCGGATGATTCATTAAATGGGCCGTAAGCGGAAAGAAACATTTCTTAAGCGACATTTCACAATTGCCCAGCAACGTGCGTATGAACAGACTTTCTTTATACAGCTTTTGTAACTCGGGCCAATGTCCCTGCTCCTGCATGGCTTTGAGTGCTGTGCCCACGCCATAATAACCCGTAACGTTTTGTTTGAGTTGTGCCCAACTGCCCACATAAGGAATGGCACGCAGATCTTTTAATGTTAACCTTGAGCCGCTGCTTCGTTTAGCCGGTCTGGAACCAATATTGGTATCGCTGTAATAACGTAACGGACTTACATGACTGAGATAGTCCATAAAACCGGGATGATTTTTTAAAGCGGCATATTTATCATAGCTCACACTTGCTAATTGATAAAGTAGTTTTTCTTCGGTTTCTGTAAGAATGGTTTTATGACTGTTGTATAATTGATTGGTGATACCTGCATTAATCAATTGCTCCATATTGTACTGTGCTGCATCTACAGTGCCGTAGTTGCTGCTCACCGTTTGTCCCTGTACGGTTAATTGAATTTCGTTACCGCTGATGTTTCGGCCCATGCTTGCATAAAACTTATGTGTTTTTCCGCCACCACGGGAAGGAGGGCCACCACGACCGTCAAAAAATACTACGTCAACATTGTATTGTTCTGCCACTGCACTGAGCTCTTCTTTGGCTTTATAAATACTCCAGTTGGCCATGAGATAACCACCATCTTTTGTGCCATCACTAAATCCGAGCATGATCGTTTGCTTGTTTTTTCTTTTAAGCAGGTGGGATCGATACGCAGGATGTGTATATAATACGTGCATTACGTTGCCGGCATTTCGTAAATCGTCAATTGTTTCAAACAGCGGAACAATATCAATCAATAACTCATCTTTGTCCCACCCGCTTTGCAAAAACAGTTCCATAACTTCCAGTACATTTTCAGCCGTCTGGCATTGGCTGATGATGTAGCGATGGCAACCCTGCTCACCGTTGTACTGCTGAATAGTTTTGATGGCAGCAATGGTGTCGAATGTATCTTTTACAGTAGCATCTTCTGCTGGTTCTGTTATAAGATAGTCTTCTGTATTCAGTAGTTGCAGTTGATGCCCTTTGTTAATGAGTGCATGTAATACTTTGCTGTGAACGCTGCTTTCCTGCCTTATGTCTAATGTGGCAAAATGTAAACCAAAGATTTCTACTTTGGTGATTAAGCTTTCAACAAGGTGTACAAACAAGCTGTTGTGATGGTAAATGATGGTTTGGCGGATCTGTTGCAGCGTTTCTACGATTTCTTCTTTGGTTAAGCCTGTGCGTTGTCCCGGAATAAAGATATTGTTGTATAATTTCTTTTCCAGTTCTACCAGTGGTTGCTCCACGCCTTCAAACGTTAACCGGCGTTTGAGCCTGCGCACATCCATATAATAACACTTGATAATGGAACTGCGGAGCGCATCAGCTACACTTAATGTAATGCTGCTTGTTACAAACGGGTTGCCATCTTTATCACCGCCCGGCCAAAACCCCAGTTGTACTACAGGATGGTGATTGAGCAGTTCTTCATTGTTTTTTTTGAGATAACTGATCACCCTGCCTGTAGCGGCGTAAAATACATTTTCCAGATACCAGATAAGACTGATGGCCTCGTCATAAGGTGTGGGCTTTTGTTTTTTAAGAAACGGCGTTTTGCCCAACTGCTGCAGGTATTGATTGATGGCTGTGATGTTATCATCCGCAATTGCTTTTGCAAGATCGTTGATGATGCCCAGCACACTGCCGGGATAAAACTGTGTGGGATGAGCCGTGAGTACAATGCGTATGCAGAACTGTCTTAGTTGCTCGAGGGTGTCTTTATCAAAATTATTTTTCTGCAGTTCTACTGAAAGTTGTTTCAATGTACCGCTGCCCTGCATATCATTTACCTGTGTAAAAGCAGCATCTTCCAACGCATCAAACAATACAACCTGCCGTTCCACATATTGAACAAATCTAAAGAGCAGATCCAGCTTTTCCTCTTCACGGGTGTACTCTGTATGTTTCGAAAAAAAATCATCAATGATTTGTGAAGGGCTTTGTTTTTTGCGGAAGCCTTCCTCACAGTTATTTAAAAGAAGCGATAGGAGTATTCCCGTTTTTTCAATACGATGAAAGGGGAGTGATGTAAATAAACTATTATACAGTTGGAACTTGAGTCCAACCAGATCATTGAATTGCTTAAAACCTGCTGTAGTGGGCATAAACTAATAAATGTTTGTAGCAGGCAACCGTTAAAGAGACTGAAAGATAAGTAAAAAAAGAAAAGCCGCCTTACGGGGCGGCCTGTTGTTGCCATTTTAAGAGAGAGAAATTATGAATAAATGATAAGGAGTATTTGATTAATGATGAATTTATAAAGCCATTAAAGGGTACATCATTGAATCGAAAATATCTGCTGTTGTTTGCTGCACCGGTTTTATATTTTGCTTAGCTGCAGCGCCTTGTTTTTGTTGTTTGTAATTACTGCTGAATTCGTTTGTTTTTTTTAAATTAAAGTAAGGCATGGCCACAGCTTCTTCTTTATAAGCGATGGTAAACAGCGCAATAAATGTGAGTGATAAGGCCAGTACTTTCATTGTTTTTAATTATGATGTAAAGATAAAGTCCACATTTCCTCCTGCAATCACATAACTATGTGAATTGCTTTTTTTATTTATTGAATGGCATATAAAAGCGGATGAATTGAAATACAAAAACCGGCTTTACGGAGCCGGTTTTCTGAGAATGAAAGGTGATCTGTTTCCTGCTTGCTGTTAAATGTTTTCCCGTAGCATTGCATCCATTTGCAGATCAGCTTCCAGAAGTGAAGCACTGTCAATATATAATGGAGTTACATGCTGTTTGTTTTGCTCTTCAAAGTTTACATCAATGCTTTCGTCGGCTTCTACCAGGATTTTTCCAAAGCTTCTGATATCAAACTTTGCTTCCCCGTTAACTACAACTTTCAGCAAACGGCTATTGAGTGTGCCATTGCTGGTTACGGTGGAGTTGCCGTTAATTTCAACAAGTTGTAAATGGCTAACAGGAACATGTACGGTTACTTTTCCTTTAAGGGAGCCGCTTTTACTTTGAATGTAAAGAATTCCCTTTTTAACAAAGTAGGATACCGCTGCAATGTCTTTTTTATCACCTGCAACATAAATTTCTGCATCCGGGCACTCTGTAAGTACCACATCAATATCATTATTGATAACGATGCTTTGAAAGCTATGTTTTGCTTTGATAATGTGCCTGTACATGCAGTTATCAACACCGCCGGCACCGGCTGTTATGTTGAAGCTGAGCAGACTAACTGCTATGATGATTAATTGTTTCATGACTGATAAGGTTTTTGTTTGAGTGTTGTTTTATGGTACAAAGATATTGTGCGGGTGACCGGTGTACAATCGCATAAGTATGTGAATTGTTATTGGAGTTATGTCAATGGTTGATTTTGCTGTATTGGTTGAAAAATAAAAAAGCCGGTCTTGCAGGACCGGCCGATTTTTTCAAGGATAACTGATAAGGTGCTCAGGCTTGCTGGTTTATCATTAAAGAATCCATTGCTGCGTCAGCGTTATTCAATGCGCTGCTATCAACCACGGCTGGTGATTGTGGGTGTTCTCCAATCCATTTTTCAAAATTCAGATCAATGTCTTCATCAGATTCAAAAATGATTTGACCATTATTTTTAAGATCAAATTTTGCTTCGCCATTTACAACTACTTTCAGGATTTTACTGTTTAAAGTACCTTGTGAAACAACTTTTGATTTGCCGTTCACTTCCAGTTTCTTAAGGCCGGAAACAGAAATGTAAACAGTGGCTTTACCTTTAAGAGAGCCCATTTTGCTGCTGATAGTAAGTACGCCTCTTTTTACATGGTGCTTTACAAGACTTACACTTTCTTCTTCGCCTGTAACCATGATTTCATTAACGGGTGATTCAGTAAGTATCACATCAATGTCGTTGTTTACAACAATCATTTCATACACCACACCTTTAGCAATAACGGTGGAGATTATTTTATTGTCGGTGCCGGCAAATGTGTTGGCACTTAGTGCAATCAAGCTAACTGCAAGGATGAATAATTTTTTCATTGTGATAAGGTTTGCGGGAGTTAACCTCCCTGTTTGATGATTTGTTTAACAGTACAAAGATGCTTTCGTTTCCGGTTCAAAACAATCGCATGAATGTGTGAAATTGCATCACCGCTTTTGGTTGTTGAGTAATGTAAACGGTAAAATGCGGCTTTAAACGGATGTTGCATCAAACCCCATCACATAAATATGTGGTTTTGTATGTCTTTTTATAAAAATTCGAAAGGGATATTTAGATTTGTTTAACACATGAGATTCTTTTTTGCCATCATTCTGATTTTGATTTGCTCTGATACGCAGGCTCAAAGCGGCTTTGCTTTCAATCATATTACATCGGAAGATGGGATTGGCCTAAACTCGGATGTGGTTTATACAACGTACCAGGATGAGAAAGGATTTATTTGGGTAGGTACTTCTAACGGACTGCAGCGCTTTGATGGAGCCAAGTTCATTAATTTTTCATCAGCAAGTGAAAAAGGCCAGTTGCCTGTAAGTGATCTTGTAAAAATTGTAAGTGTAAAAAAGAATGAACTCTGGCTTCATTTTCAAAACCGTGGAGAAGTAGGGATATTCAATACTGTTACCTTTCAATACAGGCGGGTAAACATAGAGCCTGTACGTTCTTTGCCTTTACGCAGAGAAGTAAAATTGTGGCGGGATAGAAAAGGAGGTCTTTATCTCTCCATCTGGATGTATGGGATTTTAAAGTATAATACTCAAAAGGATGCCTTTATTGACTATGATGGTTTTCAATTGCCCAAAGGGTGGCTGCCAACTGCTTATTTGTATGAAGATACAGTAACTAATCGCTTTTGGTTTCCTTGTGGTGATAGCGGCCTGGCCATGCATGATGTAGCTACCGGAAAAACCTATACCCAAAAGTTTAATCCTATTCATCATCCTATACTGGAGCGGTATGCCAAGAAACCTTCTGCATCTGAAATTTATATTGACAGTAAACGACGTTACTGGATTTTTCATTGGGATACAGCTCATCACCGGCTTTGTTATTCAGAAAACGGAACATCATTGAAAGATACTGCCGGGCTTTTTGAAAACGATGGCTACCAGGAACTGCGGTATTTTTTTGAATCCCGCCAGAAAGGATTATGGCTCTATGGTCCTAATGCTTTGTACAATTATGATACTGATCTCAACCGGTTTTTCTTTTCCAAAGGGAGTAATCGCCAAATTGATTATATACAATACGGTACCATTTATCAGATGACAGAAGACCGTGACGGGGGTATTTGGGTAGCAACAGATAATGGTTTGTATTTTCTGAATGGAGGACGCAGCAACTGGGAGGTTAAAAATTATTTTCTTAGTCCTAAAGATGGAGCCGGATATGAAATAACTGATATTCTTCAGTTGCAAACGGGTGAGTACTGGTTGTCATCATGGGGAAATGGTGTTCTCACTTTAACGGATAAGTTTCAAAGATATGAAGCAGGCATCTATACAGCCATGCCTTTTTTTGAGCGTATCAGCAATAATCAATTCAGGCAAACATGGACTTTGCATCAGCAGCCCGACGGGTTGATCTGGATTGGCTGCCAGGCCGGCAAGTACATTCTCCATAATCCGATCACTAAAAAATCCACTTTTCATCAACTCAAGGAGGCAGAAGATGCAACCATCCGTTTTATTACAGCAGGAAGTGATAAAAGTTTATGGTTTGGTACACAGCGTGGACATTTGATAAAATTTGATGGTGATAAGTTTACCACTGTTCAGAAATTTAATACCATCATACGAAAAATATTTATTGATAAACAGGGATTGGTGTGGGTGGCGCTGGAAGGTGATGGGCTTTATTGTTTGAATGAAACAGGCGAAAAAATCATTTATCACTTTGTTGCAGGAAATAACGATGGTGATCATCTCTTCCAGAATAATGCTTTTGATATAGAACAATTAAATGATAGTGTGATTATTTGTGCCGCAGGGGCTATGAACTTTATTCATAAAAAAACAGGCAAGGTAAAATGGTTAACAGTTACGGATGGTTTACCAGGTAATACTTTGATGCGCATCCGCCGGGATCATATGGGTTATATGTGGATGATTACAGCAAACGGCTTGTGCCGTTATAATCCCGTGAATCATCGTATTACTTCTTACGGAAAAAAAGATGCGGTGATGGTTGCAAAAATCACAAGGGAAGCAGATTACCTGAATGCTGATAATTATTTAATGTTTGCCGGTGGATCTAATCTTTTAGTTTTTAAAAGCGGAAATGATGAAACAGATAATATACCACCGGATGTTCTCATAACAGATTTTAAGTTATTCAGTACTTATCTGCCTGTTGATTCACTTTTAAACTCACCTTATATACGTTTAAAAAGTGATCAGAACTCCTTTACAATAAACTTCAGTTCTCTTAGTTATCTGCAAAAAGAAAAGCTTGTTTATTATTACCGCATGCGAGGCATCAGTAGTGATTGGGTAAAAGCAAATGATGCCGGTTCTGTCAGCTTCACCTTGCTGCCCGCAGGTAAATACACATTTGAAGTGTATTGTGAAAATATTGATGGTCTGCGTTCAAAAAATATTGCATCTGTTTCCATTCACATTCAACCGCCTTTCTGGAGAACTGCCTGGTTTGTTTCAACCTTACTCACCATTGTGGCCATTATAGCTTATTCTATGCACCGCCTGCGGATCAAACGCATACTGGCAGTAGAAAAAATCCGGAACAGGGTAGCAAGAGATTTGCATGATGATATGGGCAGCACGCTCAGTACCATAAATATTCTCAGCTCAATGGCGAAAGCCAAACTCAATACCGATGTTCAGAAAACCGGTGAGTACATCAACAAAATCAGCGATAACTCACAACGTATGATGGAAGCGATGGATGATATTGTATGGGCTATAAAACCGGCAAATGACAGTATGCATAAAGTAGTAGGCCGTATGCGGGAGTTTGCCACCAATGTATTTGAAGCAAAAGATATTGACCTGGAGTTTAAAGCAGATGAAGCAGTAAATAATGTAAATATTAATATGGAAGCCCGTCGTGATTTCTTTTTAATATTTAAAGAAGCTGTGAATAATGCTGCCAAATATTCGAAGTGTGATAAAGCTATTGTGGAAGTGTATGTGGATCATCAAAAACTCATTTTGAAAGTAACGGACAATGGAATCGGTTTTGATGTTAAAGCAGCTGATGGTGGTAATGGTTTAGGCAATATGCAAAAAAGAGCGGATGCTTTGAGAGGTAAAATGCAAATTCATTCCAGTCCCGGAGAAGGAACAATGGTAACGCTTACGGTTCCCTTAAACTAATTCATCATGACCCGATCACTCAGCCAGAAATTCCGTTTTTTTACGTTTGTGTGTATTGCACTGCTGGCTTATGTGCATGGGTATAACTTGCGTGATACCTATCTCAACCCTTTCAGTACTGTTGATGAACCATTAACCTTTACTGCTTTTTTTGAATATCTATTTGCAAATGGCCTGCTCCGGTTTCGTATTCCAATGCTTTTTCTTATTTCGGGCTACCTGTATGCTTTGTATGATCATCGTCCTTACAGTCAGCAGGTAAAAGGCAGGTTCAGAACTTTGATAATACCCTTTTTAATCTGGAGTGCTTTTGGATTACTGCTTACCTTTTTGCTACAGCAGATTCCTTATACAGCAAATATTCTCGTAAAAGCAAATCTTGATCAGTTAGGTGATAACCGACCTTATACTGAAATAGGATGGGTTGGAATCATTAAACGGTGGCTTACTGCACCAATTGCTTACCAGCTTTGGTTTCTCACTACACTATTTGTGTTTAACCTTATTTACCCGGGCATCCGTTGGTTGGTGGTTAAGATTCCTTATATATGGTTGCCACTGGCATTCTTCTATTTTTTCTTCATTTTTAATCTTCCCTTTATTGATTCAAGGGGCTTATTCTTTTTTTCAGCCGGTGTATGGATTCAAAAGAAGAATTTTTCTGTTGAAGTACAACCTAAATGGTTCAGTCTTGGATTGTGTTTAATAACCTTCATTGGATTATCTGTTATAAAAACCTTTATGGCTTTTGAACTGGAGCCATTTGATTTCAGAACGGCAAAAACGCCCACCTCAACTGCAGTTATATTAACAGTGTTATATCAGTTTTCCATTATTGCCGGCATCTTATCAATGTGGTTTGGTGCAGACAGGGTTATCAATAGAATCATGAACAAAGAATGGTTTCATAATGTGAGTGGTTTTTCATTTTTCATTTTTGGTATGCATGTGCCGTTGCTGCCATATGTAATGACCTGGGCCATGCTTACTTTCAGTTTCCTTCCATTTCACCGTCTCATTTTATACCTGCTGGTACCCTTTCTTGTACTCTTAGTTTGTATATGGACGGCCGGAGCAGTAAGGAAGTTAGCGCCTAAGTTGTATTCGTTCTTAACCGGGGGTAGGGGATTTTAAGCAAACACATGAATATGTGATTGGGAGGGATTTGTCAAATATTAATTTTACATAAAATAATACTCCATGATAAAAGTGCTGTTGTATGAAGATAATCCGCAGTTGCGTGAAGGCTTAACCATGTTAATTGATGGCAGTGATGGATTTTGTGTTCAGGCTGCCTACAAAAACTGTGACAATGTAAAAGATGAGGTGGAGGCATGGAAGCCTGATGTGATTCTTATGGATATTGATATGCCCGGCACTAATGGCATTGAGGGTTTGAAGTTAATACGTAGTGCTAACCATGATGTAAAAATCCTTATGCTTACCGTTTTTGACGATAATAAAAATGTATTTGAAGCCATTAAAGGTGGGGCAAATGGTTATGTGCTTAAGAAAACACCCCCTTCCAAATTGCTGGAATATATTCAGGAAGCAGCCAGTGGAGGTGCTCCTATGACGGCCAGTATTGCAACCCAGGTTTTAAAAATGTTCTCCCAGATTGAAATGAGCAAACAGCATGAAGATTATAATCTGAGTGATCGGGAAAAGCAGGTGCTTCAATTGCTGGTAGACGGCTACAGTTATAAAATGATTGCTTCTGAAATGTTCATCTCTATTGATACCGTTCGCAGTCATATAAAAAAGATTTACGAAAAGCTGCATGTTAACTCCAAATCAGAAGCAGTAGCTAAGGCCTTTAAGGATAGACTTGTGTAAGACTTTACACAGGAAGCTTGTCCTGCATTTCATAGTAGGCTACTCAATACATCTTCTCTTTGAGTAATACAAAAATTGTTTTGGATGTGTAACTTTTTCATGTGGTAAACGTTTTATTTCAAAAAAATTTACAATGGATACAGAGTTACAGCAGTTAAAAAACCAAATCAATTGGATGCGTTGGTATGTTTTCATTTCATCCGGCGTCATCCTTGCATTTTTTATTTCCTCATTCACAAGACCGGAGCAAAAATTTGGGATTCTCCGTGCCAAAGGAATTGTAATTGAAGACAGTGCAGGCCGTGACCGTATTTTAATAGGTTCGCCCATCCCTTTTTCAAAACATCGTGTAAGAACAGATACCAATCTTGTGCGTAAGTATTGGGCGCCTCGTTTTGAAGAACAGGCAGATCAGTACATGAATTGGTATAAGGATTATTATAATGGCGCTGAAGGAATTGTTGTAATGAATGAAAAGGGATTCGATCGTGTACTGTTAGGCGATAAACTGGCAGATCCCAATACCGGGAAAAGGATGTTTCAAAGCGCCGGAATATTATGGAATGATAAAGAAGGATGGGAACTCGGTGGCGCCGGTGTAAATACTACAAAAGATGGAAAAGCAAGATCAGTGATGGGAGTTGATGATAAGGATGGAGAAGCAGTACATATCATTGCTCTTGAAGATGGGACCAAAGGATTGGTAATTGGCGGTGAAAACGGAAGGCTTTTAATTGGCATGTCTAAAAAAGGGGGCCAATGGTTTCAAAATAAAGAAGCATTTACAGGGGCTAAATATTTTGACAGTAATGGAAAATTAGTTTGGCAACAACAAATGAATCAATAATGCCTTGCGTAAATAAATAAAGCTGCCTTAATTAATAAGGTGGCTTTTTCTTTTCACATATTTATGCGATTGCTGTATATGTAACTGTATTTTACTTTTGACGCCTTAAGTATTAAACCTTATTATCATGCTTTACAAATCGTTACTACTTTCCTTATTAGTGGTTGGCAGTATTTCAACATCAAAGGCTCAGTTATTTCCAAAAAATTCGTTAGAAATAGCAGCCGGGATTCAATCCTATTATGCACCCCTCAAACATTTTAAAGTACAAAACGCTCAGCCTGTTTTTATGGCTGGAGCAAACCATACTTTAAACACAAGACAAAATCTTGAATTGGGTATTCGCTTAGGATACAACAGAAATAAATACCAGGGTGATGCATTGTATTTACAGGCTATTATGCGTTACATGCCAGTAATTGCCAGGCATATTCAGCCAATGATTGGTACAGGACTTGGCTATCAAATTTCGTTTTACCCTTCATCTTCATTAAAGCATGATGGAGTCAATTGGGTGCAAGGGCCCAAGAGTAAGGGAGTGGTACAGGTACCGCTGCAATTGGGAATTGGTTACAGAGCTATTGAAACAAAAGAAGCACTCTTAACTCCGTTTATAGCTTATCATGTGAATGCGCTATTCCGTTATTCGCCTGATTTATCACCCTTAACTTCTTCTAATTTCTTATTGGGTTTGCGTTATATGCCAAAAAAATAATCATTCATAATTCAAAAATATAGTTTAAATGAAATCAATCGTATACGCTGCGGTAGTATGCTTCCTTTTTTTTACTTCCTGTAAGAAAGAATTGTATTCCACATCTGTCACAACTATTCCAGGTACCATTACTGTTAATCCAAATCATCCTATGAAAGATAGTTTAACAGCAATTGTTCAAAAGCATCTTGGAAAAGGTGTACCAGGTGTGCAGGTGATGGTTAAAAATGCAAATGGCCTTTTTATAGTAAACGGCGGTTATTCAAAAATTGAAACAAAACAACTGATTACTGATAACATGGCTACCTGGATTTACAGTATCAGCAAAACCTATATGGCAACTGTTATATTAAAACTTGCTGAGCGTGGATTGATAAAACTTGATACACCTGCAGCCGCATATCTTTCAGCTCATGTTTTAGATCCACTGGCAAATGGTAATAAATTTACAGTTCGTCAATTACTCAATCATACTTCGGGTTTGCGTAATCATACAACGGAGCCTGCCTACCAGTTGGCACAGTTGAATAGTCCATTGGATCAACCGAATCTTAAAGAAAAAATTAAATATCTCCATGATAAACCTGCTTTATTTGAGCCGGGAACTGATTTTGCTTACAGTAACAGCGGATATACATTACTCCAATGGATTGCAGAAAAAGTTGCAGGTAAATCCTATCAGGAGATTTTAGAAGATGAAATCATTAAACCTTTAAATCTTACCAAAACATATTATGGTGTTTCTGAGGCAAGATTACTGTCATTGGGTGCTCCCAATTATTATTTCGAACGTCATAATAATGCTGTGCTGGAGAATGTAACAAAGTGGCATAATGGTATTGCGTTTGGGCTTGAAGGATATGGTGGAATTGTAGCCAATGGTACTGATGTCATCAAATTTTATGAAGCCTTAATGAATGGAACTATTATCAGCAATGCTTCACTTACCCAAATGCGTACATGGATAACAGGAAAGCGAAGTGATGAACCTGATTATGGTTTAGGGCTGGAATATTATGGAAAGTATAATAAAACTACACCTACAGTTACATATGGTCATGAGGGTGACGGCTTAGGCGGTACTACACAGATTTTATATGTGCCGGTAAACAATACTTATTTATTCATCACTATCAATGCAGGCAGACAAATTGCCGGGCAGTACGTAAGAAAAGTTGCAGATTGTAAAATTGATTTATGCAGATATGTAGCTACTTACAGGTAATCTTTTTTTTAATTTTAAAATATCAATTATGAAACAATTTATTTTATTATTACTGATCTCAATTATTTTAATATCCTGTAAGAAAGACATGATCAGAGGAAGCGGGCCGGTTGTTACACGTACGCTTTCTATCCCTACTTTCAATTCAGTAGAAGCGCATTATGATATCAATGCAGTTATTACTTATGGCAATATTGCGGAAGTAAAAGTAACAGGTTATGAAAACCTGCTGAACATACTTGAAACAGAAATAGATAATGGTGTGCTGAAATTAAAATACAATAAACAGTATAATACCATCCGGAATGGAAATGTACGTTTTGAAATCATAATTCCCCGCATTGTAAAAACAGGTATTTATGGCAGTGGGGATATCAAAGTAAAAGGGTTTCTTACCGGGAATGAATTTACGGCAGGTATTTATGGCAGTGGGGATATAGTTGTGGAAAATTCCAATTATCAATCAGCCACTCTGGATATTTATGGCAGTGGAAAAATTGAAGCACAGGGGCTGCAGGTAAAAAATGCGTTGGTAAACATTTATGGTAGCGGTCATTCCTATATTTCAGTTTCGGAACGACTGGTTTCAAAAATATTCGGAAGTGGTAATGTTTATTACTGGGGCAACCCACTAATTGAAACAACACAGAATGGTAGCGGCCGGGTTATTAAACGATAAGTAAATAGTTGCGTTTTATGCTTTTTAAAAAATACAAACATGAACTTCTGGCAGCTGTACTATTATTTGCAGTTGTAGTTGTTACGATTGTTTATGGTAGTGTCTTGAATAATTGTGGAATCAGCATCAGGCAGTGGTCCTGGAATAATTTATTCATTGTATTGCCTTTGCTTCCATTACTGTTTCTGCAGCAAAAGGCTTCATTGCCGGCAGTACAGACCATTAATGAAAAAAAGAAAGGATGGGTTGCTACGTTTGGTACCGGAATAGTTTTTGGTTTGCTGGATGTATTGGTGATTAAGTTTATTTTACACCCGGAGCCTTACACTGAACTTCCTCCTTTTTTGCAGCCATTTCCTTACAGTACTTTTCTGTATACTTCCGGTGCAATAGAAATTGAATTGTACTACCGAATGATTCCTCTTACCGTTTTTCTGCTTTTGAATACAGTGCTTTTGAAAGGGCGGGGGAAGAATCTGTTCATTATTGTTCTTGGTGTTTTAACAAGCATTATCGAACCCATTCAGCAATTTCCTGACGGTGCCTGGTGGTTTATTGTATATGCAACGCTTAGCGGCATAGCCATGAATGCGTGGCAATTCAGAAGTTATTTGAAGTATGGATTTGTGGCTTCGCTGGCGGTAAGGTTGGGTCATTATTTGATCTGGCATGTACTGCTGGGTATTTATGTGGAGTTTTTTGAATTAACAACATGAAAATATATAAGGGTTTGATATTGTATTCACTCTCAAAAAAATAGTATGAAGTTTATTAAATATTTATTTATTCTGATAACCATTAGTGTTTATTTAAATAGTTATGGTCAAACACAAGATACGGTTCTTATTACTCCTGATAATATCAATATTTCTCAGCTCAAAATAGGTACGAACAGGCATCTTGTATATTTTAAAATGAGCCCCGGTGCTTCACGCACCAATACACAATTCTGGACCCGTACTACAGAACGGAGTTTTGATAACGGTAAACCTGTATTTATAGTCTCACAGGTTTGGGAAGATAAAGATTCAATTATACATACTACAAAATCTGTCGCAGATGCATCGACATTTCAAACCATTTCTCATGAAAGCTGGTGGAAACAAAGAGGAAGTTCAAGTTTTGATTTTACTAAGAAAGAAGGATATCTTAATGGTGCTGCCTTGTCTGATGCTGATACTTCATTGCAGAAGAAACGTGTATGGGAGGCTTATAAAAAATCCTGGGATGTTTTTACCCTTAACTGGCACCTTGACCTGGAAGTATTTTCTTTATTACCCTATAAAGATAAAGTCACTTTTTTAATTCCTTATTACGATCCCGGATCAGTTGCGCCGCAGAATGTTGCGTATACAGTAACTGGTACAGCACAACTGGAGGGATATGACAATCGTAAAATTGACTGTTGGCTTTTGGTACACGAAGAAAAAGGAAATAAAGAAGTTTTCTGGATCAGTAAAAAAACAAATGAAGTGTTGAAACTCGAGCAGGAGATTAACGGGAAAATGTGGCGGTTTAAAATAAAATTATCATTTAGTAATTAATTCAAAGTTCTCATTTTACAATAGCAAACAAAACTTTATTATGAAGCCATTATCATCATTCATTCTTTTTCTGTTCTTTGCTGTTTCATCCGTTGCACAACAATACGCAATAACTGTACACCTGGATTCAAGTGTAAAAACGCCACTGAAAGGAAGGCTCTATGTCTTCAGCACAAAAGATACCGCCCGTGGTGTTCAGGACCCTGATCCTTTTAATCCAACTCCCACGTTTGTGTTAGATGTATCAAAGTGGGCAGGTGGTGAAAAAAGAATCATTGATACCAATGCAAAGTCCTTTCCTGTACAGCTGCACAAAGTTGCACCGGGCTATTATAAGTTTGCTGCTGTTTTTGATATTGATACTACGGAAAGGAACAATACAACTACTGCCGGAAATTATTATTCAAGGGATGTTTTAGTGCAGGTAAAGAGAGGTGAGGGTTTGAATATTCATCTTTATCTTAGCCGAATAATACCGCAGCGTCCTTTTAGAGAAACGGAACAAGTTAAATTTCTTCAACTCAAGAGTGAACTTGTTACAGGATTTCGAAAAATGGACTCGTATATTAAGGCTGCTGTTGTATTACCCAAATCGTATCAACAGAATTCATCTGTGAACTATCCTGTGGTTTTTATTATACCGGGTTGGGGCGGAACGCATTATGATGTGCATAATCCCTCTGTTTCAAAACGCTATGGATTTACGCTTGGAAAAGAAAAAATCTTTGTATACCTGAATCCTGAAACCAATAATCCCTTTGGGCTGCATGCGTTTATTGATTCAATGGTTAATGGTCCATGGGGGAAAGCATTGGTAGAAGAACTCGTGCCTCTATTAAAAAAGCAATACAGGATCAGTAATCAATTGTTTGTAGCAGGACAAAGCAGTGGAGGATATGCAGCATTATGGTTGCAATTACATTACCCCAAAACATTCAGTGGCTGTTGGGCAGTGTCACCTGACCCTGTTGATTTTTCTGATTTTACAGGTGTGAACCTGTACGATAAGAATGCCAATATGTACTACGAGGCAGATGGAAAAATGCGTGGAATGTTTTTAATGAATGGTCAATACCTGAGTACTGTTAAACAATATGCAACATTCGAAGACTTCCTGGGCGATGGTGGTCAAATGCAATCTTTTGAAGCTGCTTTTGGTGTTATGAACAAAAACAGCAGAAAACCTGCTGAACTCTTCAACCGTAAAACAGGCGCTATTTATGCTCATGTTGTAAAAACATGGAAGCCATATGACCTGGGTTATTATTTACAGTCTAATTATAAAAAACACCTGCAGCAATACAGTAGCAGGATTTGTGTGTTTGCAGGGGCAGAAGATAATTTTCTGCTTAACAGATCTGTGGAGGCTTTTAAGAAAAGAGCAAACCAGCTCAGCCCTGCAATTACTGTTGAACTGGTGCCCGGGGCTAATCATTGGAGCATCTGGAGTGAAAGCTTTACACAGCGCATGCACAGGGAATTTGATGCAAAGATTGAGTAAGTCGATCTGGATCAATCAGAAGACCGGGTTTTCACAGGCCCGGTCTTTTTTGACATAAATATGTGATGGTCTCCCCCTTGTTCATTGCTTCTTTCACATCATCATGTGGTAAAAAAAAGAGGTTCTGCAGCGCATCTTTGCACCACTAAAACAAATCATCATGTTATCATCAACCTTAAACCTTATCACAAAAAAGTTTTCAAATTTCGGAATTGCATTTTTAGTATTAACCTCCTGCTCCAAAAAGGATGACCTGCCGCAAAACCCCGGCAATCCTAATCAGCCGGCAGTGGTTACAACCCAGTTTAGTAATGCAGAGTATTTATTAACAGAAAATGCCGGCGAAATAAGTTACGAACTTCGTTTTTCATCTGCTACTTACAAAGCTGAGTCCGTTGTTATGAATATTACTTCTGCTACCGCCCAATACGGCCGTGATTTCACAACGCAACCTGAGGCAGTTAACGGCAAACTCCGGTTATATGTAGAAGCAGGAAAACAGTTAACAACATTTAAACTTATTCCTGTAAATAACAATTTAAAGGACGGTATTCGTGAAATTCAGTTTACCATCACCTCAGAAGGAGGAATTAAGCCTGATGCCAGAAGCACAGCAAAAATTGTTATTACAGACGATGAAACTAAGGCGTTGCTTTCTTTTGCACAGGCTAATGCATCCGTAGTAGAATCTAATACTGACGGCTATACAGCCCAGGTGCTGATTACACCTATGGCTTTTTCTAACGGATTTGCTGATGTTACTTTTACATCTGCCAATGCAACTTACGGCACTCATTTTACAACAGAACCTGCTATGGTGAATGGTAAACTGCGGATTCCCGTTTTACAGGGACAGGCTACTGTAAGTTTTAAAATCAAACCGGTAAATGATGCAGTGCAAACTGCTATGCGTTCTGTTACCTTCGGCATCAGCACAACATCTGAAGACCTGGAAGCAGGTATGCAAAACCAGTTAAACTTTACGATTGCAGATGATGACCATCCTTTGCCAACCGGTACACCCATTCAAACCATCCGTAATACTTACATGGGTACAGATACGTATCTGTGGACCCAAACATTCATTGCCGGGTTAGTGACTTCTGTAAACGATAATATTGATCCTGCTGTAGCCTATATTGAAGATGGTACCGGAGGTATTGCTGTAAGGTTTACATCAAATAACACACTTACTTATGCGGAAAGAGTTATAATCAATATTCAAGGTTCGGTGATAACAGAACGTAACGGAGCGCTTGAAATTAAGCAGGTAGATAATAACGCCGTTATCAGAACAGGATGGGATATTCATGTAATTCCAACTTACTCTGTATCTGATTTGTATCAATCAGCAACTTCAATGGAAGGCAGGGTAGTATCGCTTAGTAATGTATCGTTTACCCAGGCTAATGGAGTTGCAACGTTACAGGGCGATCGCACTATTACTGATGGAAAGAAAACAGCCATCGTACGTACAGAATCATTTGCCAGTTTCCGTAACAGGATTATCCCGCAGGGAAAGGTAACGGTAGTAGGTATATTGGTAGAGCAAAACGGGCAATACATCCTGTTGCCACTCAATGGGCAGTCAATTTATTAATAAGTCATTGTTGTAGAGTATAAAGCATAGGATTTTTATATGCGAAATATAAGTAGTTTACTGGTTGTTCTCATTGCCTTTTTTTGCAGGCAGCCGTTAAAGGCGCAGCATTCATATGATGATGTTGTTTATCAATCCCCGGTTCTTTTAACAAGATCAATGATGGAGCAACATGCACAACTTGTACAAAAGTTGCTGGATGTTACTTATACTCCTCAACAGAAGCTGAAACATTTTCAGTTAATCAAAGATTACTGGGTTAAGAATGATTATAAAGGCATGCAAAACATCGGCAATAACCTGCAGTATGCGCAGCAATTGTTTAGTTATAGTGAAGCAGAACTGCAGGCAGTAATCAAACAGGTGCGCTCTGCTCTCATTATTTATTTAATTGAAGATGGTAAACAGGCTGAAGATAGCCGCTGGTATCTGCAAACCTATCTTGCTGCCCATCCGCCACTAATAACCGGTAAAATCCCCTTTGTAAAGGAAACGGCTGATGCATTACTGGATTGTGAGTTCTTTATCAATAAAGAGTTGAAGAGTATGAAAGTAACAGTACTCAGTAAGGAGCAACGAGAAGCTGCTTATAAAGAGTTGTCTGCACAGTGGCTTAGTTTAGATAGCGAAAAAAAGAAAGCCATCATGCGGGGCGTAAGCAATATGGGAATGGTGGCATGGCGTTGGGCGAAGATGAGCAATCTCGATAAAATTTTTGTAAAAGCTCAATATGTAGGTGAACAATACTTAACACAGGCTGAGCGGAATGCATATCAAAAAGCTATTGCTCAGACCAATTCGCAATTACAGCAATTACATGGTCAGCAATGGGGGCTTATACAAAATGAGTTAAACTTTATGAAGCAATCAACGGATATAATTATGGGTCGTGGTATTCGATGGGATCCATCGAGGAACCGTTATGTACAAGATGGTGGCATAGTAACGTAGTTCTGGTAACAGCAACACATATTTGAATTATTTAATGTTATACCAGTATTTTAAAATCTTATAAAAGCAAATTGTATGAAAGTATTTATCAATATTTCAATATTCGCCGTTTTACTTTTTGTTTCCTGCTATAAAAAACCCCCGCAACCTACAGAAGTTCCTGTTACTAAATCTGTTCAGTTTCAGATTGCACAGGGCAGGGATTATTCGGCACCTGTTTATGATGGTTTAAAAGTTGAACTGAAATTATCAGTGGCTAAGGAAAGTACCGTAGATGGGAAAGTACTGGCGTTATGGGATACTACGTTCAGTTTAAGAAGCATTAGTGAATTTGCTGTTACTGCTGCTCCTTTTACCTTAAGTAAACAATTTAACGATATTTGGCAAAGCAGCCAGGTACTGCGGGTATCAAGAGTGATTAAATATGTAGATGCGGCAAATCAGGTTACTCAAAACGGTTTTGGGGAAACTATTCCTGTAGCGGTAGAGGTGAAGCAGTTTCCTGTGAATTTATAGATAGATTCTTTTCATTGTTCAGGTAATTCAATTTTATGATAGAAACAGCACGGCTCATTTTAAAGCCTTTAACCTACGCTCAGTTAGTAAAATATATTGCTGCAGATGGGTCATTGGAGAAAGAGTTGCAATTAAATAAGGTTTCCAGAACGATAACACCTGACTTAAAGGAAGCGTTAGAACAAACTATTCTTCCGAATGTAGCTGATACTTCAAAAGACTATTTATATAATACATTATGGTCTGCAATTGCAAAGGAAAGTAATCAGATTATTGGTGATTTATGCATCATTGGCGAGCCGAATGCTGCCGGGGAAATTGAGATTGGTTATGGTACTTATGATGCTTTTCAGGGCAAGGGATATATGACTGAAATAGTGCAAGGGATCATTTCATGGGCTAAAACCCAGTCATTGGTAAAGTCAATCAAGGCGTCTACTGAAAAAACAAATGCTGCTTCTTTCAGAGTTCTTGAGAAAAATAACTTCATTAAAGTTGGTGAAACTGATACTGAGTTTAAATGGAAATTAGAGTTCTGAGATTCTAGATGGTTGGATTATTTTCACATGATTATGTGATTGTTATTTGTCTGGAAGTTGCTCAAATTTGTACAAACTTTATCATCATGCAAGGCAAGAATTTAGTAATAGTCCTTTTTCTGGTCATAACCTTCGGCTCCTGCAAAAAAGAAACAGCAGTGGAAAATCCTGCCCCGTTGCCGGAGGTTGAAATGATATACTCTAATCTTAATGACCTTGAAATAAAATACCTGAAAGATGCCGTTATCGATATTAATAAGGACAACCGGGTTGATTTACTTTTTGAAGTCCTTCGAGTTGGTGATTTTATCAACAAGGTGGATAAATTTCAGTTTAACATCCTTACGTCTATATATACGAGTGTGCCTGTAAATAGTATCGAACAAATACCTGTAATGCAAAAGGGTGCACTTGTGCCGCTTGCAAACTTTACAGAATATGAATGGTATAGCGCTTCTGAAATAAATCTTTTTGAAAAAGTTTTGTTTGAAAATGGTGCTGTTCAATGGCGTGGTAACTGGCTAACAGCTCAAAAAGCATTTTTGCCCTTTCAGATACGTATCAATAATCAAAGACACAACGGGTGGATTGAGGTAACGGCTGACCAGGCAAATGAGCGGTTGGTTTTACACCGTGCTGCTTACAGCAAACTGCCGAATAAAGATGTTAAGGCAGGATTTTACTGACCGGTTGCAAATTCACATATTTATGCGGTTATTCTTTGTTGTTAATACCTGAATTTTGAGCTCTTACTATCATCTTAATTAAACCTTATCATCATGCAAAAAATATTATCAGTCCTGGTACTGGTGGTTATCATTTCATCCTGTAAAAAGCCCACCAGCCCGGTACCACCTTCTCAACTCCTTTTTTCATTTACAAACTTCAATAAGGTAAGCACGGGAGGTAATTTTAAAATTCAAATTATCAGGTCCAATAATTATTCTTTTACAGCAAGAGGCCGGCAAATTGATCTGGACGATATTAATGCAAGCGTGGTAAACGGTGAATTGTTTGTTGAGTACAAAAATCCACTGCGTGTGCATGAAGAAGTTTTAATAAATATTGCCATGCCTTCTCTGCGTGGATTTCAAATCTATAACAGGGCAACAGCAGATATAAGCGGTTTTACGGAAGCTGCGGAAGTAGAAGGAACGGTGAGCCAGTATTCCAAAGCATCTGTTCAAATGAATGTGTCCCAGTTTACAATGAATGTACTTGATAATTCAGAACTGTTACTAAAAGGTACTGCAGAAAAAGTATATGTGAGGGCCGATAACAATGGTGTTATAAATTCTTATGCGGTACTTTCCTTATTGGGTCATGCTATTGCTGCTAAAAATTCTACTATACGCATTTATGCTGCTGATGTGATTAATGCAAGTGCTGTGCAAAACAGTATGATTTACTATAAAGGAAATCCCGGTAATAAATTTATTGCAGAGATGGATAATTCAAGAGTCATTGCAGAATAGTGGTTTGAGTGTGATGATAAAAGGGGTGGCGAAAGCTGCCTCTTTTTTAAAGTACTGCGGATTTTAATTCAGCATCAGCTTCAGTTAGTCAGTAGTTTAGGTACATATACAAAGCGCCCTGCTATTCTTAGCAGGGTTTTCTTTTGCAAAAACCGGCATTACTATTCAGTAATCCCGGTTTGGTGTTGTTCAGCATTTAAATTTTACTGTCTTTTTCAGGAGGCCAGTAAGGCACCTTCTGTAATATTGCTTAAGATGATTTGTGAACGGCTTTCAGGCAGCTCTTTTTCTGCCAGAATCAGCATGTTGCTGAATACAAAGTCAGGCGCATTGTTTTTAATTTCTTTTAACCAGCCTGTGATTTCCTGATTGCTCAGTGCACGCATCATCCAAATACTGTATTCCTGCATTTGTTCTGGCGGCAATTGCGCAATAATCCTTTGCGTAATACCATGTAATTCTTCATCACTATAATAATTCCACAGTAATTGGTTTAATAGCTTCTCTTCCTTAGCCATATGATTGAGGTTAAATACCAGGAATTCTGTAAAAGCCAGGCGGATAGCACTTCCCAGCTCTTTTTTTTCGGCATCAAGCGTTAACCCTTCAAACATAGTAAGCAGGGAGCGGAGTTTATTGCTGAGTTCATGATCCAGTATATGTTCTTCTTCAAATAAATTAACCACGGAAGGCTCGTAAGCTTCAATGGCGGTTAAAACAAAGCGATCTTCCGTATGGGCATGTTTATCAAACAGGTTCAATACCTGCACTGCCTGGCTAAATGCAGGTTCCGTTTCTTCCGATACTGTAAAATCAATTTTTTGTAATTGGCCGGCTGTAGTGTAAAGCATTTCACGCAGGCCTTTGTGAATCATGTAAAACAAGTTGTAGCGTTGCATAATAATAAGGTTTAATTGTTTAGAATAATACTGCTAAGTTCTTAGAAAAAAATGTGTAAAGAATATTGTATGCTATGAATCGTAATTTCAGAAGTATGAATTGTAGATGCCTATAAGCAGTTAGGTTGTTCATATAAGTTTAAAAAAAGCCGGCAAAGAATTGCCGGCATTAACCTAAACCAACTATTGATACGGAGTTCAGTTCTTTAGCTTTTTTACTTTATAAGTAAATGTATAGTCGTTAGTGGCTGTTATGTTTACTTTGCCTAATGATCGGAGCATGAGCTTGCAATCACCGTTAACAGTAACATTCAAGCCATTGTTTTGAAGTGTTTGGTAACTGCCGATAATTGAATTGCCGTTCACTAGTATTTCTCTTAGAAACCTTGCAGAAGCAAAAACTGCTACCGGCTTTTCTTCATGTTCCTCCGTTCCTGAAATAATCAATTCTCCGTCTTTAAAACTTATATCAACTGTTTTTACATATCCGGCTCTGCCTTCAATAAATACATCGTTTGTCAGATCATCAATTAATACAAGATTTACGCCGTTATTTAGTACAATAGATGTAACGGGGGCGGAAAGTTTGATCGTTTTGTTCTCCGTTCTTTTTTCTGCATCTGCCTGTGCAAATGTTCCGCAACCAAGAACTAAGGCTACGAAAGCAATTATGAATTGTTTCATCGTGATAAGGTTTTGATTGTTTAAGTGATCAGGAAGCTGTTCTGTACACCAAGCCTTCCAGTATGATGCTAACAGCATTGCCTTGTTTTTGTACTCTCATTTTAGTAGGGTAGTAGCCGCTCTTTTGAACTTTAGCTGATTGAGGAATCGGTCTTTCAAAGTTAGCAGTGGTTTTCAAAAAGTCAAGTGTTATCATGGGTTCATAAAAAACTACTTTGTTATCGTATGAACCATAAATAAATGTTTGTGTGAAGGGTTGAGGGTTGTTCGGGTTCAATTCAGGTGAAGTAACATCAACCCAATGCTTACCCATGGTTGGTACAGGATCTGCACCTACGTGCATTGGTGGTAAATAGCCTTCAGCTGGATCAGCATTTAATTTTACAGGATCAACATAAGTTTCTCTCTCAGCTGCGGTACTCATGTAATAATGAATATCAAAGTGAGGTTTTGTGTAAATGTTAACAGGCGGATGGCCTTCAGGATTCAAGTTAAGCCATACATGTTTAAATGCAATTCCATTTGCTCTTTCATGAAAGAGTAATACTGCATTGTCGTCATGGGTATGACCGCCGTTGTTATGACCGCTACCTGAAGGAACACTGTTGAGAGCGTCGTTATCAATTGAAATTGCAATACGTTCAGGTTTGCCTTCACTGCTCAGTTGTACCCATGTCCATGCTTTGCCATGGTGCATTTGTACTTCGGGTCCTTTAAAAATGCCGGCTTCGTTTTTACCCTTGTCTTTTGTACAGGAGGTTGTGAAGTGGATAATAGCAAGAGTGATAATCAAGAAATTTTTCATGATGAAAGGTTTTAGTGATTAAATAAATATGAACTCAAAATTGCATATATAACTACTGCTTAAAAAGTAATCACTGCATGAACTGGAAGATTAACGGTATGAATTGGAGTAGCATAAAAAAAAGAAAGAGTCTTTAAAGACTCTTTCTTTTTTTTATGGATGTTGTACTGAATTAACGGATTTCATTCATCCATTGTTGCACAAAGGTTCTGGCAGCTTCAACAGCTTCCTTTCCTGCACGAAACCCCATTTTCCAGCGATAGCTTTTGCTTTCGTATCCTTTGTTTACAAAATATTTCTTTCCGTTCTTTTCAACCAATTGCGCTGAAAAATCAATGTCTTTTGTTTCTTCCAAAAACTCCTGTATTCGTTTTTTTACAAACAGTAAATGGTTTGATGGATACCTGGCTTCCCAATCGGATAAAAGTTTTTCATTACCTGTTTGTGCATCTCTCATAGCCTGTGGATAGTTTTTACGGTAGGTGGCAATCATTTTGTTATTAGGATCTTCTGCTTCTTTCAATTGCTTTTTAACATCCACAACCATTTTATCAAACATGGGCTTGAAGGCGGCATCAGCTTTTTGTGTACTGGCTTCCATCTCAGCAACTGATTTTTTGCTCCGTTCTATCAGTTCTTTTTGCATCTCCTCCGGAGTTTGTAAGGATTGTATTTGTGGTTTCTGATTTTGTTTTAATTCGTTATACGACTTTATAAAAGCAGTACTGTTAATATAGTTTTTGCTGTATTCCAGCACGTCTTTTACTATGGCTGCCCTGTTGCCTGTTGCTATGTTTTTAGCATTTCGAAGGCCGTATTCATTAAACGAACCGGAAAGAATAGTACTCACAATTCTTTCATCTGCATCTTTTTTGGTGATACCCAACTGCTTTAAAAAGTCGCCTGTGATCGATTTTACGGTAAATGAGAAAAGAAAACCTGTTATTAATGCTGAAGTTGTCAGCAGCATAAAACCGGAAATATATTTTTTTAATTTAATGTACCTGTTCATGAATTTTAATATTTTAGTTTATTAATATGGTTGTTTTACCTGCTGAATCTGTAATTCAGGTTTCGTTCAGCGGACCCTTTCGTTTGCTGTAACTCTATAGAGATGCTTTCAGTGGCATTAGCTTGCTGCTGTGGCATCTCAAAAGCGCTTCGTTTGTAAATGCATCCGTTGTTATTGAAACAATTAATGCACTTATTTTCTGCACAGTCATTTACGGTGCTTATGTTATTTGGTGATGGGAGGTATTGTTTCATAATAATGATATTTTGTTTTATGATTATCGACGGTTAGTAAACCTGTTCGTTTGCACAAAGGGTTGCCTGCTTTCTGTTTGATTTTCGCAACACTTCTGTTACATATTTCAAGGTGAGTTCGTTAGTATCATATTTTTCAAATTCATTAGCCAGGCAGCTGATCTTTTGCTTATACACGGCGTTGTTCAATACTTCTTCTATGGCTGCTTTTACCTGTGCAGCGCTGGGTGTTTCTGTTTTTAAATTAATACCGTATTTAAAATAACCGATACGTGCACAAATTTCATTTTTGCCTTCATGTACGCCAGCCACAACCAGCGGAAGACGATTCTGGATGCCCAGCGTTACTCCGCCATAACCACCATTTGTAACATAAACATCAGCATACGGCATTACATCATTAAAAGCAATGAAGTCTTCAATGATGATATTGTTATAGGTATAATTTTTTCTTAAGGCGTCTGTTTCAGAGCCGCCTGTAGTGCAAACCACCAGCGTATCACTGTTCTTGAATGCTTCTAAAGTAGGAACGAGAAGTTTGTTCACATCCTTTTCTACTGTGCCTTGTGTTACCAGTACCACTTTGTTATACCTTGTTAATCGTTCATCAAACCAGGGCTTTCTGTTTTTGGTACGGGTCCACGGCAGCAATGCGCCTACAAAACGGATGTTACGGCTTAAATCACTTCTGTAATATTCAAAACCCGGAGTGCCGATCTGCAGTAACAGGTCAGATAATTTAGTAACCATATCAAACAGAAACACATCATCTGCATAAACTCCATAGCTGTTCAGTGTGTCATGCATGAGTTTGTTTGATTTTCTGAACAGCACTTTCTTTGCTATTGTACGCAGCAGTGCATGTTTCCATTTGCCCCATGCTGTAGCAGCAGGTGTTAATCCAAGGCCTGCGGGCCCCAGTTCTTTTGATTCTTCCATCACGGGTACCACACCAATCGAAATCACAGGAATTTTCAAGTATACTTTTACTAATGGAATTGCAGTAAAGAGGTTGTCAGCAATCATAAGATCAAACGGGAATGTTTTATAGATATCCTCTATGTCATCAAGATATTCAATGGATCTGCGGATAAAAAAGTGTTCAAGGTCATAATTGAGCTTTTTAATAAGGCTCTTGATTTTTGCCCGTTCCGGAAATTGTGTATCTACAGTAGACGCTGTTACTTCCATTGCTTTCTTATACGTGAAGTGTGGAATTTTCATTTGTTCCAACTTGTCCGCATAAGCTGATGATGTGTACCAGCGCACATCAAATCCTTTGGATTGTAAAAATTTGGCAATACCTGTAAGCGGGTTAAAGTGACCGTCTGCCGGTACTGTGGCAAACAAAATACGTTTACCACTGGGGTTTAAAGTTTGATTCATGATGATGTTAAGGTTTAAATGATTGTCAATAATAAATGGATATGTCACGTTTCCTGCCGCATACCTGAATGAATTGGGAATATTTAGTTATGAATTGACAGACTGCATGCCATGGTGGGTTACTGTTTTACAAACTCCACTCTCCGGTTCTGTGATTTGCCTTCTTTAGTTTTGTTATCGCCTACAGGTACTGATTCACCTTTACCATCACTTTCGAGCCGGTTACGATCAATTCCATAGTCCCTGATTAAGGCCTGCATCACCGCTTCCGCTCTTTTTTTAGAAAGCTCAAGATTGGTAATATCACTTCCGTCGCTATCTGTATGCCCAATGATTTTTACTTTTAATTGAGCATGCTTTTGAAGTACATCGGCTACTTCTTTTAATACGCCGTTGCTTTCAGGTTTGATAGTGGCTGTATTTACATCAAACAAAATTCCCGTAGTTGAAAACTTACCTTCTTCAATCAGTTTGTGTCTTGTGTCGGGTAAGCCTTTAGCAATTTTAATATTCCCGATTGCATAACCCACTTCAGCATCTGTACCGCCATAGCGCTTCACATCAAAATACAGTTGATTGATGATGGAACCGGCAACAATTGCTTTTGGTAAATCGTACAGTTTAGTTTCATTAAACCAGATGCGTAATCGTTCTTTCTGTACCTGCATGGCCACATGAATTGCTTTGTTAAAATATTGTTCTAACACACCAAACATTTTTATGTCGGTAGTAAGATGTTTTTTTCTTTCATTGTACGTATGCAGGTGCATAGTGAAGCATTGTTATCATAAGGCTGAACTTTTAATTCGGTGGCAAACGTATAGGTATAGTCTTTCAGTAATTCATTGGCGGTGGGCTCATAGGTGCCTGATGCCAGTACGCCAAATACCAACATAGGGAAAGGTGCTTTGGGATTGGTGCGACGTAATACAAGGTCAAACTCCACCGTAAAATTTTCAGTTAGTGAATCTTTATTATCTGTTAAGTAAACAGAGTTTTGATGAAGTTGTGCCCATTTGCCGAGTAACCCGTTAATCGTTACAACAGCACCCGTACCGTTACTGTTCCAGCCTACAGGCAGTTCACCCATGGCATCTGCAGCAAAATCATTGCTGTAAATAACCTGTTCGCCGGGAACGAAATCGTATTTGATATACGATTGTAAACCGTTGTTGCCTGTTGATGCTTCGTTTGTTTTGGAATTGTTAGCTGTTGTTTGTTCTTTACCTTCAATCTTATCCAGGGTTTTATCAATTTCGCCATCAATTTTTTTATCAACCCTGTTGTTTACTTTGTTTTTGATTTTATTCAGCAGGCCGTTTCCGTTTTGTGCCTTTACAAAGAGGGGAGTAATTGTAACTAAAAGAATGATGATAAGGTTTCGTTGCATGGTTTTGTGTTTTAAAACGCAAATATGAAAACCTGTTTCAAAGTTTTTATGAGCAGGTGTGATGAATTGAAATATATGTTGTGTGAAATGCAATGTTTTTTAAGCAAACAATTCATGCAGGCAATAACACAGTTCATCTACAGCAGGGTTGAAGAGGCCGCCAGCGCCCTCTATTTTAGCATTGTAAATACAAACGGATGAAACAATTCTTTTTAATGCTGCTGATGGTTTCTTTCCATCTTGCTCTTCAATCACAATCAAAAAAACCGGTTACTCCGGCCATGCCTGATGTAAATGCAATGAGAAGATGAGCCCGGCCGAACTGGAAGCTTACAAGCAAAAAATTTTAAAACAATCCAGTATGCAGGCGAAGCAGATAGCTGCACAATCTAATATTAAGTTGGATGAAATGCTACTGCCGGATTTTGAAGTTAAAATGCCTCCTAAAGATATGAAGCGGCTTGCCCTTATTCCCAAACAGCCGCCTACACTCATTCAGCTGGCTGATGGATTGCAACAGTCGAAAAAACAATTAGAGAGTGTAACTCCAAAAGCCATTGTAGAAGAAGTGAAAAATATCACGGCGGTTCAAACGCCGGAGCAACAGCACAGTTCTGCCATTGGCGCTTTTTATGATGATAAACCTGTGGAGGCGTTACTGATTGCAATGAATGCTGTACTTAAAAATCCATCAGAAGCCATCGGCTGGAATAATCTTGCAGCTATGATGAATATGACCGGGCTGGAACATAAAGCCATCCCTATCCTGATGCATCATTTACAAAATGAACCTCACAACAGCATGCTGCTGAATAATATGGGACAAGCTTATTTGGGTTTGGGTGAAATTGGTATGGCTGAACTGTTTTTAAAGCAATGTCTGCAAAGTGATCCGCATCATCCTGAAGCTAACCGCAGTATGGGTATGATCCGTTTTTTTTATAAAGAGTATGAAGAGGGAATGAAGTATTTTGAAAAAGAGCTCGAAATGGCTATGAGGCGCAGTACGCTTGCTTTAATGCGGAGCAAAAACAGTGATTTGAATTTGTACAGGCTGCGTAAAAAACGCCCCAATATGCCACAACGGAATTTCTTTGATGAAATACAGTTGGGTAAATTCACTCATGCTCCTTTGCCGGAACGTACCGATGATACAAGAACGGCGTTAGCGAAAATGGAATCCTTTGGTCAATCCGTAACCAATGAGATGTTATACTGGAGTGAGAAGAGTTTATTGTCAAAAGAAGAAATCAGAATTGACGGGCAACGTATTCCCGGCATATATGCCGATCTGGTTGAGGCATTGCTCCATGATTTGCATGAGGTGTACTCACCTCGGGAATTAAGTTTGTTTACAGATCTTGATTTCAATCATATTGAAGAGATAATGAATGATTATAATAGAAAGATGGCGGCGGTACAATGTCCGGTTGCTCCGGCAGGTGCAACACATGAAGTGTATGAAGCCTACATCAAAAAATGTTGTGATTTGAAAAAGCCAATCATGGATGCATTTGTACAGCAGTACAATGCATTTGTTACAGCAAGGGCTAAGAGAGGGCTTGGTATCTGGCGGGAATATATTAATGACTTGATCAATATTGTTTCCCTGGAACCAAGTGCAGGAAACAAAATTCTGGTGTACAAAGTACTTCATGGGTATTTCATTTTTTTATCCGGCACGGGTATGGGTCAGTTCCTGGATCCTCCTATGGAGTGTTATGTGCAGGTGAGTACCAATGAAGCGGATAGTATTATTGCTTCCAGCCGAAATGTGGATTTAAATTGTCCGCAGGCATTGAATATTGAGTTTGATGTTGTCATCGCTAAGCTGAAAGCTGATTGCAATAAATATGCGATTGAAGGGGGTAAATTAATACAGGGTATGTATGAGCATAATTTTCGAACAGGCACCACTACACTTGCTGCCGGCGTTGGATTAAAAGCGAAGTTTTTTAAAGAAACCGGAAGTGCTGATATTAAGCAAATGGTATATGTATCGTTTGATAATAATAATGAGTTCAGTGATTTTGGATTGATGGGAAAAGCATCTGTGAAGATTGCTGATAATCCTATTAATGTAGGCGAAAAAGGAAAAATCGGCGGAACTCTTGGTGGTATTGAAGGTGGTTATACCTTAGGCATGAACTCCGGTTGGAAATCTTATGTAAAAGGCACGGGTGCTTTGGCTGATTTTATAAAGATTCAATAAGGAGTAATTTATACGGATAAATTTGATAAGTATTCTAAAAACACCCATAATTCCAATGGCTTTTGGGCTGCACGGTATGAATTGTTCCAAAATCCGTATGAATTGTGATACGGGTTGTATGAACCGGTAGCTATTCCGCTGCTTCTTTGTTATTTTTGGAGGAACCTCCAATCAACATGTTTTTGCGATTTCTTACATATATTGTGTTCTTTAGCTACTGCACCGGGTTTGCACAGGAGTCGCCTTACTTATTTCAACGATTAAGTGTAAAAGATGGATTGTTTGAGGAAACGGTTCATGCAGTGCAGCAGGATGCCAAGGGGTTTATATGGCTTAATTTCAGAACCTTGATTCAGCGGTACGATGGGCACCGTCTTATTAATTTTTACCAGGGGGTTCAGCTGCCGGAAGGGAATGTCCGTGCTATGGTTATTGATAAAAAAAACAGGTTATGGTTGCTGAGCGGCGATGCTTCGCTGGGTTACCTTAATCCTGATAATTTTATGTATCATCCTGTTCGGGTGAATATACCCAAAGGTTATAATTCAATTATAACAGCAATGTATCTGAACCGGAATAATGAGATAATGCTCATTTGGGATAAGCAGGGTTTTGTAACCTATAATGATCAAACCAAAACAGCTGATCAGCAAAATAACTCATTTGTTTTACCCAAAGGTTGGGAGCCAATGCACTTGTGGCAGGATGAGGCATTGAACTTCTGGGTGGGATCACCCAAGGGGTTATTAAAGTACAATTCCATTAAAAAAACAATTTCTTACCGTGATCACAACCAAGACAATGACCCTGCTATAACTACCTTTGAAAAATTACAGAATATCAATACTGTTTATGTTGATCGTTTAAAAAATTATTGGATTATTACATGGGAAGGAGGTTTGAAAATTCTTTGTTACAACAGTAAAAAAAATAAGCAAACAGATTGGACTCCGAAATTGAATGCTGCATTGCAAAAGTATTATGTGCCTTATGGATTTACCGAAACAAAAGACAATGACTTGTGGCTTACCGGCAGCAGTATTTTTTGCAGGATTAAAACTGATGATGAATCCTTGCAGGTAATACCGCAACATTCTTCTGCTGAGTATAGTATTTTATACGATATGGTCTTTTCAGTTTATGAAGACCGTGAAAAGAATATCTGGCTGGGAACCAATAAAGGATTATTTCGTTTCAATCCTAACGGACAGTTCTTTACAGCCTTCCCAAACAGGCATGCAGGAGCCCAATCCCTGGAAACTGAAGTGACTGATTTCCTGGAAACAAAAGATGGAGAATTATTAATAAGTACATGGGGTAGTGGCATTTTCTCTTATGACAAGAAGTTAAATCCTGTAAGTTCTTCAAATGTTTTTTATAAAGCTGCCATCGAAGGCTCAATGGCTTGGAGTATGATTCAACGGGACAATGGGGATGTTTGGTGTGGTATGCAGGCAGGGGCTGTATATATTTTTGAAGCGGCAACTAAAAAATTTTATAATCAGTCCGTGCCATTGGCTGAAGGTAAAACAATTCGCCAATTGGGACAGGATAAAAATGGGAATATATGGATGGGTACTCACGGCGGAGCAGTAATCAAGTGGGATGTGATAAAACATACATATTCCAGAATACTTCAGATAGATGGCATTATTTCAAGAATCTTTGTTGATAAACAGAACAGAGTATGGATTGGTACTGACAGGGCAGGCTTGTACCGGCTTAACAGTAATGATGGGGCTGTGCAACAGCATTACACATCATCAGCTCCATTACATAAAAAGTTATTGATTAATGGAGTGGCAGATATATTGCAGTATAATGATAGTATTTTTTACGTGGCAGGTAATTGATTAAATATCATTAATACAAATACTGGTTATATAGAATATTTTACTGTAAAAACGGGATTGCCCAGTGCCAATATCACTAATATCTTAAAAGATAGGAATGGTTTTATCTGGATGACTTCAGGTTCGGGAATTATAAGTTATAATCCAGCTTCAGGAAGATTAAGTCATTATGATGCAAATGATGGTGTTCCAAATTTCAACTTTAGCACCGGTGCAGCTGCAGTTTTAAACAATGGAGCGATTGTTTTTGGAACTAACAGGGATGTTTTATTGTTTAATCCTGAAGCTCTTTCAAAACGTACCTATCCTGCACCGGAAGTACATATTACGGGTATGGAGATTATGGGACGCCGAAAAAGTGTAGATTCTCTCACCGCACTTCCCGTAATTGAATTAAAGCATAATGAAAATGCCTTTAAGGTGCTTCTTTCCACGTTGCGTTATAAAGATCTTTTTGTTGTATACTATAAGCTTGAGGAAATTGATAAAGAATGGAAGCAGGCCGGCAAAATGAATGTTATTGAATATAACTATCTTCCTCCCGGCGATTATATTTTTAAAGCAGCCTGTTTTAACGAGTCGGGAAAGCCTGGTAAAATAACTACGCTCTCTATAAAAATTGCAGCTCCATTTTATTTACGATGGTGGTTTTTCAGTGCTATTGCCTTAGCGGTAACCGGATTGTTAATCTGGATTGACAGGGGTCGTATGAAACGGAAAGAAGCCATTCACAAAATGCGAAGCAATATTGCAGGTAAGCTGCATGAAGATGTGAACCTTGCTTTAAATAATATTAATATTCTCAGTGAAATTGCAAGGCTTAAGGCTGATACGGAACCGGATAAATCAAAGGAATTTATTGAGCAGATTCATAAAAAAAGTCATCACATGATGATTGCAATGGATGATATGCTTTGGAGTATTGCTCCCGAAAACGACAGCATGGAAAAAACCATTGAACGCATGCGGGAGTTTATTGATGCACAAATGAATCGATATGCAGTTCATATTGAATTGATCATCGATGAACGTCTGAATCACCTGAACCTTCCCATGCAATTACGGCATGAAGCTTTTCTGTTGTTTAAGGAAAGTATTAATGGATTACTGGATGCAAAAGCAGATGATATACGCATCCAGATGGGGCTTGATAAATCGAACCTGCTTTATATGATTGAATGCAACAACGATCATTGTGATCTGGAAGAATTGAATCGTTTTTTAAATAACAGGAAGTTGGCAGAAAAACTGGATGGCATAAAGGCGAAACTAGATATTCATATACAAAAAAGTTATGCGGTAGTGGAATGTAGAATTCCTCTAGTGCCGGCCTGACAGTTCATGTCATTAATTCAACAGCCTGTTCATGAAAATATCATTACAAGCTTTTTGGGTAGTAAAAATTGTACATTTTATTTGAAATTTGTAACACATGAAACTGCAGTTGCCACAATACAACGGAAAGGACAATTTGGTGATGGCCATTGTTGTTCCATTCTTTGGTTTCATGTTTAATATTGTGAATTTTCCCCGGCAATATTTCTCTGACCTGCCTCATTTTATTGTATTCACAGTGCTTTCAATTTTTTATTTCTGTGTTTATTTTGTCATATGTGGAAGCATTGCAGTGATGTTTAAAAATATATTCCCCCATGAAAAGGATTTACCGAAAAGGTTATTTATTACCATACTTGTTTTTTTACTTACTACCGGCCTTTTTTTATATGGAATCCTTCAAACCTATGAATGGTTGCCCTGGTTTTATTACACTTATAATGAAAAAATATTTCTCTGGAATTACTTCAGCCTGGGTATTATCAATATTTTTCTCATTTTCTTAATGGAAGGAATTCGCAGGTATAATGATTGGAAGGAAAACATGAAAGAAACAGAGAAACTGGATGCTGCTTACCGGCAAAGCCGCTTAAATGCATTAAAGAGTCAGGTGAACCCACATTTTCTGTTCAATAGTTTAAATACACTTTCAGGCTTGATACAGGAAGATGAGGACAAGGCTGAAACATTTCTCAATGAAATGAGCAAGGTGTATCGTTATATGCTGCGAACTGATGAAGAACAGTTTGTAACACTGGATACAGAACTTAAGTTTGTTCAGTCTTACCAGTACCTGCTCAGTACCCGTTATGGTGATGCGTTACGGTTGCATGTACAGGTTCGGGATGAGCATACAGGACTTTACATTGCGCCGCTCACTTTACAGGTGATTATTGAGAATGCATTTACACAAAACATTCTCAGTAAGGACAGGCCATTATTCATTACCATTCAGTCTTCGCTAAACGGACATTTACTAATTCAAAATAATATCCAGCTGAAGCAGGTAAAAGATGTGCTGGATACGGAAGCAGTGTTGGATAACCTGGTTAAAAAATATGCTTTACTGGGAATGCCGGTAAAAGTTGATGATACCCAAAACGAAACACGTACTATCAGTATTCCATTATTGAAACAGGAGGAGATAGCTGTATGAAACTGATGAAACCACCCAAACTGGAGTTTTATACCTTCCTCATGTCAATGCCTTTGATTGATGTAGCGCTCAACTATGTGTTGTATGAGGCAAGAATATGGCAGGACATAGATATATGGCTGTTTTCATTTCCGTTGCTGTTTCTCATTGGTGTTGGTTCCTGGTATTGTCATGTATTGTATAGTAACTGGGCGGAGCGTAGATTTCCATCCCTTGGAGAAAGCAGGCAACGTATTCTCATGAAAGTTTTCATCATTGTATTTGTAATGACACCCAGCATTCTGCTTATTTTTCTCTTATACGATTATTTTCACATACTCGGTTACCGGTTTAAAAATGAACACCTGCTGCAGGGTATAATAATTGGTGTTTGTGTGAATATCATCTTTGAAACATTGTATGAAGCAGATTATATTTTTTCAAAGTATAAAGAAAGCGTGGCAGAAAAGGAAACTATGGAACAGCTTTCAGTTTCGCATGAGTTTGATTCCTTAAAGAACCAGGTAAATCCTCATTTTCTATTCAATTGCTTTAATACATTGTCTTCGCTCATTACAGTGGATAAAACTATGGCTGAAAAGTTTCTTGATGAGCTGAGCAAAGTATATCGTTATTTATTACGAAGCAATGAAGAAGGAGTGAGTACGGTAGATAATGAAATTCGATTTATCCGCTCTTATTATAAGCTTCTGCAAACGAGGCACGGTGAAGCTGTTCAACTCAATATTCAGATTGATAAACGATATGAGCCTTATTATCTTCCCTCACTAACCCTGCAGTTGCTGGTAGAAAATGTAGTGAAACACAATGCGCTTTCAAAAAACAAACCCCTGGTGATTGATATTTTTACAGCTGCCGGTAATAAACTCGTGGTTAATAATAACCTGCAGCGGCGCACAGTAAAAGCCCCCAGTAACGGCGTGGGTCTTGAAAACATAAAGGCAAAGTATAAATTACTGCGGCAGCCGGGCTTTCAGATTATAGAGGATGATAAAAATTTTACCGTGGTGCTGCCTTTGATCTGGAAAGGTACCATTGCAGAAAGAGAAGCTCTGTAAAATCAGTTCATCTGGTTTTACAACAGTTCATCAACTGATTGTTACGGTTTAGGAACAGGGAACTCCCGCCATGACGGAAAGATGTTTAACTTACGATTGTAAACCAACTTTATCTGAAAAAAATAAGGCACTATGAAAGTTTTAATTGTGGAAGACGAAGAACTGGCGGTAAAAAAATTACGCAAAACCCTTGAAACGGTAGATGCAACTGCAGAAGTAGTGGGTACGGTAGACAGCATTAAAGCCGGTGTGGAGTGGCTGGAGCAAAATCCGCAACCCGACTTAATCCTGATGGATATAGAGCTGGCTGACGGGCAGAGTTTTGAAATTTTTAATCTTACTGAAGTGAAGAGCCCGGTAATCTTTACCACATCGTATGATGAATATGCATTGAAAGCATTTAAAGTAAACAGCGTTGATTACTTGCTCAAACCCATACAGAAAGATGAACTGCAGTCGGCACTCGAAAAATTCAAAAAGACACATGCAGCAGGTAAAGCGGATATCAATATTGACAGCCTGGTTAAAGAATTACAGTTGAAACTGCAGCCTAAGGAATACCGCAAGCGGTTCCTGGTTAAGAATGGTCAGAAGTTAGTAAGTATTGAAGTGAATGATATTGCTTACTTCTACAGCGATGGCCGTTTGAACTTCTTTAAAACAACCGATAATAAAAAGTTTGTAGTAGACTATACCATGGATGAGTTGGAAGAAATGCTGGATCCTGAACGTTACTTCCGCATCAGCCGTTCCTTTTATGTGTCAATTGCCAGTATTGATAAAATTGATGACTATTTTGGTAACCGTCTCATACTTCAGTTAAAACCGGCGGTAGATAAAGAAGCACTGGTGAGCCGTGAAAAAGTAACGGATTTTAAAAAGTGGATGGGGAAGTGATTCCGGTTTATCGGGATGAACTTTTATCGTTTATGTAAACCGGTCTTTTCAACAGCACATCGAACATGCAATGTAGAATTGGGTGAAAATGCTAACTTGCTTTTATTAATACATAGCTCATGCGTTTATGGTTTCTCCTGCCACTGTTAGCCTGTTGTGCATCGTCATTTTCGCAAACCTACATTCCCAGGCAAAAAGCATTTGATGATGTGGATTATTTCATCAAAACGATGGAAGAAGTGCATGTTAATCCATACATGTTTGTACAAAGGGAAAAACTTAACAGTGCCGTTCAGCAGTTAAAAGATGGCTTAGGTGATTCCGTGAGTACTCGTGAATTGATTGCAAAATTGTACAGCGTTACTTCATTGCTTAAAGATGCACATACTTCACCCGCTATTTTTCAAACAATTTTTCAGGACGAACTTAAAAAGGAACAATTCTTTCCGTGGGAATTAGTTGTTTATGAAGATCAATTGTATGTGCCGGTAAGTACAAGTAAACTTTCCGGTGTGCCTGCAGGCGCCATAATTGAGCAGATAAACGGGTACAAAATGCAGCCGCTCTTACAGCAAATGAATTGCTATTATGGCGGAAATGAAATTTATGCCCGGGAAATGACAGTCAAGTTGTTCGGCTATTTTTTGTTTTTGAATAACATAACAGCACCTTTTCACATTCTTTATATAGATACTTCAGGTATCACCGGAGCACTTATGCTTGAAAAAGGAGTAACATTCGGCTAAGCACTGGTAACAACAATGCCGCACCTGCGCACACCTTATACGTTTGAGATTATTGATAAGCGTGTAGGGTATTTTAATTTCATGGGGATGTCAGGTCAGATGGATTTATTACAGCGCTACCTGGATTCCTGTATGAAAATCATGAGGGATAATAACATCAACGTTTTAGCCATCGATCTTAGAAAGAACAGTGGCGGTAACTCCTTGCTGGCTAATTTGGTTATCAGTTATTTCAGTAATGCTAAGTATAATTTAATGGGCGGGCGTGAATGGAAGGTGAGTCAGCTTTATAAAGAATATCTCATTCAAAACGGAAACACTGCCAGTGATTATCTGAAAAAAGAAAATGGAACTATTTGGGAACTGGGTGGTTGTAAGCCTGTGAAATCTCCTTTCCTGCAAAAGAAATTATTTACCGGAACAGTATATCTTATTACCGGGTCTTTTACTTTTTCAAGCGCTAATATGTTTGCAGATGGAGTAAAAGAATATAAGCTGGCAACAGTAATAGGAGAGCCCACCGGTGAGAATACAAACGATTTTGGTGAAATTTTTAATATTGCATTGCCGCATTCTAACATTAAAATGCAGGTAACTACTTCCTATGATTATGGCGCCGGTTGTAAAAAGAATATATTTCAGCCTGTAATACCGGATATTCCTGTTTACTCAACTTTGCAGGATAAAATTCAACAGAAGGATAAGGTGCTTGAATATATTTTATTACAGATTAAATAAAAAATAAAAGAAAACGCATCATATGATTGATGCGTTTTTTACAATTACATAAAAGGTGTTTTCCGTTAGCCTCAATTGAACATTACTTACAGTTCGCTGAATTTCTTAGGTGCAGGTGGTATATTTTCAACCGGTTTTAATGTTTTTAAATAAGCGTGAATGGATGCAAGATCTTCATCGGTCATTAATTTGTAATTGAACCAGGGCATGGGAGGTAAAAGATCCCGTCCGTTTGCGTCGCCTTTAAATTTACCGTTGCGGATGGCATAGATAAATTTTTGTAAGGGCCAGCTTCCAGCTCCTGTGGCATCACCTGTGAGATTAGCACTGAAGGATACACCCCATGGTCCGGCATAGGCAGTAAAATCTTCATTAAACTGCGTAATGCCTTTGTTCGCCATTACCGTATCAAATTTTGGAAGAGGTCTTTGTGAGGGATAGCCGGAGAGTCTGCGTTCAGGGTCAATTTCCGGTCCTTTGGGTCCCATGGTTTTAGGAGAGTGACAATCATCACAAACACCAACGGTAACAAGGTATTCACCCCTGCGCACTTTTGCAGCAGAGTCAAGTGGTGTTTTTTGTTGTTGTGTTGCGGTAGGAATATCACTGTTGTCACAGCCAATGATGGCAGCAGTTGATGCAAAAAGAACCACAGCAGCTTTTACAATTGTTGTACGCATAGCAGATAAGGTTTTTAAGATGAATAATTATAAAAAAATACTAATAAACATTTTCCGATTCTTTAACAGGTAAGTCAATCAGAATGACAGTGCTGTCTTGTTTCAGTATTCTTCTTTCAAACACCCGGTTTTGTGCTGCATCAGCAACATAGTGTTTATCTGAAGCTGCATACATTATTGTAAGCAGAACAGCAACCAGTGTAATAAATTCTGATGTTTTTAATTTCATGACCCCGTTTCAGGATGCAAATTAGCACTGCACCATTCCCGTAAAACGGCGAGTTGAATGAATTGTAGCTATTTGAGGTTGAATTGTAGATGCAGTTTAATTATGCCTCCTTATCTTTTTCTTAGTTGGTGCATCCGCAGTTGAAGCACTGTTTTCAGCAATTCACATACTTATGTGATTGTACTGCGGGTGTTTTGATATTACATTTATGTTGTAATCGTTATCATCACTATTAAACCTTATCATTATGAACGATTTACTTTGGGCGCATGTGTACGTGCTGCCAATAGGAGAAACCGGGGTGCAGTACTTGCTCATTAACTGTACTACTAACCCCCAGAATAACTGAAATATTACCGGCGTTTGTAATTACATACTCCGCTTAACAAGCCATAATTAAATGGTCAATTCTGTATCTTTATGCAGATGGAAACCGAACTGCTTAAATCCTATCTCACCCAACTACATCCTTTAGCTGCTGAAGAGTTGGATGCATTTACCTCTCACTGGTACCCTGTTACTTACAAACGGAAAACCATTCTTACTGCTGCCGGTGAAACGGAGAAGTATTTATATTTTGTAGTGGAAGGTGTGCAACGTGCTTTTTACCTGGGCGATGAAAGCAAGGAAGCCACCATCGTTTTTACTTATCCACCATCTTTCAGCGGTATAGCTGATAGCTTTTTAACACAAACACCATCGCTTTATTTTTTAGAAACCATAACCGCCAGCAGGCTCCTGCGCATCAGTTATGATGAAGTGCAGCAGCATCTTAAAAATATCCCCGTCTTACAGCAGTTATTTTTCAAGACAACAGCATTTGCGTTAAAAGGCGCTTTAGAGCGTCATATTGAACTGCAGTGTTTTACTAATGAAGAAAAGTTTAAAGTGCTTTTAAAAAGAAGTCCTCATATCCTGAATCTTGTTCCACACAAATACCTTGCTTCCTATTTGGGAATGGATGCTACCAACTTCAGTAAATTGCTTGCTACCGTTAAAATTTAAAAACTTGGTATTTACCAAGAATAACTTTATTGTTCTGTTTCATTTTTGTATTCTAAATAAACAGAATATGAAATACAACAGTAATTCACTACTTGAAAGTTTGCTGGCCGATGTACGGCAGATCCTTCTGGAAGCAGAACAACTTAAAGCACTCCCTGCATCCATGTTGCAATCACAGCCATCATTGCAGCAGTGGAGCGTAGCACAGGTGCTGGAGCATCTGAATATTTACAGCCGTTATTATATTGCTACTATTGAGCAAAAGCTGCATTTGAATCAAAGTGGCCCGAATACAGATTTTACTCCCGGCTGGCTTGGTAACTATTTCACAAACCTGATGAAGCCAAATGCAGAAAAGGCAATTACAAAAAAAATGAAGGCACCTAAAAATGCGGTTCCTTCCGCACTGCCTGATGCCAAAACAATGTTGGAGGAATTTATCAGTCACCAGCATCATTTGCTCAACCTGTTACAGATTGCTAAAACAGCTAATCTTGAGTATAATCGTATTCCTACGTCGCTGAGTAAAATGATCTCATTAAAGCTTGGCGATACTTTCCGTTTTTTTATTGCACATGAACAACGTCATTTTGTACAGATACATAATACATTAGAACAATTACACCAGGTGTCGAAAGTGGCTGCCTGATCATTTATCATTCATCATTAAACCTTTTATCATGAAAAAAAGTACTTTTTTTAAAATTGCAACAGTAATCCTTTTATCATTTTCAGCATTTTCTATTTTGATGGTCAGCATTATGGCATTCATAAATCCACAATCAGTTATGGATCTTGTGCAGGTGCAGCTGCCTAATAATGATGCTTATAGTTCCATAAGGGGGGTGTATGGCGGAGTAGGATTTACCATTACAGCCGTTATCATATACACGCTGTTTAAAAGCCGCAAAAAGGGGTTGGTGTTTATTGCATTGCTCTGGGGTGCTTATGCGGCTTCAAGGTTAATTACAATTGCTGCAGAAGGAAGCTTAGGAAGTTTTGGTCAGCAGTGGTTGATGATTGAGTCAACTTTGTGTTTTACATCGCTGCTTCTTTTGTTTTTGTATCCTAAACAAAAGCAGTTGTTAGCCGGTAGTTAAAACTTAAAAAAACTATAATCACATCTTTATGTGGTCAAAAGCTTTTGGAAAAGCTACATCTTTACATTCCAAAACCTTATCAAATGAAGTGCAAATTTTTTGTATTACCCCTGTGTGCAATAGTGCTGCTGGTTAGTTCCTGCAGAAAGGAAACGCCGTCAGCAGTGTCACTTCCTTCACCGGAAGTAAATCTTATAAGGAACCTTGTTTTTACCAATCTCACTAATGTTGAGAAAAATAGTTCCTACGGAGCATCAGTTACAAAAATCAGTAGCGGTGTTGAGGAGGGTAATTTCTTTCTTCATGTGGAGGCAGGTGAAACAACACCGGGCAAGTCGGCTGAATCCGTTAGTTTATACATCAATGCATCACACCTGGCTACAGGTTTAGCTAAGGGCTATACTTTCGGTCAAGCGGAACCGGCACTTAAACGTGTATTCTACAGTTATTCGTTTAATGAATCTGCAACTGCTACCTGGGGAAGTATTACTGATTCAAAATTCGGAGTAGTATTTGAAGGGTTATTGAATATTACATCCCACGATGTAAAGAATAAATTAATCAGTGGTGTCTTCGAAGTAAAAGCAAGAAGACTGCTCAACGATCCTACAGTAAAGAGTATTGCTGCTCCTATTGACCCGGCTAATCAATGTGATTTGATGCTTACAGGTGCATTCAAGAATGTAAAGCTTCCTTAAAGTATCAAAATTCAAATTTAACAATGTTTACAGGAAATTAAATCTGTATAAAGCAACGTATGTGACTATTGTATGGTCAGGCCTGTAATGATCGTTAGCAGTAATTATAAACTCATTCAATATTATATCAGAAAATTGATCTTATGCGATTCTTAAGTATACTACTCTTTCTTTTTTATGCCGGTACAGGTTCAGCACAAAATAATGTGCAGAAAGAAAAATTTCATTTTCAGTTGGGCCAGCAGGATACAGCAGGCGGCTATGCCCAGGTTATTAAAACGGGTAACGTAATTTATGTGTCCGGCACAGTTGCTTTAAATATTACAGAAGCTGATTTGAAGCGTGTGTATAAAGTAATTGAGAAAAGTCTTGAACATTACGGTGCTTCATTGCAAAACGTAATTAAGGAAACAATTTTTACAACCGATATAGAAGCAATGAAGCAACTTAATACGGTTCGTAAACAAATTTATAAAGGTGATTATCCAAGCTCCACCTGGGTTCAGGTCGTTCGGCTTTTTATGCGGGATGCCAAACTCGAGATAGAAGTAGTGGCTTATTTACCTGAGAAGTAAATCACACAATCATTATCGTTTTATAAATATCAATTTTCATTTCTTAACCATTCAAAAACAATCGTATGTTTTCAAAAAACCTTATCACAAAAACGCTCTTTGCAACATTTTCCGTAATGGTAGCATTTACTTCCTGTAAAAAGGAAGACTCGGTTCAAACACCTCCAAAGCCTTTACAACTCACAGAGTTTAAAAGCGGAGATGATATTACCCGTTTTTCTTATAACACAGATGGTAGTCTTAAAACTTTGTTTCTGTCTAATGATCCCATCAGCCTTGATGATGATGTAACGTACACTGTTTCTTACCTGGCTAATAAAAAGATCAATGAGTTTACAGGTTCTAACGGTACAAAGATCAAGCTCAGCTACACTAATGGGCTCATTACAAAGGCAGAAGCATTTAACGGCACCATTAAGTATGCTGAAACAGTGTATGAGTACAATGGTACTGTATTAAAATCCGGAACGATTTCTATTGTAGATCAGAATAATACAGTGCCCTATTTTAAATCTGATCTTACATTTAATGCGGCAGGAAATGCTACCCGTTCCAATGCATTTGTATTCAATCCGCTTACCAATCAATTAGAAGCAGCGGGTTATGTATTAAATCAATACGATAACAAAGTGAATCCTTTTGCTGCTCTCAATGATGTTATCCTTGTTTTTTGGCAGGAGACTTCTAAGAACAATGTTGTTAAGCAGGAATACTTCAGTAATACTGGTGCAGCTGAAGAAGTAGTAGAAACAACCTATACTTATAATGCCCAGGGGTATCCTGTTACAGCAGTGATGCGTGAAACGGCACCGGGTCAGCAACCCAGTACAGCAACCATCAGTTTTAAATATCAGTAAAACTTACAGCAAAAAAGAAAACCCCGCCTTGAGCGGGGTTCTTTATTCAAATTATTTTTACTGTTAAGCAGTTGCTGTTTTTCTTGAAGTAAGAAGAGCATAACCTCCAAACAGGATGGCTGCAAATAAGCCGGTAGCCCAGATACTGTTTGTATAGAAAGGAATACCATCAACATAAGTTTGCATAAGACCCGCCACTGTTTTGGGGTGATGATAACCGCCTCCGCCAATCCATACCAGCAGGTTGCTGATGAAGAAATATAAAGTAGGAGCGGCTACTGCACCTGCAGCAATGTGAACGGGTTTTGATTTGTTTACAAAAAAACCAATTACCGTTAAGCCTGCAATCAACAGATAATTTATCAATTGGCCACCATAAAAACCTTTAATACTGCTGAGTCCGGCGGTATATAAAAACTGGTACAAAGCATCGCTGATGAACATGCTCAGTAAAGGCAAGGCAAAGGAATATTTTTTGTCCTTAAAGATGGAGCCTGCAAATAAAGCTATCGCAATTTGCGGTGCAAAACCCATAGGACGGTTGGGTATAATACGGTAAAGTGATGCGATTACAATTAATACGGCAAGGCTAAACAGGAATTGCTTATTCAACTTCATAAGAATGTTTCGTTAAGTCACAAAAATAGAGAAAATCAGCTCCTGTTCCCGTTTTTTATAAACATCAGTTTTTTCCCATGGTGTGGAAAAGATATTGGCTAAATTTAAATATGGCACAACACCTCCATACGGGCAAGCATGGGGAAGACCTGGCGGCGGCATGGCTGGCAGCACAGGGTTTTGAAGTATTGCACCGCAACTGGAAGTACTCCTATTTTGAGCTGGACATTGTGGCCACACGGGACGGTGTATTGCATTTTATTGAGGTGAAAACCCGCACTACTGATACTTACGGCCATCCGGAAGAGGGAGTAACAACTAAGAAAATGAAACGATTGATGCAGGCAGGGGAAGAATACTTATACCTTCATCCGGATTGGAAAAGGATTCAATACGATATTCTCAGTATTCGCCTGCATAAGCACAAAGCGCCGGAATATTTTTTTATTGAAGATGTAAGTTGAAAAAGATAATAAATTGTCATATTCCATTATTCTTGATATCAGATTTATTAAAAGGCAGCAACCCTTTTTTAAGTATACTGCCTTTTAATAATTTATTTAATATTTGTACCGGTAGTAGGTATGTTAAGTAAAGAGCATAAGTCTTCGTAGCTTAATGATTTTATCTGGGCCAAGGAATAACCAGTAAGAGGGCCACTTATAAAGCGACCGCCAGAAACTCCTCCCGGGATAATAATGTATCTGTAAGGATAAGATGAGTTGACACTTGAACGAATGGTTATTAAGCCTGCGATCAAGAAATAATGAATATAGTTGCCACCAGGTGAGCTGTAATTTAATTGAAATACCAGGTTGTTTTCATTCCGTAAATAAATATTCACAGCGCCTCTATCTATAATGGTTTGTGTTACACCTGGTGCAGTTAAGTTTCCTTCCCAAAAAGGTCCTGTATTAGTCATTGTAACATTTCTCCAGTCAGAATAAATTACATTGGCAGTTCCTGTGGCACCAGTAGGACCAGCGGGACCAATCGGACCTGTGGCACCAGTAGGACCAGCGGGACCAACAGGACCAGTTGCGCCAGTAGCACCCGCCGGGCCAGTGTCGCCTTTGCAAGAAATAAATGCAAAAGCTGCAATAATAATTACAACTAATATGTTGGTTGTTTTCATGATTTTTTTGTGATAAAGATAAGGGAAATAATCCCGGCGTAGGAGTGGTAAAAAAGAAAAAACTTCCTGAAGGAAGTTTTTCGGAGGACTTGGATGTCCAAAGGCTTTAGATTGATATTGGATATGTCAAATATGAGGCGAATAATTGAAAGGAACAAATTTTTGTTTTGAATTTATTCGTTTTTATCTGATTAAAGTTAGATTGCCCTTTTGTTCTATCGTGCCACATAAATTAACTGCACGTATGTAATAAACATAGTTACCTGGCATGGCCGGAACACCTTTAAAAGTTCCATTCCAGCATTGATTTGGGTTTGTAGTATAAAATACCTCTTCACCCCATCGGTTGTAAACCATGAGTTTGAATTCAGACATTAAGCCCCAGTTTTTTATGCCAAAACAATCATTTAAACCATCGTTATTAGGAGTAAATGCATTTGGTAAATAATACCTGCCTCTTAAAATAGCTTCAGCAGTTAGTGTGAAGTTAACGGGCTGGGATGTACATCCATCCGTTTTATTTCTTACTGTAACTAAATAGGTTCCTGTATCCAGGTTATTGAAAACGGTAGAGGGTTGGTATGAAATCCCATTCAGACTATATTCAAAATTCGGCCCGGTAGGGCTGTTAATTGATAATATGCCTTTGTCTGTAGTGCAAGAAGGACGTTGCAAAACTGTAACAACTGCCGCAGGAGGTAAAGAAGGTACATTGTTAATTGTAAAACTACTTTGCGCAGAAATACAATTCGTACCCCTGTCTCTCACAATTGCATTGTAGTTTCCCGAGGGGACGCCGGTAAATAGATTGGATAATTGATAAGTAATTTCATCGATACTGTATTCGAAGTTAGTGCCTGTTGGTGCACTTATTTGTACTGTTCCGGAAGGTAACAAACAAGTGGGCTGTATAATATTACCGATTACCGGAGTGCCAGGCGGTTGAGGAACTCCGTTAATGGAGACGGTTACGGGTGCAGCTACACAAAGATTTGTTGTGTTACGAACGCCAAGTTGATAACTACCCGGAGCGAGGTTTGTAAATGTCGTTGCAGTTTGATAACTGCCACCATTTAGGTTGTATTCAAATTGCGATCCAGCAGGTGATGTTACTGTAATTGAACCAAAAGAAAAGTTGCAGTTGGGTTGTGATATGGAAACAACCGCACTGGATGGTGGTGTGGGCGCATTGTTGATCGGTATTTGTGTAGGCGAAGTTATACATCCGGTTACAGTGTTTCTAACCGTAAGGCCATAAATACCCGGCGCTATACCGGTAAATAAAGTGCTTGCCTGGTAAGTTGAGCCGTTAATGCTGTATTCCAAACCGGCACCTGTTGGCGATATAACAGAAAAAGAACCGGTACTAATGTTGCAGGTGGGGTGTGTTATTGTAGAAATTGTTGGTAAAGATGGTACTGCAGGTGGAGGGTTAATAGTAACATTCGATGGAGATGAAACGCAGCCCGTTGAATTATTTCTTACAGTTAATGAATAGGTCCCCTGAGCCAAATTAGAAAATGAAGTTGATGTTTGATAATTAATTCCATTTAAACTGTATTCAAATCCTGTTCCTGTAGGTGAACTAATTGTTAGGTTTCCGGAAGGTAATGCGCAGGTGGGTTGATTCACTGTAGCTACAGGTGTCGGAGGCAGCGCATTCACTCTTAAATCAATAACATTTGAAATAAATCTACAGGTAGGTGAATTAATATTTACTGACTCTGCTGCCACTAACTGCAACTTGTAATTTCCTGCTGGTAAATCTGATAAGGTATGGTTAGCGTTTGAAGCTCCGGTAATATTAGAAAAAGTTATACCGCCGTCAGAACTCAACTGCCATTGAAAAGCAGGATTATTGAAAGAACCGGTAACATTTCCCGTTAAATTGACAGTTTGTCCAAGGCAAATTGAAGGAGTATTAATAGCAGCAGTTATTCCTGGCCCGCATGGTCGGAAAGTAATATCATCCAATGCTAAATCGTTGCCGGGTTGAGTATTACCACCAATGTTGTTGTTTTCCAGAACAAGTGTTACAGAATTGGTGGCCGCAGGAGATTGGAATAGAAAGCTATATTGTCGCCATGTCATCGAATTGGACATAGGGATATCACCGGAATTAAATAAGCCAAGTATTGCAGAAGTTGATGGATCAAGAATTTTAAATGTGATATTTGGCAATATTGCACCCGGCAAAACGGATGGGTTGATAACGTTTGCCACCCATACTGAAAACTCATAAGTAGTTCCCGGGCATAAACCTGAAACTGTTTGCCGGTAAAATTCGCCCGGTGTTGGTGCAGAGTTAAAGAAAGCCATATACCCATTCGGATTGCCCGTATGATCTGTTCCGCCTGTAAACCACGCCCCATTATTAGGTACTGCATTTACTGTGGCGTAATCACCATCAAAGATTACGCTTGGTGGATTGCCGGTAGCATATGCGGCATAATTGTAATTAGTAGAAGCGCCTGGTATTAAAGTTGAAATCTGGGGCCCCGGATTTGTACTACCGCTCCCGAAAGTAATATTGACAATTGGAGTTCCGAGTGAACCGGAGCAAACTTGATTTGTAAAGCGGCAAGGATTGTTTTCATTAAATAGCGCTGTAATTTCATCAGCAGTAACTACTCGGTTATAAATACGTACATCATCTATTTTGCCTTTATAGTAATCGCCATCTGATTCCCCTTTTCTTCCGTAAGCTATTTTTGAAAAGGCGTCTTGAAGTATAAATCTTGTTTGTGATAAATCAGAAGATTCCAACACGCCGTTAACATACATGTTCCATCTGCCATTATCATAAGTTTGAACAATGTTGTACCAGCATTGTGTGCTGCTTAGTGTTGATGTCCCGTTTACAACATTATTTCCACCAAAACCACCCATGGCCTTATAATTAAAGAGGTAAGTGCCATAATTCCATTGAGAAGCTAAGTAGTTAGGATTAGGAGGAGATTTTACAACTACCGCTTGTGCCGGCCATGAATACCCCTGGTCAGGCAACACCCAAACAGAAATTGTAAAACTACCTGACGGTGCAAAATTGTATAAGTTGGAGTAAAGAAGCTCAATATAAGAGTTGATGCTGCTAAAGTAATAGGCACTGTTTGCGTTACCTGCTCTGTCTGTTGTTAAACTTACATTATTAGCTGTGCCGTTAATTGCATTGCCACTGACATCATTAGTATTACCATTAAAAGGATGATGCAGAACTAAACCGGAGGTTAAATTTACCTGTGAAATTCCAAGACAATAAAAGAATAGGGATGAAATGATTAAGCTGAGTGTTTTCATTTATTACATCATGATATACGCTAATATATCAAAAAACTCCTGTATAATTATAGGGTGTAATTGCTTTCAATTCTTTCTTCAGTTCCGGGCTTATTTTCAATCCATCAATAAATGTATGCATGCTTTTTTGTGTAATAGCCGCATTGCCTCTTGTTAACTCTTTTAATGCTTCATACGGATTGGGATAGTTTTCCCTGCGCAAAATGGTTTGAATCGCTTCTGCTACTACTGCCCAGTTAGCTTCCAGGTCCTGCTTTATTTTTTCTTCATTCAGTAATAGTTTGTTCAAGCCCTTTTCAATAGATTTAAGTGAAAGAACAGAGTGGGCAAAAGGTACACCCAGGTTACGTAATACTGTTGAATCGGTTAAATCACGTTGAAGTCTTGAAATTGGAAGCTTGGCTGACAGATGTTCCCAAAGTGCATTGGCAATGCCTAAATTACCTTCCGCATTTTCAAAATCAATCGGGTTTACTTTATGCGGCATGGCACTGCTGCCCACTTCTCCTTTTTTAATTTTTTGTTTGAAGTAATCCATCGAAACATAAGTCCATACATCCCGGCACAAATCAATAAGAATGGTATTGATGCGTTTAATGGCATCCATCTGGGCCGCTAAATGATCGTAATGTTCAATTTGCGTGGTGTATTGCTGACGTTGGAGGCCAAGTCTTTTTTCAAGAAACTCATTCCCGAATTTTTGCCAGTTTGTTTTCGGGAAAGCAACATGATGGGCGTTGAAATTACCGGTGGCGCCACCAAACTTTCCTGTAAACGGTATTTGCGTTAACAGCTGAAACTGCTGTTCCAGCCGCTCCGTAAACACCAGTATTTCTTTGCCAAGTTTGGTAGGAGAGGCGGGCTGACCGTGTGTTCGGGCGAGCAGTGAAATATTTCTCCAGCCCTTAGCAAGATTTTTTAAATGAAGGATGAGGTTGCTTATGGCCGGCATCCATTCCTGTTCTAAAGCATCTTTCCACAACAACGGTATGGAAGTATTATTCACATCCTGTGATGTTAATCCGAAATGGATCCATTCTTTCAGTTGAGGGAGTTGAAGAACTTCCAGTTCCCGCTTTAAAAAATACTCTACTGCTTTTACATCGTGGTTGGTAACACTTTCCAGGTTTTTAATAGCAGTTGCCTGTTCAACGGAAAAATCAGAAACGATCTTCCGTAACTGCTTTGCCTGTACAGCTGTAAGCTTAAAGAATTTATTATCGGCCAGGAAAATAAAGTATTCCACTTCTACATGAACCCTGTACCTGATGAGTGCGTATTCTGAAAAATAAGCATCCAGTTGGTGTAACTGGTTACGGTAACGTCCATCAATGGGAGAAACAGCGGTGAGGTTTTGTAAGTCCATGTTATGATTCATTGTATTCTTTTGATGCTGAACAGGCTTAAGAGCGTTCAAATGTGCGACGCAACAGAAGCAACATAGAATTCAGCAGCCGACTACCAAAAAAATCTTTTCTTTGCCCCGCAAAAGTAATTGAATTGGAGAAGATAAAAGTTGGTGCGGTTAGTTATTTAAATACGAAACCCTTGCTGTATGGAATGCAAAACGATCAGTTTTTGCAAGCTCACGAACTGGTACTGGATTATCCGGCACATATTGGTGAGGCATTAAAGCAGGGTATTGTAGATGTGGGCCTGGTCCCTGCAGCCTTGCTTCCGTCCTTTGAGCAATCCTTTATTGTAAGTGATTACGGTATTGCAGCTGATTTTGATGTGGCTTCAGTGTGCCTGTTCAGTGAAGTGCCGCTGGAAAAAGTTGAAACCATTTATCTCGATTATCAAAGCCGTTCATCGGCAGCTTTACTCAAAATATTGATGCGTGAGTTTTGGGGTATTCAGCCCGTATTGGTTGAAACAAAAGATGAAGGTTTCCGTACTAAAATCGTCGGGACAGCTGCCGCTCTTGTTATTGGCGACCGTGCTTTTGAACAGCGTCGTTTAAGTACTTACGTTTATGATTTGGCAGCGGAGTGGCGTGGTTTTACAGGGTTGCCTTTTGTGTTTGCAGTATGGGTGAGCCTGAAACCGATGAGCCCGGAATGGATACAGCAATTTAATAGGGCTAATGCGGCGGGCATGGATTACCTGGAAGAAATTGCCGAGGTACAGAAATATTCAGCATTTAATCTACGTACTTATTTTCAGCATCATATTGCTTACCGGTTAACAGAGGAGCGGTTAAAAGGCCTGGAGCGTTTTCTTGAATTGTTGAAAGTGTATTAAAATGCAAATGGGTTGAGCATCAATCATTTTCTGCTTTTTGCTCCCTTAGTTCATTAAATTTGCAAAAATCCTTGCATAGATGGGGCAATATTATATACATCCCAGTTCATATGCTGATGAAGGCTGTGAAATTGGAAAGGGTGTTAAGATCTGGCATTTCTGCCATATCATGAGCAATTGTAAAATAGGCGATGGTTGTAATATAGGACAGAACGTGGTGGTTTCGCCCAGGGTTATACTTGGTAAAAATGTAAAAGTGCAGAATAACGTTTCTATTTATGAAGGGGTGGTTTGTGAAGATGATGTATTCTTGGGACCATCCATGGTGTTTACCAATGTTATTAATCCACGCAGTGCTGTAAACAGAAAGCATGAGTTTAAGCAAACCTTGGTAAGAAAAGGTGCTTCTATTGGTGCAAACGCAACCATTATCTGTGGTACTGAAATCGGGAGCTATGCATTAATCGGTGCCGGTGCCGTGGTTACAAAACCGGTTCCTCCTTATGCATTGGTTATCGGTAACCCCGCACGCCACGCAGGATGGGTGAGTGAATATGGTTCCAGATTAAAGTTTGATGAAAAAGGTTATGCTGTTTGTACGGAGAGCGGTGAACAGTACCGATTAGAAAATAATACAGTTACTAAGATTGAACAATCAATATGAAAAATTTTGCTCTGATAGGTGCAGGTGGATATATTGCTCCCCGTCATTTAAAAGCGATCAAAGAAACGGGTAATAATCTCATTGCTGCATTAGATAAACATGATTCCGTAGGTATATTAGACAGTTACTTTCCCGATGCTGATTTCTTTGTGGAGTTTGAACGTTTCGACAGGCATCTGGAAAAATTGAAACGCCAGGGTACGAAGATTGATTATGTTTCTGTTTGCTCACCCAATTATTTACATGATGCACATATCAGGTTCGGAATGCGTATAGGGGCGGATGTAATTTGTGAAAAGCCTGTTGTATTGAACCCGTGGAATATAGAAGCGTTAAAAGAAATTGAGGCTGAAACAAAAAGAAAAACATATACCATACTGCAATTAAGACTGCATCCAAGCATTATTGCCTTAAAAGAAGAAATTGAAAAAGGCCCTGCCGATAAGATTTATGATTTGTCACTGGATTATATCACCTCCAGGGGTCATTGGTACAAAACCAGCTGGAAGGGCGACATACAAAAAAGTGGTGGTGTTGCTACGAATATCGGGGTTCATTTCTTTGACATGTTATTGTGGATTTTTGGTGATGTAATAAATAATGAAGTGCTTCTGCATACTGATACAACAGCGTCCGGTGTACTTACGCTTCAAAAAGCAAGAATCAGGTGGATGCTGAGTATTGATGCTTCCATGCTTCCTGAAAGGGTGAAGGCAGAAGGTAAACGTACTTACAGGGCATTAATGCTGGATGGAAAAGAAATTGAGTTTAGTGATGGGTTTACAGATTTGCATACGGCTTCTTATCGGCAAATACTGGATGGTCAGGGTTTTGGACTGGACGAAACAATTAAGTCGATACAACTTGTGCATGATATCAGATCAAAATTAAAATAGCTTATTAATGTTAGAAGGAAAAAGAATACTTGTTACCGGCGGTGCCGGTTTTGTTGGTTCCAACCTTGTAAAAATTTTGTGTAAAAGTTATTCGGCGCAGGTAATTGTGCTGGATGATCTTTTTACGGGCAACCGCAATTTTCTGAATGGACTGAATGTGGAATTTGTTCATGGTTCTGTGGAAGACCAGGTGCTGGTAGAAGAGTTGGTTAAAAAAGTTGATGTGGTGTTTCATATTGCAGCACGAAATATCATTGTTTCCAATGCCAATCCACGTGAAGATTTAATGGTGAATGTAGTAGGTACGTTTAATGTGCTGGAGGCCTGTAAGAAAAACGGAATTGAGCGCCTTGTTTATTCATCAACTGCGTCTGTGTACGGAAATCCAAAGTATCTGCCCATTCCGGAAGATGGCAATAAAAGCTTTCTCAGTTTTTACTCTGCTTCAAAATTCAGTGGTGAGGTTTATTGCCAGGCATTTTATGAAGTATTCAATGTGCCGGTTAGTGTAGTACGTTATTCAAATGTTTATGGTTTTAATCAGCTGCCTTCCAATCCTTACTGTGGAGTAATTGGTAAGTTTATTGAAAGCAGTGTAAAGGGTGATACCATTAAAATACATGGCGATGGTGAGCAAACCCGTGATTACACATTTGTAGATGATGCAGTAGAAGCAACGATTCAGGCGGCTATCAATCCCAGGGCCATCGGACAGATTTACAATATCGGTACGGGTGTGGAAACATCCGTTAAACGCTTAGCTGAAGTTATTAATGCCATTACGGGTAGCAGCTCTAAAATTGAGTATATTGATAAACGGGATATTGATAATATCAGGAAGCGGTACATGAATATTGACAAAATACGTCATGAATTGAAATTTAGTCCTCTTACAAGGCTGGAGGATGGGCTTGAAAAGACGATTAACTGGTACAAGAACTATACGAATGCATAATCAGGAGCAGCCTCTTATTTCTGTTTGTATCGTTAATTACAACCAGGGTAGATTTTTCAAAGACTGCCTGAACAGTTGTTTGAATCAAACCTATTCCAATCTTGAGCTCATCATTATTGATGATGCATCTACAGACGATTCGGTTTCAATCATCAAACAGTTAATTGAACCTGTAACGAAAAATTTGTTATTCATTGAAAACAAAACAAACCAGGGAATCTGTAAAAATCTGAATACTGCTGTAAATATTGCCAAAGGTGAATATGTTTCTATTGTGGCTTCCGATGATTACTTTGAGCTTGACAGGTTCGATAAAATGCTGAAAGCTTTACAGAACTCAGGTAATGAATACAAGGTTGCTTACTCTAATACAAAAACAGTAGACAGTACCGGTAACATCCTGAAGGAAGATTTTATACGGTTTATCAGGCCTGATATAGATACAATGCCGGATGGTGATATTTTTCCCGAGCTTATCAAAGGTAATTTTATTCCTGCTATAGGTATGCTCATTAACAAAGACGTGTTTGCTGAAGCAGGACTTTTTGATGAAACATTGAAGCTTGAAGATTATGACATGTGGCTTCGGATTGCTTCAAAGTATAAATTCAGGTATGTGGATTCTGTTTCTTACTACCGCCAATTGGAAACTTCATTAATGCGATCACTTGAAAAGCGTCCTTCTTATTACAAAGAACATTTCATGACCTTGTATAAGCATGTCAAAACGAAGAATGCTGCGGCCAGGAAAAATATAATAAACCAGCTGTACAATCTTTTTAAGGCACATACAAAAAGAAATAAACGTATTGATTTTGCATTGTTTGTATTATTAACAAAGGCGATTTTAAAGTTATGAACGCCATCTTTACCATAGTCGCTAAAAATTACACAGGCCTTGCACAGGTACTGGAAGCATCTGTTCGCAGGAACACTGATGCAGATTTTTACATCTTTGTAGCTGATGAATGGAAGGGTGATGAGACAGTTAAGGCGTCCTTGTCTGCACATATCCTTATTGCAAAAGAAGTGCTGGGTATTGCAACTGAAGAATGGGAGCAGATGGCTTTTAAATACAACCTCGTTGAGTTTTGTACAGCCATCAAAGCCTCCTGTTTTCAATATCTGTTAGGCAGGGGTTATGAACGGTTGGTTTATTTTGATCCGGATATTTATGTATACAATCCGCTTCAACCTGTATTTGAACAGTTGAATAATGTTTCTATTGTTGTTACACCACATATCCTCAATGAACAAACGCCCTTTAAAGGTAATTACGAGGATCATTTGTTTTTACTGAACGGAACGTTTAACCTCGGATTTATCGCCATTAAAAACACGGCTGTTTCGGCTTCCTTTTTAAAATGGTGGCATCACCGTTTGGTGCATCATTGTTTTTTTGATAACGATCGTGGTACTGCTACTGATCAGAAATGGATCAATCTTCTGCCTGCAATACTTCCGGCGTCTGAGTATCTCGTTACCCGTCACCGTGGTATGAACGCAGCTCCCTGGAATTTTCATGAACGTAAAATTATCCATGAAAACGGAGTGCTATATGTTACAGATAGGGATACGCCGGGAGAGAAAGAACCTTTGCTTTTTGTTCATTTTTCAGGGTATGATTACTCTCAAATAGGTAACGGTAACGCTGTGCATAAAACCACTTCTATTACGGCTTACCCTGACCTTGAACCTGTATTAAAGGAATATGGTGAAGCCTTGGCAAAAAGCAGCTTCCTGCAATACACAGGGCTGGTTTATTCCTATAATAAATTTGATAATGGAACAGGCATCATAAGTCTGCACCGCCGTATGTACCGGCGTTTGCTGGAAGAAGGAAATGTGTTGCAGCACCCGTTCTCTACCGGAGCCGGCAGTTATTATCAATTGCTTTCAAAGAACGGATTGTTAGATCATTCCCCTGTTTCTGCAGATAAGCTCACGAATAAAAATGTAAAAAACTTTGATGCCAAGCTGGCTTATGTGCAGCTATTCTTTACTTTCATAAAACGGATTATCGGTGTGCGCAGGTACAGTATTATGATCCGCTTTTTCCGCCGCTTTTTTACAGAAGAAAACCAGGTGTTCCTGGTAAATAAAGAAGCGGGTAAAAAACTGCAGTAACTATGTTCAGAAAGATTTTTTATTATCTTTTTCAGTTTCCGCTTTTCAAGCTTCAATTGGGAAGTATCGGAACGGGTGCAAAGTTGCTGCAGCCGATTATTACCGGAGGTAAACGAATTTTCATTGGTAAGAATGTGTTTATCCGTAAGCATACATGGTTGGCGGCAGAGCCTGTTACGGGTAGCAGTTCCTGTGAGTTGCGTATTGGTGATGGAACGTATATCGGTAACTTTTGCCACATTTATGCAAGCTCTAAAATTGAAATTGGTAAGAAAGTGTTACTGGCGGATCGGGTATACCTGAGTGATAACCTGCATTCATTTGAAAATATCAATATGCCTGTTATGGATCAACCGGTAAAACAACTGGCGCCGGTGATTTTGAAAGACGGTTGCTGGCTGGGCGAAAATGTTTGTGTGATTGGTGCCACAATCGGTAAGAACAGTGTAGTAGGGGCTAACGCTGTAGTAACCAAAGATATCCCTGATTACTGTGTAGCAGTCGGGGCTCCCGCAAAAATTATAAAACGTTATCATCCTTCACAAGGCGTATGGTTGCCAACGAATGAGGAAGGAGCATTTATTTGAACTATGAATATTTTAATTACAGGTGGTGCAGGTTTTATCGGCTCTTCGCTGGCATTGCAATTAATTGTCCGTGGACATACCGTTACAGTGCTGGATAATTTATCAGAACAAATTCATGGAGCTGATGCAGAAACCGGTTCTTTTCTGTTTCAACGGATAAAAGATAAAGTTCAGTTTGTAAAAGGGGATGTTTGTAATGAAGCAGATTGGAAAAAAGTATTGCCCAAGCAGGATGTGGTAGTTCATTTGGCTGCAGAAACAGGCACCGGTCAATCCATGTATCTCATCAAGAAGTATACAGATGTAAATATTGGAGGTACATCGCTCATGCTGGATTTGCTGGCGAATGGGAACTATGATGTAAAAAAAGTAGTCGTTGCTTCTTCAAGGGCTATTTATGGTGAAGGACGTTATAAAGCCGGTGACGGAACTTATGTTTATCCTGGCTCCAGAAGTAAAGAACGTTTAAGTGCCGGCAAATTTGATGTGGAGTACAAAGGCAATGAAAACCTGCAACTGGTGGCAACAGATGAGGAAAGCAAAATACATCCTACATCTGTGTACGGTATTACCAAGCAGGTGCAGGAACAAATGGTGATGACGGTTTGTCCTTCTATGGGTGTTTCGCCTGTAGCATTCCGTTATCAGAATGTTTATGGTCCGGGTCAATCGCTCAAAAATCCTTATACCGGTATTCTTTCTATATTTTCCAATCTCATCAAACACAATCAATTCATTAATATTTTTGAAGATGGAAAGGAAAGCCGTGATTTTGTGTTTATTGATGATGTGGTTGCCGCTACTGTTGCCGGTATTGAAATGAAAGAAGCTGATGGCGAAGTGTTCAACGTGGGAACCGGCGTTGCCACCACTGTGCTGGAAGTAGCTGAAGCACTTGGTGAGGGCTATGGAAAAGATGTATCGTTACAGGTAACCGGTGATTTTCGGGTAGGTGATATTCGTCATAATTATGCTGATCTCACAAAGATTCAGCAGAAGCTTGGATTTGTGCCCCGTATTTCCTTTGCAGAAGGTATTGCACGTTTCACTGCCTGGGTAAATGAACAGGAAGTAGCGTTGATTGATTATACAAAGTCGTTGAACGAAATGAAATCAAAAGGATTGATGAAGTAATGCCTGCACTTGCCCTCATAACCGTTTTGTATAAAAGTGATGACGTACTGGAAGATTTCTTTTCCGGTATCTCAAAGCAGAATTATACCGATTATAAACTCTACCTGATTGATAATTCCTGGAACGATGCCTCCACTTCACTCATTCATAGTCTGCTGAAAAAATACCCGGTTCAGGCGGTTGAGCATATTAACAGCGGTGGTAATATTGGTGTGGCAGCCGGCAATAATCTCGGTATTCATCATGCATTGGCAGACAGATGTACTGTTTTGCTGTTTCTCAACAATGATATTTTTATACCGCAGCAGGACCTGTTCCAACAAACTGTTGCTTTGTGTGAAACGCATAAAATGGTAACACCTAAAATTTATTATCACAATAGTGATCTTATCTGGATGGCGGGAGGCTATATCAGTCATTCAAAAGCTATCGGGGTTCATTACGGTATGCGGCAGAAAGATACTCCTGCGTTAAATAAAGCACAGTATGTAACGTATGCGCCCACCTGTTACCTGGCTGTCCACCGTAGTATCATTGATGAAGTTGGCTTGATGGATGAACGCTATTTTGCCTATTATGATGATACAGATTTTGTAGTGAGGGCTTTACATCATGGTTACAGGATTTGGTATGAACCTTCTTTGTATATCAATCATAAAGTTTCATCCAGCAGTGGTGGCGATGATTCGCTTTTTTATATCTATTACGGCAACCGGAATAAACTGATTTTCATTCGCAAGCATTATAAAGGATTGCATAAGCTGTATCTCTTGGCTTATTACTTTATTGTTCGTTTCTTTTTCTACTATTTACGTTTTGATCAGCAACGCAAGCAACAGTTAATAAAGGCTACCAAAGATGGGTTGGCATTGCCGCTTTAAAGTTGCTGCACTGCTTTTTCAACGATAAATTTCCAGCTGAAGGTTTTGTAAAATGCCGGGGGTGTTATGCTGTCAGGTTCCTGTAAAGCAGTAATAATGGCATTGGTGAATTGCGGCCAGTCATTATCCGGCACGATTGTGAGTTTATTTCCGCACAGTTCAGCAGCTACTCCAGCTGCACCTGTTTTTACAGATACAACGGCCGTGTTCATCGCCAGTGCTTCAATCATTTTTGTTTTAATACCACCGCCGCTTTGCACAGGATTTAACAGCAGGTCTGCTGCCTTTGTGTAACGGTCAATCTCATCTACAAAGCCGAGATAAACCATCTGTGGATAATCTTTTAAATCATTGTAGGGTGCAGGTAAGTTTTTACCGGCAATCAATAGTTTGTATTTCAGTCCGGTTGAAACAAGTGCCGGGTTGATCTTTTCAATGATGGCATCAAGCGCCTGCCGGTTGGGTTCATAACTAAGAACGCCGTTAAAAAACAACAGGTGATGATCGGGGCTGATGCCAAGCTCATTGCAAACAGCTGCTTTTGTTTCTGCTTTATCAACCGGAGGTTCTTCCTGTGGAATGCCATAAGGAATTACCACACATTTATCAGTTCTTACTTTCAAGTCAGTAATAAATCCCTGGCGGTCTTCTTCTGTAATACAGAAAACAAGATCTGCCATGTTCAGCACCCGGCCTTCATACCATTTGAGTAAGGGCCACCACCATTTACCGATGGAACGGAAACGTTGAAATTCGATATTGTGTGTGTGAACAGCCAGTTGTACACCGGTTGATTTTTTTAAGAGCCAGGCGAGCCAACCTAAATACGGATGTTCTATGAACAGCCACTCAACTTTCTGCTGTTTTAAATAATTCTTCAGCCTGAAAAAAGAAAAAAAATCAGCATAACGCAATTGACTGCTGCGTAGAAAATGTTTCAGTGTATATCCTTGTATAAGACTGGAATCATTTTCAGGCGTGCCTATCAAATGAAGTTCTGCTTCACGACCTAAAGCTTCATAAAAACCCGCTATCAGTTTCTGCCCGCCGGATTGTGCAGGCAGAAAACTATAAGGAACGATGGCGGCAATTTTTTTCATGTGTTCAAGTCTGCTGTTTTGGAGCCACTACTTATACCGCTCTTTCGGGATATGTCATCAGCCTTTAACGCTTCTGTTCTTCCATTCCCAAAAAATAGTAGCAGCTACTAACAATACAATCAAGATCGATACAATGAAAGATATGTTTCTTCCTGTATAGTAGCTGGTGGGTTCAAATTTGAATTCAATTTTATGGGAACCTGCCGGTACTGTAATACCTCTAAGGAAATAATCAGCTTTTACATAATCTGTTTTCTTTCCGTCAACATAAGCATTCCATCCAAAAGGATAGTACACTTCGCTCAGTACTGCAAACTGAGGGGTGGCTGCATTGGTACTGTATTCAACAGCATCGTTTTCATACTTCAAAAGCTTAATAAAGGCTGTTGAATCGTACGCCGGGGGAGTAATTGTTTTTTCCAGGCTTTTATCCAGCACAACTGTATCTCTCAGCGAAGTAACTCCGATTGCTTTTAATTCATTCGCCGGGCCATCTGCAAACTTTACACCTTTCACCAACCATGCAGCGCCATAAGCCAATGGATTTTGTTGTACAGCTGTTCTGCCGCTTTGCGGATCCTGCAAAATAATATAACGTGTATCCAGTGCATTCAATACATCGGTGTTAGGAGCGGATGATAAATAGGTTTCAATGACGTCCTGGTACACCCGCAACTTGGCCGGATGATAACCACCAACGGAACGGTGGAAGTAAGAGGTTCTGGATTCACTGAAACGATCACCGGCGGTGTTAAACACACGGAAGTGGGCATCTTTATCTGTCAAAATCTGGTTGTCAGTATCGTTCGCAGTAAAGTTTTCTGCTGCCAGTTCATCTGCAGAGCGGTAATAATTTTCATTCAGGTAATCGCCTCCTACTGCAATCAGATCAATCACTGATACGGCCCCCAAAAGAATCACCGCCACAAGACCATTGATCATTTTACGGGAGTAAACAAATGCAACCGCCAGCAACAATGCAATGAAACCTGCTAACCGCAGTACCTGAGATAAGAACATTGCTTTGCGGTCTTCTTTTAAACCGTTAACAATTGCTTTACCAAATTCGTTGTTCCCGTCTTTATCTGTATACGCATCCAGGATGTTTTTATCAATGCCCGCACCGTAGCTCTGCATCAGGTAAACGATAAAGCAAAGGGCAAGAACACCTCCTGCAACGTATAGTATCTTTTTAAAATTCGTTTTCAGAAAATCTGCACCTGCGTTTATAAACACAGCCTGCATGGCAAGCATGGCCAGTACAGGAACGGCCAATTGCGGAATTACCATTGCCATAGAAGGCGCTCTGAATTTATTGTACAATGGAAGGGTGTTAAATATAAAAGAGTTAAATCCTTCCAGGTACTTGCCCCAGCTTAATGCAATTCCAAGAATACTAACTCCTAACAAAGCCCAACGTAAAGGTGATTTTACAAAGAAGATAGAAAGCAATGCAAGTAAAACAATGATAGCGCCATAGTAAACCGGACCACTCGTGCCTTCAACAATTCCTCCCCAATAAGCCGGTATTTGCGAAATCACTTGTGTAGCACTGGCTTCAGGCACACCTTTTTCTACCAATTTCTCAATCACTTTTGAATCTTCCGGAAGAGGAGTACCGCTGCTGCTGCCAAATGCTTTCGGCATGATGGTGGTTAAGGGCTCCGCTAAACCGTTACTGTAACTGAACGCATAATCAACATCCAATCCTTTTGTTTGGGTGTTGGTAATATTGTTGTCTTTTATTTCCACCTGCTTACCACCACGCATGGTTGCTTTTGCATATTCATATGTGGGCATCAGAATAACGGCTGTTCCTGCCACACCCATTCCGCCTGCCACTGCTGCCAATGAAAATGCAATTACCATATGTTTCCATTCTTTATTACGAATCCAGTCAATGGCATACGCAATGGAAACAGCAATGGCAATTAAGAGAAAATAATAAGTGATTTGCGGATGGTTTACACCTACTTCCATTACAGCGGCAACAGACGCAAGACATAACCCTCTGAGATAATATTTCTGGAAGATTAAGATTATGCCGGCCAGTAAAGCGGGCATATAGGCTATGGCATACATTTTTGTTTCATGCCCTGCGCCAATAATAATAGGATTGTATGTGCTGAAGGCAAAGCCAAGTGCTGAAACCATACTTATGTAAGGGTTCACTCTCAACACAATACCGAGAATATAAAAACTGATGCATGCAAGAAAGAAGAAGCTGATGGGTTTGGGCAGACCCAATGTAAATACTTTGTTGAGATCTGGAAGTACTGATTTGCTGTCCATCGCCACCTGGTAGTTGGGCATACCGCTGAACAGGTGTGTATTCCACAACGGAAACTGACCGGTCTTTTCTTTCTGTTCAAATGAGTTTTGTGCCATCCCTTTCCAGCCCAATACATCATGCTGGCTCAATACATTACCCTGTAAAGCCGGGCGTCCGAAAAATGCAGACGCTGCAAGAAATACGAGCACTGCAATGACATGTGGCATCAACTTTTTATAATCAAACTTCATATGACTGATTTTTCAATTTACAGTTGAGCAAAATAATGGTATTTTGGGCTACCATCAACATTTTTAACGGTTATGAAGGCGTTTCTTTTCCTCAGTAGGGTAGGGTTTCTTTTGAACAGCGTTTTCCTGTTATGTTTTCTGCTTCGATATATTCCATCGGCTGCCGAACTTTTTCCACAGTCAATCGTTGCTGTAATGCTGGTGGCGGGCTGGATATTATCACTGTTGATTAACTTGCTCCACGTTATCTGGTGGTTATATTGGAAACGATCCGGTGTACAATTTACTCAGTTACGCTGGGTAATCCGGTTTAACGTGGCTATGTTCATTTTTCAATTACTATTTTACTTTCTATGATTCATCAAATCATTAAGGATAAACCTACAAGACTGTTTCTGATATTGGGCGGCTTTTTTATTGCCAATGCTATTATTGCTGAAGTTATTGGCGTAAAGATTTTCTCCCTGGAACCAACACTTGGGTTTGATAAATTCAATTTTACCCTGTTTGGTGAATCAGGATTGTCTATGGATTTATCAGTTGGTGTTTTACCCTGGCCGGCTGTTTTTATTATGACAGATATTATTAATGAATACTACGGTGTGAAAGGGGTGCGGTTTCTTTCTTTTCTTACTGCCGGTTTAATTTGTATAGCTTTTCTCATATTTTATATAGGAATACATACGGTTCCTGCAGATTGGTGGGTGAGTTCACAAACGGCTAAAGGTGTTCCGGATATGCAGGCCGCTTATACACAGGTGTTAGGACAGGGCATGAATATCATCATTGCATCTCTCACTGCTTTTTTAATCGGCCAGTTAACAGATGCTACGGTGTTTAAAAGAATTAAACGGGTAACCGGCGAACGAAGAATCTGGATGCGGGCTACTGTTTCCACTTTGTTTTCTCAACTGGTAGATACAATTGTTGTAAGCTATATTTACCTGTATTTTTCTCAGGGCTTTCCGTTTGCAAGAGTTACAGGTATTGCCATAGTAGGGTATAGTTATAAATTTTTAGTGGCCATACTTGCCACCCCATTGGTGTACCTGGTACATGCCTGGATTGAACGTTACCTGGGTAAAGAAAAAGCTGCGGAAATGAAGAAAGCCGCTTTGCAATAAAATGAAGAAGGATCAGAATCTTTCTTTCAGCAGTCTTGCAACGATTTTATCAATGGGAAGTGTTACCAGCTCTTCATTAAAATCATTCCATTCAATCAAGCGGAATACTTCTGCTTCTCCTTTCGGATCTGCCACCTGGTGCGGTTGAAAATCGAAGGGTTGTGATTTGAAATCAAGGGTAAATGGCTCCAGTGCTTTTGCAAAATAATAGATGGATACGATTTGATGCGATGGATTAAATGCACTCATCTGGAAATAATCAGTAGTGTAGATATGATCGCCTATTTCCACTTCCAGGTTCATTTCTTCTTTGAACTCCCGTTTTAAACAATCTCTTGTTCCTTCGCCAAATTCCAAACCGCCACCAGGGAATTTGGTATAATATCCTCCACGTATGAATTCATCACTCACTACTACCTGTTTTTCTTGTGTTAACAGTATGCCGTAAACCCGAATGTTAAACATTAAAATAATTTTTTACGCATGAAGTACAAGCCAATAAGCAAGGAAAGACCCAACGACAGCAGTATGGGAAAATAAAAAGCAGCAGGGGAGTGCTGGCCCGGCAGTGGTACATTCATACCATAAATACTCGCTACCAATGTGGGTAATTGTAACATAATGGTGATGGATGTTAAACGCTTCATCACCTGGTTTTGATTATTACTGATGATACTGGCAAATGCATCCAACGTGGAGCTTAAGATGTTCGTATAAATATTCGCCATTTCAAGGGCCTGGCTGGTATCTACAATCAAATCCTGTAAAAACTCATCCTCTTCTTCCGTTAAGCCTAAGAAATTGGTTCTTTGTAATTTCATCAACAGCATTTCGTTACTGCGTAGTGCAGTAACAAAATACACGAGGCTTTTTTGAATCCGCATCAGGTCCAGTAACTCTTCGTTCCTGTTGGCGTCATACAGTTTTTGTTCCAGCGTATTACGGCGATGATTGATTTCTTTCAGAAATTCAATATAAGTCTGTACGATCTTCTCAAAAATCTTGAGGACCATCATATTCCGTTTATCAGGATGACGGTTCTGAAACGTGTTCAGGAATTTTTTGATAGCACCATTATCAAACGAGTTTACCGTTACCACCTGGTTATGCGTTAAAATAATGCAGATGGGAATGGTGATGAAGAAAGCATCGCTATCGTTAAAGGAATTGTTTTCAGTGGGGGTTTTAATAACGATGAGCTTTACATTGTCTTCCAGTTCATAACGGCTGCGTTCATCAATATCCAAAGAGTCGCTTAAAAAGTCCAGCGGTATGTTGAGCTCTTCTGAAATTTCATGAAATTCTTCCTGCTTAAGCGGGGGAACAATATTCACCCATGCCCCGTTTTCAGGTTTGTCAATGGCCAATGTCTGGCCGTTTTCATTTTTAAAAAATTGAAGCATGGCGGCGCAAAGGTAAAGCCCATTAGCATTCAGTGCTCACTAAAGTTCAATGCCCTGGCTGTTACGCTGACGCATGGTGTTGAAGTGGTGCCAGCAATGAAAAATATTGAAGTACATCAGCTCTCTAGCTGTAATGTTACCAAGTATGGGGTGGGGAAACTGATAACAGTCAATATTCTCATCTTCCCAGTAGTATCTTACCTCGTTTAAATAGCGGTTTACGGTAGTCTCAAAATGTTCAATTATTGAATCTTTGGAAAGTTTATTTTTATCAACTTTTGGAATGTATTCCTTTGTCGCCTTTGCTCCGTTTGAAAGCGCTGCTTTATATTTCTCCTGCAGTTCTTCATACGGGAGTGACTCGTGTACAGGTTTTTTAAAAAGATACTTGGAGATGAACTTTGGAATAAACAATCCTTTCCAGCTTTGGGATAATGATAGTCTTAAATGTTCCAGGTTTTCTGCTGCAGACCATCTTTCATCTTTATAAAAAAAGCGATCTGGATCCATGTTTCGGCAAACACGCAAAATTTCCTCAACAATAGACTCAGTGCTTGAGATGATTTGATATTTATCAAGATGATAGTTCTTAACCTGCATAGCTGTTGGTGATTTTTTTAGTTAGAGGGTTATACTCCCATCAAATACAAAAGTGGCCGGGCCGCAAAGCCAAACATCTTCAAACTTTGAATTTCCGGTTGGTTTAAATTTTACTGATAAGGTGCCGCCGGGTGTTTTTACTGTTATGTTTTGTGGTTCTGTTGCGTCAGCAAAGGCTGCAATGGCAGAAGCAGTAACACCGGTGCCGCATGATAAGGTTTCGTTTTCAACCCCCCGTTCATAAGTTCGCACATCGATTGTATGGGGTTGAACACTTACAAAGTTAACGTTGATGCCTGCACCACCAAATTTTTCATTGTACCTGATGGATCGTCCTTCATGAAATACATCTACCTGCTCAGTTGTATTGACCCATTTGACATAATGGGGCGATCCGGTATTTAAAATGCTGTGATCTGTAAATCTTTCAATAGCTGTTACATCTTTCATTTTCAACTCCACATGGTCTCGTTCATTAATAGTCGCTTCATGCGGACCATCGGTTGCAATAAAATGAGCTTTGTCTTTAATTACACCTAACTTTTTTGCAAAAGCTACCAGGCAACGGCCACCATTTCCGCACATACTGCTTTCTCCACCATCGGCGTTGAAATAAATCATTTCAAAGTGATAGTGATCTTTTAGTTGCAGCATCATTAATCCATCAGCCCCGATTCCAAAATGACGGTCGCAGATAAAGGCTACCTGCTCCCTGGTAAGGTTTGAATAAATGCCTTCCCTGTTATCCAGTATAACAAAATCATTTCCGGTGCCATGGTATTTTGAAAACGCAATCTTCATATGCCTTCAATAATGCTCAATGATTTTTTAATTAAAGTCTCTACCGCTGCATTGCCGTCTTTACTGAATTCTTTTTTCACCCTGTTGGCAACAATTACGTTCATCGATAAGCATTGGTGGCCCAGCAGTTTACCCAGCCCGTAAATAGCGCTGGTTTCCATTTCAAAATTAGTAATGCGGTGATTGCCAAATGCAAATGTGGTTAACCGATCTACAAAGCCAGGATGCATCAGTCCTAATCGTAACACTCTTCCCTGTGGACCGTAAAATCCCGGGCAGGTAACCGTAATGCCGTGATGATAACCTTCTACAAAATGTTTCAGCAGTTGGCTGCCGCAACCGGCAATATAAGGTTGTGATAAACTGTCCTGTATTTGCGTGTGCGTTACAAATGCATGAACCAATTGCTTTTCTTCTTCATTGTTTTGATGACGGTAGAAATGCAAAAGGTTATCAATGCCAAGTCCATGTGTGGAAACTACTAAATCATCAACATTAATGTGTGGCTGCAGGGCTCCGCTGGTACCCATACGCATAATTTGAAGCGAGGTGAGTTGCGGCTTAATGGTTCTTGTTTCAAAATCAATATTTACCAGTGCATCCAGTTCATTCATTACAATATCAATATTGTCCGGGCCGATACCGGTAGAAACGCAACTGATCCTTTTTTTGCCAACATATCCTGTATGTGTAATGAATTCCCGGTGTTGATTTTTATATTCAATCGAATCAAAATACTTGCTCACTTTGGCTACACGGTAAGGGTCGCCAACGGTGATGATGGTAGGGGCAAGTTCTTCCGGCCTTACGTCTAAATGATAAACAGCGCCACGACTGTTAATGATTAACTCACTTTCAGCAATTCGTTGCATAAGGATTGGGTCATTTTGCCCGAATATACTACATTTGCACCTCATCAATCGGTTCAGTTGACTGAAGCGGAATGATGGTAACGGTCCTGTGGCCGAGTGGCTAGGCAGAGCTCTGCAAAAGCTCCTACAGCGGTTCGAATCCGCTCGGGACCTCAAAAAATAAAAGCGTTGATAGCATCTTCGCTTTTTTTATGCAGTTATTTGAAATGAAATTTGGGAGTCCTGTGTCCGCCGATGTTTAGGCGGATAGGCAGAGTTCTGCAAAAGCTCCTACATCCCGCTTTGAGGCGGGATCGGGACCTCCAATTAAAGGATTACACAGTAATCCTTTATTATTTCTAGGGTGTTACATGCTATTGTGCTGCTATTAAACTTTTGTTGCGTCGCACTCTTGTACGTTCTTAATTCTATTGAACAATGAAGTACTCCAATTATATCGGAATTCTCGCCGGAGCCATCATGCTAACCGTTGCGTTTATGCCGTGGATTTATATCCCCAGTATTCAAACCGAAGTAACAGGCTTTGGGGCTGCAACTAAAACGGTTTTTGGTAAACCGGCTTTGATGAACAGCTATCTCATGGTGCCGATTACTCTTTGTTTTTTATTGCCTATGATCTGGGCCAAACGCATTAATCCTTTTTTAGGTGCTATCAATTTTGCGTGGGCATTGCGTAACCTGTTTCTGCTTTCAACCTGCCGTAACGGGGAATGTCCTGATCGATTTTTCTGGCTTTATATTTATGTGGCAGCAGCTTTTATTGTATTGGTGATGACGGTACTTCCGGATATGAAAGTAAAAAGTCCCAGGCCGTAACAAACAACCCGGAACTTTATAAATGCTTTTCTCAAAATTTATTTGCCTTTACTCCATCCATCCTTCAACGTAACGGTCCTGTTGAAAACGAATTTATCATCAGCGCTGTCTTTATCCAGGCAATAGTATCCTTTCCGTAAAAACTGGAATCGGTCTGCAGGTCTTGCATCTTTAATAGATGGCTCCGCATAACCTTTTACAACCGTCAAACTGTCCGGGTTGATATAGTCTTTAAAATCACCTTCTTCGCTGGCCGGGTTTTCTACACGGAACAAGCGGTCATATTCTCTTACTTCTACTTCCACTGCATCAGCTGCATTTACCCAATGCAAAGTGCCCTGTACTTTAATGCCGCTGGTATCGCTTCCGCTTTTACTTTCAGGAAAGTAGGAGCAATGCAGTTCTTTAATGCTTCCATCATCATTCTTCACTACTTCATCGCATTGAATGATGTAGGCACTCTTCAAACGCACTTTACCACCGGGTGATAAACGGAAGTATTTCTTGGGCGGATTTTCCATGAAATCATCCGCATCAATCAGAATCTCTTTACTGAAAGGAATTTGACGGACACCACCATTTACATCTTCAGGATTATTTTCTGTACTCAACTGCTCAGCTTGACCTTCCGGGTAATTGGTAATGACCACTTTAATGGGATTAAACACCACCATGCGGCGCAAAGCTATCTTATTGAGATGTTCCCGTACACAAAACTCCAGCAAACTGAACTCAATTAAATTATCTCTCTTGGCTACACCTACACGCTCAGCAAAATCACGGATGCTTTCCGGTGTATAGCCTCTTCTCCGCAAACCACTGATGGTGGGCATGCGTGGATCATCCCAGCCACTCACATGTTTTTCATTCACCAGTTGCAACAGTTTGCGTTTGCTCATTACTGTGTAATTCAGATTCAAACGGGCAAACTCATATTGTTTAGAAGGAAAGATTTCCAGGTTTTCAATACACCAGTCATACAATGGACGATGCGGAATAAACTCCAGTGTGCAAATACTGTGGGTGATCTGTTCAATCGAATCACTTTGTCCATGTGCAAAATCATACATGGGGTAAATGCACCAGGCATCTCCCGTGCGGTGATGATGCGCATGCTTGATGCGGTAGATGATGGGGTCACGCATGTGCATGTTGGGACTGGTCATATCAATCTTTGCCCTCACTACCTTTTCGCCGTCTTTATACTTGCCGGCACGCATATCTGCAAAAAGTTGCAGGTTTTCTTCCACGCTTCTTTCTGCATATTGGTTACGAACACCCGGAGTGGTGGGTGTGCCTTTTTGTTTGGCGATCTCTTCGCTCTTACTGTCATCTACATAAGCCAGGCCTTTTTTGATGAGCTTCACTGCAAATTCATACAACTGTTCAAAGTAATCGGATGCATAAAATTCATTGGCCCACTCAAAACCCAGCCAGCGGATATCATCCTTGATGCTTTCTACATATTCTGTGTCTTCTGTAACAGGGTTGGTATCATCAAAGCGAAGATTGGTTTTACCGCCATACTTGATAGCCAAACCAAAGTTTAAGCAAATACTTTTACTATGGCCGATATGCAAATACCCGTTGGGCTCCGGTGGAAAACGAGTGAGGATGGATTGATGCTTGCCGCTCTTTAAATCCGCTTCAATAATTTCTTCAATAAAGTTCAGGCTTTTCTCTTCGCTCATGGTGTTGATGAATTGGCTGCAAATTTAAGGGTTCGGCGTGGGTTTCAAGCAGGGATGCACCGTTACAGAACTTATTGGAACAATTGCAAGATGCCATAAATCAACCCAATGGCCACAAAGGGGAGCAAGGTGGTTCTCACTATTTCCATGCCTGCGGCCACCTTATAAAACCGGGCTTTTACTAAGGAGCAAACGGTTAATACAGGCAGACTGATGAGCAACGCAATGAGTAATGCTTTTTCCAAAGGTGCTGTTAACAAAAAAGGAAGAAACACAAGGATGCCGCCCGCAAGATAGAACAAGGCTACTCTTAAAGAAGGATTGAAGGTGTCCGGAACATATTCCGGTTGGCGTTGCGGATGATCCTCATCCTGTACAGGCAATCCGATTTTTTGATAAATCTCTCTTTCTTTTTGTAAGGCTTCGCCGGTAGCTGATTTGTTTTCGCTTTTTAACGTGAACCAATGACCAAGCCCGAGGATGAGGGCACTTACCGGTAAATAAATTGCAAACACCCATTGAAACCGCTCCTGCGATATTTTAATAAACGTCATGGTGGCAGCCAGTATCAACGGGCTGCGGATACCATCAATTAAACCGATGATGAGTGAGGAGGTAATATTCTTTGATTGCACGGTGCAAAGAAATGCGCTTTTATGAAAAATGGAATAAAATACATTTCACGCAAAGCCGCAAAGAAACCAAGGCGCAAAGGAATTTTGAGACTGTCTATTCTTCTTTATAGTTATTTTGCTCCCTTGTGTCCTTGCGTGAAAATCATCCCAGCACCTTCAAACTTTTTTCAATGATGCTTACGCATTCGTGAATTTGTTCTTCAGTAATCACTAATGGTGGCGCCAGGCGGATCTTATCACCATGCGTAGGTTTGGCCAGCAATCCGTTCTCTTTCATTTCCATACATAAATCCCATGCAGCTTCCGGATTGGTATGCTTAATTACGATCGCATTCAATAAACCTTTGCCACGTACTAAACTGATATAAGGCGAATTCAAAGCATTCAATTCATCTCTCAACAGTTTGCCCAGCCGTTCTGCATTCTCCGCCATGTTTTCATCTTTCAACACCTGTAAAGATGCCATGGCAACAGCACATGCTAAGGGATTGCCACCATAGGTACTTCCATGTTCACCGGGTTTAATAGTCATCATAATTTCATCATCAGCCAATACTGCACTTACCGGAATGGTACCGCCGCTTAATGCTTTTCCTAATATCAGAATGTCAGGACGTACATTTTCATGATCACAAGCGAGCATTTTACCGGTGCGGCATAAACCTGTTTGTATTTCATCACCAATGAAAAGTACATTGGCTGCTTCGCAATATTGTTTGGCGGTAGAGAGATAGCCTTCATCCGGCACCACCACACCTGCTTCACCCTGGATGGGCTCTACTAAAAAGCCGCATACATTTTTATCATCCAAAGCTTCCTGCAAAGCTTCCAGGTCATTGTAAGGAATTACTTTGAAGCCGGGCATGTAAGGTCCGAACTTTGAATAGGAGCTGGGATCCGTGCTAAACGAGATCACTGTGCTGGTGCGGCCATGAAAGTTATGGGCACATACAATGATCTTTGCTTTGTTTTCTTCAATGCCTTTCACTGTATAACCCCAGCGGCGTGCCAGTTTGATGGCCGTTTCCACGGCTTCCACACCGGTATTCATGGGCAACACTTTATCGTAACCAAAATAACGGGTGATATATTCTTCATATTCGCCCAACAGGTTGTTATGAAAAGCACGTGAGGTTAAAGTCAATTGCTGCGCCTGTTCAATTAAGGCATTTACAATTTTGGGATGACAATGTCCCTGGTTTACGGCGGAGTAACCGCTGAGGAAATCATAGTAACATTTATTGTCCACATCCCACATAAAAACGCCTTCGCCTCTTTTGAGTACTACGGGTAAGGGATGATAATTGTGGGCACCAAATCGTTCTTCACGATCAATATAAGATTGTGTATTGGCCGAAACGGCAATAGTTGAATGCATATAGATAATTGATAATTATTTAATTGAAAATGGATAATGCTTGACAGCAGAGAAACTGTTTAAAAGTCCCCCTTTAAGGGATAGAGGGTTTCTTATCCTCGATGATTGAGGAAATCTAAGTTGAAGTGGAGGAAGTGAGTTCCGATTTTCATTCGGTGCAAAAATAGTTATTCGGGTTGAAGTAAAAAAATTGCCGGGCCCTGAAGCTGCTTTTTAACTCCTTCATGTTTTTTGTCACTTTTTGCTTCTCCAAAAAGTAACCAAAAAAGAGCCCGATTTCGATTACGGCCCGAAATCGGAGGGGCTCCCTGATTTAGCTTGAATACTACTGTGATTAAATACTGAAGTAATTCTTTTCATCATCCGCTGTGCTAAAGGCTTATTATATTCGTTTTGTACTTTCAATAAAAAATTATGAGCTATTCAGTTCCCCCTCAAACCTGCATCGGTCATGTGCATTTAAAAGTAAGTGACCTGGAACGCTCCTTGCAATTTTACAAAGACCTGCTGGGCTTTGAAGTGATGCAGTATTATGGTAACAGTGCTGTGTTTCTTTCCGCAGGAGGTTATCATCATCATATCGGGTTAAATAACTGGCACAGTAAAAATGCTGGGCCGGCTCCCGTGAATACTGCCGGTTTGTACCATACTGCTATTTTATATCCCACAAGAAAGGATTTAGCGGTGATTTTAAAACGGCTGATGGAGGCCAATTATCCTTTAACCGGAGCCAGTGACCACGGTGTGAGTGAAGCCATTTATCTGAACGATCCGGATCGTAATGGTGTGGAATTGTATTGGGACAAACCGAAAGAAGAATGGCCGATAGATGAGGAAGGTAATTTGATGATGGTAACAGAGCGATTGGATGTGGAGGGGTTGTTGAGGGATGTGGAATAAGTGATGTTTTGCATCCTCTTCTAATAAAACCAATTTCTTACCAATAGCATTTATAAAACTATGAAACAATATTTTCTTATTGTTTGTTGCCTTTTCCTCTGGCTCTCTGATTCAGCGCAAGATAACGCTACTTTTATACTAAAAGGGAAGATTAAAGGAAAACCTCATGGTAAAATATTTATTAACTATTTTAATGGGAATAGCGTTTATTATAGAGATACTGCTGAAATACAAAGAGGACAGTTTCATTTCAAAGGATACATAAATGAGCCTGTGAGGGCAACCCTTTTTATTCCTGATGAATCTGCGGGAAAAAACAGATTGAATGAACTGGAATTTTATATTGAACCGGGAGAGATTACTATTCAAGTTACCTTAAATGCGTATAATAATGCTATAATCGAAGGTTCTTTGTCGCAAAAAGAATGGCAGCAATATCTGTCAACATATGATTCTATTGAGTTAAAGTGGAAAACCCTATTGGATTCTCTAATTCTAGCCAAAGAATCAGGGAATGATTTACTTGTTGAAAAATTATGGGAAGAAAGGATGCCTTTCTATCAAAAAGAAGTCGATGATAACGTGTTTTTCTTTTTACGTTCAAACAGGAACTCTTTTATCAGCCCAGATTTACTTACGCCTTATTTGCACAGATTGCCGTTGGATACAATAAAATCATTTTATACATTTTTTACTGAAAGAGTTCAAGTTTCACGGAAAGGAAAATTCATATATGACTTCATTCTTAAAGAAGAAAAAGTTGCAATTGGGACAGTTATTCCTAACCTATCTTTCATGGATATGAATGGAAAGAGCTATGAATTACTTTCGTTAAGGGGAAGGTATGTATTACTAGATTTTTGGGCAAGCTGGTGTGTACCTTGCAGAAAAGAAACACCGTATCATCTTGAAGTGTATAAGAAGTATCGAGATAGAGGTTTTGAAATTGTATCTTTTTCAATCGACCTAGTAAATGAGAAAAATGAATGGTTAAAAGCCACTCAGCAAGACAGTATGACCTGGGTTCAAGTTTGTGATTTTAAAGGATGGAGAAGTGAAATTATAGATATTCTGAATCTTTTTGGAAGAGGCATCCCTTCAAACTTTTTGATAGACCCGAATGGAAAAATCATTGCAAGAGATTTAAGGGGAAACGAGCTTGCAGAAATACTCCGAGAAGAAATTCATTAAACTTTTAAGAAGCTACATTTAACAATTAATGATTTTGTACTTTTTAATTGAAGAATACTTTTTCTCTCGTACAACCTATACCGAACTTACACTTCCCGCCACACTTACATAAAAAGCGCCTGCATAGTATAACTCGCTTTAATAGCTGCAATTTCAGGATAAGCTTTACAAGCGGATGCTTCAAAGTCTTTGACGCGTTTTTTTCATAAAACAATAAAAGTTTCCTGAAGCTTACGTACTTTCTGCAATTTGCTTGTCTTTACAGAAATCGATTGAGCAAATGGCAAGGATTATTTCTGTTTTATTCTGTATTGTCTTTATTTCTTCCTCTCAAATTCCTCCAACGCAAACACTTGTTTCACCCAATGGTGTTATTAAAGTTTTATTGAGCAAGAATGACAGTTTTTGGTTGCTCACTGTTTATTGCAGCAATAAGGAAGTGATGAAAATAAAAACAGGAGGTCTAAGTTTTGAAGGTCAATCAACAGTTATTGACAATAATGCAACAATACTCGACACAAATGACCGGCTCATCAACGAAACGTACACATCAATTACAGGTAAAACAAACAGCTATCGAAATTTTGCTAAGGAGCGAATCATCAGCTTTAAAAATCAATCAGGCTTTATTACCCATCTCATCATGCGGGCTTATAATGACGGCTTTGCCTTTAGGTATGCCGTTGAAAACAAAGAAGCAGCTCTTGTTATTGCGGAACAAACGGCTTTTGTATTACCAAAGCAAACAAGTACCTGGGCCATGGAATACAAAGACGATTGTGAGAATTATTACCTGAGAAGGGATATAGATTCCATTAACCATACTATTTATAATTTACCAATTCTTGCCGAAACTCAGCAGCACCAATGGCTGCTCCTGCATGAAGCAGATGTGCTGGGTCGTTCTATTGCATCCTCTCTCACAGGAATCAATAAAAATCGTGAATTACAAATAACATGGAATTATCCCCGTTTGAAAATGCGGGATGAATACAAAGGCCGTTTTGAAGAATTGCTGGCCAATGAAACCTATCAGATAAAAGCGCCTCCCCATTTTTCAACCCCATGGCGAATGGTTGTAATAGGCGATAAATTAGCTTCGATTGTTGAAAGTACCTTGGCAGAAAATCTCAACCCGCCTGCCAAAAAAAGTAAGTATCAATTTGAAGCGGGGGTAGCTGTGTTTCCCTGGTGGGCCAATCATAACGCCAATCAGGATAAAACCGTATTGAAGAACTATGCGGATGCTGCTGCGGAAATGAAGTGGAAAGTATTGGAGTTTGATGTATCGTTAATCGGTTCGCCTGATTTGGCAGTTGATAAATGGCTTACTACACCCTGGATTAAAGAAGTAACGGATTATGCTCACCGTAAAGGATTGAAAGTATATGGCTGGGATGAACGACGTAATTTGAATACAGCTGAAAAAAGAAAATTCATTTTCAGCAAGTATAAAGAGCTGGGACTTGACGGTATTAAGATTGATTTTATCAATTCGCTTTCAAAGGAAGCATGTGATTTTCGTTATGATTGCCTCACAGATGCCTTGTCATTTGGATTAATGGTGAGCTTTCATGGGGAGTATACGCCCAGAGGCGAACGACGAACATTTCCCAATCTAATGACACAGGAAGGTGTAATGGGCGGCGAACAATATTGGAGTGGCAATCCAAAACCACCAACGGCATTGCATAATGTCTCATTGGTGTTTACAAGAAATGTAATTGGCCCAATGGACTATACACCCACTGTTTATTCTTCGCCATTACGCACCACAACCTATGCGCATGAAACCGCTTGTGCTTTTGCCTTTGAAAGCGGCTGGGTGTGTATGGCTGATGCGCCTGAGCAATACCTGAACTCTCCCGTAAAAGAATTGTTGCAGGAAGCAGAAGCAGCTTGGGATGAAACAAAGCTTATTGCAGGGCATCCTGATGCTTATGCAGTTATTGCAAGAAGAAAAGGAACAAAATGGTTGATTGCAGGTTTAAATAGTGCAGAAGAACGAACCATAGAATTGTCGCTTGAGTTTTTAAAAAGGGAATTCAACGCAACAGTTTGTACGGATGATGCAGTTGATGCTCACAACAAAGTAGCAATGCAGAAGATGAAACTGAACAACCGTTCTAAATTGAAAATTAATATGAAGAAAAACGGAGGTTTTGTGGTGTTGCTCAAGTGATAAAGTACTTCCTTGGCTTTCAGTTTAATAACCGGGCTCTAGCCGTTGACAATTTTTTGGATATAGTTTCTATCAAATGACAGTTGATGGCTTTCAATGTGTTCAAAAATTCCAAACACCGTACTCCCGCTGCCCGTCATACTTGCATACAATGCACCGGCATTATATAGTTCTTCTTTAATGGCTGCAATTTCAGGATGGGCCTTGCAAACGGGTGCTTCAAAATCATTGATGAGTCGTTCTTTCCAGGTGTGGATGGGTTGTTGAATAATGGTTCTTATATCAACGTAGGTGTCAGGCCGCTCTAAGCGGCCAGACACCTGTGCAAAAGCCCAACTTGTTTTTACATGAATGCCTGGATTGACTATTACAAACTGATATTTGCTCAAATCCAATGCAATCTGCTCCATCACTTCACCTCTGCCGGTTGCATAAACAGGTTGGTTGAGGATAAAGAACGGACAATCACTACCCAACTGCAACGCATAATCAATTAACTGTTGTTTTGATAATCCCAGTTGAAATTTTTCATTCAGCAGTTTCAAGGTAAATGCACCATCGGCACTGCCGCCGCCCAGTCCTGCACCCATGGGAATGGTTTTGTGCAAATGCATGTGTACGGGTGGGAGCGAAGGGAAATCTTTCTTTAATAAGTTGTAGGCTTTTATGCAGAGATTGTTTTGAGGATCGCCTGCTACTGCTAAACCGGATGAAGAAAAATGAATGTTGTTATCATGACTTCGCTCAATCCTTCGACTACGCTCAGGATGCTCAAGCCCTTCGACTTCGCTCAGGGTCTTGCCCTCGTCTGTTGTCCGTGGTCCGTCGTCTCTCCTCACCACTTCCACAATATCTTTCCAGCCGATGGGATAAAAAATGGTTGCCAGGTTATGATAGCCGTCTTCCCGTTTGTTGAGGATCTGTAAGCCGAGATTGATTTTACAGTTGGGAAAGACAATCATGGTAAATGAGAAATGAAAAATCAAAAATGAGAAGTGAAGAAGTGTATTGCTTCTTCACAATTACTTTTTCCGGTTGCTGATTTCATCACGGATGGCGATGGCACGGATATAATCTTCCTGCTCCAGTACTTCATTGAGCAGGGTTTGCAGTTCGTCTAAGCTCATGCTTTTTAAATCACCTTTTTCATCGCTGCCGGCGGTAACAGGTACTTCTTCTCTCTTCTTCTCTTCATCTTCCATCATAATACCGGCACTTTCCAGGATGTGCTCATACGTATAAATGGGGCAACCAAAACGTACAGCCAGGGCCAGTGCATCGCTGGTGCGACTGTCAATTTCCACTGTATCATTGTCTGTTGAGCAGAGCAGTTTGGAATAGAAGATACCTTCCTGCAGATCGTTGATCACAATTTCATGCAGCTCTACATTAAACGCCAGCATGAAATTTTTCATGAGGTCATGGGTGAGGGGGCGGCTGGGTTGCATACGCTCCAGCGCTACGGCAATAGCCTGGGCTTCAAAACCACCGATCACAATGGGGAGACGGCGCAGGCCGTTTACCTCGCCCAATACTACGGCATAACTGTGTGTTTGGGTGATACTGTGAGAAAGTGCAATGATTTCCAGTTCTATCTTTTTCATAACCTTCGGGCAAATTTAAGGGCTTTGGTTTGAATAAAAGAATGGAAGATGTTTTTACCACCAGGGTGCAAAGGCGCAAAGAATTTTATAGTTGAAGATGGTTCAATAGCCCGGTTGATGATAGTAGTAAAAATGATGAAGGGCTGCCGGATTGAAGTGGCACCGAAGCGAAGCGGAGGTATAGCAAAAAGCCGGAACACCTGTTGATATTCCGGCTTTTGTTGACTGCCCAAATTTTTATTCACTATTGACTATTCACTATTCACGCTCAAGCCACTCCCTTTAACTTCTTTACTTCCTGAATCATTTTAGGAACTACTTCAAATGCATCGCCTACGATACCGTAGTCAGCTGCTTTAAAGAAAGGAGCTTCAGGGTCTTTATTAATCACTACAATTACTTTACTTCTGTTCACGCCTGCCAGATGCTGAATGGCACCACTGATGCCAATGGCAACATATAAATTAGGTGCGATGGCGCCACCGGTTTGTCCTACATGCTCATGATGTGGGCGCCAATGAGCATCTGCCACCGCACGGCTGCAGGCTGTAGCTGCACCCAGCAATCCGGCCAGCTCTTCGATCATACCCCAGTTTTCAGGTCCTTTTAAACCACGGCCTCCGCTTACAACTAATTCTGCTTCGCTCAAAGGAACTTGTCCGGTTACCTTATTGGTAGCCGTTACTTTTATCTTTGGTGCATCAACAGCCGGGTTAAACGCAACTACTTCTGCGGTGCCTTCACCGGCAATGGTTGAAAACGAATTAGGGCTGATAGCTATGATTTTTGTGGCTGTGTTCACACTGATGTTAGCAAATGCTTTACCGCTGAAAACACCTTTGCGAACAACAAATCCGTTAGTAGTATCAGGTAATCCAACTGCGCCGCTCACCAAACCTGCTTTCATTCGTGCACTTAAACGTGGCGCTACTGCTTTTCCTGTAAGATTGTTTGATATGACAATCACTGTTGCATTAGTTGCTGCAGCAGCTTCTGCAATGGCTTTTGTATAAAGCTGTGCATCTACATGATTGAACACGTCACTAGTTGCGTGATGAATTTTTGAAACACCATATTTACCCAATGCAGCCACATCATCACTTACGGTTCCCAATAAAACCGCTTCAGCACTTGTGCCGAGTTGTTTGGCTAACTGTGCACCATAGGTTAAGGCTTCGAACGAGGATTTTTTTACGTGGCCATCGGCGGAGTCTATGAAAATTAGAACAGACATTATTTGATAATTTGAGAATTTGAAAATTTGATGATTCTATTAAAACACTTTTGCTTCTTCGTGAAGTAATCTTATAAGTTCGCCTACATTCTCTGCGTCCACCAACTTTACGCCTGCTTTGGCAGGAGGTAATTCAAAAGACGCAACAGATGTTAAAGCATCAACAGCTGCTGGTTCCACCACTTTCAAAGGCTTGGTACGTGCACCCATAATACCTTTCATGTTAGGGATGCGTTGCTCCGCCATTCCTTTTTGACAACTCACTACTACAGGCAAACTCACTTCACAGGTTTCTTCACCGCCTTCAATTTCACGGTTGATGGTTGCTGTTGTTCCGTTGAGATCAAATTTTGTAGCCAGTGATACATATGGCATATCCAGCAATTCTGCCACCATACCGCCGATGGATGAACCGTTGTAATCAATGGTTTCTTTCCCGGTAAAAATCAAATCATAACCACCGCTTTTAGCTACCTCTGCAATTTGTGTTGCAATGGTGAAACTGTCAGCGCTATCTGTATTTACACGAATAGCCTCATCACCGCCCAGTGCCAATGCCTTACGGATGATGGGTTCTGTATCAGCACCGCCTACCGTTACAAGGTGAATGACAGTGGAAGCATCTTTTTCTTTCAGTTCAATAGCACGCACAAGCGCATACCATTCATCGTACGGGTTGATAATCCATTGTACGCCATCCTGTGCAAACTTTGTGTTGTTATCTGTGAAGGCTATTTTTGCCGTGGTGTCCGGCGTTTTACTGATACAAACAAGAATCTTCATGCAAGCGAAGTTTATAGATGTGATAAAATTAGTTGTTTATGCAACTATACAAAGATAAAGGCAAAACAGGTTACACTAACAAAAGTTTGCAAAGAAAATATTTTTACTGATGGACAGAGTTGAACGAATTAAGGAAATGCTAACAACCAACCCGCACGACAGCTTTTTAAATCATGCATTGGCATTGGAATATATAAAGGCAGGAGATGATGGGGCTGCACAGGTTTTGTTTGAGCAATTGCTGGAGCGGGAGCCGGGTTATGTAGGCAGTTATTATCATTTGGCCAAACTGCTGGAGCGGAACGGAAAGGAACAGGAAGCCATCGCCGTTTATGAAAAAGGAATGCACATGGCGAAAGAAAAAGGAGACCAGCATGCATTTGGAGAATTAAGAAGTGCCTGGGAAGAGTTGACGTTTTAGGATGGTAGTTTTTGGTTACAATCTTTGGTATTTCATGGCAGCGGTTTTGCGTCGCACACTTGTACTGTATTAATATTATTCATCTAAAAAAAATGGATTTATGAACGATATTTTTGTTTCCTTGATTTTTCTAATTACAGGCACAGTAGTTATGTGTGTTATATTTTTCGTTAAACAAAAAAATAAGAAAATTCTTGAAAATGGAATTGAAGTAGAAGGGGTCATAAACGGATTTGAGAATATTGATAGCCTTTCTAATAACTCAAGATTTCCAATTATTAGATTTCAAACTCAGAATGGAGTTCTCATTACTGAGAAAGCTAATATAGCTTTGCCACCTTTCATTTTGAAAGAGGGGCAAAAGGTGAAAGTTATTTATAAGATTGACAATCCCAAAGATTTTATTTTGAAAATATCATTTGATTTTTCGAAGCTCTTTTACCTCTTTCTCTTGCTGTCAATCGTTTTCATTTCTTTAGGGATTTTAGGCGTTTATAAATACCTGATTACAGAATGATTAAAATATTTTCTGATTATATCAATCGCAATCATCTTTTCACCAAAGATCAACAACTCATGTTGGCGGTCAGTGGTGGTGTTGATAGCGTGGTGCTGGTAGATCTGTGTGCCAAAGGAGGCTATTCATTTTCTATTGCTCATTGTAATTTTCAATTACGTAAAGAAGAGAGTGATGCAGATGAGTTATTTGTACAATCACTCGGCAGTAAATACAATGTTACAGTTCATGTAAAAAAGTTTGATACAGTTGCTTATGCATTTGAACAAAAACTTTCCATCCAGGAAGCGGCAAGAGTGTTGCGGTATGAATGGTTTGAAGAATTAGTGAATAGTGAATGGTCAATTGTCAATAATGAATCCAGTCAGACTGGGGCATCAGACAGTGGTGTACCCATTCACCATTCACCATTCACCATTCAGCTTCTCACCGCCCACCATGCTGATGATAATAACGAAACCCTGCTCATGAATTTTTTCCGTGGCACAGGTCTGCACGGATTAACAGGTATTCCTGTGAGTTATGGTGATGTAAAACGGCCATTACTGAGTTTTACAAAAGAAGAGTTGATCGCTTATGCACGGGAAAACAACCTGCAGTGGCGGGAAGATGCTTCCAATCAATCGTCCAAATACACCCGTAACTTTTTCAGAAACGAAATAATTCCACAGGTAGAAAAAGTGTATCCGCAGGTAAAACAAAATCTGCAGGATAATATTCAGCGGTTTAAAGAAATTGAACAGTTGTACCAACTGTCAACACAACTCATCATCAAAAAGCTTTGCAGGCAAAAGGGTGCAGAGGTTCATATTCCAATAAAGCAATTGCTGCAATACAATAACAAGGCTTTAATGTATGAGATTATCAAAGAATATGGTTTTGCTGAAAAGCAGATTGATGAAGTATTGAAACTTTGTAATGCTGCATCAGGAAAATTCATCGACTCACCTGCCTTTTATTTCCGCATCATCAAACACAGGCATTGGCTCATTATTGCACCGGCAGCTGACAGCAATGCCCAGCATTTTGCAATTCAAAGAGTCGGTAATTGGGAGTTGGGGATTGGAAACATTCAGGTGAAGACATTAACCAATTCACAGACATCCATTCCAAATGCTCCCAACATTGCTATGCTGGACGCATCAAAGATTGAATTTCCATTACTGCTCCGCAAGTGGAAGCACGGAGATTATTTTTATCCCTTGGGTATGAAAAAGAAAAAAAAGCTGGCCCGTTTTTTTATTGATCAGAAACTTTCCAAAACGCAAAAGGAAAATGTGTGGGTGCTGGAAAGTAATAAAAAGATCATCTGGGTAGTGGGCATGCGTATTGATGAACGTTTTAAACTTTTGCCAACTACTCAAACCATCTTACAAATTGAAACTGGGTTTGAGTAATTGTTCAATAAAATGCGGAATTACTCTCGGCTCCATGAGTGCTGTAAACACAATGCCCCAGATGGCTCCCCATAAATGGGCACTGTGATTAATATAATCACCGCCACGTTTATTCATATACGCAGTGTATACTAGGTAAATCACTGCAAATACAATTGCAGGTAAGGGAAGAAAAAATACATACAAAGTGGACCACGGTGATAACAGTATAAACGAAAACAAAACAGCCGTTACAGCACCGCTGGCTCCAAGACTCCTGTAGTGATAATTATCTCTATGTTTAAAGTAAGAAGGTATTTCACTGATGATGATGCCGGCGATATAAAACAATATAAAACCAATTTTGCCGATTTTGGCAACATAAAATGCTTCCATTACCCGGCCAAAGAAATAGAGTGTAATCATATTAAAGGCCAGGTGACCGATGTCTGCATGTATAAATCCTGAGGTAATAAACCTGTAATACTGGTTTTTGTTCTTTACCATGGGCGGCCAGAAGATGAGGTCGTTGATCACTTTTTCGTTGTTAAACGCCGTGAACGAAATAATACAGGTAATAATAATGATGGTAAGCGTAAGTGTAAACTCCATATGATTGGTTTGTTCAAAGCTAATTACAAATGCTCAATAGTCCGTATTCCAGTAATCTTTCTTGGTTTAACTGTGATGGTATTTCTCATTCCGTAAAATAGTACAGGCCCTGTACACCTGTTCGGCCAGTATCAGTCGTACCAGTTGATGCGGAAAAACCAGTTGGGATAAACTCCATTTAAAATCGGCACGTTTCATCACTGCTTCATCAATGCCATAGGCGCCTCCAATTAAAAACACGAGGTTCTTTCTGCTTTCATTGGTTCGTTTCATAATAAATTCAGCCAGGCCTTCACTGTTCAATTGTTTACCTCTTTCATCCAGGGCAATTAAAAAATCATCTTTTTGCAGCCAGTTTAAAATCAGCTCTCCTTCTTTCTTCTTCAGATCGGCTTCACTGAGCATGCCGCTGTTTTTAGGCAGGGGAATGATGGTCCACTCCACAGGAAAATAATTAGAGATGCGTTTAGTAAATTCTTCCACACCCGCTTTTACATAGGGCTCATGATTTTTACCAACACTCCAGAATTGAATTTTCATTTAAACATGTTAGGATAAGTTGTAAATTTCGGAACAACCAACTACACATGAGAAAAATTTATTTAGCAATTGTCTTGCTGTTGAATCTTAATGTATCTGCACAAGTTGCCAAAGCGCCTCTTAAAAAAGAAGGTGCCGGCCCTTACACACAATTGATTCTACGGGGCGTAACTATGATTAATGGTACGGGTGCACCGCCCACAGGTCCGATGGATATTGTAGTGGAAGGAAACCGCATTGTGCAAATTGCAGGTGTGGGTAGTGGTATGCCCATCAACGATTCAAGAAGACCAAAACTGAAAGAAGGCGGAAGAGAAATGGATCTTACCGGTCATTACATAATGCCCGGTTTTATTGACATGCACGGCCATATTGGCGGTACTGGTCAGGGTGCATATGCTGAATATGTTTTTAAATTATGGATGGCACATGGCATTACCACAGTTCGGGATCCATCCTGTGGAAACGGTCTTGATTGGGTCTTGGAAGAAAAACGTTTAAGTGCGGAAAATAAAATAACTGCTCCGAGATTGTTTGCTTATACGGCTTTCGGGCAGGGGAGCAAGCAGCCGATTGCTACACCGGAACAGGCTGTTGAATGGGTTCGGCAAAATGCAAAGAACGGGGCTGATGGTATTAAGTTCTTTGGTGCAGCTCCTGAAATTATGGATGCCGCACTGCGTGAAAATAAAAAGCTGGGTTTGCGGAGCGCCTGTCATCATGCACAAATGGATGTGGCCAGGTGGAATGTTGTCAACTCCGCCCGCAGCGGATTAACAAGCATGGAGCATTGGTATGGTTTGCCTGAAGCGTTGTTTACAGACAGAACCATTCAAAACTATCCGCTCACTTACAATTACAGTAATGAGCAGCATCGTTTTGAGGAGGCCGGCAAATTATGGAAACAAGCAGCAGCGCCTTACAGCGATCATTGGAATAAAGTAATGAACGAATTATTAGGACTTGATTTTACCATTGATCCCACCTTTAATATTTATGACGCCAACCGTGATTTGATGCGGGCCCGCAGGGCAGAGTGGCATGAAGATTATACCTTACCCAGCTTATGGAAATTTTATGAACCAAGCATGATAAGTCATGGCAGCTACTGGCACAGTTGGGGTACAGAACAGGAAGTGGCCTGGAAAGAAAACTATCGTTTATGGATGACGTTTGTAAACGAATATAAAAACCGAGGCGGTCGGGTAACCGCCGGAAGCGATAACGGATTTATTTACCAGCTTTATGGATTTGGCTATATACGGGAACTGGAACTACTGAGAGAAGCAGGATTTCATCCGCTGGAAGTAATCCGTTCTGCCACCTTATACGCAGCACAGGCGTTGGGTGTTGAAAAAGAGTTGGGTACCATTGAAGTAGGAAAGCTGGCTGATTTTGTGGTGATCGATGTAAATCCTTTGGAAAATTTGCAACTCTTATATGGCACAGGAGCAATCCGTCTGATGCCCGATGGAAAAATCATCAGGGCGGGAGGAGTGAAGTACACGATTAAAGACGGGATTATTTATGATTCCAAAAAATTACTGGCTGATGTAAAGCGGATGGTGGATGAGGAAAAAAACAAAACAGGTTGGAAATTAAAACAGCCGGGAATGGAATAAATTTCTGCAGAGTTTTGGGTGAAAAACCTCCAACCCTTATCTTTGCCGTCCCTTAAACGGGAATGGCTCCGTAGCTCAACTGAATAGAGCATCTGACTACGGATCAGAAGGCTTCAGGTTTGAATCCTGACGGAGTCACAGAAGGCTGGTATTTTTACCGGCCTTTTTATTTTATGTATACAGTTTATATACTTTATTCTGCAACACTCGATCGATATTATGTAGGGTTTACCTCGTAATCAGTTCACGATCGTTTACAAAGGCATTTAGGTTCTCATAGTGGTTTTACATCTAAGGTTAAAGATTGGAAAATTGTTTTTTCAGAAAGTCATCAAACTAAGCAGGATGCAACACAAAGAGAAAAGGAAATCAAAAGTTGGAAAAGCAGAAGGAAAATCGAAGAGCTTATAGGCTCAACTGAACAGAGCACCCCGACATAAGGTCGGGGAGGTTTCAGGTTTGAATCCTGACGGAGTCACAGAAGGCTGGTATTTTTACCGGCCTTTTTATTTTATGTATACAGTTTATATACTTTATTCTGCAACACTCGATCGATATTATGTAGGGTTTACCTCGCAATCAGTTCACGATCGTTTACAAAAGCATTTAGGTTCTCATAGTGGTTTTACATCTAAGGTTAAAGATTGGAAAATTGTTTTTTCAGAAAGTCATCAAACTAAGCAGGATGCAACACAAAGAGAAAAGGAAATCAAAAGTTGGAAAAGCAGAAGGAAAATCGAAGAGCTTATAGGCTCAACTGAACAGAGCACCCCGACATAAAGTCGGGGAGGTTTCAGGTTTGAATCCTGACGGAGTCACAGAAGGTCATCTTTCAAAAGATGGCCATTTTTTATTTAAGGATTTATTCGACTGATATTGGAATACTTTTTAATTGATGAATGTCATTGTTTCAGCTTTGAAGTTGCTATAAATTGCCTCCAAACGAAAGGATATGAAAAAGTTTCTCATTATCCTTCTGGCCAGTGTACTCTTAGCTTCTGGCTGTACTTCTTCCAGAATTACCTCTTCCTGGAAAGCAAAGGATGAAAAAGTAGTAGTGTATCAAAAAATTTTAGTGCTGGGTTTAATACGGGAAAACGATCGGGCTTTGCAGCAACGGATGGAAATGCATCTGGCTGAGGACTTAAAGGCATTAGGATATACTGCTGTAATATCATTAGACGAATTCGGTGCCAAAGCATTTGAAAATATGACAGAAACTGACGCTGTTGAAAAATTAAAAAATACAGGGATTGATGCTGTACTCACTATTGTACTCCTGGATAAACAACGAGAACGACAATACATTCCCGGCCGGGCTTATTATTCTCCCTATGGCATTTATTACAACCGATTCTGGGGATACAGAGGTGTTCTTTATCAACGTATTTATGAACCCGGATACTATGTAACTGATACCCGTTATTTCTGGGAGAGTAATCTCTATGCAGTAAAAAGCCAGCATCTTATTTATTCCGTTCAAACTGAATCTTTTGATCCTGTAACTACAGAAAGCCAGGCGCATGAGTATGGAAAGCTTATCATCAAAAACATGCTTAAAAACGAAATCGTGAAACAACACTGAACCGGAGCTCTTAAAAACACCCGAAGTTGCTTTTGAGCAAAATGGAATTCGCACTATGATAACAATTTAAAATGAGTGTTTATGAAAGCGATTTTACTCCTGTTGGCATTTATGGCCGGATGGCCATTGTACAACCAAAGTTTTGCCCAGTGTGTAGTTAAAAATGTTCTCGTGAAAGTTAACTCTACCACACCTTCCTCTACAATTCCCGGAGCATGTAATGTGGATTTTGATTTTGTTTTTACCATTGAAAATAACGGAGGTAATAAATACATCTACCTGCATGCATGGATGGCTAATGAGTATCCTAATTACTTCGGCTGCCCATCACCGGCCAATAACTCAAAGCCCCCTGTTGCTGCTGATTTGGCGGCTACACGTATTAATGTAGGTATTCATAACGAAATACACGCAGGCCATCCTCAACCTACTTTAATATCAACTTACTATCCTGACCCCACTGTGGTTCTTACTTCTGCCGGTAGTCTTGTGCGGTCTGTTTATCCCACCGGCGACAGTGCACGGTTTATTATTAAGAATGTACGCATCACCGTTCCTGCAGCTTGCAGTGATGTGATTCAGATGAAAGCGGATTTCTGGTCATCCCAGGCCCAGGCTGCTCAAAATGCCCAGTGTGTATTTTGTGATCTTGATTTTACTATTGATCCCAGGGTAAACGGACTAATCAACTGCGTTCTGCCGCACACATTTAATGTGGCTATTACTTCATCAGCACCCTTCAGTATTTCCGGTTATTATGAAGTGTTTCTGGATAATCCTGCTGATCCTTTGAACCCGGCAACAGTAGGTACTTATGGAGCCGAAGACACTATTAAAGTTTACAGCGCTCCATACGCAACACAGTTGCTGGGTAATACAAACTTGTTTACAGCACTGAATGTTCCGTACCCACCTTATAACGGGCAAAAACCGGATTCCGATAAGAACCTGTGGGTCGTTGTAACCACTAATCAATACACAAACAAAGCTGTGAATATTATCAATAATTCCTGCGCCCCTCTAGGTATAAAACTTACAGAGTTTTCAGTTTTACAAAAAGCGGGTGCTGTTTTGCTTCAATGGAACAGTGTTGATGAGAAGGATATGAACGGCTTTGCAATTGAACGTAAAAAGCAAGGTGAAGTTGCTTTCAAAGAAATCGGCTTTATAGACGCTTATTCAAATATGAGCGATAACAGCGGTAATTTTTCTTACACTTATACTGATAAGTTAAATACTGATAACAGCATGATGCTTTATCGTTTAAAGATGATTGAAATAGACGGCTCCTACAGTTATAGTGATATCCGAAGCATCAGAACAGGAGTGGCTAAGCCAACTGTTCTTGTGTACCCCAATCCTAATAAAGGAAGTTTCAGAGTTACAGTACCTGTGAACAGTGGTATTTATGATATGATATTGTGTGATAATAGCGGAAGGGTTGTGAAGCAGTTATTGGGCTTACGAAATACACAATCTGAAGTATCCGGTATAGTGCCGCAAGGTGTATATGTAATAAAGATCCATTTCAGAGAAACAGGAGATACTGTGATAGAAAAAATTGTGGTTCTTTAAAATGCGGGTTCTAAAAAAAACTCCATCCGTAAGGATGGAGTTTTTTTATGTTGTATGCTGAATATTATTCTCCGGCTGGATTAAGCAGATGTTCTTCTATGATCTGCTTAAAGACGTGTTTGGGGAAAGCACCCGGCTCCATAGATGGCAATCCTTCCATGGGGATAAACAGGAAAGATGGAATACTTTGAATGCCGAATACCGCAGATACTTCCATTTCTTTATCAGTATCTACTTTATAAATATCTACTTTGCCAGCATATTCTTCAGCAAGTTGTTCCAAGGCAGGGGCCACCATTTTGCAGGGACCACACCAGTCAGCATAAAAATCAACAATGGCTGGATTGCTGCCTTTATATTTCCATTCTTTTTCAGTACGGTAATCAAATATTTTTTCAATAAACTCTTCTGTGGTAAGTTGAATAGTGGGCATGATGTCTTGTTTTAAAAGCAAAGGTAGGGGAGATACATCCGGGGAAATGTGATGAAGGTTACATGAATACATCACAATAAAAAAGTCAAACTGATTAATCAGTTTGACTTTTAAGTATTATTCGGATAGAATTAATAGTGCCACCGCACAAATGCTTCCATGGCCGCATACTGCGTTAAGCCCAGCTTGCCATACAAGTTAGCCGTTTGTGCATTACGCTCTTCAGCCCGTTGCCAGAACTCCCTGCTGTCACTTCCCTGGAACGGCACCATATCTTTTTGTGATTGATGGATGAAAATGCCGAAACGTTTCTTCATTACCTGTTCCGGACTCATAGGGATGGCCATTTCAATTTCCTCCATAGCCCATTCCTGCCAGGCACCTTTGTACAACCACAACCAGCAATCATTGATCCATGCATCACCTGCTGCTTTAATGCGTTTGAGTGATTCCAGCACCACGTTGAAACAAACGATATGCGTACCATGCGGATCAGCAAAATCACCGGCGCAATACACCTGTTGTGGTTGAATCTTACGCAGCAGTTCCATTGTGATTTTAATATCTTCTTCGCCCATTGGTTTTTTCTCAATGGTTCCTGTTTCATAAAACGGAAGATTCTGGAAATGCCATTGCCCTTCTTTCAACCCCACATAACGGCAGGTGGCAGCCGCTTCGCAACGACGGATCAAACCTTTTACAGCACGTATTTCAGGGGTATCAACTTCATCTGCTTTTTTATGCTGCAGGTAACCTCTTGCCTGTTGCAAAATTTCTTTTGATTTGGTGGCATCCATGCCAAACATATCTTCAAACCCCACCGCAAAATCCATGAAGCGGGTTACAAACTCATCTGTCACCGCAATGTTACCGCTGGTTTGATACGCCACATGTACTTCATGTCCCTGGTCGTGCAAACGTTGAAAGGTGCCGCCCATGGAAATAATATCATCATCAGGATGTGGTGAAAAGAGAATCACTTTTTTGGGATAAGGGTTACTGCGTTCCGGATGTGCGGGAATCACCGCATTGGGTTTACCGCCGGGCCAGCCGGTAATGCTGTCACGCAGCATATAGTACACCTGTAAGTTGATTTCATAGGCATCACCTTTCTCTACCAGCAAATCACTCAAACCATATTCATTATAATCATTGTTGGTTAAGCTCAACACCGGTTTATTCAGTTTCAAAGCCATGCCCACCACCGCTTTCTTAATCATTTTGGGTGTCCACTCACACTCACCGGTAAGCCATGGACTTTTATAACGGGTAAGTTCAGCCGCCGCCATTTCATCCACCACAAATGTTACATCATCATGATTTTGGAGTACAGAGGCAGGTACGTGTTCTGTATCATCACCTTCTACTGATTGCTGGATCACTGGAGCTTTGCTGGGCCCCCAGGCCATCAAAATAATTTTCTTTGCTTTTAAAATGGTACTGATACCCATGGTAACCGCCAAACGTGGCACCTGGCTGATGTTGGCAAATTCATACGCATTGGCCAAACGGGTAGTATTGGTAAGTGTTGTTAATCTTGTTTTAGTATAAATGCTGGAACCCGGTTCATTAAAACCAATATGCCCGTTAATACCAATACCGAGTATCTGCAGATCAATACCGCCTTCATCTTTTATTTGTTGTTCATAAGCCGCACAATGCTCTTTCATTTTTTCTTTAGGTATCGTGCCATCGGGGATATGACAACGGGTTTGATCAATATCCACATGATCAAACAGCTGCGTTCTCATGAAACGATGATAACTCTGGATGGCTTCTTTGGAAATAGGATAGTATTCATCCAGGTTAAAGGTGGTTACATTTTTAAAACTCAAACCTTCTTCTTTGTGCAGCCGCACCAGTTCTGCATACAAACTTTTAGGGGTTGAACCGGTGGCCAGACCCAGCACACATTTTTCATTTCTTGATTGTTTTTCACGAATAAGCTGTGCTATTTGGCCGGCTACGAACTTTGATCCATCCTTGGCTGAAGGAAAAATTTTGGTTGAAATTTTTTCAAAAGAATCGAGTAGGTCGTGGGATTTGGTTGAAGGCATAAAGAAAAGTTGAGTGGCAAAGATAGTCGTTATTAGTTTTTAAAAAAATTTAAAAAGAAATCACTTGTTAGTTCACCATGATCTCACTCACAAACAACCACGCTTTATTCCCCGCACCAGGATTACCTTCCGGTATGATGCCTTTGTTTTTAATGAATACTTTTACATACCGTGTTACATGCGCAGGAAAGTTGAGTTGTACTTTGTTTTCATTCAGTACCGGTGGGCCCACATCTACAATTGCATTGAAGTTGATGCCATCCACACTTGTTTGTACGGTAAAAGAAGAAGGCGGCCAGATCCATGAGATGGGTTGTGAAAAAATATGAGCCGTTACATTGCTGATGGTATCCAGTTTGCCTAAGTCAATGACCGCTTCACAATCGGTACCGCTAAAACCAAGAATCTCATGGGCACGTTCCCTGCCTTTTTCATTGATGATGCCATTGACTAATGTAAAAGCACCATCGCCGGGGTAGGAGTTGGAAGGTGGAGTGGTGAGTGTGATTTTTTTACCGGTGGATTTGGAGAAGGTGAATTGTTTGTAATAATGAAACAATCGGGAATTTGTAGTTGTATCCGAAAATGAAATTCTAAACTCACTGCTATTTTTAATTTTGATGGGTTCCTGATAAATATATCCGCTATGATGACCAGGGCTGCTTCCTATGTGAATTACTCTGTTTTTATTTTTTGTTTTTAATTCCCATAATACACCCGAGTAATCATTTGTTGGCTTGATTGTTTCTTGAATATCAAAATACGCCTTACTATAATTCAACCCCATCATTTCATACCGCTTCATCTGTACAGGCAATCTTTTTTCAAAATCATCCCAGCTCTTGTTTTCTTTCTTACTCCATAATACTTCACTCAAAGCTGCCATACGGGGAAAAATCATGTATTCAATCTTCTTCGTATTGTTCATGTATTCCGTCCACACATTGGCCTGTGCACCTAACACATACTTTCCTTCTTCTTCATTTAATTCTTTGGGCACAGGATCATACGCATACACGGCTTCAATAGGATTGTAACCACCAATGGTAACAGAATCTTCATTCTTGCTTTGTGTATGATCAAAATACACAGGTTTGCCCGGTGTCATGATCACCTGGTGTTTTTGTTTGGCTGCTTCAATACCGCCTGCCTCTCCACGCCAGCTCATTACGATTGCATTAGGTGCCAAACCACCTTCCAGAATTTCATCCCAGCCAATAAGCGTTTTACCTTTGCTGTTTAAATATTTTTCCATGCGCTGCACAAACCAGCTTTGTAATTCATGCTCATCTTTCAGGCCCAGCTCTTTCATCCGTTGCTGACACTTGCTGCAAATCTTCCAATGCGTTTTAGGACATTCATCACCACCAATATGAAAGTAGTTCGAAGGGAAAAGTGGTATCACTTCTTCAATCACGTTCTGTAAAAATGTAAACACGGAATCATTGCCTGCACAAAACACATCATCAAACACGCCCCATGTTTCCTGCACTAATTTGATGCGGCCGTTCTTTTGTTCTTCGATGCTTTTTGCTGAAATCATATTCGCAGGTATAGCTGTAGGCTTCTCCGGGAAACAACTGAGCCAGGGATATGCTGCAATAGCAGCGCTGCTGTGGCCGGGCATTTCAATTTCGGGGATCACTTCCACAAAACGTTCTTTGGCATACTGCACTACTTCTTTGACTTGAGCCTGTGTATAAAAACCTTCATGCGGTTTGTTATCATTTCCTTTGCCGGGATAGCGACCAATGATGGTTCCGTTTCGTTTGCTGCCAATATTTGTAAGTTCAGGATATTTTTTGATTTCAATGCGCCAGCCCTGGTCTTCTGTTAAATGCCAATGAAATTTATTGAGCTTGTGATAGGCGAGAAAATCAATATACCGTTTGATGAAGGCAACGGGTTGAAAGTGACGGCCGATATCTAAGTGCATGCCACGGTATTGGAAGCGGGGTTCATCCTCAATTATTATTTGAGGTATGGTTACTTTATAAAAACGTAAAGATGAATTCAGATTTTCTGTTGGCAACAACTGGATAAGTGTTTGCATTCCATAAAAAACACCGGAGTAGGTGTTTGCATTAACTATTACTCTTTCAAGGCTTGACTTCAAAACGTACTGCCCGTTAAAGGTTGGCCATTCGGTTGGTTTTTTTTCAAACTGTATATAATTCTTAACTGCTTTTTTTACAATCTTTAATTCAAATCCATAATAAGTCTTTAAATGACGATTAAAAAAGTTAATAGTTGATTGCAGGTTTATATCATTTGAAACAATCACTGTTGCAGGTGTAATCACAAAACTCCCTTTCTTCAACTCTATAAATTTCGGCTTTGGAATAATATTAATCTCCTGAGCAGAAACTGAAATTGTAATCCCCAAACCGGCAAGTAATAATAGCAATCGCATAAATAAAATTTGAATTCTAAAAATACAATCAAAAAGCAATTTGACGCAGAGAAATAAGGTCGCAAAGAAAAACGCAGAGAAAAGTCTCTGCGTTTACTAAAGATGACTGAATAAGCAAGGGCTGTGTTTGGACTCTTCCCCTCGGGGGAAGCCGGAAGGGGCCGCTATTTCAACACCGGTAATACGATATTAGATGCATTCTTTGCATCATGCCAGATCTGAATTTTGCTCTTTATGTAATCTTTTGCATCTGCTTCATAAATATTGATGAACTGCTGCGGGTTTCTGTCAACCAGCGGAAACCAGCTGCTTTGGATCTGAATCATGATACGGTGACCTTTTTTGAAGGTATGCGCCACATCCGGTAATTCAAACTTCACTCTTTCAACAGCGTTGGGTTTAAATGCTGATGGGTTTTCAAAACTGTTGCGGAAACGGCCACGCATTACTTCGCCACGAACCAGCATTTGATAATCACCCATAGGATAAGAGCTTACACCCTGTCTGCCTTGCTGTATACTTTCACCGGGATAGCGGAAATCACTAGGAAATACATCAATTACCTTCACCACAAAATCAGCATCTGTTGTTGAAATACTGGTGAGCAGATCTGCAATGACTGTTCCTGCTAATGTTACATCTTCTGTTAATACATCTGTTTGAAAACTCAAAACATCTGTTCTGCGGTTGGCAAAACGTTGATCATCGGTCATGTAAGCAATGGTACGGTTGAAATGTACATCTTCCGTATATGGAACAGGTTTCATTGGATCGCTTACATATTCTGAAAAACTTTTTGTTTCTGCAGGTTTGCTCCAGCTGAGCTTGCCATTATTCTGCAGGTACATGGGTGTCATTTGAACATTGGCAGCAGGCCATTGATTGAAATTTCTCCATTTGTTTTCACCGGTAAAGAAGATGGTTGCTTCCGCTAAATCATCAATATTGGCCTTTCCTTCCAAGTGGTGCATGAAGAACGGCATTTCAATTTCATTCTGGTAGAACGCTGAGGTATTGCTGCCAAATTTTACATTGCCCAACTGGCTGCCATCACCTCTGCTCCATTGACCATGATACCAGGGACCCATCACAATACGATTGTTATTCTTTGCTTTCTTTTCAATGGCTTCATAGGTACGCCATGCACCAAAACAATCTTCAGCATCAAACAATCCACCCACCACTAACGTAGCTGTATGACTGGGAATATTGTTTACAAAGTTGCGGATGTTGCGTGCTTTCCACCAATCATCATAGTTGGGATGCTTGTACATTTCATGCCAGAACTTAATGCTGTCGCCAATTAAACGGGCTAATTCTTTGGTGCTTCCTGCTTCCAGATAAAATTTATAAGCATCTCTTGTAGGAAATTGAAAACCGGGCGAACCAACTGAAGTAGGCTTGGGTCTTGGTTTGCCGAAGGATGAATAAAAACTAAAACCATCCATTTGAAAGAAAGCACCATTATGATGAAAATCATCACCCATGAACCAATCTGTAACCGGAGCCTGCGGACTAACGGCTACGAGTGAAGGATGATTGCTGCAGGCAGCAATGGTAGAATAAAAACCGGGATAGGATATACCGAAGATGCCTACTTTCTTATTGTTGCCGGGAAGATTCTTCACCAGCCAATCAATGGCATCATAGGTATCACTTGCTTCATCAAATTCTTTATCTTTTTTATTGGGATTGAAAGGACGTACATCTTCAAACTCACCTTCACTCATCCAGCGGCCACGTACATCCTGTATAACGATGATATAATTACGACGCATGTAATAACGCCAGTGATTATCCCAAAATGCACGGTAATTCGTTTCTCCATAAGGTGCACAACTGTAAGGTGTGCGATTCATCAAAATGGGATGAGCTTCACTGTTATCTTTCGGCAGATAAACAGAGGTAAACAGTTTAATGCCATCACGCATGGGCACCATGATTTCTTTCTTAATGTAATTATCCCTGATCCATGCCGAATCCAGCGGGTTTGCTGTTTGCGCATGAAGGGTTGGAATAAGGGAAAAAAGGAAAAAGATAAAGACAAGCTTTCTCATGACATATAGTTTAGAGTTGAAAGGTATTGAAATCAAAAGAATGACTGACGCCATTTATCAAAAAGAAATAAATAACTCAGGCGGGAGTGAATTTTTTTTCCCGGATTACATTCCATTTGCCGGGGCTTAACTTGAGCAATGAAATAGAAGAAACAGTGAATAGGGCATTAAAATCTTCCTTTGAAAAATGCTGCCATGCTTTAAGAAATGTAGGAGGACTCATATCCCTGTTGGCAATAGTTGCATGCGGATGAAAAGGGCGTTGGTCCGGTTTTATTTCGTTGCTGAAATGCTGATGAAACCAGATTTCAACTTCTGATTGTAACATGGCCAATGGCTCATTGGTATCTACATGTACAAATAACACCTTGTTACCGAAATGGGAGAAGTTGTTGAGTGTAACAGCAAAAGCAGGGATGTTTGTTCTGAACGCATCAAAAACGTTCAAAAGCTCCGGCTCTTTTGTTTCTTCCAGCCAAAATGGGGCAATCAATGTAAGATGTGCAGGTGATTTGAGTGCCGCTTTACAACCAAAGCGATCTCTCATCCAATGTTTGTATTTCAAGATCTTCTCATCGATTTGCTGCGGGCAAACTACGGCGATGAAATACATCTTATGATCCTGCCTGTGTATATTTTTTGAATTCCCGGCTTGCATTACAATGATGAAGTTACTATCTTCTGCATTCCTTTCACCCAAAACCAACTATTATGACAGCTGCAAAAACCGTTTTGTATTTTGGATGGTATCTCTACGTAACAGGAATAACATTGCTTGTTGCACCTAATTTTTTGTTATCAACTTTTCAAATGCCAACTACTGAAGAAGTATGGATACGGGTAGTGGGTGTGTTGGCGATTGCCATTGGGTTCTATTGCCAGCAGGCAGGCAGTAAAAATATACAGGGTCTTCTTCCGTTAACGGTGGTAGCCCGGCTATTTGTGTTTATATGCTTTAGTGCATTTGTATTTTTGAAGTTTGTTTCACCCATGCTCATTGTCTTTGGAATTGTTGATCTTTTAGGAGCAGCATGGACGTTGATGGCTTTAAAAAAAGAGCACACATCAAAATAATTTCGGGATCTCGTTTGTAAAAGTAACCACACTCATCCAAAGCATAACAGCTACGATTATCCATCCACTCCATAACAACCATTGTGGATGCTGATAATGTTGCAATTTCTTTTTCATCATCACCCAAAGCATCAATCCAAGAGAGAAAGGGAGGATGAAGCCATTTAATGCGCCTACAGTCACTAAAATATTCACAGGCTTGCCGATGTAAACAAAAACAATAGTAGAAATGATGATGAAAAAGATGGTTGTTATTCTTGCATTGGCAGTAAATACCGGATGGAGTGTTTTCAAAAAACTGATGGAGGTGAATGCAGATCCAACAACAGACGTTATGGCAGCACTCCATAGCACCACACCAAATATTTTATAACCGGTGTTACCCAGTGCTGATCGAAAAACGGATGCAGCAGGGTTGGATGCATCAAGAGTAGCGCCACTCATCAACACACCTAATACTGCTACAAATAATAAAACCCGCATGCAGGCTGTGATGATAATTCCGCTAACAGCACTTTGTTTTACTTCCTGCATTGTAAGTTGTTGTTTTGATTCCAGGAGCCTGTGTGCACCGGCAAATGTGATGTATCCGCCTACGGTGCCACCCACCAATGTTACAATAGAAGTGAGATTGATAGTAGATGGAAGAATTGTTCGTCGTACTACTTCGCCTATGGGTGGCTGTGTGGTCAAGGCTACATACAACATCAAAACAAGCATTACAAGCCCCAGGATTTTTACAAACCAATCCATGGCTTTGGCAGCATCTTTTACTAAAAATAAAACAATAGCGATCGCTGCACTCATAATGCTTCCTGTTTCTACACTCACAGGAAAGAGTATGTTCAAGCCTAAGCCACAACCACTTATGTTGCCGATGTTAAAGGCTAAACCACCCATACAAATTAAAACGGTGAGTACATGACCGCTGTAAGGCACAACCTGGTTGGCCAGTTCAGAAGCTTTCTGATTATTAGCCGTAAGAATTTGCCAGATGTTCAACTGTGCAATAATATCAATCAAAACAGACACAAGAATCACAAAGCCCATACTTGCCATCAGCTGTTGCGTAAATACTGTTGTTTGTGTAAGAAAACCCGGGCCAATAGCAGATGTTGCCATGAGAAAGGCTGCACCAAGACCAATACCGCCTGTTGCTGAAGAAAAATATTTAAATGGCTTGAATGACAATGCCGTGATTTTTTAACTGTTCATGAATCTTTGTGCAAAAGGCGAGTGCATGTTTTCCATCACCGTGCAGACAAATCGTATCCGCTTTAACATGAATTATTTTTCCTGATATTGTTGCAACAGTTCCCTGTTGTATCATTTGTAAAGCCTGTTGTGCTGCTTTATCTTCATCTTCAATCAACGCATCGGGCCGGGAGCGTGGGGTAAGGCTGCCATCTTCCAGATAAGTTCTGTCGGCAAACACTTCATGTGCTGTTGTTAATCCAAGCAGCCCTGCTTCTGTCAATGAAATGCTTCCGCTCAAACCAAATAAAATCAATGAGGCATCAAAATCCTTTACAGCTTTTGCAATAGTAGAAGCAATGATTTTATTTTTTGCTGATTGATTGTACAAAGCCCCATGTGGTTTTACATGATGCAGCTTTGTGTTGAATGTGGATGCAATGTTTTGAAGTACCTGTAATTGGTGAGTGACACAATCATACAATTCCTGTTCAGATAAATTCATTTCTGTACGGCCGAAATTCTCTCTGTCAGGCCATGAAGGATGAGCGCCAATAGCCACGCCATGTTGCAAACAAAGTTCAATGGTTCGTTTCATGGTGTTTTCATCACCTGCATGAAAACCACAAGCAATGTTGGCGCTGCTGATGAGCGGAATAATCAGCGCATCTGTGTTTATACCTTCACCTAAGTCGCAATTCAAATCAACCTGCATAGAATTGTTGCGTCGTTTTTTGAAAATCGTTGATGTACTTTACTTGTTGTACCAGAATTTCTTCCGCTTCTTTCAAGCTTACTTCTTCAAATGTAATGGTATCACCCGGTTTCTTTTGCGCCAATATCCTTAAGTCAGCATTGATTACCTGCAACACCCGTGGATAGCCGCCCACGGTTTGTGCATCTGCCATCAATACAATCAATTCACCCGATGATGTGAGTTGTACAGTTCCAGTGGTTACAGGCGAAGAAATAATATCGCAGGATTGACGGGCCGTAAGACTGTTAGCTTTTAAACGATAACCCATCCTGCTGCTCTGCGGTGATATGGTAAAGGGCTGATCCCATATCATTTGTTGCGCATCTTCTGTCAGGTAATGCCACTCAATGCCTTTTACTACCCTGATTTTTATTGCGGTTACAAAACCTGTATTAATGTTCAACTGTAAACGTACCCGGTTATTTAAAACAGTTTGTAAATGTGTTTGGGCGGCGTTCAATGCATGTTGTTGACAAAGTACATCTTCTTTCTTCAATGCCCTTCCTTTAAAACCTCCTGCGCTGATGGTTATGTTAGTTGAACAGCTACCAAGAAAACGTTCTGCTTCAAAGCCTCCGCCAACAGCCATATACAGGCGAAAACCGGGTATTTGTTTTTTTAGTTCAATTGTAGTTCCTTCTTTAATAAACAGGCATTCAAACAAGGGTAATTCGTTTCCATCGGCTATTGGTTGTAATCCGCCTCCTGTAAATGCCACCAGGCAATCTTTCATGATTCGAAACAGGTGAGGTGATTGTGTTATTTCAAGTACCGGAGTGTTTTCCTGATTACCTGTAAGCAGATTAGCCAATTTCATAGAATAACTATCCATTGCTCCTGTTTGGGGTACGCCATATTGTAAGTGTCCGTTTCTTCCTGCATCCTGAATGGTGGTGAGGAAACCGCATTGCTCTAACTGAATGATTTGTTTTGCTGCTTCCTGCTTTTTTGTTGCAAGAGAACTGTAGTTAATCGGTTCTTTTTTCTCAATTGCAGTCGTATCAATGTATTGTTCAAACTCTTCTTTGGTGATTGGAGTAAATCGTACTTGATCACCTGCTTTTAAAAAAAATGGATCAGGTTTAGAACGGTTAAATAATAACAGTGGTGTTCTGCCGATAATATTCCACCCTCCGGGAGTTGGGAATGGATAAATTCCTGTTTGCGATCCGGCAATAGCTACAGCGCCTGCTTCAACTTTTAATCTTGGGGATGATTTTCTTTTCGTTATCAAACGTTCATCCACGATACCCATATATGGAAACCCGGGTGTGAACCCGGTCATAAATACGTTATAGATTCTGCTGCTGTGCAGGTGAATGATTTCTTCTATAGATAGTTGCAGGGTTTCTGATAGTTCATTCAGATCAATTCCTAACGACTCATCATAGCAAACAGGAATTGTCAGGATCGAAGGTTTTTTTTGTGAGAAAACGGGTGAACCTGTTTCAAGAATAGTATTGATGATCTGTTCAACCGTTTCTGGAATGCTATTATTTTTCTTAGCTACCTGCAGTGGGTTATAATGAACAGCCAAACAGTTATACGCAGGTACAGTTTCGATTAGTCCGTTAAAAGGATTGCTTTCAATTTTGCTTTTTGCCTGCATCACCTGCTCATGCAGTGGCAGACTGATTTCATGGCCAAAGGAAATCAGCACAACTGTTTCAGAAAGATGGGAGCAAGTGTAAGGAAGCATGCGCCATGAAAGTACAAAAGCTCTAACAAAAAAAGCGTTTCTAACAGAAACGCCTTTCTAGTATTCAAAATTCAATCTTACTCTACAACTGATATTTTAATAAGGTTGGTAGGTAAGTGCATTTGTACAGGGGTACTGCCGGTGTTCACTACGATGTCTCCTGATTCCACAAAACCTCTTTCCTTTAAAATATTTATCTGGTCGGCAATAATATCATCAACACTCACTTCTTCAGCATAATAAAACGCACGGGTACCCCAGCTTAAACTCAACTGGTTTACAAGGCTCCTCTCTTTTGTAAAAATAAAGAGTGGTGCTTTCGGACGGAAGGAACTTAACATGAACCCTGTATAACCGCTTTGTGTCATACCAATCAATGCATGTGCATTTACATCTTTTGCAATTTCGCAGGCATTGTAACAAATAGCATCACTCAGGAAAGACGGAGAGTGGGGCTGGGGCTTTAGATCTTCTTCACGATCGTAGCGGTAATAGTTACTTTGTTCTACTTCTTCAATAATCTTGCACATGGTTTCTACAACCAATGAAGGGTGTTGACCGGTTGCTGTTTCACCGCTAAGCATTACCGCATCAGCGCCTTCCAATACAGCATTAGCAACGTCTGTAATTTCACTGCGGTTGGGTTTTACACGGTCAATCATGCTTTCCATCATCTGTGTAGCCACAATTACCGGCTTGGCACGATGGATACATTTCTTAATGATTTCTTTTTGAATCAATGGTACCTGTTCAACCGGTAATTCTACACCCAGATCACCACGGGCAATCATAATGCCATCGCTTTCAAGTATAATATCACGAATATTATTAACTGCTTCCGGTTTTTCAATCTTGGCAATGATTTTTATTTTGCTTTTACGCTCATCAATCTTGTTGCGGAGGATAATAATGTCTTTTACATTACGTACGAATGAAAGTGCTACCCAATCCAGCTGCTGATCAATGATAAACTCCAGATCGGCAAGATCTTTTTCTGTTAATGCCGGCAATGAAATTTTTGTATCCGGTAAGTTGATCCCTTTTTTGGATGAAAGTCTTCCTCCCAGTGTTACCTGTACTTGTACATCATTGGTCTTGGTAATTCCAACCACTTTTACCTCCAGTTTACCATCATCAATTAAAATGATGTTACCGGGCTTTACGTCTTTATGAAGGTTGGGATAGGAAACGTAAATTTTTTCTTTTGTGCCCACCAGTTTTTCATTGGTGAAGGTGAGGATATCGCCTTCAGCCACGTCAATACCGCCACCTTCCATTTCTCCTACACGCAACTTCGGCCCCTGTAAATCACCAAGGATGGCAATATTGTAAGGCTCGGTAGAATTAATCTTGCGGATATGTTCAATAATCTTTGCTTTGTCTTCGTGTGAACCATGTGAAAAATTAAGACGGAACACATTAACGCCTGCTTTCACCAGTTCCAGCAGTTTTTCATACGTATCACAGGCAGGTCCAACAGTGGCTACAATTTTGGTGCGATGATTCATGTGTTTAATGCCCGCTTCTTTATCCATATCTGTGTGCAGGTACTTGGCAACGTTCTTACTCATACGGCTTGTTTAGTTGGTTTGAAATTAGCTGGCGAGAATTTTAACTACTCTCATCCATTCATCGCTGATCTTTTGTTTGGCTTTGATTGCTTTATCTAATGGAGTCATATGAAGTTTGTTATTCACAACTCCAATCATATTGTTATGCTTGCCTTCTAATAGTGCTTCTACGGCTGCAAATCCTAAACGGCTTGCAATTAAGCGGTCTAAGCAGGTGGGTGATCCGCCACGTTGTATATGCCCGAGAATGCAAACTCTTGTATCCATATGCGGCAAACGGCGTTTGATAACAGCTGCCACTTCATTTGCGCCACCTGTTTCATCGCCTTCTGCCACAACGATCATGTTAACTAACTTTTTTCTCCGTTCCTTCTCTTCCAGAGAATCTACAACAGCTTCAATATCTGTTTTTGTTTCAGGAATCAAAATGTGTTCAGCGCCGGTGGCAATACCGCTGTGCAATGCAATATAACCGGCATCACGGCCCATTACTTCGATAATGAAAAGACGGTCGTGGGCATCTGCTGTATCACGGATTTTATCAATGGCTTCAATGGCTGTATTCACAGCGGTGTCAAAACCAATAGTAAAATCGCTTCCGGCAATATCTTTATCAATGGTGCCCGGCAAACCGATGCAGGGGATATCAAACTCATTGGCAAACTTTTGTGCGCCACGGAAACTGCCATCACCACCAATAATCACCAATCCGTCAATGCCATGTTTTTTGAGATTGTCGTATGCTTTTTTACGTCCTTCCGGTTCAAAAAATTCTTTACTGCGGGCTGTTTTCAGAATAGTACCGCCCCTCTGTATAATATTGGCAACGCTGCGGCTGTGCATGGGAATGATATCATCTTCAATCATACCCTGGTAACCACGCATAATGCCGAACACTTCTAAATTGTAATAAAGGCCTGTACGAACTACTGCCCTGATAGCGGCGTTCATACCCGGGGAATCACCACCACTGGTAAGTACGCCTATTTTCGTTACTGTCTTGCTCATTTGGTTTTTTGCTTAGTCAGTCCCGGTTTCCTGCAACAATTGTTTAACCAAAAGAAATTCAGGATTTTGAGACGGGCTCAAAAATACGGAATTGATTCTTAACAAGTGTTCGTGAACGAATCAAACGATTGCAGTATCTTGAGTTGTAAAATAAATTGGAGAAGCTGCTGATACCTTGAGCTTTTTGATGAATAGTTCGGCAATAGAAATAATATGATTGCAAGAAGCCCTGCAACTATGCAGGACTTTTTGTTCGTGGATAGATTTTAGTTGTTGCTTTCGCATAAAGCTTTATTTTGTGTATATCAAGTATTCATAAACATGACTGGAGAAGTTGAAAATAAACCCAGTCTGCTTTTATGGATCTGAAATAGGGCTAAACAATAAAAAAGTAGAAATGAAAATTCTTGTTACCGGTGCCAATGGTTTATTAGGTCAGCACCTCATCCGCCAGTTGGTGGAGGAGGGCAAGTTTACCATTCATGCCACAGGTAAAGGAGCCAGCCGTTTGCCCTATGGTTCAGGGAACGGTGTTACCTATCATAATACAGATCTTACTGATTTCAAGAAAGCGCAGGGGCTGGTTGAAAAAATCTCACCGCATATCATTATTCATGCAGCCGCACTATCGCAGCCAAATGATTGTGCTGCTGATAAAACAGCCTGCTGGAAAACCAATGTGGGCGCTACAAGAGCGTTGGTGAAAGGTGCCCAGAAAACAAAAACGTATTTCATATATCTCAGTACCGATTTTGTTTTTGATGGAGAAGAAGGGCCTTATGATGAACACGCATCACCCAATCCCGTTAATGATTATGGTGAAAGTAAATTGCTGGGAGAAGAGATTGTGGAGATGAGTGGCCTGCATTGGGCTATTGTGCGTACTGTTTTAGTATATGGCGAAAAAGTGCCCGGGGGCAGGGCTAATTTTGTACTTTGGGTAAAAGAAAAATTAGAAGCAGGTGAAGCAATCAAAGTGGTGAACGATCAGCAGCGTACGCCTACCTATGTGGAAGATCTGGCAAAGGGAATTATCCTTGTACTCATGAAGCATACTAAAGGAGTGTATCATATTTCCGGTAAAGAAATGTGTACTCCTTACCAGTTAGCATTGATGATAGCACAGCTGATGAATAAAGATGCTTCAATGATTCAACCGGTAACTGCGGAAACATTCCAGGAGCCTGCAAGGCGACCATTAAAAACCGGCTTTATCATTACCAAAGCAGTAAAAGAGTTAGGATATGTTCCGGTAAAACTGGAAGAAGGTATCAGGCGGGTATTACATCTTTAATCAGATGCGTTTATAATTCCTGTATTCAAAAGGACGGATACCGGTTGTTTTTTCAACCGCATACAAGAGCCTGCTTTTAAAATCCCTGAATTGTTTTTTGTTTACGTCAAATTCAAAATCCCAGTCTGCCGCATCAATTCTTTTTTTCATTACCTGTGGGTGTTCTTCTTTAAAAAGTTGCAAACTATCTACTTCTTCCTTGTATAAAAAACCGTTCTTATGTGCTTGCAGGTAAGCCTGGTGTTTTTTAACTGCTTCATCATCACTCATCCATAGTTTTCCAAAATCCATCTGCTTGGCTTTTTGAAGTTGGGGGTTCTTAACCCAGCCATAATGATAGATATGTGCATCCACAGGTTTTACATGCAGCTTCTCTGCATTTTTTCTAAAGCCCTGTGCATCTTTCCAGCTATGAATATCTGGATGGTTTCTAATGACTCTTATTTCATAACTGTACCACCTGCGGCTGTCGCCGATATAATTGTAGCTGCCGTAAAAGTGATGATAGGGAAATAATAATCCTTCTACCTCGGGATCATCTTTGTATCGCTGCATGGTTTTACGCAATATATCATAATCTTTTTCATGAATGCATTCGTCGCCCTGCAGGTAAAATAGCCAGTCGCTGTCTTTTGCTGCTGCTGCTTTGGCCTTATCGGTTTCAACAGCTAATACTTTGCCGCCTTCTCTCAGGTTGTCGTCCCAAACAGAATGAATGATTTTGATTTTGGGAGAATTGATATTTTCTAATAAACGGAGTGTATCGTCTTCACTATTACCTGCACAAACAATGTATTCATCCACCAACGGCAAGAGCGACTGGATGGATTCAACAATGGGATAATCGTATTTAACAGCATTTCTTACAAAGGTGAAGCCGCTTATCTTCATATTGCAAAAATAGCAGAACCACACTATAACTTTCCTTTTAGTATTTCCGTTCATAGAAATGTTTTAACTTTTAGGAGTGAATACTCTGGTTCAATACCTGAAAAAGCAGCAACATCTTTCTGAGAAACAGATGCAACTGTTTGCGAGTGAGAATGATGCTGAAGCAGTTCACCAGTTGCGGGTGGCTTTGAAAAAAATCAGGGCCTGCTATCGTTTTTTAAAAACAGCAAAACTTTCTCAAGCTGTAAGAAAAAAATATAAACACCAATTGCTTCCTTTTTTTGCAGAAGCAGGTGAACTGCGGCGGCTGCAACTGTACCGCCGGTTACTGCTTAAACACAAATGGCAGCAAATGATTTTATTTTCTGAATCGTTAGGCAGCGAACCCGCAAGAACGTACTTGTTAAAGCAAAGCTTTGAAACCAACGGGAAAGCGATTCATCAACTTACTCATGTCTTAGAACAAAAGGCAAAATCCATAGAAGAAGAAACAGGTTTTCTATACGCTGCGGAACTGCATCGTTCGGTTATTGCCTCCATTCATAAACAGAATGCTGACGACTGGCATGAGCTTCGCAAACAAATCAAACAGCTCCTATACAGTTATCAATGGCTGTCCTCCAACTTGCAACTTCGGTTGCTTACGGTTAATCAATACAAGCAACTGGATGCATTGCAGGAAATCATCGGTGAATGGCATGATCTGCAGGATTTCAAAGATTGGTTGGGCACTGAAGGTTTTTTTATGAGTACATCTCCTGCTGTTAAAAAAGAATTTGCTGCGGCTTGGAGTTTTACGGGCCGTCAATTGAAAGGAAGCGAAAAAAAGCTGCAGTTAATTTTGTTGCAGGTGAGCAAACAAAAAACTGCAGCTATTGAATAATGTTAATGATCAACTAACTACTTGGCGGGTAAAAATACTTCAGCCATCATACAACGGGCACTGCCGCCGCCATTGGTTTCTATAGTTGTAAGTTCAGCATGAAGGATGGGATTGTAACGTTCCAGTTGAGCCACCTGTTCTTTGCTTAAAGAACGGAATGCCTGCGAACTCATTACTAAAAACTGTTTCCCTTCTTTGTTTTCTACTTGCAGCATATTGCCTGCAAAATGATTCATCTGCTCATAACTGATTTCAACGATTTCTTTTCCGCTTCCGGTTAATGTATCCAATACCTGTTTTCTTTCACCGGCATCCGGAATACTTTGCAAGCAGATAACGGCATATTGTTCTGCCACGCACATCATTACATTGGTATGATAAATTTCACCACCTTGTTCATCCACGCTGTAAAAACTGCAGGCTCTGTAACCCATCTGGTTGCACCAATCTTCAAACAATTCTTTACTGGTTCTTGGTGAAATACAGGCATAGGCGATTTTATGCTGTCTGTCCAGCACCATGCTGCCCGTGCCCTCGAGGAAACGGTTGTTCATTTCCTCATGGCTGAAATCAATACGATTACTGATTTCAAACTTTGAAGCGATGGTTGCAACTACATGTGCTTTACGTTCAGCACGGCGGTTGGCGGCGTACATCGGGTAAAGAATAAGGCTGCCATCCCAATGAAAGCTGATCCAGTTATTGGGGAAAATGCTGTCAGGCGTATGCGGCACCGGAGTATCTTTTACTACTGTTACATCAATACCTGCTTTTGTTAACTTCTGTACAAATTGATCAAACTCTGCTTCTGCTTTCTGCTGTGCCTGTTCATTGCTTCCCTGTTGCTGAAACGCATTGTTCACCGCTGTTTCAGCATTAAAGTCAAATGCAACGGGTTTGATCATTAAAATATGTGAAGTGGTTTGTTTCAACGAATTCATATTTGATTTGTATTGAAAATTAAGTTGGTTTTTAAAGTTTATCACGCAATAACGGCATACTCATACAATGGCTGCCGCCTCTTGCTCTTGAAAGCTCAGCGCTGGGCAGCAGGATGAGTGTGTTTTCAATTTGCTCGGGATCTGTTCCGTTTTCAAACTGCTCAAACAGTTCTGAAGTAGTGACCACATTAAATCCGTTGGCTTTAAAAGCCGCAGCAGTTTTATCATTACGGTCATAACCAATTACTACACCTTCTTTTAAAGCAACCACATTACAACTGTCAGTCCATTGTTCCCGTTCATCATGCGGAAAAACATTGCCGCCACTGTAAATTACTTTCACATCATCAGAATGTACTCCAAAATCTTCCACGCTTATCTGGCGCAGCAATGATTCGATGCCGGGTAATTTTTCTGCAACTGAATAATCTTTTGTTTTTACATACACTTCATCAGCCGGTTTGTAAAACTGCAGAATTTCTACCTGCTCCATTTCTAATGGACGTGGTGTATGTTCCAACTTGTGAATATAGCTGGTACGACTGGTATGTTCTGCACGGAGAATACGTTCGCTGAAACGTCCGTACAATACCCATACATTCCTGCGCACCTGTGTAAAGATGGTATCAATATGCATCTGGGCACGGTTCTTCGGGATTTTCACCACAGAAATTTTTTCAATGCCCAACTCAGGTTTGCTGAAGAGAGTATGTATAATTTCATTCACTGCACTGGATGAAGTACGGATGCTGCACCCGATTACAAAATGACGGGGGTGAATCATCATCACATCACCACCTTCAATGGTAATGATACGGTGCTTACGTTCTTCTTCTTCATACAGAAAGAAATCGCTCTCTTCAATAATCTCCATTACTTTTTGCGGTTCATCCTTAAAGAAATAATAGAGCGATAAGAATTTGGTGAGCAACGATTCCCTGCGCCGGGCACCGGTAGCCATACGGCTCAGGAGAATATGGTCTTTTACCATGATGCCGATGTCACGGGTAAAAATAAAATTAGGAGTAGGAGGAAAGATGAACATATCCTCGCCGGTCCCGTTTTCATCAGCCGGTAAAATACCGGTGATGAGTACTTTGGCCAGTAAGGCAGCATCTGTAATATGTTCCAGTTTCTGCTGTATAGCAAAACTGCTTTCTTCATAGGAGCAGATGGCTGAGATCAAACGGAGTTTTACTTTTTCATCTTTAATAATTTCTCCTATCAGCTGTTGTGTATCCAATACTTTATTGCTGTTGAAATACTCTTTTTTGCCGGGGATAAAACACCATGCTTTTTTATCAGACGTTGCTGAAGCCTGGTAGTTTTTGATATAATCAATCTTTTCACGGTCCAGGAAATACAGCAGGAGTTTTACATAGTGATTGTATTCTTTCTGCATGCTTTGCAGGTGTACTATATCATCATACAGGTTATCAGCAAAAGTGCCCGGTATAATTTTACCGATACCGCCATCCGGGCTGTGAATAAGAAGTTTACGTAAGCGGCCTAATTCATTTTCAACAAAATATTTTTCTGTGCTCATACAGTTCTTTTTAAGATTCGATTAAATAAGGATCAGAAACAGGAAACAGGTCTGTTCCAGGTACATGAATGCAGAAATGGCTTTAACGGGACATTTCTTTGTTGAAAGTACAATCAGTAATCAGGCAAGCTGCCTTCACCTGCTGCTATGAGGTTGAGGAAATAGGGCAGCATCAGGTTAACAGAAATATGTTTTTGTATAAACATGCTGCAAGTTAGTAAAATATGTACAAGGAGCAAGTCAAATACAGCCAAAAGGAAAAACGGGTTTCCCTACCTTAGCATTTCCTAAACGATTGCACATGTCAACTTTAACCCGTAAGTACGACCCCGTTCTTTATCAAACCCCTACAGGTCCGCAGCTTCATTGTAAAGGCTGGGTGCAGGAGGCTGCCCTTCGTATGCTGCTTAATAATCTGAATCCGGAAGTGGCCGAACGGCCTGATGATTTAATTGTATATGGAGGCCGTGGCAAAGCAGCCCGCAATTTTGAGGCATTAGACAATATTATCAAAGCATTAAAAGTGCTGGAGAATGATGAGTCCCTGTTAATTCAAAGCGGTAAGCCGGTAGGTATTTTAAAAACACATAAAGATGCGCCGAGGGTACTCATCAGCAATTCACAACTGGTTCCCAACTGGGCTAACTGGAAGCATTTTGAAGAGCTGGAACAGAAAGGTTTGATGATGTATGGTCAAATGACGGCAGGCAGCTGGATTTACATTGGGTCGCAAGGTATTGTGCAGGGAACGTATGAAACGTATGCCGCCGCTGCGGATAAACATTTCGGCGGCACTTTAAAAGGAACGTTGAATGTAACAGCCGGACTTGGTGGCATGGGAGGTGCTCAGCCCTTAGCTATTACCATGAATGAAGGTGTTGCATTGATTGCAGAAGTGGAAGAGTGGCGGATTGATAAGCGTTTGGAAACAAAATACCTCGACGAGAAATTTGTGAACATCGATGAAGCGATTGATAAAGCAATGCAGTATAAAAAGGAGGGTGTTGCAAAAAGTATAGGTGTGTTGTGTAATGCTATTCATCTGTTGCAGCGGTTACTGGAAAGAAATATTATTCCTGATACGTTAACTGACCAAACCAGTGCTCATGATCCGTTGATTGGCTATGTGCCCCATACACTCACCAATGAACAGGCAAATGTGCTGCGGCGGGAAAATCCGGCTGAATATCTGAGCCGCAGTTACGAAAGCATGTATGAGCATGTGCAGTTAATGCTGCAGTTGATGGATAAAGGAGCCATCACTTTTGATTACGGAAACAATATTCGTGCAAGAGCAAAAGAGTTTGAAGAAAAGTCCATGCAGTCCGGTGTTGATCTCAAATCCATCCGTCATACAAAACATGATCCCTTTGCATTTCCCGGTTTTGTGCCGGCCTATATCCGTCCATTGTTTTGCGAAGGAAAAGGTCCTTTCAGATGGGCAGCATTAAGCGGCGACCCGGCGGATATAGCAGTTACAGATGAGTTGATCATGAAAATGTTTCCCGATAACAAAGGCATGCTTCGCTGGATGAAGATGGCCAAAGAAAAAATTGCGTTCCAGGGATTGCCTGCACGGATTTGCTGGTTAGGCCAGGGCGAACGTGAAAAAGCAGGCTTGGCATTTAATGAACTGGTGCGCACCGGAAAAGTAAAAGCGCCGATTGTTATTGGAAGAGATCATCTTGATACCGGAAGTGTGGCAAGCCCTAACAGGGAAACAGAGGCCATGCTGGATGGCAGTGATGCAGTGGCAGATTGGCCGTTGCTGAATGCATTAGTGAATACGGCCGGCGGTGCCAGTTGGGTATCTTTACATCATGGCGGTGGGGTAGGTATGGGCTACAGTATTCATGCAGGAATGGTGATTGTAGCTGATGGTACGGATGATGCAGCAGCAAGACTCAGCCGTGTACTCAGGAATGATCCCGGTATGGGCGTGATCCGTCATGCTGATGCAGGTTATGAAACCGCTAAACAAACAGCAGCAGCACATCATTTGGATTTAAAGGAAAAACTTGGATAGGTAATACAGGTTCAATTGCTCTTTATTTGCAATCAAGCTTTGCTGCATAAAGAGTATAGCTATCATAGCAATCTATTCGTAAGGCTGTCATACCGTTAACAGTTATCCAGCTTAACTTAAGATATACCATATCTTTTTTTCTCAGTTTAAACTCATAAAAATAAAAACCTGTCAACGGATTTTGATCGCATCGCTTTACCAGTTTTTGCCGGAAAACCTGTTTCCCGAAAAGGCTGTCAATTGTCCATTTAGGTTGTAAGTCTTTAGAAGGCCCGCTGACGATACTGAAAGATGTATAACCCATTCTTGGTCCTTTAAGCATTACATTCCATTTCAACGGTTGCTGGTTTTGAAGAAAAGTTTTTCCCTGAATACTTATGTGAGCAGTACCAAGCATGTAAAAATTAATGCTTGTATCATCACTCATTTCTATCCTGTCTGACTTCCATTTTACAGGAAAATTTTTAGGCGATCCAACATTCCAATCACCTACTTGAGAATAACCCGTACTGTCAGTAATAAATTTTTTTATCAGGTCAAACAATTCAACCGGGGTTGATTGTGCGGTTGTATTGTTAATGTAAAAAAACAATACAACACAAAGTGATAATTGTTTCATCCTGATAAGGTAGCGTGTTTTTTTGGGCTTTGCAAGCTATTCTTTTACCACTGCCCCGCTGAAAAAACAATTATTAAAAACAGCATTGCCTTTAATAGTAAGCGGATCTTTCAATCCGTAGTAACGAAGTATGCAACTGTTGAACACAACCTGTGCACTGTTGCTGTAAAACAACAACTGTCGCCCCACTTTTGATGGATACATAAAATGAAAGGTGCAGTTCTGGATTTGTAACGGCACCTGTGTGGTAATACTTCCGATGCTGCCCAGGCTTTCCGCAAACAGATTGCTGATGTTGGTACTGTACCAGCCTGCCTGTGCGATGTCAAATAAACGGATACATCTTCCTGCAATATTACCACCATCAATGGTGTAAGAACCTGCCTGGCCTTTTCCATACTTGCCGCTTACGTACAATGTGTGGATGCTGCCCCAACTGTAAATGCCTCTGATGACGTTTCCTTTTTCCTGCGCCTGCCCGTTCACAAAGCCCACTTTGGCATCACCGCAGCGGATGTTTTCAAACAAAAGAATATCAGCATTGAAGGTTTTTCCATTGGGACTGATGAAATAGTCAATAGCAAAATTGCTCACTTGTAAATCATGAATTTTTAAACCGGTGGAACCGCTGTAGCTTTTGGTGCCGTCAAAATCAATCACTAACCCTGCATAATAATCATTGCATTTGCCATTGGCATCAGTGTATTTATCAAAAGGGATATTGTAATAAACAGAGTCCGGTCCGCCCGGGGATTTAAATTGCCCTTTAAGTGTGAGATTGTTTATTTCTGATCCTTTGTTCAGTTGCAGTACCATGCCATAACCTTGAGTGGAAGTGTATTGAAGTGTGGTACCGGTACCCGCATCCCAAAAAGCAGATTCGCCATAAATGTGAATGGTGCAGGCAGCATAATTTCCTTTATACAAGGAAAATACCTGCAGCGTTTTGCTGTAAGGATACGTACCTCTGGGAATAAAGAAGTTTCTTAACACCCCGGAATTGTTGATGACAGTGTTAATCCCTTTTTGAAGTGCATTTGCATTATCTGCTACATACCCTGCGCCAAACCAACGGGCACTGAAGATATTTTGATACGTTCCTTCCGGTTGCAGGGTGAGTGTTGTGTCAAAAATCCACTGGGTGAGTGCTGCATCAATAATGCCACCTTTAATGGTTCCGTTACCACGGATGCGTCCCTTGCTGCCAAACTTAAGAATGGCACCTTTAGGTAAAACCCAGGTATTATTGATAACAGTGTCTTTATTAATAAAAAGATCCTGAGCTGTTACATTGATTGATAAAGACAATAACAGCAGGAATAAGAAAATGCAGGTGTGCAACTTCATGATAAACGAATTACAGTGTTGAATGATGCATATGGGTTAAAACCGGTTGCAGATGCAAAAACTGTTCCGGCGATACTATGAAGATAGAGGATCGTTTGTTTTTCAGTTTGTAATCCTTATCAAACTTTTTTGGCTTTCATGCATTATTATGACATGGTACAAATTTCTGCTGCTGCATTCAAATCATGGGAACGGTTTTACCGGGCTCATTTTCTTAACAGTTTATCCGGTATAAAACCGGTGAGTCTTATCGCAACAGTTAATGAAAACGGTCAGCCGAATCTTGCCGTCTTTTCCAATATCGTGCATCTTGGCGCAGATCCGGCTCTGGTAGGTTTTATTAACCGTCCATTGGAGGCAGCACCACATACCATTGCTAATGTCGAACGTACCGGTGTTTACACGATTAATCACATTCATGAGGAGATGATGCAGCAGGCGCATCAAACCAGTGCTAAATATGATGCATCTGTGAATGAATTTGATGCTGTTGGTTTAACCCCTGCATATATGCCCACCTGTAAGGCGCCTTACGTACAGGAAAGCAAAATCAGGTATGCGTTACAGTTGCAGCAAATCATTCCTATTGAAAGAAACGGAACTTTCCTGGTTATCGGAGAAGTAACGGATGTGATGCTGGATGAAAATTTAATAGAGCCTGATGGGTTTATCAATCTCTCTAAGGCTGGCTCCATGGGCAGTATCGGCATTGATGGGTACAGTGTTTTTGAGGCGCCCGTTCGATTTCAATATGCCAAACCCGGTAAGCAGGCAGAACGTTTGTAACATACGGTGCCAAGCAGCGGCATAACTAACCGAAATCCGTTACATTCGTTTTCTAAACCTGCTGTATGCGTTTTATTATTGTATCAGGCACGGTGTTGCTCTTGCACCTGCTTTCTTCCTGTTCTGATCAATCAAAAGAAATGGCAGATGCTTCATTTGCCAATATAATCCCCAAACCGGTAAAAGCTGAAAGAGGGAAAGGTTATTTCCAGGTTCCTGCTCATCTGAATATTTATTTTGCTGCTGCAGATTCTTCTTTGTTACGGGCGGCACAACAACTGGAACTTTTGTTCAATAAGGTTACTAAAGTATCCATACAAACATCCGGCTTTAATCAAGAGTCGCCAGGTATTCATTTGCAATTGGTAAATGATTCTTCTTTCAGATCGGAGGGTTATGAGCTTGCAGTTTCAGATTCTTCTATTCATCTTACTGCTCATCAACCTGCCGGCATTTTTTATGGTCTCCAAACATTACGTCAGTTACTACCTCCTTCGGCTGAAACAAACAGAACACAAAAGAATTGTTTGATAGCAACGGGTACTGTCAAAGATCAACCTTTGTACAAGATGCGTGGCGCCATGCTGGATGTTGCAAGACATTTCTTTGGCATAGATGATGTAAAACGTTATATCGATTTTCTGGCGGCTTATAAAATGAATGTACTGCACCTGCATTTAAGCGATGACCAGGGCTGGCGTATTGAAATAAAAAAATGGCCAAAGCTTACCGAGGTTGGCGGCAGCACACAGGTAGGTGGTGGCAAAGGCGGCTATTATACACAAGAGCAGTACCGTGAAATAGTACAATATGCAGCAGACCGGTTTATTACAGTGATTCCTGAAATTGATATGCCGGGTCATACCAATGCGGCATTGGCCTCTTACCCGGAGCTCAACTGTAATCCAAAAGATACTTTACCCCGTTTGTACACAGGAACAGAAGTGGGCTTCAGTACATTTTGTACCACCAATCAAGCAGTGTATGGTTTTGTTGATGATGTGCTGGGTGAGCTGGCTGCTATTACACCGGGTCCTTACCTGCATGTTGGTGGCGATGAAAGCCTCGTTACACCTGAAAAAGAGTACATCACTTTCATGAACCGTGTACAAACCATCGTAGCGAAGCATGGTAAGAAAGTGATTGGCTGGGATGAAATTGCCAAAACAAGCTTACAGCCCGGTACTATTGCTCAGTACTGGAATGATTCAGCAAATGCGGTACGTGCTGTGCAGCAGGGTGCCCGTATTATGATGAGTCCGGCTAAACGGGTGTACATGGATATGCAGTATGATTCTACCACACGTCTTGGGCTACATTGGGCTGCTTACATTGAAGTTGACCAGGCTTATAACTGGAACCCTGCCACATTGGTTCCCGGAATTTCAGAACAGCATATTGCAGGAGTTATTGCACCGCTGTGGACGGAAACAATTCTCAACATAAAAGATATTGAATACATGGTCTTTCCAAGACTTCTGTGTTATGCTGAAATCGGCTGGTCGCCTGCTGATCACCGTAAATGGGAAGAGTACCGGCAGCGTCTTGGGTATCATGGTTTGTACCTGCAGGCAAAAAATATCAACTTCTATCAAAGCAAGTTGGTGGATTGGAGGTTGAAGTAAACAGAAGCCAACAGGCGTTCTTTACACAGGCGGTTATACCAATTACAGCGTTCACATTATATTTCCATTTTAAATTCCAACTATATGCGATTACTCTTCCTGCTCTTTAGCTTTTTAATTCATTCTTTCGCAAACAGCCAGGTTAAAACAGATACTGTAAAGCCTGATTACAATTCAGTTTTCAAATCAGTAAAATGGCGGAGCATTGGCCCTTTCCGTGGCGGACGTTCTGTTTGCGCCAGTGGCGTGCCCGGTGATATCAATACCTACTACATGGGTACAACCGGTGGCGGTTTATGGAAAACAGATGATCTGGGATTGAGCTGGAACAATATTTCAGATGGCTATTTTAAAACAGGAAGTGTAGGCGCTGTTGCCGTAGCTGAAAGCGATGTGAACGTTGTGTATGTAGGTATGGGAGAGCATGCTGTAAGAGGTGTTATGACCCATCATGGTGATGGTGTTTATAAAAGCATTGATGCGGGCAAATCCTGGAAAAAAATGGGATTGGATGCTACCCAGCACATCAGCCGAATTGTGGTGAACCCGAAAGACCCCAACCACTTGCTGGTAGGAGCACAGGGGGCCTTGTACAGTAAGAGTAAAGAACGTGGTATTTATAAAAGTACGGATGGAGGTGTTACATGGAAAAATGTATTGTACGTAAATGATCAAACAGGTTGTGTGGAATTGAGTATGGATATGAACAATCCACGCATTGTATATGCTGCTATGTGGGATCATGGTCGCAGGCCCTGGCAGGTTATAAGTGGTGGTGCCGGCAGCGGTTTGTATAAAAGTACAGATGGCGGTGATACATGGGAGCGTTTAACCAATGGGTTGCCTAAGGAAATGGGAAAAATGAGTATTGCTGTTTGCCGCAGTAACAGCGATAAAGTATATGCTCTTATTGAAAGCGATAGTGATAAAGAAGCCGGTGGTTTATTTGTAAGTAATAATGCAGGTACCAGCTGGAGCCGAATCACGAACGATCACCGTTTGGTACAAAGAGCATGGTATTATATTGAGTTGTTTACAGATCCGTTGAACGACCAGGTGATCTATGTGCTCAGTGCCCCTGCATTGCGTTCTATGGATGGCGGAAAAACCTGGGAAAATCTGGGCGGTACTCATGGTGATTTTCATGACCTCTGGATCAACCCGAAAAATTCCAAAAACATGATCATTGCCAATGATGGTGGTGCATCGGTAACTGTAAACTTCGGCAAAACATGGAGCCTGCAGAACAATATGCCTACGGCACAGTTCTATCGTATTAATGTAGATAACCAGTTTCCATATCGTATTTATGCGGGTCAGCAGGATAATACTTCTGTTGCCATTGCCCATCGTGAATTGGGAGGCGGAACTATTTCCACTTCTTCCTGGACGGCCAGTGCCGGTGGCGAAAGTGCGTTCCTTGCCTTCAACCCTGACGATCCCCGATATGTTATGGGCGGCAGCTACCAGGGAACCATTGAAGTGCTGGATACTAAGGCCAGTGCTTCTACTAACATCATGGCAGCTCCCATCCAGTATCTGGGGAGAGATGCGAAAGACATGAAATACCGTTTTAACTGGAATGCGCCTATCATCTGGAGTAAGCATGAACCCAATACGTTCTATCACGGTGCACAGGTCTTACTCAAAACAACAGATATGGGCAAAACCTGGAAAGAAGTTTCGCCTGATCTTACCCGTAATGAAAAAGAAAAGCAGGGCAAACCGGGTGTACCTTATACCAATGAAGCTGTAGGTGCAGAAAACTACGGAACCCTTGCTTATGTAATGGAATCACCTCATGAAAAAGGTGTAATCTGGACGGGTAGTGATGACGGACTGGTGTACCTCACCAGGGATAATGGTGCCACCTGGACCAATGTAACACCGGCAGGCTTGCAGGAATGCCTCATCAATGCGATTGAAGTTTCACCTCATGATAAAGCAACAGCGTATATCGCTACTACCCGTTATAAATTCAACGATCATACACCCGGGCTATACAAAACTACCGACTACGGAAAAACATGGGTGAAAATTAATAACGGAATTCCGGCCAATGCATTTACACGTGTTGTTCGGGAAGATGATGTACGTAAAGATCTCTTGTTTGCCGGCACAGAGTTGGGTTTATTTGTTTCATTTGACGGAGGTAAAGAATGGAGCAGTTGCCAGCTTAATCTTCCTGTAACGCCTATTACTGACTTAAGAATACATAAAGGTGATTTGATAGCTGCTACTTCGGGTCGCAGTTTCTGGATACTCGATGATCTGAATGTTTTAAGACAGTATAAAAAAGACGCCGCTTCATTGGTGCTGTATCAACCCGAAAATGCATTACTCACTAACGGTTACAGTGCTATGAACAGCAGCAATCCTTCCGGAGTTAATAACAGGGCAGGCGTAAACCCGGCCAATGGTGTGGTGATTTATTATCAGTTGCCTGAATTAAAAAATAATGAACAGGTAACGCTGCAAATAAAAGATGCAGCAGGAAAACTGATACGGAGTTTCAGTTCAAAGCCGGATAGTACATACCGTTATTGGGATGGTGCACCACCTGCTGATCCTGTATTGGGCAAACAAAAAGGGATCAACCGTTTTGTGTGGGATATGCGTTATCCTACTGTGCCCGGTATTCCCAATACGTATATTGAAAGCAGTTATGCCGGGCATAAAGCTGTTCCCGGAACTTATACATTGGTTTTAAAGGTGGGTGATAAAGAAGTGAGCACACAAGCCGTAATTGTTCAGAACCCATTATACAATGTAGATGCAGCAACCTATGCCGAATACGATCGTATAATGCTGGCGATGGAAACAGAAGTCACTAAAATGCACAACCGTGTTAATAGTCTGTACGGTAAAAGATTGCAGTTGGAAGCTATTCTCCGCTATATGCCGGCAGAAGCTAAGTTTGATGCGGTTCGTAAGGAAGTAACAGCACTTGCAGAGCAAATGAAAACATGGGATGAGGACATGATACAGCGCAAATCAAAAGCTTATGATGATGTAGAAAATTTTCCGAACAAATTCACAGCTAATTATCTGTTCCTGATGAACCAGACTGAAAGTGATATACCTAAAGTAACACAGCCTTCTCTTGATTTAATGAATGAATTAAATGCACAGTGGCAGGTGTTACAGAAACGGGCAGACGAACTGGAAAGCAAGTTAGCAGCGGTAAGTAAAATGCTGATGGATGCAGGTATCGGTCCTGTATGGGTTCGCTAAAAAATCATTGATTTCAACCGCCCTCCTGCTTTTGGCAGGAGGCTTTTTTATTAAAACACAGTTCTTTCCCGTTCAGAAGGTTTGATTTCATCATCCATCATATTTTGGTTAAATTGAGCTTCAAACACTTTATTACGGATGGGTTTTGCTTCAGCCTCAAAACAAATTTGCTTACTGTTGCTGCTGTTTGTTTTTGTAAACAGAATAGTACAGGCACAATCCTGTCCCCCTAATATTGATTTTGAAAACGGTACATTCACTAACTGGAAAACCTATTCCGGCGGCGTAACCGGTATCAACGGCGTTAACACGATTTCTCTTTTTGAAACAAGCCCTGAAGCAGGAAGACATGATATCTTTTCAAGATCACAACATGCCGGTTTGTTAGATTATTTCGGCAACTTTCCGGTTGTTTGTCCTAATGGTAGTGGATACTCTGTAAAGCTTGGTAACACTTCCGGTGGTGCACAGGCTGAAGGTGTTTCGTATGAATTTACAATACCGGCTGATAGAAACGAATATTCCATAACTTATTACTATGCGGTAGTTTTTGAAGGACCGAATCACCAGGACTTTCAGCAACCACGTCTTGAAATTGAAGTATTAAATGCAACCGATAATAAACGCATCGATTGTTCATCGTTCACCTTTATCTCCTACGGTAGTGGTTTACCGGGTTTCCAGATTTCGCCTTTTCAAAACAGCAATTCTGCCATTGTGCTTTATAAAGAATGGACACCTGTTACCATCAATCTTAATGGCATGGCCGGAAAAAAAATCGTCCTGTTTTTTAAAACGGCAGATTGTACGTTCGTGCGTCACTTTGGCTATGCTTATATTGATGTAAATACAGGATGCAACGGAGAGTTTCCGGGTGCTGCTTTTTGTCCCAATGATAACCTGGTGCAGTTAACAGCGCCTTTTGGTTTTGAATCGTACAGGTGGTTTACTTCTGATTTTTCAAGAGTACTCGGCACCGGCAATGAATTGACACTGGCACCCGCACCTTCCAGCGGAACAGTGCTGGCCGTAGAAGTAACACCGTATGCCGGGTTTGGATGTAAGGATACCATTTACACCCGCTTGCTTGATACATTAACTGTAAAGGCCAATGCCGGTGCTGATGGTACTTACTGCGGTAAACTTCCGGTGATCATAGGCGAACCGCCAAGAGCCGGTGTAAAATATTCCTGGTCTCCAACACAAGGTTTATCTGATCCGCTCAGTTCCAGTCCGCTGGCAACACCGGGGCAAACAACCACTTATGTACTAACGGCCAGCAGTAACGGAGGAGGATGCCGTGCAACAGATACTGTAGTGGTATTTGCCCGCCTGCCGGATACTTCATTGAATTATGCCGGAAAACTGGTCTATTGTTCTACTTCGGCCGATAGTGCTGTATTGTTTACTGCCAACGGCGTAATTACACAGTGGTATCGTAACGGAGCCGTATTGCCAGGCGCCACCAGAAACAGGCTGAGGGTAACTAGTTCTGGAAATTATTATGCTGAAGTAAAGAATGATGAAGGTTGTGTGCTTACTACAAGAACGATTAATGTTACTGTTGAAATACCGGAGGCTTCTATTCGTTACCCTGTTCGTTATGCTTTTACTGATAAGACTATTGAATTAAAGGCAAGGGATATTGGTGTAACCGCTCTATGGCAACCGCCACAGAACTTAAGCAACCGTAATAGTTTTACGCCTGATTTTACAGCTTCACGTACCGGAGATTTTCTATACACCGTTCGCATTGTTTCTGAAGGTGGTTGCGTAGCGGTAGATACACAATTAGTAAAAGTAATTACCAAGGTAGAAGTGTTTGTGCCCAATGCCTTTACACCCAACAGTGACGGGCTTAATGATTTTCTGTTTCCTGCTACCATTGGTATTGAACAGATACAGTTCTTCAGTATTTATGATCGTTATGGCCAGCAGGTATATAACTGGAATAATGGAAAAAAAGGTTGGGATGGGACTTTTAAAAGTTTGCCGCAGGAGCCCGGTGTTTATACCTGGCACTTTAACGGAACAGGTATTGACGGACTCCATTACTACCGTAAAGGAATTGTGGTGCTTATTCGCTAATCCTTTATTGCTTTACAGCTACACTGTTAATTTCAATCCAGTAACCATCGGGGTCCTGAATGTAAATTTGTTTGATTCCGTCAGCTCTTGTGGTTATGGTATTGAGTTTCCCCGGCCAGTCACTATACACAATCTTATTTTTTTCCAGGTGCTGAATAAACGCATCAAAATTGGGAGTGGTAATAGCAATATGAACTGCTTTGTTGATTTTTACTTCTTCTTTGAGAACTGAAACGAGATGTAATTCTTTTCCTTCTCCCAAAGAGAACCAAACAATCCCTTCCATTTGAGTACGGTTGGTAATCTGTTCCAGCCCCAGTACATTTTTATAAAACGCTACCGTTCTGTTAACATCTTTTATACTCAGTGCCTGGTGATTAAAAGTGAATCCGAATGTGTTGTTTTGAGCTGATGCTGCCAATGTTGCTATCATCAAATAAATAAATACACCAAACTTTTTCATGGATTTAATTTTATGTAAGATAACACCTCAACAGAAATGTGCAGCTTTTATTTTACAACAATATCACTTAACTTTTAAGCTCAAACGAACTGAATGTTACGAACCCTGCTAATTGCTTTGCTTTTTATTTGTTCATTACCTGCGCTTGCTCAAAACAGAAAGAGCAATACGTTTGCGATCGTCATCGGTGTTTCACAGTATGAGGATGCTTCTATACCCGCCTTGCAATTTGCAGAACGGGATGCTATGGCATTTGCCGATTATTTACAGAGTAAAGCAGGAGGATTTGTGCCTTCTTCCAACATTAGTTTGTTGATTGGTAAAAAAGCAACCCTGGCTGCTGTAGATATGGCTATGAACAGAATTATGGAAATAGCCGAAGCAGATGATGTGGTGTATTTTTATTTTGCGGGTCATGGTGATATTGAAAATAAAGATATTGCCAAGTTTGGATATTTACTCACATATAATACGCCACCCAGCAATTACAGAAACAATGCTGTGCGGTTAGACGATCTCAACAATTTTGCCAACACACTTTCTGCCATTAAAAAAGCAAAAGTGGTTTTAATAACCGATGCCTGTCATTCCGGAAAATTAGCCGGTAATAATATTCGTGGAAATTTTTTAGTGGGGAATCAGTTGCGTACAAGTATAGCCAATGAGATACGGATTACTTCCTGCGCTCCTGATCAACTGAGTAATGAAAGTGAAGCATGGGGAGGCGGACGTGGTGTATTTTCTTATTACCTCGTTAATGGGTTGATTGGTTTTGCTGATAAAGAAAAAGACGGATATGTGCGTCTTGGTGAAATAAAGCAATATGTAGATTCCTCAATAGCCGCCGATCCTGTTTTGACAGCCAATAATAAAAAACAAACACCTGTAATACCTATCAATAATGTAACAACCAATTTTGTATTATCAGTGGCTGATGAATCGCAAATGAATTCAGAACCCACGGCGGGCAGAATAATGCCCGTTGCTGCTGCACCTGTACAACAGGGTGATGTTATGGGGCCGGATGAACTGATTAACCGATTAATTTCAAACTTGAATCAACTGGATATTTCCAGGATTAAAGGATTGGAACTTTTACTTTCTTCAGGTGCTGATGATTTGCCGGTTGCATTCATCAAATTATATAAAAATGTTATTGAAAGCGACACAATCACTCAATACGGCAAACCAAAGGCTGTAGATTCAATAGAATTAAAAATTTTAGACAGAACTATTGAAGCACTTCGTTTCTCAACGGACTACCTGGAGTTATTTAAAAAGGAATTGGTGCTGCTCCTGCATACTCAAACCCAGCAGGTAATTAATGATTATCTCAATGGAAGTGAAGCAGAATTAGAACGGAGAAGATATTATAATGCAGGAAGTAATGGTTATGATTTGTATCCGGTAATGCTGCAACTGGCAATGAAGCTCACGGATAAAGATCATTTTTTGTACCGTCCCATGGAAGTGAATCGTTATTATTTTGAAGGAGTATCGCTTTTATTAAAAATTCCATTAACGCCTGACCCCGCTCCGCTTATTGAAAAAGCGTTACAGTTGGAATTGAAAGCATTGCAATTAGAAAAAGAAGCTGCTTGTATTTATAACACACTCGGGGTTATTTACCTGTACAAAAATGATCTGTCAAAAGCTGAATATTATTTTTTAAATGCAAAAGAGCGCTCTCCGCAATGGGCTATTCCTTATTCAAATCTCATGGGTTTATACATCCAAAAGAAACAATACGGGAAAGCGACATTGATGTATGATACTGCATTTCAAATACAACCAAACTTGCAGAATCTGTATATAAACCGTGGATTTATGGTGGAGCAACAAGGCAACCTGCTACTGGCTGAAGAACTGCAGCGAAAGAGTATAGTGCTCAACAGCCGGCATTATTATCCTTTTGAAAGGCTGGGGTATATTTATAATAAAACAACCAACTACGCATTAGCAGATTCTTTTTTTTACGAAGCAGATCTGCGGAAGCGTGGCTACCATCTCCTTCCGTTCTCTTATAAGGTGGTGGCACCTGCTTTCAATTTAGTGGATGCCCCATCTGTATTATGTTCATTTGATGAAAACATCATACGGCCGGATGATGTGCTGGCACAATTTGCGGCAGGGATGAAATATTACCAATTGCAGAATTGGGCTAAAGCAGATTCGTTTTGGCGAAATGTAATTACTTATGATCCTGATAATCCATTAGTATTTCACTGGATCGGTAGAATGCAATGGGAACAAAAAGATATAAGAACAGCAGAAGTGATGCTCAACTATGCAACAGACTATTTTCTGAATGAAACTGAGTTAAGAGCCTATGCTGATTCATTGAAGCAACTCAGCAGCTATTCTCCCGAAGCACATTGCTATTACTCCATTTTTATGGGGGCACAATATAATGTCAGGGAAGATCATTATTATCTGGCAGATATTTATGAACGAAGAAATAATTATGAGGCAGCAGCATCACATTACCGGATATTGATAACAATTGATAATAATTTTATAGGTCCATATAAAAAGTTAATGCAGTTGTATGAAAAAATCGGAAGATATACGGATGCGGAAAGTACAATGCTTGAGTACAAAATCAGAAATAAAGAAGTTGCTGAAAAAGAATTGAATGCCCTGTATAAACGAATTTTAATACAGTTGCCTGATGATGGTTCCTGGTTTTTAAAAGCAGGCAACTTTTATTACAACTACGTTAAAAACTCAAATAAGAATTTCAAGTTTGACCGTAAAAAAATCTTTCCTGACGCCACGGTCGTAGAAGATGAAATAGAGGAGAATATGACACCTCCGGCAGGTGCCATGCCTGAAGTTTTACCCGGCACCGGTGAGAGTTTGTATTTTGCAGGTGCTATTCTTACTCCAATTACCGATGGCATCAGGACATTGCAAACAGCGGATTCATTAATGGGTAATAATCTGGATCTGTCGGCTGATGTAAATGATAAGGTTGGGGATTTATATCTGTGGCAGGGGCTTCCCACTTTTGCTGCATCACATTACCAGAAGTCTATTGATTTGCTGGATATAAATACAAGCGTACGTAATAAGCTCATTGATGTGTATGACTTGTTGTATCAGTTTACCAATGCAGGCATCAACTTAGATACACTTAATGCACGTAACGAACTGACGTTTGAAAAATTATTGTTACAGTTGAAGTATAATATTCATGAAGGAAAGTTTGATGATGCGCTTGGTTATCTCCTGCAGGCACAGGCTCTTGATCCCTACACTTCTCCGGATGTAGTTGATTTAAACGGCAGATTGCATTTGCTTTCCGGTAAATACAAAGAGGCTTTGACCATTTATAAAGAGCTTTTAGAAATGCTTCCTGCTGATTCCTGTATCATGTACAGCATCAGCCGAATTTATGCGTTGCAAAAGAACAGGTCTAAAGCTATGGTGTGGTTGAACAAGGCTGTAAATGCCGGGTTCAATTACGGTTGGGTGTTGCAGTTTGATCCGGCAATGGAATCAATACGTAAAAACGCAGCATACAAAGCACTTATGAAACAAAAGATGAAAGAATACCCCCCGCCATCAAACACTTATAAGCGAAAGAGTTAATAAATTGATGGTATAGTCGCTTTCTTTTATTTTCGCCGAATGGTTTTTCTACAGGTAAATGATTTGGTTAAGAAAAATGGCAATCGACTTGCAGTTGATCATGTAAGTTTCAAGATGCAGCAAGAGCAAAAAATTGCCATTGCAGGTGAAACCGGAAGTGGCAAAACTACTTTACTTAAAATGATTGGTGGGTTTATTCAACCTGATAGCGGCGAAGTATTATTTGAAGAAAAAAAAGTACCAGGTCCTTTAGAGCAACTGATTCCGGGTCATCCATCTATTGCTTATTTAAGTCAGCACTTTGAATTACGTAATAATTATGCAGTGCATGAGCTATTGGAAATGGCAAGTAAGTTGGAGGAAACTGAAGCACAAAAGATATTTTCGGTTTGCCAGGTAGAACATTTACTGCAACGCCGTACCAATGAACTTTCCGGCGGCGAAAAGCAACGGATTGTACTGGCCATGCAGCTCATCAAAAAACCAAAACTGCTTTTACTGGATGAGCCTTTCTCCAACCTCGATGCCATTCATGAGCGTACTATTCAGCAGGTAATTCATGATGTGTGTGAACAGTTTCATACTTCCTGCATCCTGGTAAGTCATGATGGTAAAGATGTACTGAGCTGGGCAGATATGATCCTGGTAATGAAAGAGGGACAATTGATACAAAAGGGAACTCCACAGGAAATCTATCATCAACCGGCCACGCTTTACTGTGCAGGATTGTTCGGCAGTTACAATGTATTGCCCCCTGCACTTAAGCAACAGTTGCAGCTGAGTGCTTCCACCCAAACAGCCTGTATCCGTCCTGAAAAAATACAAATAACATCTTCCGGTATTGCCGCTACTGTTCAGCATGTTCGCTTTTACGGAATGTATGAGCAGCTCTTTGTAACTGTAAATAGTGCTGTACTGGAACTACTGCAGCCGGTACAACATACAAAACCCGGTGATGAAATTTTTATCTCCCTTGCACAGCAGGATGTATTCTATTGCTGAGTTGATGAAAACACCAAAAGCGTTCCTTTTGAGAACGCTTTAAAATATAAATAGAAGGTTATGCAAATTGTAAAACCTGCTTAGATCACCAACAGGCTGTTGCTGCCGCCAAAAACATTGGCCTGCTCACCATCAGCTTCAGGTTCATTTTGCCAGATGGCTTCGTTAATGCGGTATTTAAATTCGTGTTTGGTTTCTTTGGGGAGATTCACTTCAGCAGCAAAAGTTCCGTCTTTCTTTTTCTTCATGATGATGGAATTTTCCCAATCACTGTTCAATCCTAATATTTCTACAGTTTCAGCATTTTCAGCCACAAAACTGAATTTTACTTTTACATAGTCTTTTGTTTTGAAATACGTCTTTTGTACCATACGATGTTGCTTTAATGAATGAATAAGTGTTCTTCGCTTTCAAACACATTTACATGCGTTAATACCTGCAGTGCCCGGAAAGTAACCCTTGCAGTTGTTCACACTAACGGCTGTTTTGTGGAAAACCCTGAATGGTTTTAATAGTGCGGTCAATCTTTCTTTTGTGCCCGTATCATTTCGCCATAGCCCCATTTTTTAGCCAAAGCATTTACAGCCATAGCTATGCGCTTGGCACGTGTAGGTTCTGTTTTGGCACTTTCAATCCACTTGCTGAAATAATTGCGGTGGCCGGCCGGTAATGTGTTGAAGAAATTAAAAGCGGTAGGTTCGTCTTCCAGGCAGGCCAGAAAATCAGCATCAATCTCATAGGCTTTTTGCTGCAACTCCAGTTCGGCCATGAGTGTTTCTCCGGCACGCTTGCCTAATTTTTTTCTTATATCTGCTTTGAGCGGAATTATAAAATCACCATCGCCCATGGGCAGCAGCGAGATGCCATCAAACACATACGCATCCAAACGGCCTTTTACCCGGTATGATTTTTTAACACCGGGATTTATTTGCTCCGCTATCTTTTGCGGAATGGAAATATAAGTCCATCCTGTTTTTTCCCCTTGCTTCTGAAACTTTTGTATCGTTGCTTTAAAACGAACCATATTGCAAACATAAATCCTGTTAGGCTTCTTTGCAATGCGGATAAATTCATTTCTTAAAAACGATTACTTTTACCCGTGGCCTTACTCATACAAAACATACAACAGCTTGCCGGCATCCGTTATAAAAACAAACTGCTTCGTGGGGCAGAACTGGCACAACTTTCAGTACTCGATAATGCTTACCTCGTAGTTGAAGAAGATACCATTCTTGATTTTGGTGTGATGGAGGAACTGAGTGGTGCAGAAGCTTATGAAGAAGTGATTGATGCCTCCGGTCAAACGATTTTACCTGCCTGGTGCGACAGTCATACACATCTTGTGTTTGCCGCCAGCCGTGAAGAAGAGTTTGTGGCCAAACTGAAAGGCATGACTTATGCTGAAATTGCAGCACAGGGCGGCGGTATTCTCAACTCAGCAAAAAAACTCAATGCCATGCCGCAGGAACTGTTGTACGACCTGGCATCGGAACGGTTGCTGGAGCTCATGCAAAAAGGTACCGGCGCAATTGAAATAAAAAGCGGCTATGGTTTAACGGTGGAAGGTGAGTTAAAAATGCTGCGGGTAATCAAACAGTTGAAAGAACGGGCACGCATTCCTATAAAGGCTACATTCCTCGGCGCCCATGCTTACCCGTTAGAATACAAAGAAAATCAGGATGGGTACATCAAGCTGTTAATAAATGAACTGCTCCCGAATATTGCCCTGGAAAAACTGGCAGATTATGTAGATGTGTTTTGTGAAGAAGGGTTCTTTTCTGTAGGAGCAATGGACACTATCTGTAACGCTGCCGCTAAATACGGTTTGCAACCCAAGCTGCATGTAAATCAACTCAACTCTTTCGGTGCTTTGCAAAAAGCCATTGAGCTAAAGGCGGTTTCAGCAGATCACCTGGAAACCATGACTGAAAAAGATATTGCAGATGTAGCGGCTTCTTCCACCATCGGAACGCTCTTGCCCACAGCTGCTTATTTTTTGCGCATGCCTTTTCAGCCTGCAAGAGCTCTTATTGATGCCGGTGCCGCCATTGCCCTCGCCAGTGATTTCAATCCCGGCTCATCACCCAGCGGCAATATGAATACAGTAGTGAGTATGAGTTGTATTCAAATGAAAATGCTGCCGGAGGAAGCCATTAATGCCGCTACCATTAACGGGGCATTTGCCATGGGGGTGCAGGAGCAAACAGGCAGTATTTCCATCGGTAAAAAAGCCAATCTCATTTTTACCAAACCTGTTCCTTCCATAAATTATATTCCTTATGCGTTTGGATCTGATTTGATTGATAAAGTGATGCTGAACGGAGAGATTATTTAAGGAACTGCGAAGTGGAAAATGGAAACTAATAATCCTTATATTCGGTAATGCAACGATTCCGCTTTTATACCAAGGACGATCTTCTTTCGCTCACCAAAATCAGGCGTTTTGAAACCAAGCTGGGTGAACGATTACAGGTACTGCCAAACAACCAGGAACCCGAAACGGCACTGCTGGCCTCTGCTGCAAAATTTGTACTCTTTGGTATTCCTGAAGATGTGGGTGTGAAAGCGAATTACGGAATTGGTGGTGCTGATACAGCCTGGTTTCCCTTTCTTAATTCTTTTCTCAACATTCAGAGCAATGATTTTTTAGGGGGAGAAGAAATACTCCTGCTGGGGCATTTTGATTTTGCTGATGTGGAATCATTGATTGAAAACAATGCTCACAGTTATGAAGAAAAAGTAGATGCCTACCGCCACGCCGTGAACCGGATTGATGAAGAAGTGGAAGCTTTAACCAAACTCATCACGGCTGCTCAGAAAATACCCATCGCCATTGGCGGCGGACATAACAATGCCTATCCGCTTATTAAAGGCGCCGCAAAAGGATGGCACAAGGCTGGTGTGCTGCAGCTGGCACAGATCAACTGTATTAACCTGGATGCACATACTGATTACCGACCTATGGAAGGCCGTCACAGCGGCAATGCCTTCCGTTATGCAGAAGAAGACGGTTACCTGCAGAAGTACTGTGTCATCGGCGTGCATGAAAATTATATTCCGCAGAATGTGTGGCTGGATATTGCTAATAATCCCTTCTTTGATTTCATTACCTACGAAGATATTTTTCTCCACGAAAAACGAAACTTCATACAGGCTGTGGCCCATGCCACCGGTTTTACAGATGATTCTTATACCGGCATAGAGCTGGACCTGGACAGTATTGAACACACCCTCAGCAGTGCCGGCACACCGGTGGGTATTTCGCCTGTACATGCCCGGCAGTACATCAATTTTGCAGCGGTGGATGCAAAAGCTGCTTACCTGCATATTTGCGAAGGCGCCAGCTTTTTAAGTGATGGCCGCAAAAGCGATTCTGTAGGTAAACTCATCAGTTACCTTGTAAGTGATTTTGTAAAAGCAAGACTGGGTTAAAAATGCTTCTCAGGCCACGGCGCTGAAGCCGGTTGTTTCTTTAAGCGCTTCCATAACATTGTAAATGATGGGGCAGCGGTCGTAATGCATCATCACAGTAAAGAGCCGTTTATTAAACTCCGGTAAATGAAGTGCCGGAAACTCACGGCAGCCTGCAAAACGATGCTCATAAATGGTGCACGCATTGTTGCTGAGAAAAGCACAGGGCATACGGTTCATGATCATGAGTTCATGGCTGCCTTTTTCTACATAGGTTTCATCAAAAGAGATGCGGCTCATGTGCAGGTGGGCGGCGGCACGGTCAGCTTCTTCGTTGGTAATATTCACCATTAAACTTTTGCAGCAGTTGCCGCATTGGGTGCAGTCAATCTGCGGTTCAATGGCCTTGTTTAATTGCTGCACGGCAGCATCCACTTCTTCGCTGTTGCGTACTTTTAAATACTCCGTAAATGCAAGGTTTTCGGTTTCTTTTTCAAGAGCCGATTGATGAATAAAAGAGAGCGAAGTAGTAAGGGTCAACGTAAACTGATTTTGGTAAAGGTAGGGGAGATGGGGGAGGGTGTGGATTAAAATGAGGGTTTTTGTTCTTTATTCATTATTTGAAACTGGAAGCTTAAATTAGATTCGGTTTTGTATTGTCTTTGTCAGTTTGCAAGGTGTTTAACACAAATGAAAATGTACTTCCTGCTCCGAAATCACTTTTTACCATAATTTCTCCGCCTTGTGCTTTAATAAATTCCTTGCTGATGCTTAAACCTAATCCTGTGCCTTCTTTTTTTGTTCCGGGTATGCGGAAATAACGGTCAAAAACTTTGTCTACGTATTGTGGCGCTATGCCCTGCCCGCTGTCAGTAACAGAAAATTTAATTCCTTCATTTTCATTCACTACGTCAATATAAATAACTGAATTATCGTAAGAATAACGAATGGCGTTGGAAACTAAATTGGTAAGCACCCATGAAGTTTTTTCTTTATCTGCAAACAGTTTCGGTAAGTTGTCAGCAACATTTATTTCAAACTTGATTCCCTTTTGTTCTGCAGCTGATTTGTTGGCGTTAACTGCATATTCAACAATTTCTTTTGCCTCGGTAGCTGTTACATTCATTTGAATAGTTCCGCTTTCTACCTGTGTCATGTTCAGTAGTTCGCCCGTTATTTTCAATAATCGCCCGGCATCTTCTTTTATGCTTTCAATGAGGCTTTGCTGTTCCGTATTTAGTTCTCCAACCTGTTTGTTTTCCAGCAGCTGCAAACTCATTTTTATGGACGAAATGGGTGTTTTTAATTCGTGTGATACGGTTGCAATAAAATTTGTTTTTGCAAAGTCTAATTCTTTATAGGGTGTAATATTTTGTAATAAGATGACGGTGCCTATTTGCTTTTCTTCTTTTTCGCCGGTTGGGATAATCTTTATTGGTATGATTTCTTTTTCAAAGTAGCTTTCTTTACTGTCGGCATAAATTTTAATAGGCTGTTGCTTATCTGTGTTTTGTACTGTACCTGTATCAAATAGCTCCTGAACCAGTGTACGTATTAAATCATTTTTTACTGCAATATCCTGAACAGGTTTGCCAATTACATGCTCCAATTTCAACCCGGCAATTTTGAGTGCGATATTATTCATAAATAAAACCTGCTTTTTATCATCTAACCCAATAACAGGTTCACTCATATTATTGATAAGCGTTTCAATTCTTTTCTTTTCCATTAGCAGCCTCTCCAGGTTTCCTGCTTTATATTCTTCTAATTTTTCAGCCATTGTATTGAAAGCCGATGCCAGTTCTCCAAACTCGTTGTGTTTTTCAAAATGAACTCTTTGCGAATAGTTTTGTGCGGCTATCTCTTTAATACTCGTTGTTAATTCCTTTATAGGGTTGGCAATATTGCCGGGTAGATTAAACAGTATTGTTAATGCGATAAGGAAACAAATAGTTCCTGCAAGTGTTACCCATAATATTGATGAATCGGCGGTGGTTTGAGCTACTTTACTTTTTCGCTGTATGGCCTGCATATTCAGCAGCATAATATCGGTTATATCTTTGTGTACCTCCTTGAGAATTAGAGTGTCTGTAAATGATGTTTTTAATTTTGCAAAGTCAGTTGTCAGTTTGTCTGTTAATTCTTTTTCACCAACTTCAGTAATATTATTTTGCTGTTGAATGAGGTTTTCTTCAAACAGCTTTGTTTGTTCCTCTTTTGAAATACCGGCGTTCAACGCAATGAGCATTTTACGGGAATAGTCAATCGTGTTGTAATTGGCAACCAGTATATTCTTTGTATCACCGGACAGCTTATTAATAAATATACTGCTTAATGCAGTAAGCAGGACAATCATGGCAAATAACAACCCGATGCCCAATAATAATTTTGCTTTAATTTTCATCAGCTTAAGATTACTAGGTCAATATCGTTGGTTGACAGTTTTTTGAGCAATTCATTAAACACATTGGTGGCCAAAATTACTTTTAGTAAGTTTAAATGAGGCTTGCCAATGCAGATGGTCGTTATCTTTCTTTCTTCACACTGCTCAATAATGGCTTTGGAAATGTTAGAATGTTCCACTTTAATGATTTCGGCTCCCAATTCTGTAGCCAGTTTAAAATTATTGATTAGATGCCTTTGCTTATCTAACGGTATTTTACTTGCACTTTCTTTAGGAGTTTGTACATACAGCACATACCATTTGCTGTTGTAGTAATTGGCAAGCCTGGCTGTTTTTCTGATCACTGTTTTGGCAGTTTGTTCATTACTGCTGATACAGGCTAAAAACTTTTCATGCTTAATGGCATTTACTTTGGTTACTTCTGTTTCTACTTTTCGCTCCACCTGTGAGGCAACTTCTTTTAAGGCCAGTTCTCTCAATTGTAAAATATGGTCGCTCTTAAAAAAGTTTTTTAATGCCGTTTCAATTTTTTCTGCCTGGTAAATTTTGCCTTCTTTTAATCTTGCTATCAATTCATCAGCTGTTAAATCAATATTCACCACTTCATCAGCCTGTGCAATTACACTATCCGGGATGCGTTCTTTTACTTCAACTCCGGTAATTTCTTTTACTTCTTCATTCAGGCTTTCAAAATGCTGGATGTTTACAGCACTGATCACATTAATACCTGCATCCAAAATCTCAAGTACATCCTGCCAGCGTTTTTCATTCTTGCTGCCTTCAATATTGGTATGTGCCAGTTCATCTACGATCACCACTTCAGGACGTAAACTGATTACCGCCTGTACATCCAGTTCTTCCAGTTCCTTCCCTTTGTAAAACAGTTTTCTTCTTGGTACAACAGGCAAGCCTTCCAGCAAAGCATGTGTTTCCAGTCGGTTATGAGTTTCTATGTAACCAACTTTTACATCAATCCCGTTTTTAAGCAAGGCATGGGCTTCCTGCAACATGCGGAAAGTTTTGCCTACACCGGCACTCATGCCAATGTACACTTTAAACTTTCCACGCCTTGATTTTTTAATCAGGTCCAGAAAGTGTTTTACATTATTTTCTTTTTCTGTCATTGCTGTATTTAGTATTCCCTTGTTAATTGCTGTGGTTCCACTTTCTGTACAATAACAGGGTACTGCTCTTCAATTAGATTGCTCCTATCTAAACCAAAGTTCACCGATTCTTTTACACTCAGTTGCTTGAGGTTGTAATAACTTTTCATCAAAAATTGTTTCCAGCCGGGCATATCATTATCGTAAGATAAAAATCCATCCATCACCACAAAACGAAAGTCGCCCATTGGTGATTGCTGATAACTGGTTTCGCAACGGGAAGAAACATCCACTTCTTTATTTTGAATCATCTCCAAGACAACCTGCCGGAAATAATAATCAATTCTTGGCTCAATACGGAAACCTAAATTGAATGAAATAAAATACACATCATTTTTTATTACTGTGTCAACGCTGTATTTCATGGCATAGGGTTCATCTAAAACATTTACATGTACAAACCAGTAAATATCTGCCCGCTTTGGCGTTCCCGAGTGGAAAATGGAGTTGATAATGGTTTGTTCAATTTTTCTTTCTGTAAGTGAAGTTGTTAAATACACAAGATTGGTAGTGAGTTTCGGAATTGTTTCATCCATACTCAGTTTTTTAAGTACAGGTAAATAATTTTCCAGGGAAACTAATGGAGTTATTTGTTTTTTAATGGCCCTGCCACGCCACCAGATGTACATAATTGAAAAAAGAATAAAACCAATCATCAGTGTAATCCATCCGCCATCTTTAATTTTTTGAAGATTGGCAATCAGGAACGCCGTTTCAATACAAAGAAACACGCCGGTGATTAGCACTACCAGCAAAAAGTTCACTCGTTTTGCATGCAGATAAAAATTGATAAGAATGGTACTCATGAGCATGGTTAGTGTTACACTTAATCCAAATGCTGCTTCCATTCTAGTACTTTCTTTAAAGTAAAGCACCATACCCACACATCCAATCAATAAAAACCAGTTGAAGAAAGGGATGTACAACTGCCCTTTTATTTTGCCCGGAAAATTTACCAGGTGTCTTGGCCAAATATCAAGACGTATGGCTTCATTGATTAATGTAAAACATCCACTGATTAATGCCTGAGATGCAATGATAGTGGCAAGGGTTGCCAGTATAAGCGATGGCCAGTAAATTGCATCCGGCACAATATGATAAAACGGACTGATACCGCCCAGTCCTTCGCCGGCATGATTGATGAGCCAGGCTGTTTGGCCTGCATAACAGAGCAACAATGTAATTTTTACAAACATCCAGCTGATACGTATATTATTTCTTCCGCAATGCCCCATATCGCTGTACAATGCTTCCGCACCGGTTGTACATAAAAAGATGGCGCCCAGCAGATAAAAATTTCCAGGTTCGGCTACCAGCATTTTATACGCATACCAGGGATTAATTGCCTGCAGTACTTCCCAGTTATCCTTCAATGCCCATATGCCCAAGGCACCAATGAATGTAAACCAGATCGTCATTACCGGGCCAAAGATTCTGCCGATTTTATCTGTACCAAATTGCTGAAATAAAAACAACCCTATCAGTATGCTGATGATGATGGGAACCGTATTGATTTCAGGTAATGCTTTTTGTAAACCTTCCACAGCAGATGCAACTGAAATCGGCGGTGTAATAATTCCGTCTGCAATTAAAAAAGCCCCGCCTGCCATTGCAGGAAAAATGAGCCACTTTCCCCAATAGCGTCGTATTAATGCATAAAGAGAAAAGATTCCTCCTTCCCCTTTATTATCTGCTTGCAATGTAATGATAACATACTTTAATGTGGTTTGAAAAACCAAGGTCCAGAAAATAGCACTGAAAGCTCCCAATGCCACTTCTTTTGTAATTGTATGGCTGTGAAAAACAGCGTTCAGGGTGTATAGCGGTGAAGTACCGATATCTCCAAATACAATTCCTACAGCGATTAAAGAACCGGCAAGTGTAATGCGTTTATGAAAATCGGTTGAACTTTGCATTGCTGTTTTTTATCTGCAAAATAATTGAATTATAATTCGTAGTTCCCAATTTTAGTTTCAGAAAGAAATTGCAATTGCTGTTGTTAAAAAGAAATTGTTGTTTGAAGGCCTTCCATCTTTTTCAAAGGTCTTGTTTTTTCCTGAAAAGCCACGGCCTTCAATACGCCACATCACATTATCACGGATAAGGCAATCATAATTTAAAGAATAACCCCATGTTTTAAAACCATTAGGTGTACCCGTGCTTATGATCACGCCATTTGCATCACTGTAGTATTCAACTCTTGGAGCAATATTGTTTTTATTGTTGGGGCTTACTTTTAAAATCACTACCGGAGTATACCATGTATGATAATCACTGCTGCCTTTTGCTTTTTGCTCTGCACCAATATCAAAACCTGTGGTTAATGCCAGTTGCTCCGTTAACTGAAAGATGCTGTAAAAATTATGGAAGTAACGCATTTGCCTTACACTGTCGGGCTTATCATTGCCAATAAACGAGCTGCTGTTCAATGTAATTTTTGAATTGGGTTTATAGGTAAGCTGATGCCCGAATGCAGGTGTGTTGTTACCATCAACCCGTTGTATTCTTTGCCAGCCATTGAGTAATAAACCACTCACAAACCATTTGCCATCATCAGTTGTATAAGAAATTTTTGCGCCACTTTCAAAGTAGGGTGAATTATCTGCCAGTATGCTTCGTGTAAGGTTCCAGCAATCTTTTCCAATAGCGCTTTCAAAACCAATATGCGATGCAAAAATACCTGCATCAACCCAAAGGTTTTTTTTCTTTGAAATCTTTACACCTGCGTTGGCTTCAAAAATATTTTTTAATACACCGGGCTCTGCTGCAAGGTTGGCATTGGTGTATGTACCTGCCATTATAGCAAGGTTGGCCCTTACATTATTTTTTTGGTAAGCTGCTTTTACAAATCCCAAATTCAGGTTCACTTCATTATGTCTGTTGTGGGAGTAAACAAAAGACGGACGGTTATGATTCACAGGCTTGCCAAAATCATATGTATAGTAGGTTTCAATGTAACCGCTAATTGTTAAAGGTGACTGTGTGCTGTCTGTTTGTGCATTTGCAGAATTGACAATTAATAATTGACAATTGATAATGATAAAAGAAGCGATATGTTTTAAATTCAATTTCATTTTATTTTTTTGTAGTTTACTGATGGGATAATTTTCAATTACTCATTTGAAATTATCCATTATTTCAAATTATCCAATGCCAGGTTCAATTTAAGAACATTAATTCTTTCAGTTCCAAGTAAACCAAGTAAAGGCTTTTCTGTGTTTGAGATAATGAGTTGTTGTAAGTTTTCTTCTGCAATACCCCTGATTTTTGCAATTCTTTTTATCTGTATGCTGGCCGCCTGTACTGAAATATGGGGATCTAAGCCACCACCACTTGCGGTTACAAGATCAGAGGGTATTTCTGATTTTTTTATATCGGGATTGTGTACTAAAAAGGTATCAATCCTTGCCTGCACTGTTGCAAGGTAATCAGGATTAGATGGACCTTTATTACTGCCACCTGCACCTGCCGCATTGTAATCAACAGCAGATGGCCGGGAATAAAAATACTTATCATCCGTAAATTTTTGCCCGATATTACTATAATAAGTTTTGCCATTTGTCTCAATCATTTCACCCATACCCTTACAAGGTGCTAATTGTGCAATACCTAAAACGATTACAATGTAAATGCCTGAGAAAAAGAGCAGACAAACTAAGGTAAGCCTGATGGCCGGAAAAATATTTTCTTTCATTAGTTTAATTTTTAAATGAATACTGTAACTAAAAGGTCAATGAGTTTTATCCCGATAAAGGGTACAATTACACCGCCCAAACCATAAATCAATAAATTTCTTCTGAGCAATGCACTGGCGCCAATGGGTTTGTAAGCAACTCCCTTCAATGCCAATGGAATTAACAACGGAATAATGATGGCATTAAGGATAACTGCTGACAGGATAGCGGTTTCAGGCGAATGCAATTTCATAATATTCAATCCTTCCAAAGCAGGAATGGAGGCAATGAACAATGCCGGTACAATGGCAAAATATTTTGCCACATCGTTTGCAATGCTGAATGTGGTGAGTGTTCCTCTCGTCATTAATAACTGTTTACCTATCTCCACAACTTCAATCAGCTTGGTTGGGTCATTATCTAAATCAACCATATTGCCTGCTTCTTTTGCAGCCTGCGTACCACTGTTCATGGCTACTCCAACATCTGCCTGTGCCAAAGCCGGTGCATCATTGGTGCCATCGCCCATCATCGCAACTAATCTTCCTTCACTTTGTTCCTTACGGATGTAATTCATTTTGTCTTCCGGTTTTGCTTCTGCAATAAAATCATCAACACCTGCTTTTTCAGCAATGTATTTTGCGGTTAACGGATTATCACCGGTTACCATTACCGTTTTTATTCCCATTTTACGCAGCCTTTCAAAACGTTCGCTGATGCCCGGCTTAATGATGTCCTGCAATTCAATAACGCCAATTACTTTTTCATTTTCTGCCACCACCAACGGTGTACCTCCATTGCTGGAAATGATTTTTACCTGCTCCGCTGTTTCAGTTGGGAAAATATTTCCTGCTTTTTCACAAAGATGTTTAATGGCATCAGCAGCTCCCTTTCTGATTCTTGTATTTTCAAATTCAACACCGGAGCTTCTTGTTTCTGCAGTGAATTTTATAAACCGTGGGTTTTCCATTTTATAACTCAATGGATTGATCCCCGCCAGTTCAATGATTGATTTTCCTTCCGGAGTTTCATCAGCCATTGAACTTAATACAGTCGCTTTAATAAATGCTTTTTCATCAATCCCATTTGCCGGGTAAAATTTTGTTGCTTTCCTGTTTCCAATGGTGATAGTACCTGTTTTATCTAACAACAACACATCTATATCGCCTGCAGTTTCAACTGCTTTGCCGCTTTTGGTAATGACGTTGGCCCGTAGTGCCCTGTCCATACCGGCAATACCAATGGCAGATAACAAACCACCGATGGTTGTGGGTATTAAGCAAACAAACAATGAAATAAAAGCGGCAATGGTGATAGGTGTTTGTGCATAATCAGCAAACGGTTTTAATGTTACTGTTACAATAATAAAAACCAATGTAAAACCCGCCAGTAAAATTGTTAATGCAATTTCATTAGGTGTTTTTTGCCTGGATGCACCTTCTACTAATGCAATCATTTTATCCAAAAAACTTTCACCTGCTTCTGTAGTTACTCTTACTTTTATTTTATCGGATAAAACTTTTGTTCCACCTGTTACAGAAGATTTGTCGCCACCTGCTTCTCGAATAACAGGGGCACTTTCACCGGTAATAGCACTTTCATCAATGGTTGCCAGTCCTTCAATAATTTCACCATCAGAGGGAATGATGTCTCCTGTTTCGCATAAAAAAAGATCGCCTTTTTTTAATTGAGAAGAGGAAACAATTTTTAATTCATTCACATACGTTTCTCCAATTGTTTGTATCCATTTAGCAGGAGTTTCCTCCCTTGTTTTACGCAGACTGTCTGCCTGTGCTTTACCTCTTGCTTCAGCAATGGCTTCTGCAAAGTTGGCAAACAATAAAGTGATAAAAAGCACTGCAGTTACAACGATGTTGTAAGCAAGGCTTCCCTGTTGTGTTTCGCCTGTGGCAACCGATACACATACGCCTGCCATTACCAATGTGCCAACCCAAACGGTAAACATGACCGGGTTTCGAAACATTGTTGCAGGACTCAGTTTTATGAATGATTGTTTCAGTGCTTCTTTTACCAATGAAGCTTCAAACAATCTATTTTCTTTTTTATGTTTTGACATGTCTTATACTTTTATTCTACCATTAATAAAGTGAGAAATATTCTGCAATGGGGCCTAATGCCAATGCAGGGAAGAATGATAATGCAGCTACAATGGCAATTACAGCAAATACCATCAATCCAAATGTTGCCGTATCAGTCTTTAATGTGCCTGCACTTTCAGGTATATACTTTTTTGCAGCAAGACTGCCTGCAATCGCTATGGGGCCAATGATGGGTAAATACCTAGCCAGCAGCATAATGATGCCACAGGCAATATTCCAGAACGGTGTGTTATCCCCCAAACCTTCAAAGCCACTGCCATTGTTAGCACTGGATGAGGTAAACTCATACAGCATTTCACTAAAGCCGTGATGCCCGGGGTTCGCCAACCAGCCTGCATACGCTGTTGGGTTCTGTGCATATAAATAACTGGCAATAGCAGTGCCGGCAAGAATTAATAATGGATGCAGCAAAGCAATGATCATAGCTATTTTCATTTCTCTTGCTTCAATTTTTTTGCCTAGGAATTCAGGTGTTCTGCCCACCATCAAACCGCTTATGAAAACAGCGAGGATAATAAAAATGTAAAAATTAAGCATACCCACACCACAGCCGCCATAAAAGCTGTTCACCATCATGCCTATCATATGGTTCATACCGCTCACAGGCATAAAACTATCGTGCATGGAATTAACACTGCCGGTTGATATCACTGTTGTGGCTATACTCCAATATGCTGAGGCAACAGGTCCAAATCTTACTTCCTTTCCTTCCATATTGCCCATTGGTTGCGTTACACCCATTTTTGCAATGGCAGGATTTCCGTTTATTTCACTGATAATCGTTGGTATAGTTAGTAATAGAAATCCAACAGTCATTACACCAAATATCATCCACGACAATCTGCGTTTTTTTAATACATACCCCAATGAAAAAATTAATGCAAGGGGAATGAGCATTTGCGTAATGATTTGAATAATGTTGGTAAAGTAACTTGGGTTCTCAAACGGGTGTGCTGAATTGGCGCCAAAGAAACCGCCGCCATTGGTACCCAAATGTTTGATGGCAACAAAAGCTGCAACAGGTCCACGGCTTACTTGCACCGTATCGCCCTGCAAATTGTTAATGGTGTCTTTACCTTCAAATGTCATGGGTGTACCGTTAAATACCAACAGTACAGCTACAACCAATGCAATGGGAAATAAAATTCTTGTACAGCTTCTTACAAACAGAAAATAAAAGTTGCCCAGCTTATCTGTTGTTCTTTCCTTCATTGCAAAAAACAAAACACCTGCTACTGCTATACCACAGCCTGCGCTGATAAACTGAAACAGCATTACTACTAACTGCCCCAAATATGACATGCCTGTTTCACCGGAATAATGTTGTAGGTTGGTATTGCTGATAAAACTGATAGATGTATTAAATGCAAGATCAGCACTCATGGATGGGTTACCATCCGGATTGAGCGGGAGCCAGCTCATGTTCATCAATACAAACAGGCATAGTAAAAACCAACACAGGTTGATGGTGAGCAGCGCAACAAGGTGCTGTTTCCAGTTCATTTCCCTGGTGGGGTTAATACCGCTCAACTTATAAAATACTTTATCAAGAGGATTGAAGATTGTATCCGGCCATGTTTTTTCATTGCTGAATATTTTGCCTATGTACCTGCCCAATGGAATGGCCATGGCCACTACTGCGGCAAACATTAAAATAATTCCGGTAATTTCTGAGTTCATGCTTTAAAATTTTTCTGGTTTTACCAATACATAGCACATGTATGCAAATACAGCTATGGCGATGATGAATAATGCGGTCATGATTTATATTTTTTCGAAGTAATGAATGGCTGCATAAAACAGCAGGAACAGGGCGATGCCTGAAATGATTAAGATAATGGTCATGATAATGATGATTTAAGCAAACGGTAAATAAGCCCCGCCATGATGATGCAACCGTAAAGAGCCGCCAGTAAGTGCCAGGGTTTGCAGCGCCTGATAATTTTGTATTTCCAACTTGTCATTTGTAATAGTTTGATCCATGCTTCAAATGTCAATGTACATGCCAATTGACCGATGAGCGTGCCAAATGTAGTGCAGCAAAGGATTTGAGCCGATTGAACATTAGGACTCAAAAAACAAAACCCTTTCATTTTGAAAGGGTGCGTGTAGCGTTTTGAAAGGGTTTAGTTGAGGTTGATGCCAATAAAGATGCCCACCCAAGGTTTATGACGGTATACCCAGTTTTTCCTGTTCTTATCAGTAAGAAAATCAAAACCCACAGAAACTCCTGTACTGATGTTCCTGATACCAAAAAGCAATGCAGCCCCGTAATCTATTGCCAGTGCGTCATATTCATAGTCAATAGTATTGTTCATAAACTTGGGATTGATAAATGCAGAACCGGCTCCAATAAATACACCTGCTCCCAAACCTGTTTTGCTGAACTTTTCCCGTTTAATACCGGGATATATTTCTTTAACAGATACCTGGTAACGGTCAATAAGATAGCCAAAGTAAAAAGAACCGTTGAAGTTGGAATTAAATTGCGGCGGCACTCCATTGGCCGCAGGTCGATATTTAAAAGGAGTGGTAAAGACATCAAAATCAATAGATGTTTTTAGCAGTAGAATTTTCGTCTGCATATTGTTTAACGGATAAATAATGCCGCCTGTTTTGCTCCCTGAATTTATTCGAAATACAACAGAGTCATTCTCATGAAACAGGTAAACATAGCGTAATGACTCTTTGTTTATTGAATCGCTGCTTTGCAAAAAGGATTTGTTAGCAGCAGATGGTATGATGTATCTGCCTTCGGGTATATCCTGAAGAGAGGTTTTACGCAGCACACTGCAACTGCAAAGGCTGATGCAGTAGAATGAAATAAGGATAATATTATTGAATGCGGTATTCATCTAATTTGCGGTACAAAGTTGTTAAAGCTATATTGAGTAAACGTGCCGCTTCGGTTTTGTTACCGTTGGTATAGTTCAGCACTTTTTGAATATGGATTTTTTCTGCACTGGCAAGATCAAAGGCCGATAAGATTTTTTCTTTAAAGTTATTGGAATTAAATTTTTGCAATTCAACCGGTAAACTTTCAACGGTAAGTTCTGTACCATCACTAAGTATTACACTTCGTTCAATGACGTTTTTCAATTCACGGATATTGCCTCTCCAGTTGTGCTGTTTTAATACATCAAGATAGGATTTTGATATGCCTGAAATTTTTTTCTTGGTTTTATTCGCAAATGTTTGAAGAAAATAATTTGCAAGCTCTTCAATATCAACAATTCTTTCTCTCAGGGCAGGCAAAGCAATTTGAAAAACAGCAATGCGGTAAAACAGATCTTCTCTGAAATGGCCTGCTTCAATTTCTTTTTGCAAATCCCTGTTGGTAGCGGCAATAATACGCACATTGATTTTTGTTGTTTTACTATCACCCACTTTTAAAAATTCCCCGGTTTCCAAAACCCTTAATAGTTTGGCCTGCAACTCTAAAGGCATTTCGCCAATTTCATCCAGGAAAACAGTTCCGTTATTGGCTTCTTCAAAAATACCTTTCGTGTCTTTTATGGCACCGGTAAATGCACCTGCTTTATGGCCAAACAATTCATTCTCCAGTAACTCTTTGCTGAAAGCTGAACAATTAACAGCAATAAAATTTTGTTTGTTTCTGGTGCTGTTGTTATGTATGGCTTGTGCAAATACTTCTTTACCTGTGCCTGTTTCCCCGGTAAGTAAAACGGCAGCATCTGTAACAGCCACCTTCTTTGCTGCATCAACAGCTGCTTTGATCATTTTTGATTTACCAATAATGTTTTCAAATGAATGTTTATCACCTAATTGTTTTTCCAACTGCAATACCCGTTTTGCCAATAATGCCTTTTCATTTGCCTTGTACAGCAACGGAATGATTTTGTTGTTATCATCGCCTTTGGTAATGTAATCAAAAGCACCATTCTTAATTGCCTGCACACCATCAGGAATGTTTCCATAGGCGGTAAGCAAAATGATTTCTGTAAAAGGATATTTTTCTTTGATGGTTTTTGATAATTCCACACCACTGCTGTCGGGCAGTTTTACATCACAGATCACTACATCAATATCAGCAGTTTCCAGCTTTTGCAACCCCTTTTTTGCATCCGCTGCCTGTAACACTTCAAAACCCTCCAGGCTGATGATTTTGGAAAGAAGTGTCCGGATTTTTTCTTCGTCGTCTATGATTAGTACTTTGTTCACTATGAAGTAATTCGTATTAGTTGAGTTGTAAAGATAAAGCTATTGGTTTGTGGACGTATTTAAATCATGTGACACTGCTTGTACCATTTCAAGCAAATAAATACAACTACTTCTCTGTAGAATACAATTCTTTATGGAATGTTACCATACTTACCTGCACGGGCTTTATAATACGCAGTACGCAATTGTGCTGCAAAAGAAATAAAGGTTAAATGCAGTACCTCAAATACTTCCTGTTCGAAATACTTTTAAACCGCATCAATTACAACAACTGTCAAACAAAAACAGGGGTTCATAAATTGAATCCTTCATCCTTCGCCACCTCCACCCGTAAACATGACTGCTGTTGATGGTCACCCATTTCTCCTTACAGTTTCTTACCTCTATTAGAAACTTCTTTATCTGTGCCGATTCGTGTAATTCGTGTTTCCTCCCTGTATTACATAATAGGCCTACGTTATATTTTCTTACCTCCCTCGTCCTCTTGCTTAAAACGTTCTCTTCTCTTAATTCATGCATCACCACACCCACCAGCTCATGGTATTTCTTACGGCTTCGTTCCTCTTTAGGCACCATTTGTTGGTACCGCTTGGAAGCAATTTGAGAAGCTTTCCCCAGCAGCCCTGCATAATACATCGTCTTTGCAAATACAGGGTCTCTTTTCACCCGTTTCCCCGTCAGCGAACTTTTTTTACGGGCATAATACCTCCCGTACATCCGGTAAAAACAAATCCCGGTAATCGTTCCCCTTATTTTTAAACTTCCAACTTGTACAGCCATACCACAAAAGAACAGCATAGCACCTTAATGAAAAAACAAAGCGGCCATTTAGGCCATTTATGCCGGTTTCGCAACTTTTTTCCAAAATAAAATGCTTGGCTGTTGTCAAACAGTTCATATCAAAAGCCCATCTTACTGGCAGGATACTGCCACCCAAAGTCCCCTTAAAAGCGTTCAGATAGTATTTCATTCGGGTATCTACTTCTACGGTGATTACATCATTCAGCTTTTCTGGAATATCTTCTACTTACTGGAACTGTTTATGTACAAATGATTAGATCCATGCTTAAAACAACGCAACAAAAAAAGCACTGCCACCGGCAGTGCTTTTATACAGCATAAAACAAATGTTTTAATAACGCAGTTTCATTTCCACTCTACGGTTTTGGGCACGGCCTTTTTCAGTAGCATTATCAGCCATCGGTTGTGTAGCGCCATAACCACGGTAGCTGATGCGGCGGGCATCAATACCGCTGTTGATAAAGAACTGTGCAACCCGTTTGGCCCGGCGTTCGCTCAGCAGTTGGTTCCGTTCTGCAGTGCCAATACTGTCAGCATGTGCTTCAATTACCAGTTGCAGGGCCGGATCTTTTTTCAATAAGGTAACCACTTCTTTCAACGGTGGTAAGGAACGGTTGAGCAATACATCACTTCCAAACCGGAAGAAAATATTTTTAGCGGCTACCTCTACTTTCTCTTTTACTTCCTGTTTTATTTCAGGGCATCCCTGGTCGGCGGTAGTGCCGGCAACGGTGGGGCATTTATCTTCTCCATCACCAATGCCATCACCATCACTGTCAGGGCAACCTTTAAAATTTCCTTTTACATCCGGGCACAGATCATCTTTATCAGCCACTCCATCACCATCTGCATCCGGGCATCCGTTTACACTGCCTTTTGCATCAGGGCAGGCATCATCCTTATCGGCTATGCCATCGCCATCCGTATCGGGGCAGCCATTGAGTGTTCCTTTTTCTGTAGGGCATAAATCATTTTTATCGGCCACACCATCACCGTCTGCATCGGGGCAGCCTTTTACCTTGCCTGCCACATCCGGGCATTCATCAATATTGTCTTCAAACCAATCGCCATCTTTATCAGCAGGAACAGGAGCTGTTTTTTCTTTAACTGTTTCAGGAGCTTTTTTGGGTTTGCCCAGTGTTTGTGCAAAAGCTACCGTGTATAAAAGATAATCATTGTTAATACCATCCGTCAATGCTTTGCGGTATTGAACCTGGTTAATGAGATAAGCGCCTTCTTTAAAACGCAGTTTGAAACCAACACCAAGGGGTGCATACGCCGCTGCATTGCCGCCAAAAATACCGGCACCGGCTCCGGCAGATAAAAAAGGATTAAACGTTGCGCCGGGTTTGAAAGCAAATAAATGAACCATTGCATCAAGCTGTGGTGTAAAACCGGCCTGGCCGATACTGTCGTCCTTTACAAACAGTTCCGGAAAATTGGAAAAGGTTCCGTTGAAGTTGGCACTGAAATCAATTTGCGGTGTTAACTGTTTCCACCAGCCCACACCAATACCGAATGATTTTTTACCGGGGTTGAGCCAGTCAGTTCCTTTAAATGCTTTGCTAAAGGAGGAATCACGAATCAGGGCCGGTGTATTGTAATCAGAAAAGCTGAGTGTAAAAGAGAGAACAGCAGGTTTTTTAGTTTTAGGTTGCTGGGCGTTTACCTGTGCAAAAGAGAAAAGAAGCAGGCACAGGGCAGATGCTAAATGTTTCATTTTGTTGCAATTAGTTTTTCAAATTAGGAACATAGATATTGGCCGCTGCTAAGATACAGTGGTCTGCCCGTATTTCCTACAATCAACATCAGCTCTTTAAAGGATTTTCATGTGTAAAAATCAAATAGGTATTTTGGAAAATTGTGCTTAGATTTAAGTAGTTCTTTGAGGTCAACCATATTTCATCATCTAAATTTTATTCCCATGGTTACTACAGACACAACACAGCTCAACCGGGAATGCAATTCCTGGAGGGAGAATTTGCGTTCCTATCGTAATGAACTGGGTCAGCTGAGGGATCAGCTTACTGAAATGGCCCGCAATCAAAGCGATAAAGAAGTGCTTACCGAAGTGGAACATTACCACAACCAGTTTTACATTCAGCAGATCAACATCCACGATCTCAAACAAGCGATTAAAACACACGACCGTAAAATGCAATTGGAAGCAGGCCTGAGCGAGAACCACCTATCCAGCGAAATTTTTTCAGAACACGAACAACTGCATCAACAGTACGCCGACCTCGAAAATACCATCAGTGAATTAAGACAGGATTTTTCACACTTCAGAGCCCGATCGTAACATCCCGCTTCTGCCTTACTAACTAACCCAACAAAGCCGTTCCCTCAAGAGTCATCAACAGAACCTTCCGCATGCCGGAACAGTTCTTCTATTCACATACCTTAAAACTTTTGTTATGGCAGAGTTTGATACCTCACATGTAAAAAACATTGTCTTGCTGGGCCACGCCGGCTCCGGCAAGACATCCTTAGCGGAATGCATGCTCTTTGAAGCAGGCATCATTAACCGCAGAGGTTCCGTAAATGAAAAAAACACCGTTGCCGATTATCACGAACTGGAACAGGAACGTGGCAACTCTATCTTCTCCAAACTCCTTCACACCAAATGGAAGGGCTATAAAATCAACATCATTGATACACCCGGTTACGATGATTTTACCGGTGAAGTGATTTCTGCACTTCGTGTGGCAGATACCGGTGTGATGCTGCTGAGCGCCACTATGGGTGTGGAAGTGGGCACTGATATTATCTGGGAATACACAGAGCAGTTTAAAACACCCATTATTCTTGCCGTAAATAAACTGGACGATGAAAATGCTGATTTTGATAAAACGGTTGCAGAAGCCAAATCGCATTTCGGCAATAAAGTAACGGTGGTACAATACCCGTTAAATGCCGGTACAGGTTTCAACGCTATTGTTGATGTATTGAAGATGACCATGTACCAGTTCCCTGCTTCTGGCGGAAAGCCGGAAAAATTACCGATTCCTGAAAGTGAAAAAGCAAGAGCGGAGGAGCTCCATCGCATTCTTGTAGAAGCAGTAGCAGTGAATGATGAAACCTTAATGGAACATTACCTGGATAAAGGTGAGCTGGATGAAGATGAAATGCGGGAAGGGTTGAAGCAGTCACTCATTCATCATGATATCTTCCCCGTGTTTTGCCTCAGTGCATTGAAAGACATGGGTAGCGGAAGATTGATGGGCTTTATTGATAATTGCTGCGCCAGCGCCAACGAAATGCCGCCGCAAAAAACAAAAGCAGGTGAAACGCTTACCTGCGATGCCAATGGCCCTGCCTGTATTTTTATTTACAAAACGGTGAGTGAACCGCATGTGGGTGAGCTTTCCTTTTTTAAAGTGTACAGCGGTACCATCAAGAGCGGTATGGAACTGGAAAATGAAAGCACAGGTGTATCAGAAAAAATCAATCAACTGTTTTTGGTAGAAGGTAATAAACGCACACCGGTGCATGAACTGGTGGCGGGTGATATTGGCGCCACACTCAAATTAAAAAATACCCATACCAATAACACCCTGCACAGTAAAGGCAGGAATTATGAACTGGCTTCCATTCAATATCCGCCACCCAATATGACGGTAGCGATTGAATCAGCAAAAAAGGGTGAGGAAGAAAAACTTTCCCATGCGCTGCATCAATTGGTGGAAGAAGATCCTACTTTGATTGTAGAAGTATCGCAGGAGCTTAAACAAACATTGATCCATTGCCAGGGTGATATGCACCTGGCGGTAGCTAAATGGAAGATTGAACACAATCACAAACTGGAAGTAAAATTCATTAAGCCCCGCATACCTTACCGGGAAACCATCCGTAAAATGGCCGATGCCAATTACCGTCATAAAAAACAAAGTGGCGGCAGCGGACAGTTTGGTGAAGTGTATATGCGTATAGAACCCTGGTATGAAGGTATGCCGGAGCCTACGGATATTTCTGTGCGTGGCAGAGAAACGTATGAACTGGATTGGGGTGGCAAACTGGTGTTTTACAACTGTATTGTTGGTGGTGCTATTGATGCCCGTTTTTTGCCCAGCATTTTAAAAGGTGTGATGGAAAAAATGCATGTAGGTCCGCTCACAGGTTCTTATGTGCGTGATGTACGTGTATGTGTGTATGATGGTAAGATGCACCCGGTGGATAGTAATGATATCAGTTTTAAAATTGCCGGACTGCAGGCCTTCCGCCAGGCATTTCAGCAGGCTGATCCGCAGATACTGGAACCGATCTATCATGTGGAAGTGTTATGTCCTGATGATTTAACCGGTGCGGTGATGGGCGATTTGCAAAGCCGCAGAGCGCTTGTAGAAGGAATAGACAGCGAAGGTCATTTTCAGAAAGTGGTGAGCCGTGTACCATTAGCTGAGATGGAAGGTTTTTCTTCTTCGCTACGTTCATTAACACAGGGCCGGGCAAAGTTCAGAAGCTCATTCTTAGAATATGCGCCGATGCCGTTTGAATTGCAACGCAAACTCATAGATGAATATGCAAAACATGATAAAGAAGAATTAGTGGCCTAAGTATTGATAAAACAATAGCCGGAATTGAAAGCTTTGATAAAAATTATCAACTGGTTTCGATTCCGGCTTTTTCGTGCACAAAGCTCAGATGTATAACAGGGGCTTTACTCAATACGGAACGAAATTTTACAAACACATCCAAAAGTGGTCACCTTTCCGTCTTTTACATGCGCTTTAATATCCTGTACATAAACAGAATCAATATTGCGTACAGTTTTGGATGCTTCGGCAACCGCAGTGCGGATGGCATCATCAATTCCTTTTTCTGAGGAAGCAATCACTTCAATTACTTTTACGATAGGCATAACTTTCAGTTTTATGGTTAAGAAATCATTTACTTGAAAGTTAGGCAAATAAATCCGTCAGGAAAAGATGATAATGAGCAGTAGGAGGATGTAACAAATGATATTGAGAGTAGTAATAGGATCCTTTGCCGCAGTTTCTGAATTTTTCATGTTGACAGGTTAACAGTTGTATGAATAGAAGAATTATCTTTCACCGTCAAAATTAATGCCATATGAAGTATGTTCTCTCTTTTTTAGCCTGTTATCTTTTCATGAACACATCAGCTCAAACCAAAACAGCTGAGGTAAAAGAATACATTCCCGCTGGTGTGCAGGTAACAGTAAGTTCCGGCACCGTTCAATACGGAACTCAAAAACTGGAATACACGGCTCATACCGGTTATCTTGATTTGAAAAACGATACGGGAAAACTCATTGCCAAAGTATTCTTTACCTATTACAAAAAGAAAGGCGAAGCAGCTGCCAACCGTCCCATCACTTTTACATTCAACGGCGGGCCGGGTTCTTCTTCTGTGTGGCTGCATATGGGTGGACTTGGTCCTAAACGTGTATTGCTCAAAGATGATGGAACAGCTCCTGCACCCCCTTATAAATACATCAACAATGAATACAGCTGGCTCGATAAAACAGACCTGGTATTTATTGATCCTGTATCAACCGGTTACAGTCGTGCAGCCAGCGGCGAAAATCCCAAACAGTTTCATGGATATGTGGAAGACATCCAGAGCGTAGGTTCTTTTATCCGTTACTTTTTATCGAAGTATGAACGCTGGAGTTCGGCTAAACTTTTAGCCGGTGAGTGCTATGGTACTACAAGAGCTGCAGGGTTGAGTAAGTTTTTAACGGATAGCTACCGCATTTATATCAATGGAATCTTTTTGATTTCACCCGTATTAAATTTCGGTACCAATGATTACTACGTAGGTAATGATTTGCCAAGGGCATTATACATTCCTTCTTACACCGCTGCTGCATGGTATCATAAAAAATTAGTGCCGGAATTACAGAATGATTTTGCTAAGGCTATTAAAGAGAGTGAAGCTTTTGCTTTAGGTGAATATGCCACTGCTTTATTAAAAGGTGGCTGGCTCACTGCAGAAGAAACAGATCGTATCGCCACTAAAATGAGTTATTACACCGGGTTGAGTAAAGAATATTGTTTGAATGCCAACTTACGTGTGGAAGAAAATCGTTTTTATAAAGAGTTACGTCGCAAAGACGGGCTGAGTATCGGACGCCTTGATGCACGTTTTACGGGCACGGATTTAGACAATGCCGGTGAGTATGTGAGTTTTGATCCCAGCTTTACGAATATTGATGGGCCGTTTACCAGTGCGCTCAATGATTATTTCCAGAATGACCTGAATTTTAAAGAAGAGAAGCCTTATAATATTTTCGGCCCCGTATCTCCGTGGAATTACAACAATGTGCAGAACCAGTTTTTAAATGTTGCCGAAAGCCTGCGTGATGCTATGGCTAAAAACCCTGCGTTGAAAGTATATGTGGGCAGTGGTTACTATGATTTTGCAACGCCTTATTTTACTGCTAAATATGATATTGAACACATGTTCCTCCGTCCGGAAGCGAGGAAAAATGTAAGGCACTATTTCTATAACAGCGGACACATGTACTACATTAATATGCTTGATATGATTCAGTTTAAAAAAGATGTGGATGCCTTTTTTGAATGGGCTTTAAAATAAATGATGAAATAAAAGAGTAAAGACGTTTTACCACTTTTACATTTTACAAAATCCCGGTATTTATTACGGGGCGGCAAAGCCGCCCCGTATTTTTTGCACATCCCGGCCAAACACTTGCATTTGGCCGGCAAACTCTTTACATTGTTCCTGCCATTTATTTTTTAACCCAAAACCAACTATTATGAACACAGGTAAATTTATTATTGGTGGTGTAATTGGTGGAGTAGTCTTTTTCCTCCTCGGATGGCTGATCTATGGAATGCTCCTGATGGATTTTATGACGCAACACATGTCTTCTGCTGCTGCATCTGTTATGCGCCCGGAAGCAGAATGGCCCTGGTGGGCAATGATTATAGGTAACATCGGGCTTGGTTTTCTCTTGTCCTATGTGATCAGTAAATCAAATGCAGCCGGTGTAAGTGCAGGAGCCGTTACAGGAGCTGTTGTTATGTTCCTGGTATCTTTTTCCATTGATTTTATGATGTATGCCCAGATGAATCTTTCTGATTTAACCAGCGTGTTTGTTGATATCATAACATCAGCTGTTATCGGCGCCATTGTGGGTGCTGTTGTCTGTTGGTGGAACGGCCGTAAATGATGCTTGCTGTATCAATGCAAAGCGGGCTCTTCATGAGCCCGCTTTTTTATTTTGCTTCCAATACTTCCACTTCAAATACCAAAATGCTGTTGGGTGGAATTTTAGGACTTCTTGTTCTGATGGAATATGCAAGACCCGAAGGAATAACAATTTTAATTTTTCCGCCCACATTCAGTAAAGGAACTCCAATCTGCCAGCCTCTTATCAAACGGTTGAGCGGAAAGGTGGCAGGCTTCTCTCTTGTTTGGTCAAACACCGTACCATCACTGAACAAATAACCTTTGTAATGAACAGTCACTGTATCTGTTACATTCACTTTTTTGCCGCTGCCCTGTGTGATGATTTTGTAATAAACATCTTCGTGTTTTTGCACGGCATCTGTTTTATTCTCTTTGATATACTGTTGAATGATTTGTTCCTCAGTTGCTGCCTGTTGTGTACTGTCTATATTACTCATCGGTGCCGGTACAGGATTGGGCAGACTGTTGGCTAAAAGATTTTTCCAGCTTCCGTTGGTACGTTGCATCCACGCTTGCGAACGTTGATAGCTGAAGTCAGCATTGCTTACTTCATATGCCGCTGCTGATTTAATGGTTCCCCATGTACCATTGACTTTAACAGTGCCGATTAGTTTCCATTTATTATCTTTTGTAAACCAAACATAAGCTGAGTAAAGTTTAAAGTTTCCTGCTGAGTCAGTTGCTGTTTGCAGCATCAGGCGGTAGTCCTGGTTCAGTTGCCAGTTGTAATGCCATTCGAGTTCGTCGTTGCCTGTTTCCACATCAACGCCGCTTGCTAATACGGTAGCGGTTTCAGGAAATTCAAATCCTATTTCACGTTCTTTCTTATCTGCTTCAAGAAACAGTGTTACAGCATCAACACGGATGCCTGCTTTGTTTTCTTTACGGGGATGAATGGTTTGAATGTTGATTTCCGTAAGCAAACCGCTCATCTTCATAGAATCAGCAACAGCATATTCAGTCTGTTTCTTTTGTGCATCACTGTTAAAGCTGTAACAGAGTACCATCATAAGAAGAATCACATGTTTCATATTGAAAATTTATTGCTGAAAGATAAGAGAAATCCACGGAGTGCCTGAAAGCCTTTATTTTGCAGGCATGACGGAAACATGGATTATGATTGCGGTTTGTGCCGGTGCTCTCTTTGCCGGTTTTATTGATGCTGTAGTAGGAGGTGGCGGCCTGGTACAGGTACCGCTGCTGTTGATATTGTTTCCGCAGTATACGCATGTGCAGGTAATAGCCACGAACCGTTTTGCTTCATTAGCAGGTACCAGTGTGGCGGCTTTTCATTACATCAGGAGTGTGGGGGTGGATGCAGCGGTAGTAGTAACAGCCGGACTCACATCAGCTCTTACTGCCTTTGGCGGTACGTTTGTAATGAAGCTCATAGCTCCTGAAGTTTTCAAACCTATTCTTCTTTTTGTGATTATACTGCTTGCTGTATATACTTTTATTAAGAAAGATTTCGGAATTGATCATGCACCCAAGTATGATGGATCCAAACATTTAATTGCCTGTGGTTTGATTGGTGCTGCACTTGGTTTTTATAATGGTTTCATCGGCCCGGGTACCGGCAGCCTGTTGGTGTTCAGCCTGGTGAGTATTGCAGGTATGAGTTTTTTACATGCATCTTCTACTGCCAAAATTGTAAATGCTATTGCTGATGCAGCTTCGCTTATCGGTTTTTTGATGAGTAAAGCAGTGGTGTTTAAAATTGCTATTCCTATGATGGTTTGTAATATGCTGGGCGGTTATATCGGCAGTAAAGCAGCCATCCTCAAAGGAAATACATTCATCCGTTATATTTTCCTGCTGGTGATGCTGTTGTTAATTGTACGCTTGAGTTGGGATGTGTTGGGAAAGAAGTAAGAAGTAAGAAATAAGAAATAAGAAATAAGAAATAAGAAGCAGGAGTCTTATCGATTCATTTCTTTGGGGTCTCTTCTGCTGCCGCTGTATAACTCATATTCCAGTAAACGGCAGTCAATAGTACTGTTGTAAAATTCTATTCTTCGGTTGGCTTTCAATCCAATCTTTTTTGCAAGTTCCATATTGCCGGTGAAGATGTAACCGAAATAGCCGCCGCATTTCTGTTTCATAAAATCTCCGATTCTGCTGTAGGTTGCTTCCAGTTCCTTGATATTGCCTAAACGTTCACCATACTCCGGATTTATCATCATAATCCCATTTGCATTTACCGGAACATTTGTTTCAGCAAAATCACAAACGGCAAAATCAATCAGTTTACTAACGCCCGCTGCTACAGCATTCTTTTTTGCATTATCAATGGCTTTGGGATTATAATCTGTTGCCATGATTTTTAAATTGGGTACGTCAATAATCTGTTCTTCCAGCAACGCATCTTCTTTTGCATACACTGTTTCATCATAACCCTGCACATGCATAAATGCATAATTGGTACGAAAGAGGCCGGGTCTTCTGTTCGTTGCAATCAATGCCGCTTCAATAGCCAAGGTACCTGAGCCACACATTGGATTGATGAAGGGAGATCGTTTGTCCCACTTTGTGGCAAAGATGGTAGCAGCTGCTAAACCTTCCAGCATGGGAGCAAGACCTGGAATTTTTCTATAGCCATGGCGTGCTAAAGAATCGCCACTTGTATCAATAAAAATCTCTGCATCTTCATTTTTCCAAAAAAGATGAATCACTGTCCCCGTAAGTTCAGCACCTGTGGAGGGGCGGATGCCCCGCTTATCTCTCAGGCGGTCAACAATGGCATCTTTCACCCGCAGGTTGGCAAACATACTGTTGTTGATAGTTGGATTGTTTACATTACTTGTTACGGAAAAATAGCCGGGGTTGGGTAGAATATTTTCCCATGCAATATGTTTGAGATGATTGTAAATGGCATCAGGATTACCTGAGGTGAATTGTTGCAAACTGTACAATACCTGGCTGGCACACCGTAAGTTTAAATTGAGTTTGATGCAGTCATTCATGGTGCCGGTAAGTTTTACACCGGTGATGAATGTTTCATCAATAGCGAATCCGAGTTCTTTTACTTCCTGTTCTAAATAAGGGGTAATGCGTTTGTGGCAGGTAATGATGATGGTGGAAGCTGTGGTAAATGGATTCATGCGGGGTAAAGGTAATACAAGAAAAGGCTGTAAAATAAATTGAATTGATTTCCAACAATTCCACAAACGTCGCAAAAAACTAACTGTGCACTTCGTGCCTTAGTGGGATGTTATTCTTCAAAATACAAATGATAATGTCTGCTGCAATTTGGGTTAAATGCTGCTTTGCAAAAAGGACATTGATTATTTGCATCCATGTATTGCTGAATGGTTAATTCTGTTTTGCAATGTCCACATAAAATAGCCTTGGTAGTCCATTCGTTTTTTGGCCAAGCCTGTGCAGTATGTCCTGCTTCTTCTGCATGGCATTCGTAGCAGGGATAATAAACATCACAGCATCTGAATTTGATAGCAATAATGTCTAATGGGGAATGATAATGAACGCATCGGGTTTCATTATCGGTTAGTTTCCCTTTTAAGTTATAGGATGTAGTGTGATCATTCATTTTTTAATTATTTCGCCACTGCAATCTTCACTTTTTTGTTTTTAATTTTTGCATCTTTAATTAAATGCAACGTGTGATTCGCTTTGATTTTCTTCACTGCCACAAAGCTGAAAAAATCTTTTACTTCAATCAAGCCAATGTCTTCTTTCTTCAATTCGCCTTTTTGTGACAGAAAACCTACAATATCAATTTTGTTTACTTTGTCTTTCTTACCTGCGGCAATAAACAATGTGCTCCACTTTGGCTTTTCGGGAATAGTTGTTGTGGGTGGCAACGTAATGTGTTCCGGATTTTCAGGAATATAGGAAGGTAATTTTTCATCAGGTCCTAACAGTACAATAGCTGTACCGCTTGCTTCCATACGGGCTGTACGGCCATTGCGGTGTGTAAAGCTGTCTTCCGTATGCGGCAGGTGATAATGAATAATGTAACGGATATTGGCAATATCCAAACCACGTGCGGCTAAATCAGTTGTTACCAGAACATTGGAAGTTCCGTTTCTGAATTTGCAAAGAGCAGCATCTCTGTCACGTTGCTCCATAGCACCATGATAAAATACATTGACGATATCTTTTTCTTTTAAAAGATTGCTTGTTCGTTCTACCGCTTCTCTGTGATTGCAAAAGACGATGGTGGAACGATTGCCCAGCATACAAATCAAACGGAACAAAGTTTCCAGTTTATCTTTCTCAGGACTTTGCAATAGTTTTATCTCAAGCCCTGTATCATTGTTTTCATTGCCGGTTAAAAAATCAAGAGTAACCGGTTTCGTTAAGCCTACAAAAGCAGGTATGTCTTCCATTTTTGTAGCGGAAGTAAGCATGCGTTTATTGATGGCAGGCAATGAACCGATGATGAATGACATCTCTTCCTGAAATCCCAACTCCAGTGATTTGTCAAATTCATCCAGTACGAGAGTTTTAATTGTGGAGGTATTGATGTTTTCCCGGCGTATATGATCGGCCAATCTTCCCGGAGTGCCGATGAGCAGGGCAGGAGCTTGTTTTAAATTATTTTCTTCAATCTCCCTTTTATGGCCGCCATAGCAACAGGTAACTTTTAAATTCAGTTGCATGCTTTTAAAAACAGTTTCAATCTGCATGGCAAGTTCACGACTTGGAACAATGATGATAGCAGTTGTTTTATCGCTGTTGTTTTTCAACTGCTCTACTAATGGCAATAAAAAGGCGAGCGTTTTACCCGAGCCTGTTGCTGAAAGCAAAATGACATCTTTATGCTCCTCCTGGGCTTTTAATGAAGCAAGCTGCATTTCATTGAGCGCCTTGATGTTGATTGTTTCCAGTATATCATTCATCCATTTTGGTTGTTGCATAGAAGCGAAGGTAAACAAGTTTCGCTTCAAGACTCATACGAAATGAAGTTGTGTTTTATTGGAAAATGATTTTCAATACCTCTGTTGTTTTATTTTTTTCATCCGTCAGGTACAGGAAGTAAACACCCGGTTGTAATGAAGGAGGTCTTTGCAATTGCAGTTGACCGGCAGCTTCTTTCTTTACTTCTGATACCTGCTTTTGATGTACATCAAACAAACGTAAGCGGTACGTAATCTTTTCCTGTGTTGGAACTTTAATAGTAATAATTTCTTTTGCCGGGTTAGGATATGCATAGTAGGTAGCCCCGGTTTCCTTATACTGTACAGAACTCATATTGCTGTAAACAACCTGTCCTGTTTCATGCATGGCCTTAATACGATAGGTGTTGACTCCGTTTCGGGCATTCGCATCTTTCACAGTATAATATCCCAGTGGCTGCAGTATGTTTTTTGTATGAATGCTTTCAAACTGTAAAGCTCCAGGTCGTTTTACTTCTATACTGTAATATTTAATTCCATCTTCATTTTTAATGGTCCAGTTTAATTCAACATGTTTATCCTTTCTTACTGATGTGAGTTTAAACGGATTGTCAGGCAATAATCCTCCGCATAAACCATCAACATAATATTTGGCTATACGTGTAATACATCCGCTGTTTAAAACAACTTTACAGAAGTATAAACCGGTATCTGCCGGTGTAATAGTTGGTATGTAAAAAGAAGGAGTGGTTCCTACAAGTACACTATCACCCGGTGGTATTCTTTTATACCATTCATAACTGGCGCCTGCAAGTGAATCAACTAAAAGCGTTACGTCGCTGTTGTAACATCCGCCAACAGAACTTACTACAAGATTCACCAGCGGCACTGTACTGATATCGTTAATCGAAGCATTGCCGCAGGCATCCAGCACACGCAACCGCACCAAAGAATATGCAGTTCCGTTGTTGATGGTAAAATTCGGACTTGATTGGGGTGTACCTGAAACAATGGAAGGCGATGCAGGAATGCTACCTGTAATTTCATACGCAAAAGGACTGATGCCTCCGTTGGTTACCGCCGAAATATTGAAACTGTTATCATCACAACGATAGAGCGACGAATTTTGAAGGGTAGGATATACATAAGGAGTTACAGTAATGGTATCAAATACAGTAATGCTGCAGGGACTGGTCATTCTGCTGCGGATGATGTAAGTACCCGGCTCCATATTCTTGAACGTAAAAATGGTTTGTCCCGTGTTAGAGAACGTATAGTTGATGTTTACACTCACCCCGTTTTTGCGGATAATTCTTGGTAACAGTCTTCCAAGATTGGATTGCACCGTTAATTCAATATCAGATGATCCGTTTGGATAAGTACCGCCGGGACAATTAGCAATAATTCTTCTGCTCTTGCTTAGTTGAGACAGTATTGGTTCAGTTATTAATTCAGCAATATTGCCGCAACTGTCTGTAATTACAATTCTGTAGGATTGTTGTAAGGGCAACTGTTGAAGGGTGTCAAAACTGATATTACGGTTATTGGTGACTACTGTTGTTACAACGGTATTGGAGTCTTTAAAAAGCGTAATGGTATATGGAGCAAGACCCTGGTCAATGGTTACACGGATCGTAGTGCGGCCGATAGTACAGGATGGTACTGCTGATGCCCGCACCTGCAAGGTGTCAGGTATCACATCAAAACATTGTTGCAATGTTGTGTCAGAACAACTGTCTTTTGCTGTTAAACAGTAAGTGCCATACGGTAAATCAGTAAAGGTGCCGGTGGTGTTACAATCTATCAGCTTACTTTCTTTATAAAGACAAAACTCGGGGTTAAACAGGTTTTGATACGAACTTAATTGTAAGGAAAAGGTTTTACAGTTTTTGTTGATAGTAACAGGTCCTAATGAAGGAACCGGTTTGGTTACTGTAAAGCATCGGTTAAAGCTTGTATCTGCACATCCGCCTGCTGCAGTTGAAACCTGAACATTCACACAATAGCTGCCGTAAGCTAAACTATCAAACACCCCCGTTTGATTACAACGGATTAATTGGCCGCTGCTGTCATACAAGCAATAGGTGGCATTACCTAATCCAACAGTACCTGTGATGGTTCCTGTAAAAGTGGAACAACTGTAATTTGAAAATGAAGGTCCTGTTCCCGGTCCTACGGGTAAGGGTACTACTTCAAAACAACGGATGAGTGTAGTGTCATTACAGATGGAACCTGTTATCCGCATACAATACCTGCCAACAGGTATGTTGCCAAACACACCGGTATTGTTACAGGTGATCAATACATCGCTGCTGTCATACAAACAGAAAACAGGATTGAGTAAATTGGTTTGTCCGGAAACGGAAACGGTTACAATACGGCAATCATCGCCATAAGAAACGGTAACATTAGCCGCAACAGAAGGCACAGGTTTTATTGCAGTAAAGCATCTGGTAATAACTGTGTCAAAGCATACATCTGTAATTCTGATGCAATAACTACCCCAGGCCAGGTTCGGAAAGCTGCCGGTTGTATTGCAGGCAAGCAGATTATTGGAACTGTCGTACAAACAATATTCCGGGTTGGTTAAATTTTGCTGACCGGTGATCAATGCAGAAAAATCAAAACAGGTCGGGTCAGTAATCGCTACTGCATTGGCCACCCTCGGTATTCTGTTGTCGGTCCAGGTAACACGTTTGGTATTACCGCATCGGTCTGTAACAAAAATTCTTAAGCTGCGAAAGTCGCCAAGTCTTATCCGGAAGTTATAGTCTGAAGAAAGAATGGTATCGCCATCAGGTGTTACAATGCCGTAAGTAAAACCATTAAAAACAGAATCAGCTGTATTAGTCTTACCGAAAATATCTCTCAGGCCGATAAATACATCTGCACTATCACAGTTGGTTCGTATAACAGAATAGGGAGTAATGGACCAATCGTAGTTAAGTATGGTAATACTTCTTGTTTGAATACCACCGCAGGAATCTCTTTGCTGTATAAAATAATTGCCGGGTGCCAGTCCTGTAAATTGCCCGGTTGTACTGGTGGTGCCAATGGCAGCCGTAGAAGGTGCTACAATAGTGTACACAAAAGGCTCTCTTCCGTAAAGAACATTTTCAACTTTTATACTTCCATCTGTACCATTAATACAGGTGACATTTGTTTTAACCAGATCAAAGCGGGGATCCTGGTAATCACCTTCTACAATTACCGGTTGGGGTAAAGTGTAGATGCAGTCATTAATTACATCCTTTACGCTGATGGTATAAGCGCCTGCCGGCAGACCATTGATTTCATTACTGGAAGTATAAGGTGTGGAAACAGGACCAGTTACTGAATAATTATAAGTACCGGAGCCATTGGAAACGGTGATAACAATTTTACCGGTAGAAGCACATCTTGATTCAAAACTTACCGCAGTTGCTGTAAGTGAAGTACAAGGCTGTGCAGTAACAGCCCCGGATATATACAACAATAAAAAAAGAAGCGTGTAAAGTTTTAGTTTCATAAGCATTGGATTTGGTACGAACGGGTTACGCTTCCCGGACTTGGATTCTTTTGCAAGGTCCGACATTTCATTCAAAGCAAAAACAGTGGAACTACTTAGTTCTCTGAGGTTTTGTGCAATGACAATAAAGGTTTATGATGCTTTTTTCTACAGGAATAACCCAGTTTCTATCGTAATTTCTGTAAGATGAACTTTTAGAGCAGCATCAGATAAAGCTGAGATGACTTACATTTGCCGAACGGCTGTTAGTGCCGTATTATTAAACGATTGAAACAATATGAAAGAAGTTTATGTGATCTCCGCAGTACGTACGCCCATCGGTAGTTTCGGCGGAAGTTTAAAAAGTTTAAGTGCTACACAACTGGGGGCTATTGCTATTAAGGGCGCCCTGCAAAAAGCCGGCGTTGAACCCGCACAGGTAAATGATGTTTTGATGGGTTGTGTAATTCAGGCCAACCTTGGACAGGCACCTGCACGCCAGGCAGCAAAATTTGCAGGCTTGCCCAATGAAGTGAATTGCACCACTGTAAATAAAGTATGTGCCAGCGGCATGAAAGCGATTGCACAGGCTGCACAAAGTATTTTATTGGGCGATGCTGATATTGTGGTGGCCGGTGGTATGGAAAGTATGAGTAATGTGCCTTTTTATGTAGATAGCATGCGCTGGGGTAATAAGTATGGCAACACTAATTTGATTGATGGCTTGGTTAAAGATGGTTTAACGGATGTTTACGACGGAAAGGCGATGGGTAATGCGGCTGAACTTTGTGCTAAAGAGTGCGGCGTTAGCAGGGAAGAACAGGATGCATTTGCCATTGAAAGTTATAAACGTTCACAGGCAGCATGGGAGAGTGGTAAATTTAATGATGAAGTAATTCCTGTGGAAATACCGCAACGGAAAGGTGAACCGATTGTGTTTGCCAAAGATGAAGAACCGTACAATGTAAAGTTTGATAAGATTCCATCACTCAGTCCTGCATTTGTAAAAGAGGGCACGGTTACGGCAGCTAATGCCAGTAATATGAATGATGGTGCTGCTGCTTTAGTAATAATGAGTAAAGAAAAAGCAGACGCACTTGGATTGAAGCCTATCGCTAAAATTTTATCCTATGCTGATGCCGAGCAGGCACCTGAATGGTTTACAACTACTCCATCTTTAGCAGTACCGAAGGCAGTTGCCAAAGCCGGTTTAAAAATGGAAGACATCAACTATTGGGAATTGAACGAAGCCTTTAGTGTAGTGGGTATTGAAAATACAAGACGTATGAAACTGGACCCAGCAAAGGTAAATGCACATGGCGGCGCTGTATCATTGGGTCATCCTTTGGGTGCCAGTGGTGCAAGAATTATTGTTACACTTATTCATGTGTTAAAGGCAAATAATGCAAAGTATGGTGCAGCAGGCATTTGTAATGGTGGTGGTGGAGCTAGTGCGATGGTGATAAGCCTGCCGTAAGAAAGAAGTAAGAGTTTCACACAAAGTGCACAACGAAGGCAAAGGGACAAAGAAGTAAAACACGTTGTGTACTTTGTATTCTTTGTTCCGTTGTGTGAAGCCTTAAGTATGTTTTCTCGCCACCACCATCCAATCCCATGGATAAGGTTCTGCCAGCCACTTAGGTGGATTGTTGAATTCTGTTTTCCAGTTGTAATTGATTTTTTCTATGCGTTCTACTTCAAAGCCTTCGAGTGTAAGCAGTAGTTGAAGTTCTACTTCCAGGTAATGTTTGGTAGGAACATTATCAATATCCGTTACACCTTGCTTAATGTTTTTTGCCAACGCATAAGCTTTCTCCACGCTTTTGATTTTTTCTTTATGATCATCATCTACATTCCAGCGATGGGCAATGATATTGGTGTAGAGTTTTGATTCCAATGAAGGAACTACCAGGATTAAATAACCTCCGTTGTGCAAACAAATGTTGAGAGATTGAAAAAAGTTGATGCGTTTTTTCAGATTGTCAGTGAGGATGGCGTTGATGCACACAGCCACATCACAGGGAATAACGGTGAGGTTATCAGCACTCATATCCATACGATGATATTCTACATTGGGATAGTTTTTACATCGCTCTGCAGCAATTTCAAGGTTTTTAGCTGAAATATCAGTGGCTACCACTTGTTTGAAAGCGGTGGCCAATAAGGGAATCCATTTGCCGATAGCACAACCGAGGTCAGTAACGGTTTTATCTTTTGAAGCTACCTGCTCAATGGCCGTTAAAATTTTCCCGCTTTTATCATTTTGAAGTACGTCAAAAATTTCTTCATTGTAATTAGGCGCAATACGTTCCCAGTAACTTCTTTCCATGGATGGTTTATTTGTAAAGTTGATACCGGGTAAAGATATTTTATTTTGCAACTGTTGTATATTTCAGTTATTAACAAAAAAAAAGATGCGTTTTAATTTAATTATTCTTTTAACCTGCTTTTTTTCCTGCTCAGTTGCAAAGAAAGAAAAAGAGGAAAACATCTATTCATGGAATGAATTTGTAATAGGTGCAGATATGAGCTATGTAAATGAAATTGAAGATGCAGGTGGTGTTTATCAGATGGATGGACGTAACGAAGATCCTTTTGTCATTATTAAATCAATCGGAGTAAACACAGTAAGGGTACGCTTGTGGCATACCCCTCAATGGAAAAGACAGTTAAACAGTAATGGAAAACTGTACAGTGATTTGTATGATGCGGAAAAAACAATGCGTCGTGCAAAGCAGGCGGGTATGGCTGTAAATCTTGATTTGCATTACAGTGATACATGGGCCGATCCGGCACATCAATCAACACCGGCTGCCTGGGCTTCTCTTTCTTTTGAGGTGTTAAAGGATTCTGTTTATCAATACACCTTCTCTGTTCTTGAATATTTTAAAGCCCGTAACCTGGTGCCCGAAATGATTCAGATTGGTAATGAAACAAACAGCGGCATGCTATGGCCTGTTGGAAAAACAGGTGATGCAGCAGGGTGGCAGCGGTATGCGGCACTTGTTAACAGCGGTATTAAAGCTGTAAAGGACTTTTCTGTAAGCTCAGCAATAAAGCCGCAGGTTATTTTACATGTAGCTCAATTGCAGCATGCAGACTTCTGGTTGGAAAATTTATTACGAAACGGAGCCGTCGGGTTTGATATTATTGGCCTCTCACACTACTATCCCTGGAGTAATTATGAAACAATGTCAAGTATTGGCAATAAAATTGATTCCTTACAACGAACTTATAATAGAAAAGTAATGATTGTGGAAACTGCTTTCCCGTTTACAAATGAAGCAGCCGATTCGTACAGCAATATTTTAACGCTGGATAAAAAACTGGAAAACAAATATGAAGCAACTCAAAATGGGCAGGCAGTTTATCTTGCCGACTTAATCCACACCGTAAAACAAAACAAAGGAAGCGGCGTCATGTATTGGGAGCCGGCGTGGATCAGCTCCACTATGAAAGATTTATGGGGTACCGGTTCTGCCTGGGAAAATGCAGCATGGTTTGATTTTAATGGCAACCTGTTGAAAGGGATCCGCTTTTTTAAAAAGTAAGTATGAGTGCAATAAAAATAAGAAGAGCTACTGTAGCAGATGCTGAACTGATTGCTGATCTCAGCCGCACTACATTTTATGATGCTTTTGCCAAAGAAAATACAAAAGAAAACATGGATCATTTTATGAACACTGTTTTCACCAAAGAGGCATTGATGGAGCAGGTGTTGAACAATGATGGTATTTTTTTACTGGCGTATGATGGTGATGAAGCCTTGGGTTATGTACGCATGCGTGAAAAAAATGAAGAACAGATTATGGCTGGTGCTGATGCTATTGAAATAGCCCGCATCTATTCAGTACAAAGCGCTTTAGGAAAAGGAATAGGCCCGGCTCTCATGCAGGCCTGTATCGACATGGCAGTTGAATTGAAAAAGTCAGTTATATGGTTGGGGGTTTGGGAAAAGAACCCGAGGGCCATTGCATTTTATCAAAAATGGGGTTTTGAAAAATTTGGTGAACATATATTCCCTATTGGTGATGACCCTCAAACAGATTGGCTAATGAAAAAAATCCTGAGAACAAGTAGTCTTTAAACATAAAATTTTTATAAAACAAATTTCATTCGCAAACTGCTTTTTTCTATTCTTTTTTCAATACTATTTTCTGGTTCTCATCCTTGCGTATCAATTCAAACTCTTTTGCAGTGGAATTATAAAGAGCAGGAGGGATGATGTGTTTTGTTAAAACCAGTCGGGAAGATAAGGTTAAGGTCATCTCCGCTTCATTTACTTTGAGTTTACGTTCATAATCCACAAACTCTTTGTTGAAACGGGCATCTGCCGGCATTGATTCCGGTTTAAAATTCCCGGGAAGATAAAAAACAGTTGAATCCGTCTTGGTGTATGGAAAGTCAAAGAGATAATCAGTAGTGCGGGTTTCGGCGGGTTTGATTTCTTCATCATTCAGTTTATAAGGCCGTCCGGGTAAAAAGTATTTGCTTCCGGTTTTAAAATCATAGTACTGGGAATAAGCGAGGGACATTTCAATATTATGGCCATCGGCTGAATCGTTCAGAATTTTTACTTCCAGGTCATCAGGTGTTTTAAACTGCAGCTGTTGCACAAGGAATTTTTTAATATCATCCTTTGATTTGCCTGATACCAGGTAAAAGAAATGTGTCCAGAACTCTCCGGATACGAAAATCCTGCTTCTGCTAACAGCACTTCCGTCTTCATAAAGTGTTATGGAAGTGTGGGATTTCCATTGATTATTTTCAGCCCTGCTTTTAGGAGTATTTGCTAAGACACCGCCATTTTCGGTGATTAGTAATGCATTTCTGTTTTCTGTAAATGCTCCGAGTATTCCGGGTGCATTATCTTTTGAGGTACATTCCAGCCACATTGTATCTTTTGCCATGGGTACACAAACAATAATATGGTTGGAACGATTGGTAACAAATCCCGGATCAAATGGAATATTATCCGGTCCGGCATAAATACTGGCAGTATAAGCTTTTATACCTACTGCAAGCAATAGATGCTTCATGTAATTTGAAAGTGCTTTACAATCGCCGTATTTTTTTGTTTCAACAAACGATACAGGAAATGGTTTCAAGCCTCCAATGCCGTACGCAATGTTTACATATCTTGTTTCATTCTGCAGGTATTTATAAAGAATACTGATTTTTTCACGTTCAGTTTTTGCATCTTTTACGAGCGTTTTAATAAAGTTTATCCTCTCCGGACTGAAAGGATTTGCATCAGTGTAAAAAGGGTAACGCCACATACCGAATTCTTTCCAGCTTTTAGTTGTTCCCGGTTTGTCATCATAGCTGAATTGAAGGGGCGACAGGTCAATTCTTGGTAATAATCTGCTGCCATAAGAATTTTCTTCTGATTTTAAAACCGCCTGATTGTTAACTTCCCACGTGTAAGTAATGCTTTCAGCTTCTTTAATTATGGATGGAGTTATTGCTATGTTGTAAGCTTTATAATTAATGGGGTTTTTTTCATTGGTTTTTACAACAAACCGGCTTTTTATAATTGATTCCTGGCTATTACCAAAATACCAACTGGGCAAACTGATATAACCACTAAGGTTGGTTGTATAATCGTATTCGATGGTAAATGGAAGTGGAGGTGTCGGTATTTCCAGAATGTATACTTTGTCGTCTGAAGCAAGTGTCATATCACTGTAAATACCTTCCAGCTTAAAGTCCTTCTTTTTGTAACGTGCAATTTCAACTCCTTCGTCATTGTATACTTTTACACCAGCCTCATCTAATTTTTGAAATTTATTAACCCCCACCTGAATCACTGTGTGGCGTAAGCCTTTTTTCGTTAAGACTGTTACAATGGTATGCTCTCTAATACTAAGTTCAGAGACAGAGCGTATATTAATGATCATCTCTTCCATCTGGTAAACTGCTGCTGCATCTTTTTTCAAGCTGTCCGGTAACAGTTTTGAAGAATAAACAGGCTGCTGCCCCTTGGCAAAAGCTGTGAGGAGTAATAAAAGGCCAAAGAAATGTTTCATCAGGGTCTTGCTTTTTTCTTAAATACAATCTGTTCATTTAATGTTTCCAGCAGGGCTGCATAAAATGCTTTAAAGTCAAGATACTCGTCAGCAAAATACATAGGCCTGTTTATCTGTAATACCACACGGAAGGAAATGGTGTTGCCGCTGAGTTGGCAGAACCGTTGCAGGATAATGCTGGAGTCCGGCATGATCATTTTAATATTTTGTGGGAGCTCTTCCGGCACTAAGGATTCATGAAATACAATATTACCGGTAAGCACTTTATACTGGTTGTAGCCAAACTCAACCGTTGAAATACGTTCTTCTGAAAGAAAAGGGTTGTCACTTAATTCACTCAGAAAATTAAGATTATACAGCATATACTCTCCGCTCTTGGTCAACTCACCTTTGTAATTGGCAATACATTCCAGTCCTAAGGAATCGTGATCTTTATTCTTGATATCAACTGAGTCAAACGTAAAGTCTTTATGTAGCGAAGTATAAAAACGATCTTTAAAAACATCCGTGCCTTTCTCCAGGTGTTTCAACCGCTCAATTTTTGCGTATTCTGATGCATAAGTTTTTGCTACACCGGTTACATTGCCATCACCGTTGATTTCTGTTTGTAACACTGTTGTGAGTTTGTGTTTATTCGTGATGTCACCAATACGATAAATCTGCGGCAGTTTTTTATCTACCACAAAACCATTTGAAAACTGAACATCCCAGGGAGTTAAAAAGAATGGATTCTGCTTATTGGAAGCATCCATGATAAAGTTTCCCTTTTCTGTAGGAACATAGGCATACACATTATCAAACTGATCCCGGAAGGGAAAGGATACGTTTATTTTTCCATGCGGTCTTGTACTTACAAGAATAGGATAAGCCTCAATACCTGCATCACGCAACAGATTTACGAGCAAAAGGTTGATGTCTGCACTATTGCCTTCTTTTGACTCCAGTGCCTGTTTAACTCCTTTTTTACACCAATAATTATTAGTACCGCTCCACGCAACCGTACGCTGCACAAATTTGTAGATATGGTTGATTTTATCTAACGGATTCGTAAGCGCTTTCAGTTCTGCTTCCAATGGAAGATTTTTCAATACATTTTTTTTGATTTGAAGTCCAAAATCTTCATCATCCATCAACATATCAGCAAAACCTTTCCATGTGGCGCTGGGCAGAGACTGGCCGGCATAACCGCTCAACTGAAATTCCACACGTTGATAATAATCATTTACTGAACCCATGTAAGGTTCTTTTTTGAGCGAGGGAATATTCCGCATTTCAAAAATTTTGCGGCGCATACCGCTTGTGCCTGACTCTGTATTCTCTTCCACCTGCATGCGACGTACAAGACGGTAATTAAAACCAAGCACAGTGGGTATGCCTGCATCATATTTGCTGTAACGTACCGGTATGCTTTGCTGGAAGGTCCATCCGTCCAGTTCCAGTATATCTTTTTTTACTACGGTATAGCGATATTCAAATACGCAACCGGGTTTTACCTGCGGCAACGTAAATACCATTTCATCAAAGGTTTCATTAATTTTTTGACGGTAAATCGCATTTTTTTCTAATTCAAATTTTTCAATATTACCTGAGCCATCCAGGTTATATGTGTAACCTGAAATTTTAATGACATTAATGTGGTTCCCTTTTGCATAAAAGGGTATTTTAATGTTGGCCCGGTCCAGACCTTTTTCATTATATACTTTAATGCGGTTCCATACAAGCCTTTCGTTGGTAAAGCTGTTCATGTTTACAAAATAATTTACTTCGCCATAGTCATACAGACATTCAGCAGGAGCATCTTTTTCGTAAGGACATTCTTTACTTTCCAGATCAGCTTTGTCAATTTTTCCGAAAACCGGTGCTTTTTGTGCATAGGAAAAAAAAGCTGTAAGCAGCAGGAGGGTTGTGATTAGGGGTTTCATGTATAGTGTTTTACTCTCCCAAATTAGCAATTGGATACAATTGCACAAATTTTTGTTTAATAAAAAATCCCCCGTTGTTAAGCGGAGGATTTTTTTATAGAAAATCGGTTGGATTAAAACTGTTCCAGGCCACTGAAAAAGAAGCTTCCTTCAATTTTAGCGTTCTCATCACTGTCACTTCCATGTACTGCATTTTCACCTACAGAGGTAGCATATAATTTACGGATGGTGCCTTCATCTGCTTTAGCAGGATCAGTAGCGCCAATTACTTTACGGAAATCTGCCACAGCGTTATCTTTTTCAAGAATGGCAGCAATGATCACTCCGCTGCTCATAAACTCAACCAACTCGCCGTAAAAAGGACGTTCCTTATGTACGGCATAAAACTCACCTGCTTTCTCTTTGGTTAACAGTGTTTGTTTTAACGCCACAATTCTGAAACCGGCTTTGATAATGTGGTTTAAAATAGCCCCTGCATGTCCATTCCTCATCGCATCGGGCTTAATCATGGTAAACGTACGATTGCTCATTGTTATATTTTTTTTGCGCCGCAAAGGTAAGGAGCCCGGGGCAGCTTTCCAGTTGTTCTGAAAGCAATTTGTGGAAGTAAAGAATAGCTGCTGCACATTCTCTGTGTAACAGCAATGGTATAACTGAAGTCCTGAAGCGTATTTCCCCTACATTTGCAGCCGCTCATGCAATCTGTAGATCAATTATATCCATTACTTGATACGCCCCGAAAAGTGGTGATTACCATGCATCAGAAACCTGATCCTGATGCCATGGGTTCGGCACTGGGCTTATATCATTTTCTCACCCAGTTAGGACATGCAGTACAGGTAATTTCGCCCACCAACTGGGCTGCTTTTCTTGACTGGATGCCCGGCAGCCGCACCGTACTGGACTATGAAAAGTTTAAAGACAAAAGTGAAGAAAGCCTGCGGCAGGCAGAGTGGATTTTTTGTCTTGACTTTAATACGCTCAGCCGTACCAAACGGATGGCATCATCGCTGCAGCAATCAACGGCCGTAAAAATATTAATTGACCATCACCGGGAACCGGAAGTAACTGCTTTTGCTTATGGTGTGAGCGATATTTCCAAAAGCTCTACCTGTGAAATGGTGTATGATTTTATAAAAGGCAGCGGCCGTATGGATCTGCTCAATCTTTCCATGATGCAATGTTTGTATGCAGGTGTTATGGGTGATACGGGTTCGTTCCGTTTTTCTTCAGCCAGTGCAACCGTACATGAAATGGTAGCTGAGTTTAAACACCGGGGCTTAGAGCATACTATTGTGCATGAGCAGATATATGATAATTTCCTGGAGAACCGTTTTCGGTTTATCGGGCATGTATTGCTCCACCGCATGGAAATTAACTACGAGCTCAATACGGCACTCATCTGGGTAACCAAACAGGATTTACTTAAGTACGATATCAAAACAGGCGATACGGAAGGTCTTGTGAATTATCCATTAGGCATTCAGGGTATAAAACTGGCCGCCTTGGTGATTGACCGGGATGAAAAAAGAAAATGGAGCTTCCGCAGTAAAGGTGGCTTTGATTGCAATACATTTGCCCGTCAGCATTTTAACGGTGGTGGTCATTTTAATGCCGCCGGTGGAGAAAGTGATGACAATCTGGAGCAAAACCTGGAGCAATTTAAAAGTATTATTAAAGAATATAAATCCGAACTGTCGTCCTATTAATTAACAGCCGGGTTCAATAACTAAACCAATTTTTAAATACAAAGAACAAATGAAACATTCAATTCAATCTTTTCTTTTTCTGTCAGTAGCGGTGTTGCTGGTATCCTGCAGCGGGGGCAGCTTTCAGAAAACCAAAAGCGGCCTCATGTACAAAATCATTGCCGATGGAAAAGGTGCTGCTTTAAAGCCCGGCAATTATGTGAAATTTCACGTGGTGGTAAAACAGAAAGACTCTGTTACTTATAATTCATTCGGAAAAATTCCGGCCTTTACAATGGTTGACAGCGTAGGTCGTCCTTATGATATTTCTGAAATTCTGCCTAAAATGAAAGAAGGTGATAGTGCCGTTGTAATTCAACTGGCTGACAGTATTGCCAAGCAGCAAATGGGGCAAATGCCTCCCGGTTTAAAGAAAGGTGATAAGATCACCATCTCTTTCCGTATTGTAAAAGTGATGACTGACTTAAGTGTAGCCCAGGCAGATTTTCAAAAGGAAATGGATGATATGAAGGCCCGTGAAATCAAAGAGCTGGAGTCTTATATTAAATCTAAAAACATCAATGCTGTTAAAACAGACAAAGGTGTTTTTGTAGAAATCATTAACCCCGGTACAGGTGCCAAACCTGATAGCGGTAAGCAGGTTTCAGTAATGTATACCGGTACCAACCTGGAAGGAAAGAAATTTGACTCTAACGTAGATACTGCATTCAAACATCCTGAGCCCTTGAAATTTGTGATTGGGCAGATGGGTATGATTCCCGGTTTTGAAGAAGCAGTAAAGCAATTGTTGAAAGGCGGTAAGGCAAAAGCCTATATTCCATCTATGATGGGTTATGGTATGCAGGGTTCACCACCCATGATCAAACCTTATGAAACATTGGTGTTTGAAATGGAACTGGTTGATGTTACAGATGCTCCCAAACAAACAGCACCCATGCTTCCTCCAGCTACAGGCGGCGGACAAAATCAATAAGCATATTTGAGATTATAAATAAAAAGCGGTTCATAACGAACCGCTTTTATTTTTTATACACTGATGTTACTAAGTGTATTGCTTCCTTAGCTTCTTTTACATCGTGTACTCTCAAAACCGAAGCGCCTTTTTGCAATGCTATGGTGTTTAATACAGTCGTTCCGTTTAAGGCGTCATCAGCTGTCGTGCCCAGCGTTTTGTAAATGGTTGATTTGCGGCTGAGGCCTGTCAATACAGGATATTTTAAAAGCTGAAACACTTCCAGCTCCCGCAATAATTGAAAGTTGTGAGCAATCGTTTTACCAAAACCAAAGCCCGGGTCAATCAATACGTCTTTAATGCCTGCAGCCCGGCATTGTTCGGTTTTTTTGATAAAATAATCCAGCACATCCTTTGTTACATTTTCATAAACCGGGTTTTGCTGCATCGTATCAGGTGTGCCCTGCATGTGCATAGCAATATAGGGCACTTGTAGCCGGGCTACTGTTGATAGCATCGCTGCATCCATTTCACCGGCACTGATATCATTCACCAAGTCGGCACCTGCTTCTACAGCTTCACGGGCAACATCAGAATGGTACGTATCAACAGATACAAAACAGGCAGGAAAGTTTTGTTTAACGAGTTGAATGGCCGGTACCACACGCTCTGCTTCTTCAGCAGCAGAGAGCCTGGTACTGCCCGGCCGGGTGCTTTGTCCGCCCATATCAAGAATGGTGGCGCCTTCCTGCAACATTTGTTCTGCCTTTGCAAGAACGGCATCGTTGGTTGCTGTGCGGCTGCCGCTGTAAAAAGAATCAGGTGTAATGTTCAGGATGCCCATTATGATGGGTTGTTCTATCACCAGTAAACGGCCTTTACAATTGAGTGTGTACATTAACTGCTTTCTGTTATTTTTGGAGGCGCAACAAAGATAGAAGAACCATCCTGTTTAAACAGCAATATGAATACGAACGAGCAATACAAAGAAGTGATTGAAGCCTGTAAAAGTATTTTCTTAAGTAAGGCAGCAGATTACGGCACTTCATGGAGGGTGTACAGAACCATTTCTGTAGTAGATCAGATTTATATCAAAGCCAAACGCATCCGTACCATCCAGGAAAAACAAGAGCAGAAGATAGGCGACAGTATCACTTCAGAATTCAAAGGTATTTTGAATTATGCAGTGATTGGTTTGATACAACTGGAGTTGGGTGATGATGATGGTGAAGATGTACCGGTGGATCAGTTACAGCACTTATACAGTAAGCACATTGAAACCGCATTTCACCTGATGCTGGATAAAAATCATGATTATGGTGAAGCCTGGCGGGAGATGCACCAGGAAACTTTTGCTGATATGATCCTGGCAAGACTGGCCCGCATCCGTCAGATATTGAAGAACGATGGCAAAACCATTATGAGTGAAGGTATTGATGCCAACTTTTACGATATCATCAACTATAGTGTCTTCGCTTTAATTCTTATTGGTGAAGGACTGCATGTGGGGTGAAGACAAGTATGAAGTGAGAAGTAAGAAGTAAGAAGTAAGAAGTACATTACTACTATCGACCTTAGCATCTGAAAAGCCCGAAGGGCTTACATTTGAATAACTAAACCCACATAAGTAAACTGCCAACCCTAAAAGGGTTGAAGATTGTTTTTGGTTATTAGTGGTGTTAAATCATGTTGTATGAAATCTTTGCTCCTGATCACCCGCTGGATTGTTGGACTACTATTCATCTTTTCCGGATTGGTAAAAGCCAATGATCCTCTTGGATTGAGCTATAAAATGCAGGAGTTTTTTGAAGCCTGGGGCTGGGTAGGGTTGCATGATTATACATTGGCGATGAGTGTACTCATGAACGCTTTTGAAATTGTAGCAGGAGTGGCAGTGATTGTTGGTTGGCGTATGAAGTTATTCAGCTGGTTGTTGTTACTGCTGATTGTTTTCTTTACGTTTTTAACAGGCTATGCAGCATTGGCTAAAAATGAAAATGGAGAATTGATTTTCCGTTCCTGTGGTTGTTTTGGAGATTGCATTCCGCTGAGCCCGGATCAGTCTTTTCTTAAAGACATCATTCTGTTGGTTTTAATCCTGTTTATTTTCAGGAACAGGAATCAAATTCAACCCATGTTCAGCAGACCCATCATCAATGCTATTCTGGTATTTGATGCGGCAGTCATTGCATTGTTGCTGCAGTGGTTTACGTTGAAATATTTGCCGGTGGTGGATTGTCTGCCGTTCAAAAAAGGAAGCAACCTTATTGTTCAGCGGCAAATGCCGCCGGATGCTGTGCCGGATAAATTTGATTACAAGTTTGTATATGAAAAGAACGGGGAAGCAAAAGAGTTTCCTTTAACTGCATTGCCCGATAGTACCTGGACTTTTAAAGAGCGCAAACAGGTTTTGATGGAGAAAGGGAAGAACAATGAACCGAAGATTAAAGACTTCAACTTAACGACGATTGAAGGTGCGGATATCACCGATTCAGTGTTGAATCAAAAGGGCACTTATTATTTACTCATCATAAGAACTCCTGATGGTTTACATGCAACTGATAAGTGGGTGAAACAGGCATCTGCTTTGGCGGCAGTTCAAAAAGTATTCATCATTACATCGCAATACGAAGCAATAGTGGAGTTATTGAAAGCCGATCCCGTTCTGGGCAAACTTCCTGTATTGGTTTGTGATGTAGTGGCATTAAAAACTGCTGCACGTGCTGTACCTACTTTATATAAAATGAACGGTTCGGTTGTGGAAGGTAAATGGAGCGGTGCCGGTTTTGGACGTATTCAATAACTCAACATGTTCAACTATCTCCTCCGCAAAATGTTTTACGGGCTGCTTGTACTGGCAGGAGTGGTTACATTGGTATTCTGGATGTTCCAGGGATTTGGAGATCCGGCACGTATGGTGATGGGGCAAACAGGCGACAGTACCACCATTGCCAACATCAAAAAAGAATTGTACCTCGATCAGTCCAAATGGAAACAGTTTGTATTGTATGTAAATGATGTATCGCCCATCGCCATTCACAGCAAAGAAGAGATTGAGAAAAAAGAACTGAACGGTTTTTTTATCGGCAGTGAAAAGAATCTTGCTTTTAAAGTGCCTTATCTGCGTAAGAGCTACCTCACCAAAAAAGAAGTATGGGATGTGTTGATGGAAGCATTACCCGGCACAATCATGCTGGCATTGGCAGCTATGTTTATTGCAACTGTACTTGGAATTACCTTAGGCGTGATTGCTGCTGTAAAAAAAGACAGTTGGTTAGATACTTCATCTGTATTCACCAGTATTCTTGGTATTTCAGCACCTTCTTTTTTTATGGGTATTTTAATTGCTTATCTGTTCGGTTTTGTGTTGAGTCATTATACAGGATTGAACATGACGGGAAGTTGGTTTGATATTGATGTGCAAACCGGCGAAAAGAAATTAACGCTTCAAAATTTGATTCTTCCTGCCATAACATTGGGGATTCGTCCCTTAGCTATTATTACGCAGCTTACCAGGAGTGCCATGCTGGATGTACTCAACCAGGATTTTATACGCACTGCCTATGCAAAAGGGTTGAGCAAACGAACGGTGATCTGGAAGCATGCTTTGCGTAATGCACTCAATCCAGTGATTACTGCTGTTACTGGTTGGTTTGCAGAACTGTTGGCCGGAGCTTTCTTTGTGGAATACATTTTCGGTTGGAGAGGTATCGGAAAAGTTACGGTAGATGCTTTGGAAAAATTAGATTACCCCGTCGTAATGGGGAGTGTATTATTAAGTGCTTTCATTTTTGTACTCATTAATATTTTAGCTGATGTGCTCTATGGTGTGATAGATCCGAGAGTGAGAGTGAAATAAAAGTACGAGGTACGATGTAAGAAGTACGTCCTGTCTGACGGATAAACAAGAAACTCAAATCCAACTATATGAGATTGCTTATTTTACTTTCCATTATTTGTGTTGCTGTTTCCTGCAAACAGAAAACAACGTCTCCTTCAGTTACTGATTATTTTAATTACGGTGATTCCGGTGTTCAATCAGCAGGTGTGCGGATGATTCCCATTAAAACACCGGTTGGTGAATTTAAAGTGTGGACCAAACGTTTCGGTAATAATCCAAAAATCAAAGTGCTGCTCTTACATGGCGGCCCGGCAATGACACATGAATACATGGAGTGTTTTGAAACCTTTTTTCAGCGGGAAGGTTTTGAATTTTATGAATACGATCAATTAGGCTCCTACTACAGTGACCAACCGAAGGACAGCAGTCTTTGGACTACTGAACGATTTGTAGAAGAAGTAGAACAGGTACGGCAGACGATAGGGGCAGATAGCAGTAATTTTTATGTGCTCGGAAACTCATGGGGTGGCATATTAGCTATGGAATATGCGTTGAAATATCAACATCATCTGAAAGGATTGATAGTGGCCAATATGATGGCCAGCATTTCTGAGTATGGTAACTATGCACAGGAAGTGTTAGCCAAACAAATGAAGCCGGAAGTATTACAGGAAATACGGGCAATAGAAGCAAAAGCGGATTATACCAATCCACGTTATATGGAATTGCTTCTTCCTAATTTTTACAAGGAACATTTATGCCGCTTAGAGGAGTGGCCGGATGGTTTTAACAGAAGTATGAAGCATGTGAATAGTGAGATTTATGTGATGATGCAGGGGCCCAGTGAGTTTGGCGTTGCAGGACGTTTAATCAATTGGGATATTAAAAACCGGTTGAAAGAAATTGCGGTGCCTACACTCATGATCGGTGCCAAACATGATACCATGGATCCTAAGGCAATGGAAGAGCAAAGTAAACTGGTACAGAAGGGGCGTTATCTCTATTGCCCCAACGGAAGTCACCTGGCTATGTGGGATGATCAGGAAGTGTTTATGAGCGGTGTTATAAAGTTTATTAAAGATGTGGATGCAGCTGCATTTTGACAGAATGGATTTAAAACAAAAAAAGCGGTCTTACGGGGCCGCTTTTTTGTTACTAAAAAACACCAACAAAGGGAAATTTTGGTTTTACATCCATTTACTCAGGTAGTCGTTAAACTCACTGCGTACTTCTTTAATTACTTTTTCAAAACTGTCGAAGTCTTCTTTTACTCCGGCATGTTCACTTACAAGTTCGCTATGTATGTGCCCGGCGTGTGCCCAGGCGTCTTCTGCCGTTTTGTGGTCGTGCTCCCGAATGCTGTGGCGTAATTCGTCAATGTTGTTTCGCTGTACGATGAACTGGTTCTGAAAATGCTCGGCTCCTGCCATGGCATCCATGCCTGTATTTTTACTGATTATTTCTGCAAGACGCTTTTCGAGGATGTCCAGTTCTTTGTCGTAGAAATCAATGGCCTGCAACCATTCGTGATGTTCAGTTCCGCAGGTGGCAGCTGTTACAAAGCTCATGGGATTTATTGTTTAGGGTGTGATTGATTTTGATTACGTTTCAAAGTTGTTCAATCACCTCCACTTAAACGATGACGGTAATCAGAAAAAAAGATGAGAGAATTCAGTGATGAATTTGTAATTGCCCAAGGTGAAAGTTGTAGTTGCTGTTGGGAATTTGCAAAGCGTGGGCCGACCGGGCTGCCCTTACTTAATAATGACTTCCTTAACCGCATGTTCATTGAATAATTCATTGATGCGGTTGCGGATTTTTTCACGCTGGTAAATGAGTTCCTGTTTGAGCGGTGCTACAGAAGTAGTGATGATGAGCTGCCCTTCAATCAACTTGATTTCATCCGTATAGTTGGCAATGGTTTTACCCATGAGTTCGGCCCACACTTCTTTTATTTCCAAAGCACGCACACGTTGTTTCAGTTTGCTTTTTTCCAGAAACTGCTGCATGGCTTCCTGTATGGAGTATTCACTCATGGGGCAAAGATAGGAGGGAAGAGGGAAGAAGAAGTAGGAGGTATGAAATACCATGGTTTGAACTGCGATATAAATAAACAACCATGAACAATGAACTATGTACCCAAAACCACAAACTACACACTATAAACCTGCACTTCTCTTCCCAATTCTTCAAACACATTCCTTACCCGTTCTTCATTGGGGTCTGTAATAAACACCTGAGCATTTTGGCTGCACACATAATCCAGCAGATTGTGCATGCGCTGCGTGTCCAGCTTTTCAAATACATCATCGAGTAACAATAAAGGATAGAAACCTTTTTGTTCGTTGATGGTTTCTGCCTCGGCAAGTTTTAAGCTGAAGAGTAAGCTTTTACGCTGGCCCTGTGATGCGGTTGACTTAAACGCTTCTTCGTTCAACGTTAACACCAAGTCATCTTTATGCACACCATAGTTGGTACGTTGCAATAAGTAATCCCTCTCAGCTGATTGTTTTAATAAAGCATGAAAGTCAGACTGGTGCAACTGGCTTTCATAGCTGATACCTACGGCTTCTTCTTTGCCGGCAATCTGCTTGTAAAACTCCAGTACTTTTTGTTGAAACAGCGGTAGAAAGTTGTTGCGTGTTTGATAAATATAATTTCCTGCCTGCACTAATTGATCATCCAAAACTTCCAGTAAACTGCTGTTACGGGTTTGGGTTTGTGCACACTGTTTGAGATAACTGTTTCGCTGCTGTAACACTTTGTTATAAACAATCAGTTGCTGCAGGTAATCCGGGTTAATTTGTGAAAGCAGGGTGTCTAAAAATTTTCTGCGTCCTTCACTTCCGGCGGTGATCAATTCGGCATCATCCGGTGCAATCATTACACAGGGAAACAAACCGATGTGCTGTGAAAATTTTTCATACGGCACTTCGTTACAGGTAATTTCCTTTTTGCCATTTTCCCGGAGGATAATGCAGGTTTTATAGGCTTCCCCGTTTTTTTCAAAGACCCCTTCAATTCGAAAGCCGGCACTGCGATGTTGTACATTATTGCTGTCCACCCCCGTAAAATAACTTTTGGTGAAACAGAGATAATGAATGGCATCGAGTAGGTTGGTTTTGCCTACACCATTGGCGCCTGTAAACGCAATGATGGGTTGTGTAAACCGCAACTGCTGATGGCCGTAGTTTTTAAATTGGGTGAGCGCTATGTTTTGCAGTTGAAGCATGAAGTGTGCAAGATATAGAAGCCCCCTCAGTCCCCCAAAGGGGGAATTTTGCAGAGCACAGCCCTTGCTAGATTGAAAGGTTGATGAAAGCGAGCCCTAATGAAATGTGTTGATAAAAGATTTATAGATGATGTGGTAGTTCAATTTTTTGGATGATAGATGAAGCACCGCCTCCTCATCCTTCGGAAAGGAGGAAGGGTGGAGAGGCCTGCTGCCATGAAAAACTGAACCCCGAAATGTGCGACGCAAGCAACGATGCCATCAGCATTTCTGCCCGTAACAAAACCCTGCCTTTCTTGCTCATTTTCATCAGAAAAAGAGCCTTCTAACCCAAAATCAACAATCTAAAATCGCCAATCTAAATTTCCCCCTGCCCCCTTATCTTTGCCACTCCAAAAAAGAAACTAATCGTGGCCACTAAATTCACAAAAGAAACTTACCTCTACTGGTACGAGCTCATGCTCTTACTGCGTCGTTTTGAAGAAAAAGCCGGTCAATTGTACGGCATGCAGAAAATCCGTGGTTTTTGTCACCTCTACATTGGCCAGGAAGCGATCGCTGCCGGCTGTATGACAGCTACCCGTGGCGAGGATAAATTTATTACAGCTTACCGTTGTCATGCTCTGGGTATTGCAAAAGGCATTACTCCCAAAGCAGCTATGGCTGAATTGTTTGGTAAGGCTACAGGTTGTGCAAAAGGAAAGGGTGGTAGTATGCACTTCTTTGGTGTGGATGTAGGATTTTTTGGTGGTCATGGTATTGTGGGCGCACAAATTGGTACAGGTGCAGGGTTGGCTTTTGCTGAAAAGTACAAGGGCACCGATAATGTGTGTTTAACCTTTTTTGGCGATGGTGCGGCCCGTCAAGGTATGCTGCACGAAACATTTAACCTGGCAATGCTGTGGAAGTTGCCGGTGATTTTTATTTGTGAGAACAACAACTATGCAATGGGTACATCGGTTGAGCGTACCAGTAACGTAGTAGACATTTATAAACTGGCGGATGCGTATGATATGCCGGCAGACAGTATTGACGGTATGGATCCTGAAGCGGTGCATGAAAGTGTGATTCGTGGTGTAAACCGTGCCCGTAAAGGAGAAGGACCTACTTTGATTGAAATCAAAACCTATCGTTACAAAGGACACTCCATGAGTGATCCGCAGAAATACCGCAGCAAGGAAGAAGTGGAAGAATACAAACAGCGTGATCCCATTGAAACATCCAGAGAAAAGCTGTTGAATGTATTTGGTGTGAGCGAAGCTGAAATTGAAGCCATCAATGAGCGTGTACGTGTGGAAGTGGAAGAATGTGTGAAGTTTGCTGAAGAAAGCCCATGGCCGTCTGATGATGAACTGCTCAAGGATGTGTATGTAGATCAGAACTATCCTTTTATTGTTGATTAATACAAATCCTATTTAAATTCTTATATCAATAACAATGTCTGAAACAAAAAAAACAACGGCGCAGGAATTAAATGAAGTGCAGGCCGTGAAACAAGCAAAAGATTTCTGGGGTAAATATTCTAAACCTGTAACCTATATCGGCGGATTGATTATCCTGGTGGCAGGTGGCTGGTTAGCTTATAAAAATTTTGTGGTAGCCCCCAAAGCCAAAAAGGCAAATGAAGCCATCAGTATGGCACAACTTCATTTCGCAAAAGACTCATTGGACCTGGCGCTGAATGGTGATGCCGCTAATGCCGGTTTTTTGAAAGTGATTAAAAATTACAGCGGAACATATGCCGCCAACCTGGCTCATTATTATGCCGGCGCCATCTACCTGCGAAAAGATGATTTTAAAAATGCCATCAAGTATTTGAAAGATTTTTCTACAGATGCTACACAGATTCAGAGCGCAGCCTGGCGTATGCTGGGTGATGCCTTGATGGGCGATGGTAAAAAAGAAGAAGCAGCTTCTTATTACGAAAAAGCAGGTAAGCTGAATGATAAAGATGAAGTGAGCTCTTCAGAAAATCTTTTCCGTGCTGCCATGGCTTATGAAGCGATGGGTAAGAATGAAAAAGCAGCGGATATGCTTAAGATTATTAAGTCAAAATATCCCCGTACCGAAAAAGGATTTGTTGTAGATCGCTACCTGGCACGTTTGGGTGTGATCATCAATGAATAATACTACCTTATATTTTTATATCAACCTTGTCATCAAAAATGAATAACTATATGAAACCGTTAGCACTTACACTCATCAGTATCTTTTTCTCTTTTGCCTGTATGGCCCAGTTTGAATCTGCCAAACAGGTGTTTGAATCTCCCAAAATGAAAGAGGTGATTGCAACACATAAAACCGTTGCAATTTTACCTTATAAGGCAACTATTTCTTACAAGCGTATGCCAAAGAATTTTGATGCGGAAGCAAACAAGAGAGAAGAAGAGAATTTGTCAACATCTATGCAATCAGGCATGTACACTTATCTCTTGCGTAAGGCAAAGGATTTTAGTGTAAGCTTCCAGGACGTTGAAAGAACAAACGCTTTATTAAAGCAGTATGGCGTTTATGACAGATTGGATGCAATGACACAGGATTCTATTGCAAAAATTCTGGGTGTGGATGCTGTAATTAAATGCAGTTATAAATATGAGAAAACGGGCAGCGAAGGTGGTGCCATTGCTAAAACAATATTGTTAGGCGCCGGTACCGGCAAAGTAGCATCCGGGCAATTAACCATGCAGATTTACAATGGTGGCGACGGGGATCTTCTGTGGCGTTTTTATAAAGAAATGAATGAGGATGTTTTAAGTTCTGCCAACCAGGTAATGGAGCGGATGATGCGCAAAGTAGGACGTAACTTCCCTTACGAAAAATAATTTATGGCTTCTACAGGTAACAGTAACTTATTAAGTTTTGATACAGGCACTCATGATTTTTCGGGTGCCTGTGTTGTTTTGGTGAAAACAGAATGGAATGCGCATGTGGTAGATACCTTAGAGGAAGGCTGCCGCAAAGTACTCTCACAATATGGTGTAAAAAGGGTAATTACGCTCACAGTGCCCGGCGCTGTCGAACTGCCATTTGCGGTAAAGGCTTATACTCAAGGCCATCAACAAAAAGCAGATGCATTTATTACACTGGGTTGTGTAATAAAAGGTGATACGCCGCATTTTGATTATGTGTGCCAATCAGTAACAGCAGGTGTAACGGAGCTGAATTTAAGTCTTGATGTACCGGTGATTTTTGGTGTGCTCACCGTTAATACGCAGGCACAGGCCAATGAACGTATCGGTGGCGTGCACGGACATAAAGGTGAAGAAGCGGCTCTTACTGCACTTAAAATGATTGCTTTGAATTTATCTTTAAAGAAATAACAGCTCCCGAGGTTATGAATGTACAATTATTTGTTCCCTGTTTTGTTGACCAGTTGTATCCGCAAACTGCTTTCAATATGGTGAAAGTGCTGGAGAAACTGGGTTGTACGGTGAACTATAATGCCAATCAAACCTGTTGCGGTCAGCCGGCATTTAATGCAGGCTTTCAAAATGAGTGCAAAGATGTAGCATCTAAGTTTCTCAAAGATTTCAGCGGGGCAGATTATGTAGTAGCGCCCAGCGCCAGTTGTGCCGGCTTTGTTAGAAACTATTACGGGAAGTTGTTTGACAATTCTTCCGTTCATAATGAGGTAAAAGATTTGCAGAAACGATTGTTTGAATTCAGTGAGTTTGTAACAGAGGTGTTGCAGGTAAATAAAGTAAAAGGAGCATCCTTGCACGGGAAAGCAACTTATCATGATAGCTGTGCTGCTTTGCGTGAATGTAAAATCAAACAGGCGCCCAGAACTTTATTGGAACATGTGGAAGGATTGGAATTGGTAGAGATGAATGACGTGGAAACCTGTTGTGGTTTTGGTGGTACGTTTGCTGTAAAGTTTGAACCGATTTCTATTGCCATGGCCGATCAAAAGGTGAACAATGCTTTGGCTACCGGGGCACAGTATATTATTTCAACAGACTTGAGTTGCCTGATGCACATGGAAGGTTATATCAAACAAAAAGGTCACAACTTAAGAACGCTGCATATTGCGGATGTGCTGGCGAATGGGTGGTAAACCCAACCTCTGAAGAGGTGTATTGAATTTTTTCAAAAATCGGAAATCTAAAATCTTCAATCGTATGGCTCATTGGTTAATCAAATCCGAACCGTTTAAATACAGCTGGGATCAGTTTGTGAAAGATAAACAAACCTTTTGGGATGGCGTGCGCAACTATGCAGCCCGTAATAATCTCAAAGCAATGAAGAAAGGTGATGAATTGTTTTTTTATCACAGCAATGAAGGATTGGAAATTGTAGGCATTTGCAAAGTGGTGAAGGAATGGTACCAGGATCCTACAACGGATGAAGATGCATGGGTAGTGGTAGATGTAAAACCGGTGCGTAAATTAAAAAAGCCTGTTACACTGGCGCAGATGAAAGCAGATAAACGGCTTGCCAATATGGATTTACTCCGCCTTGGCAGACTGAGCGTTGGTAAAGTGACAGATGAAGAATGGAAAGTGGTTATAGAACTTGCAGGTGAGGTTTAAGAGGTTGAAAGAGAAAATGAGGGGACAAGGTCTGACCGTTTGTTTCTAATAATAGAATTGAGTGGCTTCAAATGAAAGCCACTTTCTTTTTTTATACTTAAGTGATCAGTTATGAATAATCAACTTCCTTTTTAATCTCTCAGCCCATTCTCAGTCCTTTAACATTTTCTTTCGGTTACCTTTTTATCACTCCGGGTATCAATCATCAAATCTTTGTACAAAGAGCTGCCGTATGAAACTGCTTCAGCAGTTGATCATTTGCACCATTTAAAAAACCGCAAACAGGTTTCTGCTACTGCATGTATTATTTTATTCATTCATCTTAAACTTTTAAACAATGAAAAAACTATTCATTGCTGCTTTATTCATAGCAGCACTTGGCGGAGCTTTGTATTATTTCTTTGAAATGAAAAAACCTGAAAACACAGTAACCACGTTCAAAGAAGCTGTGATCGGTAGCTGGAAGATGGATTCCGTTGCGGTTAGCAAAAAAGATTCCGGTAATGTACTGGGCCTTATGATACTGGCCATTGACAGCAATTATCTCAACTACACCTATGATTTTGCAGCCGATGGTTCCGTCAATAAAAAACTTGGCGACAGCCTGGTTGAAAAACTCAACTATCAAATCAGCAACGCTGCACAATTGACGTTTATCACATCCGACTCAACAAAAGAAGAGTTTAAAAATGAAGTGGTTTCTTTTGATAAAGAAAAGTTCACACTTCGTGCATCGGATAGTTCTCTGCTGTTTTTTAAACGAAAGTAAGCAACAAGGGAGGTAATGGATTTTCATTACCTCCTTATGTATTCCATTCTTTTTTGCATCTCTTCTAAAACAATTTTTATGAACCGGATTTTATTCATTGCCTTTTCGGCAACATTGCTTTTTATTGCCTGTAACCAGGATGGTAAAACAAAATCAGAAAATGAATTGATGAAAGAACCGGGAGGCGCTGCCGTTTCTGTAGCAGATACTACTGCGGTTTTGTATGAAGTGAATGAACTGATGCTTGCAGCACCACCGCCACCAAAACAAGCTCCGGGTGATCCTGAACAAGCATCGGAAAAACAAAAGTCGCAACCATTAGTAAACAACAAAGCTGACTGGAATAAAAAAATCATCAAAACGGCTGATATCAACATTGAAACAAAGAAGTATGCTGACTTCAGTAAAAAGATCAGCGAAGCAGCCGGTCGTTTCGGCGGTTATATTGCTGATGAACAACAAACAGAAACAGCGTATAAAATTGAAAATGTGATTACACTTAAAGTACCAGTTGATCAGTTTCAGACAGCCGTAGATTTTTTAACAACGGGCGGGGACAAAATCAATGAAAAGAAAATCACTTCTGAAGATGTTACATCGCAGTATGTTGACACAAAGTCGAGACTGGAGGCCAAACGTGTAGCAAGACTTCGTTACCTGGAACTGTTGAAACAATCCAAAAACATGGAAGAAATACTGCAGGTGCAAAATGAAATTGATGAAATTCAGGAAGAGATTGAAAGTGCAGCAGGCAGAATCAACTATCTCTCTAATGCTGCAGCTATGAGTACCATTCATCTTACCTATTATGAAGTACTGAATGTTTCAGCAAAAGAGGAAGAGAATCCCGGCTTCTTCCGGCAAGTTACATCTGCTTTTGAAACAGGATGGAAAGGAGTAGGGGATGTATTGGTAGGGTTGATTTACATCTGGCCTTTGTTGTTACTTGTGACCGGTGTTGTTTGGTTTTTCCAAAGGCGCAGGTTGTCAAAAAAAGTAATGGTGGTGGCTGTTAAAGAATAATATTTATTGCAGCAGGTTACAATATTTTTAACCTGCTGCAATTTTTACTCAACATGTTCTTTCACTATTGATAAAAACAAATCACGGTCAATCATTCGGGCGCCCATACTTACAAGATGTTCTGTGTACACCTGGCAGTCAATCAGCACCACACCTTCTTTTTGCAGTTGTTGTACATAGCTGATGAAGGCATATTTGCTGGCATTGCTTTGCCGGCTGAACATACTTTCCCCAAAAAACACATTACCCATCCGTATGCCATAGAAACCACCGGCTAATTCATGGTTATTCCATGCCTCAATACTCACTGCAAAACCCAGGCGGTGCAGTTGTGTATAGGCATCCATAATTTCATCGGTAATCCAGGTGCCTTCTTGCTCTTTTCTCGTAGCACCACATTGATCAATCACTTCTTCAAAAGCCCGGTTTACCGTTATGGTAAATGCATTCCGCTTCAGTAATTGCTTCATGCTTTTGCTGATGTATAATTCTTCAGGAAACAACACACACCTCGGATGAGGACACCACCATAAAGGTGGTTCATCTTCATTAAACCAGGGGAAAATTCCATTACGATAGGCAAGTAATAATCGTTCCGTACGCAGATCACCTCCAATAGCCAATAAACCATCCTCTGTAGCTTCAGAAACCGGGGGAAACCAGAGTGATTCATCTAATAAAGTAAGCGGCATGATTGTAAAAATCGGAAGTTGGAAATGGGAAGTAAGAAATAAAAGTTTAATTGTGGGGTGAAACTGTAAACACAACTTATCAGGCCGTTACTTCCACCGTTGCACCAATACCCCTGTCTGTAATTTCATCGCACATGGGTTTCAGTTCATCATAGCTGCCGTTCTTTACAGCATATTTTCCTTTGTAATGAATTAACCAGGCACACTGTTCTGCCTGCTCCTCTGTATGTTTGCATACATCCATTAGTGTTTCTATCACCCACTCAAATGTATTAACCTCATCATTCCACACAACAAGACTGCAGGGCTCCTCCGTGTCAGTAAGCACCTCTGTTTCTGTTAACTCCTTTGTTTTTGTAACATTCAGCATGATAATACAAATTTAAAGAACAAATTTTAAGCTTTGCTGTTTCCTTTGCAGCAACAGGGGCATCATTTTTGTCTAACTCCTGATTACGATTCTCTTATAACTTTTTCAATGAAATTCAGGTTCTTACCAAAAAAGAAGGTACAGGATGCTGAACCCCACAAGGGTAAAGCTATTGTGCTTTCTATCAAGAGCTCCAATCGGGGACTTGAATTCCTGGTAGAGCTATTTCAGCAGATACGCCCTTCTGATCCTGAAAAAACCGAAGAAGCTGAAACAAAGTTTAAAGCGTTTCTATACCAGTTGCAAAACGACCGATCTCTTCTTTTTGCCTTACGTCGTTCTTTACTCAACCAGTTTCTCAACAGCGATATCACACATGCACTTACTGAAAGCGGTTTGCTGAGTGCCCGTGGTTTTATACAGGAGTTAAGTTCAAAACTCAAACATAAGATTATTCCGCCGTTATTAAAGCCCAGTGATTTTCTCTATGTGATTGAACGTGTTTTTTACAAGAAGAATGACTATGTGTGGATTGAAAAAATGGATGAACAATTATGGGTAAGGCTTTTTGAACTGATTGGTATTGAAGTAAATCTTGGAGAACCTGCATTACTCCGGCAATTGAATGATTCGTTGCAAATCCTTTCTTACCGTTTGAGTATGATGGGGCTTGAAAATGAAGTAACCGGTCGTTATGATCAATGGAATGACGGGGCTTTTCCTTTTATGGAACAGAACCGGCTCATTAATATGATGCTGGAGCGTAAGCAAACGAGTTTAAAGACGCACGAGCAAAAGCTTTTAATGGAGAATATTGCAGAAGCCCTGCATAACTGTCTGCAAAGTATCAAGTGGTTGAAAGATGACCGTAAAGAAAACGGAACCAGTCTTGCTGAAACATTTTTACTCACCCGCATGGAGCAGCACGTAGAACGCATGTTTATGCTGCTGGATGCTTTAGATGGTGATAATGTGTTCAATACCCAGCGCTTTGTACATTATTTTATAACCGTCATCCGCAACCAGAACCGAAAGAACAGTATTGGTGAATTTCTTTCACAGAACCTCGGTTTATTGGCTTACCAGATTGCAGAGCATGGTGGTAAACGTGGTGAGAATTTTATTGCTGTCAGCCGTAAAGATTTTTACAAATTATTCCGCAGCGCCTTAGGTGGAGGCTTTATTGTTTCTTTTGTAGCTGTATTTAAAAACCTCCTGGGCAAGTTGGCACTTACTCCTTTCTGGCATGGCATTCTTTACAGTACCAACTATTCAGCAGGGTTTATTCTCATGCAGAGTACGGGCTCCACACTTGCTACCAAGCAGCCTGCATTTACAGCGTCGGCTATAGCTGCAACGTTAGACAGTACAAAATTTACCGGCCGCCCGGATTTATACAATCTTGCTTTGACGATAGCCCGTACCTGCCGCAGCCAGATAGCCTCTTTTGCAGGAAACCTTTTGGTGGTATTTCCGCTTACCTATTTGCTGGCCCGTTTGTTTGATGCTGCCACCGGGGTAAAAATTGCTACGGGTGCTGAAGCGGATGCATTACTGCAGGCACAACATCCTTTTCAAAGTCTCGCTTTATTGTATGCCTGCTTTACCGGTTTCTTTCTTTTCCTCAGTGGTTTGATTGCAGGCTGGGTTGAAAATTATGTGGTGTATGCACAACTGCCAGACCGGTTACGGTTTCATCCTGTATTAACGCAAACATTAGGAAAGAAGCAACTGCGTTACCTGGTAAACATAGTTCAAAATAATCTCGGTTCTCTTGCGGGCAGTATTTCACTCGGTTTTTTCCTGGGTATGGCCGGTGCTTTTGGTAAAATGCTCAGCCTGCCTTTTGATATACGCCATATAACCATCTCTGCAGGTAATACAGCTATTGGTTTTTATGGATTAGATCACCAGGTGCCGTTGAAATATCTTTTCACTATTGTTGCCGGTGTATTGCTGATTGGTTTGTTAAACTTCCTGGTAAGTTTTGGTCTTGCATTTTATGTAGCCGTTAAATCAAGAGGCATCCGTTTAAAAGATTATCCTGAATTCCTTGGAATCCTGCGCCGTTATTTTATGCGTTATCCGGCTGATTTTATCCGCCCACGTTCAACAGTAATGACAGGGGATGAATTGCGGGCTAAGCTGGTACGATAATCTGAAGTCATCTCTGTTTTTTAATTGGAAATAATTGCAAGAAAAATTTTGTAAAAAACTTTCAGCCCTTATCTTTGCACTCCCCTGAACGGGAGCTTAGCTCAGCTGGTTTAGAGCACCTGCCTTACAAGCAGGGGGTCACTGGTTCGATCCCAGTAGCTCCCACAGAACCTCCGGAATTCCGGAGGTTTTTTTATGCTTCTTATCAAGCTTTCAAGTTGATTGAAAACTTAATCTTTTTTATTTTCCGCTTATAACAAGTTCACCTGTTGTAATTGAAATTATTGGCTGTATGAGTTACATTTGATATCCCCGTTGATACGGAAGTATATGATGAAGATTTATTTGTTGCTTGTTTTTAGTTTTGTTTTTTATGTAACCTGTGAAGCTCAGCAATTCACTACACAGGGCAGTGCCGTTCAATCAGGACCTTTTTCTTATACCATAACACCCGATGGGTTATCACAGGCAGGCATCATCACCAATTATTACCCGGTAGATCTCACCAGGAACTTTATCATCAACTTTCAACTCAACTTTGGTTCAAAAGATGCTGCGGGTGCTGATGGTTTTGCTTTTATGCTGAACAATGCGTGTTTACCACCATTAACAGTGGGCAGTGGTTTGGGTGTTTCTGGTATCAATAATTCTTTAGTGGTTGAATTTGATACCTGGGATAACGGCACTGGGTGGAATGATATACCACAGGATCATACCGGCATCTATTCAAACGGTCAACTCAATGCAAGCGGCAATATTACAGATGGTTTTACCACGCCTGTTTGCCTCACCGGTAATTGTAATAATGTGGAAGATGACCGGTGGCATGATATAACCATTCAATGGGAATATATTTCAGCCGCATCACAACGGCTCACGGTTTTTTTTGATAATGAAAAACGTGCTGCTTCCACCCGAAACCATTTACTGGAGCGGTTTAATAATAATGCAATTGTGTTTTGGAGTGTAGCTGGTTCTACCGGTGGTAACTCTAACCTGCAGCAGTTACGTGTAACGCCTGACAATAATAACGTCATCAATGCATGCATCGGTAAAACATTCACACTTACAGCGCCTGTACCCGGTACCAACTATTCCTGGAGCCGTGGTACCAGCACAACCAATCAGTCTGCATTCAATGTAATCGGCAATGAAACCATTACCTGCAGCTATACTGATTTTTGCGGTACACAACGTTCGGTTCGTTTTTCAGTGATTGCCAATGATAACCCAACGGTAAGCGTTAACAGCTTCACAACCTGCGAAGCCAATCCTGAAGTTGTAGTTGCAACACCGGGAACAGCCGGTACTTATAATTATAGCTGGACAGTTTCGGGTGGTGGTCCGGCCCCGGGCAATGTTGCGTCTTTTCAACCGGCAGCCGCAGGTATGTATACGGTTGTTATTACCAATACAGAAACCGGCTGTTCCAGCAATGCGGCATCAGGTACTGTTGTGTTTACACCTGCTGTAAAACCTTTATTCTTCCTGCCGGATACGATTTGTAAAGGAACGGTCATCAATCCTTTGCCCACTATATCTGTAAATGGAATCAGCGGAACATGGTCGCCGGTAATCAACAACCAGGCAACGACAACTTATACTTTTACACCTGATGCTTCCTTCTGTGCTTTTCCTGCATCGGCGGTAATTGCAGTGAATACGCCACCGGTTTCTCTATCTGTTGTAAGTACTACCATCTGTGCGGGGGATATAAAACTGCTGAACCCTGAAGCAAATGGTAATGGATTGGAATTTCTCTGGCAGGATGGAAGTACTGATTCTGTTTTTCGTGCCACAAAGCCCGGTACTTATGATGTACGTGTTACCAATAGTTGCGGTACAAGCAACAGTACTTTTGTATTAACTGAAACCATCTGTAACATCTATATCCCTTCTGCTTTTACTCCCAACGGTGATGGTCTGAATGATCTCTTCCGCATCAGTGGTGCATTGTATGTAAAGGATTTCAGTATGCAGGTATATAACCGCTGGGGCCAGGTTGTATTTATAAGTACCAATGCATTTGAAGGTTGGAATGGTACACAGCAGGGGCTTGCACTTGATCCAGGCATTTATACCTACCGCATCCGTTTTACCAATATTCAGAATAATGAACAGCGTATTGTAAAGGGAACTGTTACCTTGTTACGTTAAGCAGCAAACCATATCTATGTTGCTTCCTTTGTATTCAAATACGCCCAGTTGGGTAAAATTATGTTTTCCGTAAAACTTTATGGCCTGTACATTGGTTGCCTGTACGCCGCCCCAAAGAAAAATTCTCTGAATGCCGAATTTCAACAGTTGCTCTTTGATCTGTTGCATCATAGCACTGCCGATGCCGCTTCCCTGCCAGGCATCTGCAACAGAAGGAGCCAAAACAGCATCGGTTAAGGGATGAGGTTGCAATCCATAAGAAGCCAAACGATCAGCTTCATACGATAGGTGTCCGATTTTTACAACCGCATATGCAATAATGGTTTCATTCTTGTCCAATGCAAGAAAGCCGATATACGAAGATGGGTTTTGATACAGTTGCTCAATACGTTCTTCATCAAAATCATGGGGTGCAAAGCGTTGCTTTGTTGCGTCGCTCAGTTGGTTGAGGTAACGGCTTAATGCTGTACGATCCTGTAATTGAAACGTACGTACTGTAATGATTTCACCATTTGATAGCGCTGCCTGCATGCAACAAAATACAGCATTCTGTTGATACAGCTTTTGCAAACAATGCAGTTTAATTCCAGAGTGTGCCGTCCAGGCCAACTACTATACCCAGCCATAGTGAAATGAGAAAGCCGATCAAGCTCAAAACAATGGTAACCATTTTTAACCAGCCTGTTTTCGGCATTACCAGGTTAAACAGGTATACAGCAGCTGCTCCTGCAGCAGCAGCAAGCGGGGTAATGATCAACGGTCTTACTCTCCAGTAAGCCGGCCAGGCGGGATCAGGATGATCTACGGTGAAAACAAATAAGGTAATGATACCTAAACCAATAACAGCACCCGCCAGCATAAAAATAAAGAGCGTGTACCTGTTAACCGGCGGCATTGTAAAAGGATTTTTTGCAGTCATATTTGAGTTTTTAAAAAGTGCTTTGAAATTCAAAGTTAATAGCATTTCTGATGCCATCCAACGGTGTGGTTTTGTTTTTTGAGATGAAGGGTTCAGTTATTTATATAAGGCTATGGGAGGAGATGAGTGGCGGTGGGGGAGTAAGGGAACTCTATCGCAACGTCCCCAACAGGCTTTAAATCTATAGGCATGTATTTAATGAGTAGGCGAGACTGTGTGGTAATTGAATGAAAATCAAAAGAGCCATTTACCTAGAGTCCAAAGTCCAACAATCAGTGCGATTACGAGTAAAATCAAAACAGCAAAACAACCATATTTTAAAGTCTTATCAGTGAAAGTTTCTTTATTGGGTTTAACTTTTTCTTTTTCGTGTGTTTTATCGACTTGCTCAATGTAAAAAACCTTTATATCACTCGATTGATTAATCCATTTGGCATTGGGGTCTAATTTAATTATGTTCTTTTCTTTATCAGAAAAAACGCTTTTAACCTGTTGTGATGCCTTTAAAAGCTCTAAAGCAAAAAGTTGTAATCCTTCTTTGTTTGCTCTTATTCCTATAGTATCCCAATCGTCATTTTCTGCAAAGAAACCAAACGTTGCAAGATCTTTTAATTCTTGTTCGTTAATGGAATCAATACTTTTTTGTAACTCTTCGTTTGTCAAGTGTATGTGATTATGAGTTATAAATTGTCAAAATAAAAGTTTATAAAATCTTCTCATTCAGCGACATCTCCAGATATCAGCTACTTGCTATTTCTTAATCTTTCTTCAAGATGTTTTTCTTTGTCAAACTTATTATTTGCTATTTCACTTAAAATATCATTGAAAGAAATTTTAATGCCTCTCACCATTGGCTTGGCATCATGCACCAACGAATAAACGTTTAAATTTTTGTCAACTGCCAAATAATTACCGTTTTCAAGATCGCAAAATGAATAAAATTTACGGTTGTTAAAGTCGATATCAAATAAGTCGTCAGGATTCAGCTTGTTTTTAATTTCCTGGTCTAAAGAATCATAAAAAATATCAATATTACTTGGCGGAAAAGTAAATTCAGCTTTTGTAACATCTTTATTGTTGATTTTGCCTAAGTCAAACTCCCGTAGTTGATAGTGAGAGTTTTCAATTTTTAATCCACTAACAAAATTATCGTAAATTAAAATTTCAATGTCCACAAACTGTTTTGTCAAATTAGAAAATATTTGAAGCCCTGATATTTTAAAATTCTTTCTTCTCTTTTTAAATTTAAATACTGTGTCACCACCGTAACTCAAAGAAACAAATTTGAAATCTGGAAAAACCTTCCAATCGTCAAGCCCCAAAAAACGAGCTGAAAGAGTTTGCTGTTTTATTTCATTAAAGTCTTCAGGTAATGAAGTTATTATTGTTGTAAATAGCCTTGATTGCTCTTGTCGCAAAACGCTATGCTTGTAAGGTGGAAAAAATATTCCTAATATTTTTTGAAGAATGTTCATTGTTTGTGATCTTTCTAAACTTGTAGGCAGTACATAAATATACGTACCTTCTTTATGAAAAGAAATAGTGACTGTCAACTTAAATCTCAACAAAAGATAAGATTCGTATACTTTACAAGGTAGTCAAATAAAAAAAGGGCTTCTCCTTCAAGAAACCCTTTTACAATTACCTTTTTAATTTCAGTTGCTCGAAAAACCTGCTTCCTCTGCCACAGTAACATCACTGTAATCTTTCACTACGTTGTATAAGGTATCTCTTTCAACGGGTTTGCGTTTTGCCTGTTTAATCAATGCCACTAACTGTTCTGTAGTCATGGTAGGCGTTTGTTCTTCACTGCCGGCCATGCTGTAAATTTTGGTGGTGTCATCAATGGTGCCGTCAATATCGTTTACACCAAAGCTAAGGGTCATTTGTGCGTTATGACGGCCGAGCATGGGCCAATAGGCTTTGAGGTGCGGAAAATTATCCATGAACAGACGGGCAATGGCATACATACGCATGTCTTCCACCACGGTGCTTTCAGCAATATGGCTCATGTCATTATCCTGGTTGCGGAACTTGAGGGGAATAAAAGTTTGAAAACCTTTTGTTGCATCCTGCAGATTTCTTAAGCGGCTCATATGATCAATACGATGCCAGAACTTTTCAATATGTCCGTACAGCATGGTGGCATTACTGTGCATTCCCAGTTGGTGTGCTGTTTCATGAATCTTCAGCCAGCCATCACCATCCACTTTATCTGCACAGATCTGCTCCCGTATTTCCGGGTGAAAAATTTCTGCACCACCGCCGGGTATAGAATTCAATCCCGCATCAATTAAAAATTTGAGCCCTTCTTCCACACTTACTTTTGCTTTACGGAACATATAATCATATTCCACGGCAGTAAACGCTTTGATGTGTAAGTCAGGTCGATGTTCTTTAATGGCCTTCAATAAATCTGCAAAGAATTTCAAATCCATTTTAGGATGTACACCACCTACAATATGTACTTCCGTTACCGGAACGCCATCGTATTTTTTTACCATGTGCAGCATTTGCTCAATACTCAGTTCCCAGCCATCTTCCCGTTTGGCATACAAGCGGGAGTAAGAACAGAAATTGCAACTGAACACACATACATTTGTCGGTTCAATATGAAAGTTGCGGTTAAAGTAAGTAGTATCTCCGTGCAAACGCTCCCGCACATAATTAGCAAGGGCGCCCACAAAAGAAAGCTCTCCTTTTTCAAACAGGAGTATTCCTTCTTCTTCTGTAATGCGTTCGTTATTGTAAACTTTATCAGCAATTCTTTTTAAGGAGCTGTCTGTTGCGGACGTGATGATGGATGAAATCATGATACGTAATTATTAATGTTCAATCGGAGGTACAAAAAAGCGTAACTCTCTGCAAAGTTACGCTGATATGAGTAAGTGAAACGAATGATCTTAATGCAGTTTTACCACTTTAAGCGTTTGGGTGGGGGCCGCCCGGTACACTACCTGTAAAGTGTACACGCCGGAACTGAGATGGCTCAGATCCAGCAGCAGGTTATTAGGCCCGAAGGTATTACCGCTGTTGCCCAGTGCTATTCTTTTCTGCCATACCAAACGCCCCATATGGTCATAAACATTTACAAATTCCATATTAATGGGTGTTGGGTATTGCTGTAAGAGTACCGTATTACGGAAGGGGTTCGGTGTAGCCATAATGCCTTTTCGCTTCAGGTTCGGATTCACTTCTTTTGTGTAGATATTGATGTCGTCAATATAGATATTGTTTTCATAGTTGGTGGTGTTACGAATCACTACCTGTGCAAAATCGGGCAGCAGGTTACTGAAATCTCCCAGGAATACAGAGTCTTTACGCCATTGCAGGGCCGATGGTACATAACCTGTATCCACCGCTACATTACCGGTTGTTACCAGTTGCTGTCCCCATTTTTTATAAACAGATTGATAGGTAGCACCACAATTAGTTGTTACCAAAACCTCGAGTGTATCCACCGGGTTATTAGCCAGGTTCGGAACATTAAACGTAGCAGCTGCCACCTGGAAGGTGAGGAACGCAGAGTCTTTTCCTTTTACGGGCAACAGGGGAGAGTACATCCAGTCACTGTTACCATTACGGTCGTAGTCAAAATTATTGATGAACATAGAAGCTGTTCCCGTTTTGGAAGCACGGGTGGTACGCTCCCAGGTAATAAATCTGTCGGTATTAATCCTTTGCCATAAAACCGGGGGGAAGCTTGCATTTTCAAATCCTTCCGTGTATGGAAGGTTCACAACGGGATAAACAACTCCTGTCAGTTTCCCGGTATCATTGGAAGGTTTTTGATCTGCACTTCCGTTAGGGTTGATGGTATAAACAGTGAGGTTTGCATTCACGCCCGTGCTCAGGGTCATGGGGTTGAGCGTAATATTAGTGGTGCTTTGTGGCGCAATGGTTCCTGTAAAATTGGTCGTTGTAATGGCTCCGTTACCAAAACGTGCAGCAATAGTAAGTGTGCTAACTGTATCAGTACCGGTATTTCTAACAGTGATGAATGGGCGATACGTATTGTTACAGTTGTAAATGAAATTGCTGCTGCTGCCGCATAAATCGTAAAACAAATCACGGAAACGTTCAAAGCGGATATCCCTGCTGTTGGATGGTACAGGAGTACAACCATTGGAGTTGATGAGCTGGGCCATCCAATTGATGCCGAGCAGATTCGTTTCCATTGTGGCATATTGCCCGGGGGTGTACATTACCATGGCACGGTCATCTACATAATCCATATAGTTCATCCACATGATGCCTGGTGCAGCAGCCTGGCATTGATCAGTAATTACAGAATCAGCACGTGGTGCACCAAAGTTGCATTTGAACTGAACCGGTGTGTCGTTTACTCCGTCATCATCAGCACAGGATTGATTGTTATCACAATTATTGGGTCCCCAGATATGATTGAGTCCGAAGAAGTGACCGATCTCATGTGTGGCCGTTCTTCCTAAATTAAATGGTGCAACAGCAGTACCGCCTTTACCAAAAGCACGGAAGCTGTTTACAAACCCACGCTCATTCAACGGATGATCACTTAAAGGATCGGTTGCAAAAAAAGAATAACCTAAAAAACCTGTGGGCATCTGGCAAACCCAGATGTTGAGATACCTTGTGGGGTCCCATGCATCACTGCCGCCATTGCAGCTAAACTTAACAGGATCACCATCGCCGGGAACAGATTGCACATTGGATGTTACTCTAACAATACCATTGGTGGCATCACCTGCCGGATCACGGCGGGCGAGGCAGAAACGGATATTGCCTTTGCCAAATCTTGATTTGAAAGCAGCCGGAATGCGGATGGAGTCGGCATTGAGTCCGGCGTAGTCTTCATTTAAAACATCTATCTGCGATTGAATCTGTGCATCCGTAACAAGCGATGGCTGGGTGAGTACCACATGTACCACAACAGGGATTGTATAAACAGCATCAGTGCGAAGTGTTGGCCGGATGCGTTGGTACTGTTCTATTGCCTGCTGTTGGAGTGAATTGCGTTGCTGTACCAATTGCGGGTTTTTTTGAACTGCTTTGTCCCAAACTGCCTGCGTGCCGCAACGATGAAAATTACCGGCGTTTTCCTGTTGCGTTAACGGCTTTACTTTCTGTGATTGTACAGGTAAAACGGCAATGAGCGGTAAGGCAAGCAATAAAATGTTCTTCAACATCTTCATAGAAATGGTTGTAGCTGTGAAAGTACTGATTTCAACACAAGAAACAGCATTCAAGGTTTTGATTACAAGGTACAGTTGAAATGATTTTGTGAAGCTGAGTATGTGTTGGGATGACGCTGTTTTTCACGATAGACAGAAGGGTTTTGCCTGATGCTGCCTGTGTTGTAAAAACATTTATCTTTCGTTTTTAAAGGATACTACAAACTAAACCTTCTGTAATGAATTTAAAATTCCGTTTAACGATTCTCAGTTTTTTGCAATTCTTTATCTGGGGTTCCTGGTTAATTACCATTGGTGCTTATTGGTTTCAGAATAAAGGATGGGGTGGCGCTGAGTTTGGAGCCATTTTTTCAACTATGGGCATTTCGGCCATTTTTACACCAACCATCGCCGGTATTATTGCTGATAAATATATTAATGCCGAACGTCTACTGGGCATTTGCCACATCATGGGTGCCGTGGTTTTGTTTTGCATTCCCATGGTAGAAAATCCCTTTTCCTTTTTCTGGGTCATGTTATTAAATATGGTATTTTATATGCCTACCATTGCGTTGACCAATACTGTTTCTTACAATGCTTTAAAAACCGCTGATCGAAATGTGATCAAAGATTTTCCTCCGATCCGTGTTTGGGGTACAATCGGGTTTATTGTAGCCATGTGGATTGTGAGTTTGCTGCATATTGAAACTTCATCGGCCCAGTTTTATGTGGCTGCTGCTGCATCATTGGGTTTGGGTATTTATGCATTTACATTACCGGCATGTCCTCCAAGAATGATTACTGAAAAAGCAGGTTCATTGGTAGAAGCACTGGGTTTAAAAGCCTTTGCTCTTTTTAAAACATGGAAGATGGCGCTGTTCTTCATCTTTGCTATGTTGCTGGGAGCTGCCTTGCAATTAACCAATGCTTATGGAGATACATTCCTGCACGATTTTGATAAAGTAGATGCTTACAAGGACACGATCGCTGTAAAATACCCGGCGATCATTATGTCTATTTCCCAGATATCTGAAACGGTATTTATTCTGGCGATACCTTTTATGCTGCGTCGCTTTGGTATTAAAAATGTGATGCTGTTCAGTATGATTGCCTGGGTGCTCCGTTTCGGTTTATTTGCCTATGGTAATCCGGCTGAAGGGTTGTGGATGATTATCCTTTCCTGTATTGTGTATGGTCTTGCGTTTGATTTCTTTAATATCTCCGGTTCTTTATTTGTGGAAACACAGAGTTCTCCGCAGATACGTGCCAGTGCACAGGGCTTGTTTATGATGATGACCAATGGTTTTGGTGCGTTCTTTGGCAGCGCCATCAGTGGTGTGGTGATTGACCGCTTTTATACAGATGCCAATGGTGCCAAAGACTGGTATGGCATCTGGATTGCTTTTGCGGCTTATGCGTTGGTGGTAGCTGTTTTATTTGCAGTACTGTTCCGTCATAAGCACAATCCTGCTGATGTAATGGAGGTGAAACATTAAGCCACTTCGCTCAGCACCGGTTCGGGTTCAAATTCTTTTTCATCATCTGCGGTTTCTTCTACCCGGTGAATGATGTCTTTCAACGAAGCAAGGCGTTGAATCATGTATGGTACAGTGTCGAGTCCGCTTACAAATTTGAGAATGTAAGTGTAGATACCAATTAAATCACCTGCCTGCATGGTAGCACCATTGGCTTTGGAGGAAATGATGAGTGATACTGTTATGATCACCATTACCAGTAATTCCATCACCCCGAAATTCCATGCTTCCTGGTTACTGATCTTGATTTGCCATTTACGCAGCTCATTGTAATGTTGGTGAATGCGGTGCGTATTTTTTGTGGCTAATACATTTACCTGCTGCTCCAGTTCATCATTTTTCTTTTTATTCAACACACGCATGCGTTTGCCATAAAAATAACTGGCTATACTTACGGGAATCATCATGGTCATGCATAACAAAACCACTTGTGCATCATAAAAGCAGAGTAGGATTAATGAGCCGGCAATATTGTAAACGGCTTCAATAACATAGTTCAAATCAAACTCAAGGAAATCAATAAACTCTCTTGAAAGAGTGGAATGGGCGCTGAGTTTTGAAACATCTTTATTGCGGTTACGGGTCATTAAACGGGTAACCAGTGAAGTATAAATTTCAGAGTAAGTTCTGGAATCGTATAAGTGACGGATCGTACCTGTTACCACCCACAACAAATGAGCCCCTGCCAGAAAGAATAATCCGTTGTATGAACCCTGAATCAATCCGTTTACGGCCTCCCCCAAAAAATAGGGGCGCATTAAAAGCCCCAGCATTTCAATCGCAAATAAGCTGTAGGTAAGCAGCAACTGGTACTTGTGCTTTTTTAAAATCGTCTGTATAATCCATGTGCCGGGCATACGGGTGTCCTTTTCCTTTAAATCGTTCAACAATAGACTTTGCAGAATTACCGGGGTTTAGTGCCGATCAAAATATAATCGGCGATGGGTTGTAGTGTAAGTTTGGAACCACCGGCTGGGTAGCAGAGTACGGTGCAAATTTAAGGAGAAGAAGGCGGGCCCGGCGGTTAAGCTTTCCTGAAATTTTGTTCCCTGGATGTGACATTGTTTCCTTTAGGACCTGTAATAATTTTTCGGCAATTGGCGGCACCGCATTGACAATCAAATGTTTCGGCACTTTCGTTGAGAAGCTGAGCATAGTCCATTGTGAGTTCTTCGCCCGGCAAAATAGGCCGGATGGCTTCCAAATTAAGTCCGATATAAGCGGTATTAGGATCGCAGGAATGATTCTGGGGTGCCCATTCTGAAGGGTTATTATCCCACAACACATACACTTCTTCGCTCAGGGGTACAGCATAGTGTTTGAACAAAAGCTTTTCTTCCGGGAGCCAGTTTTGCTCTACAAAACGTTTGGTAACGATGCGTTGCGGGCGTTCTTCTCCTTTAAAGATCACTTCTCCTTTAGCAATAGATTGGGTTGCATAAATGCCGAAGCCTGCAATGCTGTTACCCTTCATTTTATATTTCTTCTGCCGGCGCAGGTGGCGGGCAATACCTTCTTCCACGATATGTTTCAAAAAACCGGTTTGACCAATGCCATCCAGTTTCAGAATATAATCAGCACTGCCTTCATAACCATCTTTGTAAAAGACGGAACAGGTGAAGTTGATTTCCAGGAAATAAATCTTGCCTGCTTCATCCATCCGAAAATCCATGCGGGCATAACCCACACCACCAAAACTGCGAAAGATGCGTTGAGCGGCTTCTGTCAATTGTTGTTTAATGGAAGGGTCAGTAACAGCAATATTGCTTTCCGGATGCAGCTCAGATGTTTTGAGTGCATAGGTTTTATAGGTTCTTCCTTCAGGGAAAATATATTCAATGGGTTGAAATACCCGGCACTTCTTTTCATTATGGGCATCAGCTGCCACTAAGACCGTAAACTCTCTTCCTTTAATGTACTGCTCCACCAATAAGTGCGGATAGTCTTTGAGCAGGTGATTGCATTGATGCTGCAGTTCAATCAAACTGTTCACTTTACTTTTTTCATCAATACCCAAACTATCACCTGCCTTTGCAGGTTTGATGAATAAAGGATAGGAGAGATGTTTGGTTTGTGCTTCTAAATCATCCGTATTTTCAATCAACGCATATTCAGCAGTAGCAACACCTTCTGTATAGGCCACATACTTCATCAGTTCTTTGGGCGGATCATACAGCAATGTGTTGGGCCCGGTAAACGGAAGATTTAAAAGCTCCAGTGTATAAATCACATCAATGGAAGGAACTTCCCATTCCAGGTAGCCTTCACATAAATTCACAAAACAATCAAAGCCCTGCTTACTTAATTCCAGGAGTTGTTTGTAGGTAGTGAGTTTGTTGAGAAACACATGATGAAACTCAGCTTCGGGCCATAAATGGCTGAGGTTTCTTGGCGGATCATAATACTGGTAATCAACAGCCGAAGTAGAATAATCAGGTTGCAGAACACAAATCTTCATAATTAAGCACGCTCTTGACGCACGGCAACAGTTTTTCTTTGTTTTACAGTATGCCGCTGCAAAGCATCCTGCAATATATGAAGAATGAGGTTGGCATATTTCTCATGACCCAAACGAACAATGGCGCCAATAGAAGTATAGTTTTCGTCTTCACTTAAACCGCATTGGGCATTTACTTCCAGCACATAGAGTTTGCCGGTTGCTTTATCCATTCGTATGTCCACACGGCCATAACCGGTGCCGCCTACTGCACAATAGGCTTTCCAGCTGAGATCAGTTATCTTTTTGTGCAGCGATGCAGGTGGTAAGGCATATTGATAAAAATCTTCATCTTCCTGCTGGCCCAATGCTTTTTCAGCTTCATAGGTTTCCCAAAGCCGGTCGAAGGATAAAAACTTTTCAGTATCCGGTAAGTCTTTATGAAAGATGCGTTCTACGGGAACATAAACACGTTTGCTGCGGGGGTGCGTGTAAGAGCCACTGATGAAGACGGTGTACTCCGGTCCGTTAATAAACTGTTCAGCTACCAATCCTCCGAAAGTAAAATCCCAGCCACGGTAACCGGTAAACAGTTCTTGTACCAATGCATGCAAGGCTTCATTGTTTTGAACAACATTCTTTACACCCAATCCCATACTGCCACCGCTTACGGCCGGTTTTACAATAAGCGGAGTACCTATTGCTTCGCAAATACCTTCCAGTTTTTGCTCACTGTGGTGGATGGGGGCCCATGCTGCATGACTGATACCTGCTTTATCAAACAACTCTTTCATAATGATTTTAGAAGTTGTGTTGTCGTAAAACGCAGGTTCAGCACCGGTATAAATAAGTCCTTTTTCTTTTAAGTAGTGAATCACAGAAACTCCCGGCGTGCCGTTTACTTCATCACCATCGCAGAGGTTTAATACAATAGGTGTCTGGAAATTCTTTGTTACAGCAATTTCATCAATCACTGTTTTGTAATTATTGATGGTTACGGGTTGCCATTTCCATTGTAACTGCAAAGCTTCAAAAACACGTGTATATTCCTCTATGCTTTGTGAAAAATCGTAATAATAATCAATATTGGGATCGTTGGTGATCAGATGAGGAGCCAACACCCAAATAAAATATGGATGCTCCGTGGAGGGTAATGAATGCAATGGGTTAGAAAGCATACTCTAAGTTATAAATTAATCGTTGAGCTGTGCACGTTTTGATTGAATAAAATCTGTGAGCGTATAACGATTGAGGACGGCGGCATCAATACTACGTGCTCCTTTAATAACACCAATGCATTGGGTAGTTCCGCACAAACATTGAAAGGGTTCTGCCATATCCCATTCAGTAGAGGGATAGAAAAAAGTAAACTCATCACCCGGAGCAATGGGTTGCAACGCCGTTAACTCCATGGTGGTAGTATTGAAAAATGCATTGGGGTGGCAACTGTGGTTGATGTATTGCAGAAACTCAGGTGCCAGTATGATGTGTTGGTCTTCGCCCACCTGTACGGTATAGCGGGAAGGTTGACGATGTGTGGCTGCAGCACTGAAATTTGTAATAATATCACCCGGCTGAAAGGCTTTGGTACTTACCAACAGGTGATGATTGGTTTCGGGCTGCAATAGCTTTTCGGCAAAACCATGATGGCTGAGGGAGATGGTTGTAAGAGTGGTAGCTTGCATGCAGTGGTATTGATTGTTTATTAATTGTTATGAAATTAAATATAGATGGTTAATTATAATGAAGGTTTAACGGATTGTTGAATGAATGTGAATAAATCAGGATAAGTAATCAAATAATATAATGTTCTAAATTCAAGCGTAATCAAATCGGTATGAAATCAAGGTTCAGGTTTTGGTCTTATTTGATGTTAGCATGCTTTTTGGCAATGACATATATTTTGTTGCTGTTGATCTATGTTGTGTTTTTCAAGCAAGCAAAAGAAACAGATACTATTATCGTTGTGGTTATTTTCTTCTTTTTCTTTGTATGGCTATGGTTGTTTTTTGGGGAAATAAGAACAAAGACCATTTCTGCACATCTTAGCAATGAAGGGATCAGGTATAAAACCTATTTTGGGTTCAGTTTTTCACAAATATATAAGTGGAGCGATTTTGAGGGTTACAAAACCAGCCTTGTGCCCTCCAAAGGCAGAAGTTATGAGTATCTCTATCTGTTTATAAACGGTAAAAAGGTTATAAAGGTTTCAGAGTTTTATCATAGTAATTATTCTGAAATGAAAAAGTATGTAGCTGCAAGAGTAAGCTACTTGGGAAAGGAAGACTATCGTTATTTCAGAGATATAAAAGAAATTTTTGAGTTTTGATGGGAACAGCAATTGCCCTGATGTGTGCTACGCAAGGGATGATGCCATTTGCACTTTTGCCCGTAACATCAATGTTTTTCATTTTTGGTCTGACCTGCGGTGCCGGTCAAAAATGAAAAGCCCGTTTCAACAACTGAAACGGGCTTTTATTAAAATGGAAGCTTGTAATTACATGTGTTGCTCAATCTTCTTAACGAAGTTGGCTTTGGGTTGAGCGCCTACCAGTTTATCCACTACCTGACCGTTCTTTACAAACAGAATAGCAGGGATAGAGGTGATGCCATAGTTCATGCTCACCTGCGGGTTTTCATCTACATTGAGTTTGCCCACTTTTACCTTACCATCATACTCTTTGCTGAGTTCATCAATAACGGGTCCGATAGCACGGCAGGGGCCACACCATTCTGCCCAAAAATCAATCACGCTTAATTGGTTGGAAGCAAGTACTTCAGTTTGGAAGTTTGCATCTGTTAATTGTAATGCCATATTATTTTCCTTTGTTTTTTATTTTTGAAAAGAAGGCAAATTTAAGCCCATTTACGGCAAACTGATGTTCTGTCATTATCCACACCTGTTTATAAGCGTTGAAATGTAAGCCGGGCGACATACTTGCCAATCAGGCAGCAGCAGCCTGCTGTTTCTTCAGCGGGAACCACCTGCCAAATGTGAGCGAACGCCAGATCCACTCCACAGGTCCGTAGTTAAAATGCCGCAACCACCAGCGGCAGAACAACAACTGAATAGCAAAAACCGGAAATACCAGCAGGAAGTTGATACCCGGCGAAGTTTTTTCAAACCAACCCAATCCTACATGATAAAACAGCAGTAATCCAAACAATGTTTGCGATAAGTACATGGTTAAGGCCATTTTGCCGATAGGCGCCATCGGGTAAAGTACTTTTTGCCAACGGGTCCTGTACATGAGCATGGTTACACCGCTCAGGTAAAATAGAGTCATGAGTGTATTGGCTGCATCCACCAGCAAGTTGAACAGCATTGCCATGGCACGGTTGTTTTCCCAGCCGAGTTTTAATGCATTGTTGATAATGAACAGTGCAATCGGAATAATAATTACAGATAAAGCTGCAAGGCCACTGGTTTTACAGATACGTTTGATGATGGGTTTGGACGCTTCAATGGTTTCAAACCATTTCATACGGCCGGCATAAGCACCCAGCATAAAAAAGCCGAGGGTGATGTAAATACGTCCACTGCCGAATTGAAAAGCAAATTTGGATACAAGTGCTTTCCAGTTATCTGTAAGGAGCGCCGGGAACGATCCGTTTTTAATTACCTCATAGTATCGCTTTGCTTCTTCCATTCCTTCCGGTGGAGCATTAAGATTAGCTGCAGGGGCAGCGGAAGTAAAAAGCTGCATCAGTTCAATAATACGTGCCGGAACGTTGAAGGATAATAATAAAGCAATGATGAGCAGCCATTTGTTACTGAGGTTTCTTGCCAGTAATAAAATAAAACCAAGTGGTACATAGATAGAAAGAATATCACCCCGCCACAATGCATGGTGTATAAGACCGATGATGCCCAGTATGAGCAGCCGCCATACATAGCGTAATACAAAGTTTTGTTCTTTGTGTTGCAGGCTTTGCATCTGCAGATAAAAACTCAGCCCGAATAAGAATGAAAAGAAGGTGAAGAATTTACCGAAGATGAAAATACCATTAAAAGCACCGGCTATCTGACTGCCGATATCATTGAACTTTGAATAAGCATCAGGAGGAAGACCTGCCCCCGTATGCCAGAAAATAAAATGTGCGAAGAGAATGCCGAGGAGTGCAAAGCCCCGAAGGGCATCAACAGTAACGATGCGGTTGGTAGATGGATAAGGTTTCATAGCTTAAAGAAAAACAAATTCCGCCAATTTGTTTGTTGGAAGATTGACAAAAGGCAGAAAAGAGCGTACAGGCTAAGCTTTTCTCTTGCGAAGGAACTTAGAGCTGATGAAAAACAAAACAAACCCGCTGAGTACAGTCACTAATCCGAAAATGGAGAAGATACGTAACAGCAAATTGCCAAAATTATCCCTGCCTTCATAGTCCATGGTATGCAGCATCCACAAAAAGTCAAAGATGCGCCAGGGTTTATTTCTGAATTTCTGCACTGTGCCTAATTCACTGGCAACATAAACGGTAGTGTTATTGGGATGTTTGAATGTGATGGCATAAGCCGGTAAAGGTTGTTCCCTGTACTCATGATGTTTGTCGGTTGTGCTTAAATGTTCAACGACTAACACTTCAGGTGTTCCGTTGAAATGTTGTGCAGCAACGGCAACTGCTTCATCTTTGGTTAATGGTTCACGTAGTGTGCCTGTGGTGGCATCTGCCAGATGATTCATGGCATGCACCGCATCATGTTTTTCATTCGGATTAACTGACGGTTTTTTAAGGGCAGTAACACAACGCACCTGGTAAAAAGGTTTCCCAAGAATGTCAATTAATTGAATGGAAACAATAGAATCAATCCGGTGAATGGCTTTTATGGAATCCAGAACGGCTGAAGGTGATACCAGTTGCACATCAGAAGAAAGCAGGGGTGGATGCTTTTTTTGAAAATCGCCATGTACTTCGTCCATATTACTCCAGCTGAAGTATAAACCGCCAATGGTCCATAACAGAAATTGAATACCTAATAATACACCAAGATAGCGATGTGATTTACGGATGTAATAATGGGGGCTTTTGGCCATGAACTGTATTTATGGGTTAAAGAAAGATCGGCTTTAAAACCAAGATTTGTTATACACCTACCACGTTCACATTCAATTCCGGTTTGTTGAGTAAAAACTCAGCCATATCATCATTCATTTCAAATCCTTTCTCTACTGTATTAATGCTGATCTTCCAGTTTTCTTTTGGTTCGTAGAGATTAATTTTCAAACTGCTTTTGCCCGGATTTTTTTTGATATTCTTTTCAAAAAAGTGCACCATCTCTTCTGACAGGAAACGTGGTTCTACATCAATTACCAATTGACGGGTCATGGTTCGCTTTACGGTTTCCAGTAATAACACAGAACTTATTTTAAATTCAAAATCATCTGATTTATTCCAACGTGTTTTAAACGTTCCGGTTACAAATACTACAGCTCCGGGTGTAAAATGATCTTTGAACTTTACAAAGTCTTCACCAAACAATGCAAACTCAGTATTGCCCGTGTAATCTTCAATGGTACAAATGCCAAACTGTTTTCCCGTTTTAGTCACCCGTTGGTTGTGTGTGGTTACCAAACCGGCCAGCCGAAACTGCTGAAACGGATTGGCATGAAGGGTAATGGCTTCTTTAAACTCATTAAAATCTGCAATGGGTGTGATTTTGTAGTACGAGAGTTCAAAACGGAAATGATCCAGCGGATGACCGCTGATGAACATACCGGTTACTTCTTTTTCAAAATCTAACTTTTGCGTTAAAGTCCATTCTTCACAATTGGCGATTTTAGGAGTAGGAATTTCCATCATCATACTTTCGCCAAACAATGTATTGCTGTTGCTTTGTATATTATTCTGATATCGGTTGCCAAAGTTGATGATACGTTCCAGTGTATTCACCGTATCACCCGGCATAACATGAAAATATTGTGCACGGTGATAAGCAGTGAAGCAATCGAAGGCACCACCATACACCAGGCTTTCCAATGATTTTTTATTCACCGTGCGTTGATTAATGCGTTTAATAAAATCAAACACATCTTTAAAATGCCCACGTTTGTTGCGTTCTTCAATAATACTTTCAAGCGCTGCTTCGCCCACCCCTTTTAAGCCGCCCAAACCAAAACGGATTTCACCTTTTTTGTTAGGGGCAAAACCAATCTGTGATTCATTAATATCAGGTCCCAAAACTTTAATGCCCATACGTTTACACTCTTCCATAAAGAAGGTAATCTTTTCAATAGCGCCTGCGTTGTTTAACACAGCACTCATATATTCAGCAGGGTAGTGTGCTTTGAGATAGGCTGTTTGATACGCTACATACGCATAACAGGTAGAGTGTGATTTGTTGAAGGCATATTGTGCAAAGGCTTCCCAATCGGTCCAGATTTTTTCAAGCTTATCAGCAGGATGACCTTTAGCTGTTGCGCCATCTACAAACTGCTTCTTCATTTTATCCAGCACGGCTTTCTGCTTTTTACCCATGGCTTTACGTAACACATCCGCATCGCCTTTGCTGAAGCCTGCCAGTTTTTGCGCCAGCAACATTACCTGCTCCTGGTATACGGTAATACCATAGGTTTCCTGCAGGTATTCCTCCATATCGGGCAAGTCATAGCTGATGGCTTCTTTACCATGTTTCCGGTCAATAAAGTTGGGGATGTAAGCAATTGGCCCGGGCCGGTACAAAGCGTTCATGGCAATCAAATCGCCAAACTGATCGGGCTTGAGTTCACGCAAATATTTTTGCATACCCACGCTTTCAAACTGGAACGTACCAATAGTAGCACCGTGCTGATAGAGTTCAAATGTTTTGGCATCATCTAATGGTATAGCATCAATATCTATTTCTATATCATGATTTTGTTTGATGAGCACTAGTGCATTCTTAATGATGCTGAGGGTTTTTAAACCCAGGAAGTCCATCTTGATAACACCTGCTTCTTCAATTACGCTTCCTTCAATTTGTGTAAGCCACAAATCAGAATCTTTTGAAGTGCATACAGGAATTAAATCAGTTAAATCTTTCGGTGCAATGATGATGCCTGCAGCGTGGATGCCTGTATTACGAACAGATCCTTCCAGGATTTCTGCTTCGTGTAAAATACGTGCCGGTAAATCATCGCCATTATAAACCTGGCGGATCTTTTTTACAGATTCTAGTTCATCAGGTCCTAAGGCTTCTTTTTCACTCAAACTTTTTTCTCCTGTTAAAGGCGCATGTAAAACACGTTTCAATGAAACACCCGGACGCTCCGGAACCAGTTTTGACAAAGCACGGCTCTCCGGCAATGGTAAATCCATGACCCTTGCCACATCAGCAATACTACTCTTGGCCGCCATGGTACCATAAGTAATAATCTGTGCCACCTGTGCTTTGCCATATTTATCCACTACGTAATCAATAACTTTTTGACGTCCCTCGTCATCAAAGTCTGTATCAATATCGGGCATTGACTTACGGTCGGGGTTTAAGAAACGCTCAAACAGTAAGTTGTATTTAATGGGATCAATATTGGTGATGCCGATACAATAAGCCACCACACTTCCTGCGGCTGAGCCACGGCCCGGGCCTACAAACACACCCATCTCTCTCCCTGCTTTAATGAAATCACTTACAATGAGGAAGTAACCGGCAAAGCCCATTGTTTTTACAGTGAAGAGTTCAAAATCAATCCGCTCACGCACATGTTCCTGAATTTCATGATAGCGTTCTTTTGCTCCTTTGTAGGTAAGATGTTTAAGGTATTCCCATTGGTTGAGATTGGCATCTTCGTGTATCTGAAATTCTTTTGGAATGGGAAAGGCAGGAAGCAGAATATCTTTTTTTAAGTTGAGTAGATCAACCTTGTCCACAATTTCATTCGTATTATCAATGGCATCAGGAATATCTTCAAACACTTTTTTCATTTCCGCAGTTGTTTTGAAATAGAACTGATCGTTTGGAAATGCAAAGCGTTTATTCTTTATGCTTACGTCGTCATCGGTAAATTCACGAAGGGCAGGAGTCGATTGTTTTTCACCTGTGTTGATGCAAAGCAAAATATCGTGGGCATTGAAATCTGTTTGATCCACATAGTGTGAATCATTAGATGCGATCACTTTTACATTATACTTCTTGGCAAACTTCAGCAGGATGGCATTCACTTTATCTTGTTCCGCCATACCATGCCTTTGAATTTCTACATAATAGTCTTTCTGAAAAATATTCAGCCACCATTTGAATTCATTCTCTGCTTCTTCTTCACCTTTGGTTAAGATCATCTGCGGAACCATAGCCCCCAAACAGCAGGTAGTTGCAATCAAACCTTCATGATATTTATGAATAAGTTCTTTATCAATACGTGGATATTTGCTGTACATCCCTTCAATAAAGCCTAGTGATGTAAGCTTCACTAAATTTTTATAACCTGTTTCGTTTTTTGCCAGCAAGACCTGGTGAAAACGATTGTCCCTTTGTTCTTTGCTGAAGGTTTTGATATGACGGTTTTCTGTTAAATAAAATTCACAGCCCACAATGGGTTTTACTTTCAGGCTGCCATCTTCTTTTTTATGTTTGTAAGCTTCCGCAACAAATTGAAAGGCACCGAACATATTACCATGATCAGTAATTGCCAGGGCCGGCATATCATCCTTGATTGCTTTATCGTATAAGGAACTGATGGAAGCAGCTCCATCCAGCAATGAATATTGTGTGTGAACGTGTAAATGAGAAAATTGGCACATGTATCCTGTAAGTCTTTAAGTGTGTTTGCGCAAATTTCGGGGAATGTGGGTCAATACAGCGCATCATTTAATCCACAAAATTGGCAGTTAAAACAGGCAATTGTCCATTGAGTTTCAGTGTTTAGAAACTGTTGCAGGCATGAATAGAGCTGATATGCTGCAAATATGGCATTATCCTTGTCTCTTAGGGCCGTAACAATTACTTTTGTACATTCTTTATCAATGTTAAGAGGACTTACATATTTGTTGATCTTAGTAGTATTCTCCAGTTGTACTGGACTGAAGAATGTTTTTCAGTCTGCACCTGTTAAGCAACCTGCTGCAAAAACGAATACCCTCTTCATTGAAGATATTGCCATCCGACCTGATGGCGAGCCTGTGCCTACAAAAAACAACAAACAATCATCGCCCGATTTTATTACAAAACAGGTAGGCGGTTTTGGTGCACCGTTAGAAATGTTCAGCATTAACCAATTTAAATATGCCATTCAACTCAATGTACCAGTTGAAGCTATCACCAATGTTTCACTTTATAACATGATAGATGAATGGTGGAATACGCCTTACCGATTGGGAGGTACAACCAAGAAAGGAATTGATTGCAGTGCTTTTGTGCAAACAGTAATGCTGGGTGTTTTCGCCGTGCAATTACCACGAACTGCAAGGGATCAACGATCAGCAAGCACTTCTATTGAACCGCAGGAATTACGAGAGGGAGACCTGGTGTTTTTTAATACAAGAGGTGGCGTGTCGCATGTAGGTGTTTATCTGCACAACAATAAATTTGTACACGCATCTACCAGTGGTGGAGTAATGATCAGTGATTTGAATGAAGAGTACTGGCGACGAAAATTCCTGGGTGCAGGCAGGATTTTACAACCCATCATACCAAGACCATAATCATTATCTTTGCTGAGGCTTTTGTACAAAAGCCTTTTTTATTTTATGTTGACAAAACGAATTATTCCCTGTCTGGATATTAAAGATGGTCGTACGGTGAAAGGAACCAACTTTGTTGATCTGCGTGATGCCGGCGATCCTGTAGAGTTAGGCGCCCTGTATGCACAACAGGGTGCTGATGAACTGGTGTTCATGGATATTACAGCTACCGTTGAAAAAAGAAAAACCCTGAGTGAATTGGTTAAAAACATTGCCCGCCATGTGAATATTCCTTTTACAGTGGGCGGTGGTGTAAGGAGTGTGGAGGACCTGGATGTGTTGCTCAACTGTGGTGCTGATAAAGTGAGTGTGAATACAGCTGCTTTTCACAATCCTCAGCTGATTAATGATATCGCCAAAGCAGCCGGCAGTCAATGTTGTGTTTTAGCAATTGATACCAAGAAAGAGGAAGATGGTGAATGGTATGTGTACCTGAATGGTGGCCGTACGAAAACGGATAGAACCTGTTTTGATTGGGCTAAACAAGGAGTTGATTTAGGTGCCGGTGAAATTTTATTAACCAGTATGAATAATGACGGTACCAAGCAGGGCTTTGCACTGGATATAACCAAACGTTTATCCATTTCCTTGCCCGTGCCCGTAATTGCCAGTGGTGGTGCAGGAACCATGCAGCATTTTGCGGATGTGTTTGAGCTTGCTTATGCAGATGCGGCACTGGCAGCAAGCATTTTTCATTTTAAGGAAATAGAAATACAGCAATTGAAAAACTATTTATTGCAACGACAAGTGGCTGTAAGAAATTAAATTTGTATTGGATACAAACACAGATGCAAAAGATTTGAAAGATAGTAACAGAAAGATTAAATAATTAAACATAGCATTGTTGAATGGTGATTAAAGAAAATCAGTGAATATCATTTTAATCAGCGTCATCAGTGACTCAATCAAACATGAAACCGGAATATTCAAAATACCAGGATGGACTTATTCCTGCAATCATACAGGATTATAAGACCAACAAAGTGCTCATGATGGGCTTTATGAACGAAGCCGCATTAGCACAAACTGAAAGCAGTGGAAAGGTAACGTTCTACAGTCGAAGTAAACAAAGACTATGGACTAAAGGTGAAGAAAGTGGTAATTTCTTATTGGTAAAACAGGTGTTACTGGATTGTGATCATGATACATTACTTATAAAAGCAGAACCGCAAGGCCCTACTTGTCACACCGGTGCCGATACATGCTGGAGTGAACGCAACCATACAGATGATTTTCTCTACTATCTGCAGGATATTATTGACCTGCGCCGGAAGAGTTCTGATGAAAAGTCGTATGTAAAACAATTATTCGGGAAAGGAATTAATAAAATTGCACAGAAAGTAGGCGAGGAGGCCACGGAAGTGATTATTGAAGCTAAAGATAATAACGAAGAATTGTTTTTAAATGAAGCGGCTGATCTGCTGTTTCACTTTATCGTTTTGTTAAGAGCCAAAGATGTTACTTTACAGGACGTAACCTACGTATTACAACAACGTCATTCCAAATAATATGAAAACGTTTATTGCAGCAATACTTCTGTTCTTATCTGCCGGTATCAAGGCCCAGCAGAATTTTACCATTAATGGTGTTATCACCGGTTTGCCCGATGCAACAGAAATAACGCTTCATTTTGACAATCCGCAAAATGACGCCATTGCAAAAGCTGTATCTAAAAACGGAAAGTTTGAATTAAAGGGAACAATTGCTGAACCTGCTTTGTATGTGCTCACCTATACAGGCAGCAAACAAAACCTTGGCATTTTCCTGGAACCGTTAACGGTTACGGTGCAGGCGCAAAAAGATTCATTGGTGTATGGAGTAGTAAAAGGGTCGGCAGTACATGATGCTTTTACTCAATTCAGAAATGAGTTTGATCCTTATTTCTTTCGTTTGGATCAGTTGGGCCGAATGATGAACAATCCCTCAATGGCTGCCAAACAGGATTCTTTGTACAGGTTAGTAACTGATTTAGTAAATGAACTTAACATCAAGGCAGATGCTTATGTGCAGGCTAATAATAAATCAGCAGTAACACCTCTCTTACTTTACATACTGTATAGTTTTTTCCAGCAGCCCGAAGCTTTGTACACACGTTTTGAATTGCTGGATGATATTTCCAAGAAAAGTTATTATGGAAGAATGGTGGGTGATATTGTAAAAGAAACAAGAATCGGTGCTGTTGGCACAGATGCGGTAGATTTTAGCCAGGCAGATGTAAATGGCAATATGATTTCACTTTCATCTTTTAAAGGCAAATATGTGCTGGTAGATTTCTGGGCCAGCTGGTGCGGCCCCTGTCGTGTAGAAAATCCGAACGTAGTTGCTGCATACAATAAATACAAGGATAAAAATTTTACAGTATTTGGTGTATCGCTGGATCAGGATAAGCAAAAATGGTTACAAGCTATCTCTAAGGATAAATTAACGTGGACCCATGTAAGTGATTTAAAAGGCTGGGGTAATGAAGTGGCTCGTTTGTACCGCATTTCTGCTATCCCCCGGAATTTTCTGGTGGGTCCTGATGGTAAGATTATTGCCAAAGATTTACGTGGCGAAGAACTCAATGCCAAACTTGCTGAACTTATAAAATAAAAATCAAGATGAAGTTTGTTGCTGTAATTCTATCGGTGCTGTTGTTGCAATATGTTACGGCACAGGAAAAAGCTTTTGTTGTTAACGGAACGATTCCCGCTACCGCTAAAAAATTGAAAGCCCTGTTGAGCTGGAACAATGGTGCCACTGCCGAAGAAGTAAACGTTGTGAATGGAAAATTCACTATCAAAGGAACCATTGATGAGCCCGTGGCTGCCACGCTCATGTTACAGGAAACAAATCCTCCTGCCAATAAAAAGTTTGATCGCATGGAGTACCTCCGCAACAATCTTTCTTTGTTTCTCGATGGCGGAGTCATCACCATTGTCACAAAAACTTTTTTAAGTGATGCAGAAGTAAAAGGTTCAGCTGTTGTAAATGATTATTACAAATACACGCAACAGGTAAAAGATATCACAGCACTGGATAACCAGTTAGGTATGGTGTATTACAGTTACGCACAGGCTAAAAATGCAGCGGTTACTGATAAACTGATGGAGATGTATAAAACACTCAGCTCCATTTACTATGATGCGCAACTTGCTTTTGTTAAAAAGAATCCTGCTTCGCCTGTTTCCTTGTTTTTTGTAAAACAGGTGCTTGGTATGGATATGGACGCAGCCAAAGCCGGACCGATGTTTCAATTGCTTGCTGCTGAATTGCAAAACAGTAAGACCGGTAAAGAACTGGCCGCATCAATTGAAGTAGGTAAGAAAAGCATGGTGGGTGTTGCTGCTCCTGATTTCACTCAGCCAACGCCTGAAGGAACCAATATTTCACTTGCTTCCTTTAAAGGTAAATATGTGTTGGTTGACTTCTGGGCCAGTTGGTGTGGTCCCTGCCGTGCAGAAAGTCCGAACCTGGTAAAAGCTTATCAACAATACAAGCCCAAAGGCTTTGAAATATTCAGTGTGAGTCTTGATGATAAAAAAGATAAATGGCTTAAAGCGGTGAAAGATGATGGTTATACCTGGCCGCAGGCAGGCGATTTAAAAGGTTGGGAAAATGCCGCCGCTTCTTTATTTGGCATTTCAGGAATACCCTTTAATTTTCTGGTTGATCCCAACGGAATCATTGTTGCAAGAAATTTAAGAGGTGAAGACCTGGAGAAAAAGCTGAGCGAATTACTTAAGTAATCACTTCAGAACGCCATATAAACTTCCGCCTTTATCAAACAAACAGTCAATCTTTTTTTCTACTGCCGGGTCTTTCTCCACCGGTGGGGCATGATGTGGTTTTAAACGGGCATCAAACACAACAGGTCCGTGGCATCCCCAATGTTTGTATTCAGTAAATGAATTGATGCCATACACATCATGGCTGGGATTAACCCTTGTGTAGCTCACCCATAAATAATTGCGGAGATTAGCAGCAGTGAAAGATGCGTCATCACAAATGATGATTTGAGCAACGGAGTTTAATGGGGCATTGTTACTTGATAACTGATGATTCAGTTGCTCCATTTCAGTTGCTGCATCTTTATAGCTTGTAAACTTCTTGGTTTGTAAGGCAATTACACCCGGCATGCACAATTGTGCATTTTCAAAACCGTTCAACTCTTTTAATATCTGCGGTACTTCTCTGCACAATTCACGCCTTAACTCACCATAAGCAGCTAAAACTAATTTACTGCCGCTGTTGAGTCCGGTGCCTGAATAATCTAATGTATCAATCGTAGTGTTTGTATGAAAATGTAAATCCCTGCTTAAATCAATTCGTTCAAATATGTATTCTAAAAACTCCTGTACATTATGTGTATGCAGTTGATTGGTATCATCAGCAGTAATGAATAAAAATTTTGCCAGACTTAATTGCCCTGTTCCTAAAACATGGTTAGCAATCGTTAATAGTTCAGCAGGTTGTTTGGTTGGCATAAACGGTGTGTAACGTTCACTACCTATTGCCAGTAACAACGGATGCACACCGGATGCATCTACAGCATGTACTTCTTTTACGCCGGGTATTTCCTGTGGTATGGCATCACCCGTAAGCTCATGAATTAATTCGCCAAAACTGGTGTCTTCCTGTGGTGGACGACCCACTACTGTAAACGGCCAGATGGCGTTTTTCTTTGCATACACTTTATTCACTTTCATCAACGGGAAAGGATGCGTTAAACTGTAATAACCCAGGTGATCGCCAAAAGGCCCTTCCGGTTTGTTTTGATGCGGATACACTTCGCCTGTAATTACAAAATCAGCATCATTGCTCAACGCATTGCCTAGCTTATCATAACTATACCGGAATCTTCTTCCGCCCAGCACACCTGCAAAAGTCATTTCGCTTATTCCTTCCGGCAAGGGCATCACTGCACTTAATGTATGCGATGGTGGTCCGCCTACAAAACAACTTACTTTTAAAAGTTGTCCTTTTGCATTTGCTTTTGTTTGATGTACGCCTATGCCACGGTGCAATTGATAGTGTAATCCTATTTCTTTATCAAGTTCGTACTCATTGCCGTTAAGCTGAATACGGTACATACCAAGATTGGATTTCATAATGCCCGGCTTCTCGATATCCTCGGTATAAACCTGGGGAAGTGTTACAAAGGCACCACCATCCATCGGCCAATGCTGAATCAAAGGCAAATCAGAAATCCTGATTTCCTGAAAGGAGTGGGAGGATGATTTTTTAGGTAATGCTTTTAAAGCAGCAATTCCTGTATTGAAATTCTGAAACGGATGTTTGATGGCTTTGATAGGGTCGCCTTTTACTTCAATTAATTTTTGCACTAAAGCAAACGTATCCCTGAACATAAATTTGCTTCGCTCCAATGTGCCGAAAATATTAGAAGCAGCACGGTAGTTGGTTCCTTTTACACGTTCAAATAACAAAGCCGGTCCTTTGGCTTCATACACCCGTAAATGAATAGCCGCCATTTCCAGGTAGGGATCTACTTCTTCTTTAATACGAACAAGATGACCGTTCTTTTCTAAATCCAGTAAACAAGCTTCTAAGGAACTGTATGCCATAATTGTAAAAGATGATGCAAGGTACAAAACAATCAGCGCCTTTACATGTTGTATGATGCGTAAACCAAATATCTTCGCATATTCGTTTCAACAAAATGGTACAGGCATATAATTTTTTAGCGGCGTGGCAATTGTTTCCTGAAAAATGCAGTTACGAACTGGGGCTGACACCCAAAAGCGGTAATTGTAAAATTGAATCAGTGAAGAACGGAACTAAACTCAGTATGAGTGTGAACTGGGTAACGCATCTCAATGAAGCTTTTTATTCATCATACGAGTTTGTGCCTGATGGCGAATTGTATGAGTTTGATAATAAAGAAGTGGCACACCAACTGCGTTGTGAAATTTCTAATTCATCAACCATGTTGATTGAATTTCTTACTTATGGACAAACAAAACTGAAAGCTGTTCATGAAATAATGCCCAATGGCTATTTGAAAATTACACAGGAAGGTATTTCACCGGAGGGCAAGCGGTTTCAGAATACAGAGATTTATCACAAGCAGATGAGCGTATTGCCTTATGCTTCCAGCATTGGCGGTGTGGTGATAAAACCCACCAAAGAAGGTGTAATCCGGCACCAGGCCTTGCAGGCTATGGAGGAGCAAACCAATATGCAGCTCGATCAGATACGGGAGCAGATTGAATTACTGGCCCGCCAGGCACAGGAAATTGTAAAACGTAAAGAGCTGTCCATGATGATCTATGATGCTAAACTCAACTTCCGGCCGGTGATTGGCCATATCTATCATTTGTACCAGAAACAGGATGAAACCTATATCTTATCCATGGTAAGCCCGAAAGAATGGGGCGAAAACGGACCCTTCAAACAATTTATTGCTTCCGCTAAATTACTGGCAGATCATACCTGGATGGAAGTATAAAACAGCGTTTCAGCTATTATAGGCCTGTAGTACTATATTGTAGCATTATAGTATCCTGGTACTATATTTTGCCATTATAGTATTTAAAGCCTATATTTGAAGTATGAGCCCCTGCGTTGCTTCTTTAGATATTGTAAACTCTTCAAAGCTTACTGCTGCGAAACGCAGAAAGCTGCTGGCTACTGTTGAAAAATGTATGCAGGCGCTGAAGCAGGAATCAAAAGACCTGGTGTATGAAATAAGCCGTGGCGACAGTATTCAACTGCTTTGGAAAAAAAATGCAAACGAAGCGTTGCGTCAATGTCTGTGGATGCACATGATGTTGCTGAAAGAAGGATTTGAAATGCGTACGGGCTTTGGTGTGGGAGCGATTTCGCTGATTACCAAAACCCTGGCAACATCGGATGGAAAAGCATTTCAGCTTTCAGGTCGCTGTCTGGATACTATTAAGAATACTGATAACCGTATAGCAGTTGCGTTTGAAACCGAAGCGTTCAATCATGAATGGACGGTTCATAATATTGTGCTGAACTATATATTACAGCGCACCACGGCACCGCAAGCTGTAGCCATGGCATTAATGTTGCAGAATAAAACGCAACTGGAAGTAGCCAAAGCGCTTCGTATTAAACAGCCATCTGTTCACCAGCGGTTAAAGGCAGGCGGTTGGGTAATCATTCAATCAGTGGTGAATCGTTTTCAACAAATTCAGCAATAATTTTTACATGGAACATCTTTTCCTGATACTGCAATGGATTACAGCACATTTCCTGCTGGATTTTCCCTTGCAGTCACGAAAATGGATTGAACATAAAAAGGCAAAGGGTTTTGCCAGCGGATACCTGTACTTGCATGGATTGTTGCATGGCGCTGCTGTATGGGCCTTTACCGGAAGTATGCAATGGTGGTGGTTATTGCCGGTTGTTGGTATTACACATACTTTGATTGATGCATGGAAGGTAAAAAGACCGGACACGCTTGTTTATTTTTTGGTTGATCAATTACTGCATCTGCTGGTATTGGCTATCTGTTTCTTCAGCATGCAGCAGGAATGGACTGCAGTGTGGAATTTTGCAAAAGGTTCATGGAGTAATTATCAAAACTGGTTAATTGCTGTCGTGGTGCTGTTCAATATTTTTCCTGCGGCATTCTTAATACAACTGGCTACACAAAACTGGCGCAGGCAATTAATAGAAGTGAATGCTCCCATAATTACAGAAAGTTTAAAAGATGCAGGCAAGTGGATTGGTATGTTGGAACGTTGCATTATTCTTGCCTGTATTGCAACAGGTCGCTATGAAGGTGTGGGTATTCTTATTGCTGCAAAATCCATTTTAAGGTTTAATGATTTAAAAGGCGAACATTCGCAAAAGCAAACCGAGTATGTATTGATAGGGACATTGATGAGTTTTATAACCGGTATTTTATCCGGATTATTATTACGATTTATCTGAAAAGGCGTATAGTACCCTGATACTATAATCCTGAAATATAGTACCGTGGTACTATAAATGAATTTAAATATGAATTATCTGATTAAAGTAAAAAAAAGCGGTATTGCCGGTAAAGGAGCTTTTGCCAAAGAGCGGATACCGGCCCGGAAAAAACTGGGCAACATGTCGGGCGAAATCATCAGCTTCCGGGAGGCCCGGCGAAGAGTAAAACAACAACCCGGTGCAGCTTTGCTGATGGTGGAATTTGACCATGAACCCATTGCCCTTGATGCCAGTGTAAACCGTAATGAGCTTTCCTATATCAATCATTCCTGCGATGCCAATACTTACCTGCGAAGAGCTTATGGCAAAGTGGAATTTTACAGCAAGCGTGCCATTAAAAAAGGAGAGGAGTTAACAGCGGATTATGGTGAAACACATCATGACGGAAAGTTGCCCTGTAGGTGTGGTGCCAAGAATTGCAGAGGGTTTATTTAATTTCAACACTGAGGCAGGAGGTCAAGAGTTCATTGAGGAAATTTCTTTGTGTTACTTTGTGTCTCTTTTGCTCCGTGTTGAAACTTCTTAACTTTGAACGATGACCAAGCTCTCTGTTAATATCAACAAATTTGCCACGCTGCGTAACAGTCGTGGCGGTAACCGGCCGGATGTGTTGCAAGCTGCCATTGATGCACAGCGTTTTGGTGCCGATGGTGTAACGGTTCATCCAAGACCGGATGAACGTCATATCCGTTATGACGATGTACGTCAGATCAAAAAGATTATTACCACAGAATTTAATATCGAAGGCAATTGCCGGGAGCAATCATTTATTGACCTGGTGCTGGAAGTAAAACCACAGCAGGTAACCCTGGTGCCCGATACCACCGGACAACTCACCAGCGATCATGGATGGAATACCATCAAGTATAAAAATTATCTCACTGAGATGATCGGAATGTTTAAAGCAGCCGGTATCCGTACTTCTATTTTTGTGGATCCGGAAATGCGGATGATTGAAGGTGCTGCTGAAGTAGGTACTGATCGTATTGAATTGTACACAGAGCGTTATGCCAAACAATATTTAATTGACCCGAGAGAAGCCGTACAGTCTTACCTCGTAGCTGCCACCCGTGCCCGTTCGTTTGGCTTGGGCATTAATGCCGGGCATGACCTGGATCTGCAGAACCTCAACTATCTCATCAAAACCATTCCCTGGATTGATGAAGTAAGCATTGGTCATGCATTGGTGTGCGATGCTTTGTACCTGGGATTTGAAAATGCCGTGCAGTTGTATAAGAGGGCGTTGGTGGTGTAATTGTTTTGAAGTTACCCACCCGTTTCACCCGTCCTTACTTTAATCTTCTTCTTACCACTGTTCTTTTTTTCGTATTCAGCTACTTCTTTGGGTTTGGGTTTCTCTTTCTTCTCCTCCTTCTTTTCCACTACAGCATTACCATCAGCATCACCTTCTTTTTTAATTACACCATTGGCAGTGCCGGTGCCATCATCCAGTTTTCCGAAAATGAAATTCTGTTTCTGCAATACTTTACCGGAACCGGGTTCAAATACTTTCCAGATGCCATGCGGTACTGTTGATGCTTCCAGTTTCACTTCTACCAAATATACTTTCTTGGGATCGTTGATATCATACACTTCCACTGTTTCCGTAGGTTTATCAGGATTCTGCGCCAGCCAACTTTCTTCTTTCACCAAATCACCCATGGTGTTAAAATATTGCTGCTGTCCGTGCTTATGACCCCAACGGTAGTTTTCAATGCCAATCAAATCGCCCTGCAACGTAAACACACGCCAAGGGCCTATTTTCTTATCGTCTTTGTATTCACCCTCCTCTTCATAACCGGGTTCGCCCCGTATTTCTTCCACACGGGTTACCCAGCGGCCCTGTTTCCATCCTTTCTGATCTTTGCAATTGAGCGTATCACCCTTCACTCCAATGATATATTCTTTACATTGTGCGGCGCCGTTCATCCAAAACAGGAGGGAGGCAACAAGGCATATCAGCAGGATTCGTAAGTTTGAAATCATAACATGAGAATATTTAAACCAAACCACATGCACACATTTACAACGACGGAGGGCATTAAAAATTGCCTGTTTAAAGTTACAGCCGTTTTATTTCTGAGTTTACAGATTACCGTTGCAATTGCACAAATCAAGCCAACAACGGCCGAAGAAAGAGCCAAAGGATTGACGATTCGCAAAGAGCTGGAAAAAAAGTCGCTTTTAAAAGAGGTGAAATTCCGCAACATTGGCCCCAGTATTATGAGCGGCCGTGTGGTGGATATTGAAGCCAACCCTGAAGATCCTACAGAGTTTTATGTGGCTTATGCTACCGGCGGTTTATGGCACACCAAAAATAATGGACAATCGTTCACACCCATTTTTGATAACGAAGATGTGATTACCATTGGTGATATTGCTGTAAAGTGGTATGGCGCCAGAATGATCTGGGTAGGAAGTGGTGAAGTAAACAGCAGCCGTTCTTCATATGCCGGTAATGGTGTTTACAAGAGCAGCGACAATGGCAAAACATGGGAATATGTGGGCTTACCTGAAAGTCATCATATCGGTAAAATACAATTGCATCCTACAGATCCTAATACTGCATGGGTGGCAGCATTGGGTCATTTGTACAGCCCCAACAAAGAGCGTGGTGTGTACAAAACAACCGATGGTGGTAAAACATGGAAACAAACTTTGTACGTTGATGAAAATACAGGTGCTGTTGAAATGGATATGAATCCTAACAACCCCATGGAATTGTATGCGGCCGTTTGGTATAAAACACGCCGTGCCTGGAAGTTTGAAGAAAGCGGACCCACCAGTGGTATTTATAAAAGTACCGATGGCGGTAATACCTGGAATTTAGTAAGTGGCCCCGGCAGTGGTTTTGCTGAAGGAAAGAAACTCGGACGGATCGGTTTGTGTGTATTTCCGCAAAATCCAAACATTGTTTATGCTATCATCGACAATAATGAACCAAGACCGGATACGGCACGTCGTGCACCGGTTGATACCACTATTCAACTGAAAAACTTTAAAACTATGAGTAAGGAAACCTTCCTTGCCCTGGATGATAAAAAGCTGGATAGTTTTATGCGTCGCCAGCGTTTTCCTGCAAAGTACACAGCGGCTTCAGTAAAAGAAATGGTGAAGAATGATAAGATACAGCCTGTAGCCTTGTGGGATTATTTTGATGCAGGTGATGATGGTTTCAGTAACAGCGGCATCAAAGGTTGTGAAGTGTACCGGAGTGATGATGCGGGAAAAACATGGAAGAAAACACACGATAAGTTTATTTCAACCTTCAACACATACGGCTACTACTTCGCTAAAATATATACATCACACACCAATCCTGATAAAGTATTTATTCTCGGGTTTAATGCTATGTTGAGTACTGATGGCGGTAGAAATTTCAAGAATGTTGATAAAGGAAATGTGCATGCAGATCATCATGCATTGTGGGTGAATCCTAAAAAAGACAGTCATATCATTAATGGTAATGATGGCGGTACCAATATTTCATATGATGATGGTGAGAACTGGTTTAAAGCAAATACGCCGGCTGTGGGACAGTATTATGCCATTACTGTTGATAATGCCAAGCCGTATAATGTGTACGGAGGTTTACAGGATAATGGTAGCTGGTGGGGGCCATCCAATAACCGTGAAAGTATTGACTGGGTTGACAATGGTGAATACGGATTTAAAGTAATGAATGGTGGTGATGGTATGCAGGCCCAGGTAGATACAAGAGATAATGCTACGGTTTACAGTGGCAGTCAGTTTGGTTTTTATCAACGTATCGATAGAACAAAAGGACAAAACCAACAACGGGTTACAGTGCGTCCTGTACATGAATTAGGTGAAAAGCCTTTGCGTTTCAATTGGCAAACACCCATACTTCTCTCCAAACACAACCAGGATATTTTTTATTATGGCAGCAATCGTTTTGCCAGAAGTATGAACAAAGGTGAAGGCATGCTAAATCTCGGTGGTGATTTAACCGGTGGACGCAAAGATGGAAATGTACCTTTTGGAACATTAACAACAATGAGTGAATCACCTTTGCGTTTTGGTTTGATTTATACCGGCAGCGATGATGGTTTTATAAATGTGAGCAAGGATGGCGGATATAGCTGGACAGCGGTTCATCCTAAATTACCAAAACAACTGCAGGGTTTGTACATCAGCAGAGTGGTAGCATCAAAGTACAAAGAAAGCAGGGTATATGTAACATTGAATGGCTATAGAAACGATCATTTTAATGCATATGTTTTTGTGAGTGATGATTTTGGTTCTACATGGAAACAACTTTGTCTGGATTTACCGGCAGAACCTGTGAATGTAATTCGTGAAGATCCAAAAGCTGAAAATATATTGTATATCGGTACCGATAATGGTTTGTATGTTTCATTAGATGGTGGTGCAAGTTCCATGGCTTGGAATGCAGCGTTACCCAGAGTTCCGATTCATGACATTGCCATCCAGGAGCGTGACAACGAAATTGTGCTGGGAACGCATGGCAGAAGTATTTACATCGCTTCGTTGAATGAAGTACAAAAACTGGCGATGGATAAAACTTACCTTGAAAAGAAAAGAGGTGAGGAGAAGTAGGAGGTAAAAGAAGAAGTAAGAAGTAATAGATACGAAATAAGATTTCTTTTATTGTCTATGGAATAAAATCAAAAGCCGTTCTGCATTAGCGGGACGGCTTTTGTTATGAATAAGGTTATGGTTATTGGATTCTTATTTCTTTAAAATGATTTTTACAACACCGTTTTTTCCTTTCTCGCCAAATTCAGCAGTTGCCTTATCACCTTTTAAAACAGTTACACTTTCTATTGAGGAAGGTTCTATTTTGTTTATTTCTTCCTTTGAAAGAATTTTTCCATCTACCACATACAGCAGGTTTTCTTCGCCTGATGTGTTAATTTTTAAACTGCCTTTTCCGTTTGCAGTTGGTTGATCGTCCGTAATTGTAACTGCTACACCTGAAGTAGAGAACGTATTTTTAGTGCCGCTTCCGGTTGCTGTAGTTACGGTTTTGTTTTTAGTTTTGATCATAACCACACCATCTTTTCCTTCATCCCCGTAAATGGCAGTTGCAGATTGGTTTTTCAATATATTGATCGATTCGATTGTATTCGGATCAATTGAATTGAGATTAAAAAATCCTTTCTTCTGCTTTACTCCATCAACAATCACGAGTGCATTTGTAAGTTGACCGGTATTTTTTTCAGATAAGTTTTGGCCGGTTGTTGATGGCTTATACGTAATCGTACCTGTAGCATAGGTAACACCCTGGCCGTGACTCGTTGAACCCGTTGCAAGACTTGGTGCGGTCGCCTTTGAATTTACCGGAGGGATGGCTCCATACTTTTTTTCATAAACAGCCTTGGCGGCATCCCAATCTGTAAGTTTTACAGCTTCAACAATCTTTTTCTTCTTGTCTTTTACAATTACAACACATTCACCATTATCATCTGCAATGCTCAGGTAATATCCTTTTGTATTAATCGGTACTTCCTGCCGGTCTTCAATGGTTATGGCTATTGGAGCAAATGGTTTATCTGGTGTTGCTGGCGAATCAGGTGTTACAACTGCGGCTGGTGCGGTTGCTCCCTGAACAGTAGCAGGAGGTGCAGGAGGGTTAGGTAGTGCCAAAGCTTCTTTTATTTTGCCGTACTTCTGTTCAAATCGTTTTACATCCTCTTCTTTGTTTAAATCAAAGACTTCTTTTCGACCATTCTTCAGCGTAATCGTCACCGTTTTTGCGCCGCCTTTATTTGTTACATCCATTTGCTTGATGTTCACAATTTTCAGTTCATCCGCAGTTACAACGGCGGGTGGTGCAGGTGGTGGCGGTACCGTATCGTGCAGCACCACTTCATTAAAACTTTGCAGTAACTGTTTCCGTTCTGTAAATGCCATCAGCAGCAGGGCAACTACCGGCACCAGTAACAGAAACTTTACAGCATGATAAGGATTTGTTTGTTTTTTGTTCATCATAATAATTCTGTTTTTCAGTTTTAAAAAATGAAAGTGATTTGCTGCAGCTATATTGTTTTGTAATCCGGATACTTTTAAGAGGTTGTACTGGTAATGTTTGGCATCTATGCCTGTTTCCAGTACTAACTTATCGGTGAGGAATTCAAGGTTTTGCTTCAGTTCATTCTTCAGCAGCCAGGCAAAGGGATTGAACCAGAAGACAATCGTCAGTACTTCGCCCAGCAAAATATCAATGGTGTGTTTTTGCTCTATATGAAACTGTTCATGACGGATGATCTCTTCCAGTTCTGCTTCACTGTGTAATTGCGGGTTCACATAAATTTCATTGAAGAAAGAAAAAGGATTTACCTGTTCCTTCAGCTCCACAATTTTTACCGGGTGCAGGGAGCTGATGCGTTTATTTTTCCTGAGGGCAATCAATGCAGCCAGCTGCATGAGCAGGCGAATGGTCATTACCGCAATGCCTGCATAGAGTAAACTGCTCAGGAATAATTCCCAGGCACCCGGAGTACTCGCTACCGTTTTAAAACTTAAATCAGGCAGGTATTCAATAACAGGAGGTGTTGCAGTGGTACCTGAGAACAACATTGAAACATCTATCAACGGCAGCAGGAAGCTGGAAATTACTGCCAGGATAAAATACAACCTGCTCCACTTAAAAAAAGTATCCCGTCGCAGGAGTAATTTGTAAAACAGCAAAAAAATAGCTGTAACTAAGGAGCCCTGTAAAAAGTAAGAGAAGAGGGGAGTCATAGCATCCAATTATTTTTTCTCAATGAGGTTGATGATTTCTTTCAACTCGTCAGCCGTAATCTTTTTTTCTTTGGCAAAAAAAGTAACCAGCTCTTTGTACGAATTTTCAAAGTAGTCCTTCACCACATAATTCATAAACTTCTTTTTGTAATCAGCTTCTTTTACCAGCGGTTTATATAGAAACATATTACCTACCTGCCGGCTTTCCAGGAACCCTTTTTTCTCCAGGTTTTTAATCGTACTGGCCAGTGTGGTGTAAGGCGGTCTTGGCTCAGCCATATTTTCAAGAAAGCTTTTTACATTGGCTTCGCCGGTTTTCCAAACGGCCAGCATCGCTTCTTCTTCCTGCTTGGTTAATTTTTCCATCTACGAAGTTTTCGTAAAGCTACGATAGTTTCGTAATGTACCAAATTTATTTTCAAAATAATTTGTTAACGCATTTTTTCAATCCATGCAACCGGCAGTTCATGGAATACTTCTACCTTTCATCTAAATCTCAATACATTCAAACTTTTCACCTGTTATTTCATTTACATTTATCAACTAAAAACTATGAATATGAAAAAGTTACTTGGATTAGTACCGTTATTTATTGCTGTATTTACCATTTCAGCCTGTGCACAGGATAAGAGTAAACGTCCATCGCCGCCTATGAGCAGTGAGTTTAAAGTAGGATCAGCGAATGTAAAAATCAATTACGGCGCTCCTTCAGTAAAAGGTCGTGAAATATGGGGCAAGCTGGTTCCTTATGGCCAGGTATGGCGCACCGGTGCCAATGAAGCCACTACTTTTGAAACCGATGCGGATATTAAAGTGGAAGGACAAACATTACCTAAAGGAAAATATGGTTTGTTCACCATTCCTGGTGAAAGTGAGTGGGTGATTATTTTCAATAAAAAAGCAGAGCAATGGGGTGCTTATGACTATAAAGAAGGAGATGATGTATTACGTGTTAAAGTGAAGCCCGCTGCCGGAGATATGCAGGAACAATTGAAGATTGAAGGAAGCAGTAATGCTGTTTCAATTGCATGGGAAAAAGTAAAAGTTGCTTTTAAAGTAACACAGTAACATTAAATTTTTTCTTGAATTTACTAAGCGTCCTGTCTTATGGCAGGACGTTTTCATTTCACAGTTTTTCCACAAATCATATTTTTTCAAGGGTACAGTAGTGGAAATGGTTAGTTTCGTTTCAAATGAGGGATGCTCGTACCATATTGTTGTTGTTACTTTCTGTTTGTTTGATTGCTACCTGGGTTTATCATATTTACGATAAAAGTAAATATGCCGTAGCACCCGCTGGACCGGAGCATTCAGTAGTGACAGATGGAACAAAACAATTAAATGACTCACTTGCTACGTTATACCGTTCCACCATTGCACAATTGGAAACCGTTATCGTTGGTAAAGATTCATTGAGCAGGGAATTACAACAAAAAGCCGGTGAGATTGATACGCTGAAAACAGAAATAGTAAACATGCTCAATGAGCAAACGGTTACAAGAGAAGACCTTCGTAAAGCTTTATTGAAAATTCAGGCATTGCAGGTAAAAATTTACCAGTTTAACAACCAAAGTGCCGGCATTAAAAACAATACAGTTCCATCAACTACACCAGCTAATCAACCTGCAACAGTTTCGGGCAATATAAAAGCAAAGGCATCAGAAACGGTAGATGCCTCTTTTTCCGTTCAGGATATGATAGCGCAGGCAGTCGCAGGTAACAACGGTAGCCAGGTTTCTGTTTCGTTTTTACTGAAATCAGCCGGAGATGTAAGCGGTACCGCATCTCTTTATATGATTTTAAAAGATCCGGCAGGCAATACAGTGCAGGACGATGAGTGGATTGCGGGTGTATTTTCAAGTAAAAGCGAAGGGATGTTACGTTATTCGAGAAAATTAAATTGGGATTTCAGCCGCAACGATAACCGTAAGTTTTCAACCTTTATACCCGTTACCAATTTTACAAAGGGTGTTTATCAACTGTTGATTTATTGTAATGGACAAAAGCTGGTAAAAAAAGATATTGTTGTAAACGAATAAGCTGTTCACATTTCTATATAAGTTTTTCACATTTTAAGTCTTTGCAGAAACTGATGCCATAAGCCTCCGGGTTCTTTTTACTTTTATCTTTAATAATTGAGTTGTTATGAGATTACTACATTTTTTCCGCCCATTTCTGTCTGCTTTTCTTATATTAATTGTATTTTGTGCGGATGCCCAAACAGCCTTTAAAACAAAATTCAGTAAGGGAAATGTATATGTAGGTATAGAAGTAGGTAGTAAAGGCGTAAAGATGAGTGTGGTTGAAATCAGCAAGACGGCTCAAACTACCGGCAACTTTAATATTTTAAAAGATTCAACGTACAACACCGATTTTATCTCATTTACACAGGCTACATTTGATGCTACCCTGGCCAGCCTCACTTCATTTTATAATCTTGCCAATTCTGAATATAAAATACCGGTACGCCGCATATTTACAGTCATCAGCAGCGGTGTTAAAATGCAGGCAGAGAAAGAAGGTAAAACTGAATGGATTGCCAATTTGATCACCGGTTTCCAGAAAAATATCAATGACCCCGGAAGAAAAGTAGATGTGATTGACGTGATGACGGAGTCAAAACTTTCCCACCTTGGTATTATCCCGAATGCACGTCGTTATAACTCGTTCCTGATCGATATCGGCAGCGGAAATACAAAAGGCGGTTATTTCCCATTCGGTAATACCAATGAATTTAAGATGTTCCAGGTAAACTGGGGCACTAAGAGCACCACTAATGCAACTGATAAAAGCTTAGGCGACGATGTATCGCTGGCAAACTTTAAACGCCAGCTCAGCCGTGTGCTGGAGGGTGCTGAAAACAATGATATCATTTATGCTGTAAACGTAAGTGGTGCTTATGCGTTGAGTGATAATATTGTGTGCAGTGGCGGTATAGCCTGGAGTGTAGCTACACTCATTTACCCGGAACTGGTAAGCAATTCTGTAGTGCCGGTTACGTATGATGAGGTAGCAAAGTTTCATGAACAGCTTTATTCTAATTTCAAATCATTATCACCGGAAGAACTTGTAAAACGTATTAAAGATCCTGAAGTGGATAAAGAAGCTGTTTTAAAAGAAATCAAAAGAGTACATGGTGTGTTTGATCAGAAATCATTGATAGCAGGCACCGGGCTTTTGTTGAGAATCATGCGGCAGTTCAAAAGCATTTATGAGACCAAGCAGTTTTTTATGGTGAAGACCGGGCAGGTAGGTTGGATCAGTGCCTATGTAGATGAAGCGGTTGAATAACGTATTGAATATGAAAGACCTGATGACAATGGGGAGCCCGGCAAAAATGCCGGGTTTTTCTTTGCCATTAAACTTCTATGTCATTTCATCGTCAAATGAAGCATCTTATAATTTCTTTTTGGCATATTATTTGAAAATTGCACTTCAAAAAATTAAAACTATGAAACAAAAGCTGACTTTATTTATTCTCCTGACAGGTTTTTTTGTCAACTCCTTTGCACAGCAATCATCTGTATTTATAAAAGGTGGTTTTAATCTTGCGAATGTATCTGTAAAAGATGATGGCTCTATTGATGAAGCAAAAGCATTACCCAGTTTTCATGTGGGTTTGCAGGGTGATGTTCCGGTAATTAAAAATTTATTATCGATTCAGCCGGGATTGTTTTTTACAGGAAAGGGTACAAAAACACAATCCGGGAATACGAATGATGCCAATTATTACAAGGCAACTTCCAATCCTCTTTACATTGAAGTGCCGGTAAATGTGGTAGCCAAACTTCCTTTGGGTGATAAGGATTCGAAATTTTTTGTTGGAGCCGGCCCATATGTAGCTATGGGTATTGCCGGAAAGAATAAAGCAGAAGGTCGTTTCCTGGGTGTTGCATTCTCCAGCGAAAATAATATCAAATTCTCCAATGATAACCCAGCTACATCCGGAGAAGAGGGTGCAGGATTCAATATTATGCGTCGTTTTGATTATGGTTTAAACGGTACCATTGGTTTTGAAGGAAAGGCTGCATTATTTTCTGTGAACTATGGTTTAGGTTTAGCCAAACTTCAATCAGGAACGGACAGTAATGCAGATAATAATAACAAACACCGTGTACTGAGCTTTACAGTAGGTTTCAGATTGTAATAAATGTTTAATTCTGAAAAAAGAGGCGCATCGTTCATGATGCGCCTTTCTTTTTACTTGCCAAACTTTTTCTTTAATGCTGCCAGTGCATCGTTCACACTCAGGTTGCTTAAATCTTCTTCTTTCTTTTTAAACGTACCGGGTCTGTTGGTTCTGGAGCCTCGTGCCGGAGCTTCTATTGTTTGTTTGATGGAAAGTGCAATACGCTTGCGGGGCAGATCCACTTCCAATACTTTCACCTGCACTTTGTCGTTCAGCTTTAATTTTTCAGCAGGATCTGTAATGTACTCATGTGAAATCTCTGAAACGTGTACTAGTCCATCCTGTTTTACGCCAATATCAACAAAAGCGCCAAAGCGGGTGAGATTGGTAACAATACCCGGCACCACCATGCCTGGTGTTACTTCTTCAATGCTGTAAATATTGGCATATTCAAATGTTTGAATTTCGCTGCGGGGGTCAAGACCGGGTTTGAGTAACTCTTTCAGGATATCGTTGATGGTAAGTTCACCAAACTGCTCATTCACATAATTCTTTACATTCATTTGTTTGATGAGTGTTTCATTGCCAATGAGCTCTTCTACCTTCACATTGAGGTCAGCAGCCATTTGTTCTACCAATACATAAGCTTCAGGGTGTACAGCACTTTTGTCCAATGCATTTTCTCCATCGTTGATGCGGAGAAAGCCTGCACATTGTTCAAATGCTTTATCGCCCAATCTGGCTACTTTCAATAACTGCTTTCGGTTTTTAAAGCGACCTATTTCATTTCTGTACTTTACTATATTTTCAGCAATGCTACTGTTGATACCGCTTACATAGCTCAGCAGATGTTTGCTGGCTGTATTGAGATTCACACCTACCTGGTTTACACAACTCACCACCGTTTGATCCAACCGTTCTTTTAAACGGATTTGATTCACATCATGCTGGTATTGTCCCACGCCAATACTCTTGGGATCAATCTTCACCAGTTCGGCCAATGGATCCATCAATCTTCTGCCGATGCTTACAGCACCACGCACCGTTACATCCTTATCAGGAAATTCTTCCCTTGCTACTTCACTGGCGCTGTATACGGAGGCTCCATCTTCATTCACCAGAAAGATGGGTAATCCAAGATTGAGTTTCTTAATAAACTGTTCTGTTTCTCTTCCGGCAGTACCATCGCCAATGGCAATCGTTTGTACCTGGAATGCAGCCACCAGGTGACGAATCGTTTGTTCACTGCTGTACGCCTTGCCAGCCTCATGTATATAAATTAAATCGGTGGTTTGCAGTTCTCCTTTTTCATCTAAGCAAACAATTTTACAACCGGTACGGTAACCGGGATCAATGGCCAGGATTCGTTTGCCTCCCAATGGACTGCTTAACAAAAGCTGACGCAGGTTTTCAGCAAACACAGTAATAGCTTCCTCATCTGCTTTTTGTTTCAGCTGAGAGCGGAACTCGGTTTCAAGGCTTGGTTGCAATAATCTTTTATAAGCATCTTTCACTGCTTTCTTCACCTGTGCTGTAGCATCATTCATGCCTTTAATAATGTTCTCTTCAATAAGTTCAATAGCCAGTTCTTCTTCCGGCTCAATACTCATTTTTAAAATACCTTCTGTAAATCCACGGAGAATAGCAAGGATACGATGCGATGGTATTTTATGAACAGGTTCACTGAAATCAAAATAGTCTTTGTACTTGGCACCTTCTGTTTCTTTGTCTTTCATCACACTGCTCTTCACCAAGGCTCTTTCTTCAAAGAATTTACGCAAGCCTGCACGGATGTTTGCATCTTCATTCACCTGTTCGGCAATGATGTCACGGGCACCTTGTAAGGCTTCGTCAGCCGATTTTACTTTTTCATTGGTGAATTTTTCAGCTTCAGCTATTACATCAATATCTTTTTGTTCCAATAAAAGTATTGCCAATGGCTCTAATCCGTTTTCCTTTGCAGTTTGCGCCTTGGTTTTACGTTTGGGTTTGTAAGGGAGATAAATATCTTCCAACTCGTTGAGGGTAGTGGCTGCATTTAATTTCTGTTGCAGCGCATCCGTCATCTTGCCTTGTTCGGTAATTGTTTTTTCAATAAAGGTTTTCCGCTCCGTAAATTCTTTTAGAAATTTATGCTGATCCTGTATTTGCTGAATCTGTACCTCATCAAGATTCCCTGTTTTGTCTTTACGGTAACGGGCAATAAACGGAATGGTAGCTCCTTCATCCAATAAATTCAATACCGCTTCTACCTGTGCGGCACGCAGGCTGAGAGCGCCTGCAATCGTTGAAACAAATTCCATCATAGTTCTGTGCTTCTTTTTGTGGGCTGCGAATTTAGCCGTGGAGCAGAGAAGAAAAAAATTAATATCTGTACGTAAAACTTTATAACGGCTTACGCATCTTCTTTTGGAACTTCAGGTACTGTGCTCAGCATTTTATCATTTTTCAATGCTGTTTCAATATGTTGACGCAATATATTTTCATTTTCAAGAATCCATCCCGGTAAATTTTTTTGCGAAATCCGCCATTCACCTAATGAATATTCCATCTCAAACAAAATGCGTGTGCCTCGATCGTCTACAACATCCACTTTAAAATAGGGTTCAGTTAATGCTTTAAGTCTTGTAAAATTAAATTCTTTGAGCCTGCCATCAGCTTTCACAAGTTCAGTAAACTGCAGGTTACGCTTTACTTCGAAGTTCATAATGTTTTTTTTAAAGAAGAAAGTAGAATAAGAACAAATCCCGTGCAGCAATTAATGTTGTGGAAAACTTATGTTAGAGCAAAGGTTTGAAAGGGCAAAGATAGACGAATTTAAACGGAGGTAGCTATGAACTTAGATTAACGTAGCTTATTTAACAATTCTTACTTCTTTGATTAAATCAAGCCCCGGAAACTTTTTTTGCATCCAGGCATTGCCTTTGAAATAAATAGTATCAGCACTTTTCATGGTGTCATTGCCATAATCACTGAAAAAACTTTTGGCTACATCCATGCCGCTGATGATCTTGGCAAAAGGCACAAATCCTTTTACACCGGCAATGGTAACGGTATCGTAGGTTGTATTATCTCTTAAATTTATAAACACAGATGTTTTTCGGGTATTGGGATTTCCTCTTGAATAGCTCAAGGTACCTGCTGTATTACTGCCCACAACCGGTTCATCTTTCAAATTTTTGCCCTGCCAGAAAATGTTTTTGGTTTTGTCTTCACTCACCCCAAACTGAACGAGATAGTCCTTTACCACACGAAACAGGATGGTATTGTTGTAATAGCCACTTTTAATAAGTTGATAAAATCGGTCAGCACCCAAAGGCGACCATTGACGGTAAATTTCAACAGTAAAATTTCCCTTAGTAGTGATGAATTCAGCCCTTGCGGTATCAGGGCATTTCAGTTTTAAAAGATTGGCATCTGTTTTCACCAGTTGTGCCTGTAAACTATTTGCCATAATCATAACAACTGCAAGCAGTACAATACTTCTTTTCATACACGTTTTATTTTACCTGCTCCTAAAAGCAATAACGCCACTACCAGGAAAGCAGCTGTTACAAAACCCGCATTGAGCAATGCTTTACTGTAACCCAGGTTATCGACATTAATAAAAAAGTAAGGATAAAAATTACTGAAAGAGCCTCGTATTAAGGCGTAAATCAAATATATAAACGGATAAATAAGCCATGAAGCGGTTTGAAGCCACTTGATATTTTTAGCATTTACATACATAAACCAATAGAATAATGTTAGTAAAGGCGTAATGGTGTGCAGTCCATTATCTACAATCAATTGCATTCCCTGCGGATTCCATTGGGATCTAAGTACAAGATTGTATACAAGACCAACAATGAGTATGTAAAGTGTTACGGCTGTTAATAGTGTATTCCGTGAAAAGAAGGAAAGCCTCCGGCTGCCGGGTAATAGTAATGATGTAAAACTGATAGCTACCAGCAAATTAGTAAGTATGGTAAAGTAACTGAAGTATCGGATAATAGCTTCTGATATAGAAGTGGTGCGGTTCACAATCTGAAGATAGAACTGAAGCAGCAACATGATCCAGGTGATGGTAGCGATGGTGATTTGAAAAAGCCGCTGATTGGATGTGGTGGTCATCGGTTTTTTTGCTTAAAGATATTGGAATCTTCATTACAAAAAACCCCAACACTCAGGTCGGGGTTTTGCAATTGTATCTAAGAAATTAATAACGATAATGCTCAGCTTTGAACGGTCCGTTCTGCGGAATACCGAGGTACTCACTTTGAGCAGAGGTTAATTCATCCAACTCAACACCAATCTTTGACAAGTGCAGACGGGCAACTTTCTCATCCAGGTGCTTGGGTAACACATACACATTGTTGTCGTAATTTTTGTGGTTAAGCCACAATTCAATCTGGGCCAATGTTTGGTTCGTGAATGAGTTACTCATTACAAAAGAGGGGTGACCGGTGGCACAACCAAGGTTCACCAGGCGACCTTCAGCCAATAAGATGATGTCTTTCCCATCTACATTGTAAATATCCACCTGTGGTTTGATGGTGTCTTTGGTGTGACCATAGTTAGTGTTCAACCAGGCAACATCAATTTCAATATCAAAGTGTCCGATGTTACATACAATCACTTTATCTTTCATCAGTTTGAAATGCTCACCGGTAATCAAGTCACGGCAACCGGAAGCAGTAACTACGATGTCAGCTTCTTTTACGGCATCTTTCATTTTCTTCACTTCAAAACCATCCATTGCAGCTTGTAACGCACAGATAGGATCGATCTCTGTAACAATCACACGGCAACCGGCACCTGCCAATGAAGCGGCAGAACCTTTGCCCACATCACCATAGCCACCAACCACTGCAATTTTACCTGCAAGCATTACATCGGTAGCACGACGGATTGAATCAACCAATGATTCTTTACAGCCGTATTTATTATCAAACTTAGATTTAGTGACGCTGTCGTTTACGTTGATCGCCGGCATTGGCAATGTACCTTTTGCTACACGCTCATACAAACGATGTACACCTGTTGTTGTTTCTTCGCTGATACCTTTAATACCGCTGATGAGTTCAGTGTAATTATCCAGTACCATGTTGGTTAAATCGCCACCATCATCCAGGATCATATTCAACGGACGATCAGGTGAACCAAAGAACAAAGTTTGCTCAATGCACCAATCTGCTTCTTCCTGTGTTTGACCTTTCCATGCATACACACCAATACCTGCAGCGGCAATAGCAGCAGCAGCATGATCCTGTGTAGAGAAGATGTTACAAGAGCTCCATTTAACTTCAGCACCTAAAGCAACGAGTGTTTCAATCAACACAGCTGTTTGAATGGTCATGTGCAAACAGCCGGCAACACGGGCACCTTTCAAGGGTTGTTGTGCGCCATACTCAGCACGTAATGCCATTAGGCCGGGCATTTCTGCTTCTGCCAAACGGATTTCTTTACGGCCCCATTCTGCGAGGCTGATATCTTTTACCTTGTACTTCAGATCGAAGTCAATTTTGTTTCTTGTAAGTGTAGACATGTTGTAATTTTTTGGAAAGTCAAAGGTAAACAGATTAGTAGAAAATAACGGTAATTTTAAAAGATTAAGAAAAATCGTCTGAAATATGGTAGATTTATAGAAAAATATCCTTTAAGGCTATGGCAAAAGCAGTACAAACAGAACAATCCACTAAGACAGAAGTAATGCTGGATAAAACTGATCTCTCCATTCTCCGCTTACTGCAGCAAAACGCAAGAATGACGGTGAAGGAAATTGCTGAAAAAGTACACCTGAGCACCACACCTGTTCATGAACGGATTAAGTGGCTGGAGCAAAGCGGGGTGATAAAACAATACACTGCTATTGTAAACCATGCCAAAGTGAAAAAAGGATTGATGGTGATTGTATACGTATCATTAAAAGCACACAGCAAAACGGCCGGGGCCCGTTTTATTAAACACATTCATGAATTGGATGAAGTAATTGAGTGCTACAATATTTCCGGTGAATTTGATTTTATGCTGAAGGTGGTGGCGGAGAATATGGATGATTATTATAACTTTCATGTAAATAAACTCAGCCAGAGCGAAAACATCGGCAATGTACAGAGTGTTTTTGTTATGGGGGTTCTGAAAGAAACGCAGGTGAGAGTGTGAAGAAAAGTACGAAGGGGGAAGTTCGATGTACGAGGTAGGAAGTATGAGCTATGAGCTAAGAAGTATTGTCAACTATCCATTAACCAATTTTCAATAATTCAACCATGTACACATACGAAACAGTAAGCGAAGCTCTCAATGGTTTAAAGCAAAGAGGTTATACGCTTGATTTTAATCTGGAAGAGAATGCATTGATCTGTCATGAGCCTTCTTTGCGTTTGCACCCGGAGCAATTTCATATTCATGAAGTGCATCGTTTTGAAGACAATACCGATCCTGACGACCAGGCGATTCTATTTGCTATTGAAAGTACTGATGGTCACAAAGGTGTTTTGTTAAATGCATACGGAGCAAAGAACGACAGCATGGCTGATGCTTTGGTACAAAAGCTGAAAATCTTTTATGAACAGAAGAAATAAGTAGGTCGATGGTCAACGGACGACAGACCATAGCAGAGTTTCTTAGTGGAGGTTGTGTTATTAAATTTTAATTACTGCAAACTATATAGCCATTCCCATCACAAAATCCTTCATATAAAATCCATTGCCGATGTCAAAATCAGCTTCGTATTCTTTTGTAAATCCCATACGTTCGTAAAAGCCGATTGCATTTTCGTTTTCACGGTTTACCTGTAAAATCAGATGTGTGCAACCTTGCTGTTGTACATCCTGCATCACAAATTGTAACAGCCCTTTGCCTGCACCTGTTTTTTGAATAGTGGTGATTACGTACAGCTTATGCAATTTATATTCATGTTCTTTTTCAGTTAGTCCATAGGATGCAAAACCAACCGGTTGTTCGTTATAATACGCAATGATGAATTGGGTGCTTTTGTTCATTTGTTCCTGCAAAGCTTCTGTGCTGTACATCATCTGCAGCATATAATCAATCTGCTCCTGCGAAAGAGTAGCACCATACGTTTGCGGCCACACCTGCATCGTTAACTCCTGAATTAAAGGAATGGATGCAGCATTTACTTTATGAATCGTAAGATTGTCCATCAATATACATTTGTTTGGATATGGCAATATGTTCCTGTATGGCTTTGCGGCTCAATCGTAATGCCACTATAAACGAAGCAACGGCACCTGCAAATAACAAACCATCACCCACGTATCGGTTCACGGTATCGTTTCCTTGCAAAAACAAAAAGAAATCATAAGTGCCGTGGAAAAATACAGCCCAGAACACACCGAGAAACAGGTAATAAAATTTCTTTTCGGGCAGAAATTTTGCTTTGCCTGCAAAATAGCCCATGAGCACAGCAAAAGTTCCGTGTGCCGGTACTGCCAGAAACATACGCAGAATTGCTGTACCAAGACCATGCTGGTACACATAGCCGATGTTTTCCACTGTGGCAAATCCCATACCCACCATCACACTGTACACAATGCCATCATAAGGTTCATCAAATGATTGTTTGGGAAACGCATAAAAACGAAGTGCCAGGAATTTGCTCATTTCTTCGCTCAGCGCAACAATGATGTAGGAGAAAAAAGCCGTGTATAAAATGCCGTTTTGAAAAAAAATATCTGTGGGCTTGGCAGTAAGCACCTGGAACAGGATGGCCGGCAGCACACTCAAACAGCCCAGGATAAAACAAATAATGAGTTTAAGTTTTGGTTCACGGTTAAACTCATCTTTAAAAAAAATGTACAGACTGATGGCAATCCCCGGCGCTATGGACAATGCTAATAAGAGCATAATGGTTGAATGAGTTTACAAGATAATTGTTCAGGCTGATTTTTTTCGCCAACTTCAATTAATTTTAGACTATGCGTAGTTTGCTTCTTTTTATCACTCTTTTGTTTGTAGCTGTTGCTGCAAAAGCACAGGTATTTGGCGGGAATCCTCCTTCGTTAAAATTCTATCAACTCACCACTGATTCTGTACGGGTCATTTTTCCCAAAGCGTTGGAACAACAGGCAAGGGAAGTAGCATGGACGGTTCATCAGTTGTACAAAAACAACCCGGCGCCATTGGGTAACAAACTAAAGCGCTTTGATGTGGTGCTGCAAAATCAAACCGTGCAATCAAATGCCTATGTGGGCATTGCTCCTTACCGGAGTGAATATTTTATGATGCCGGCTTTAAATAATTTGTCTGACGGTTCCATTCCCTGGCATTTATCATTGGCGGTACATGAGCACCGGCATATGGAGCAGTTTGCCAATTTCAATCGTACTGTTCCCAAACTGTTGAATGTTTTTTTAGGACAGGAAGGAACCGCACTTGGCTTTGGTGGCGCTGTGCCTGATTGGTTTTTTGAAGGAGATGCGGTATGGCAGGAAACCATGGTAACTCAGCAGGGCAGGGGACGGTTGCCCAATTTTTTTAATGCTTACCGCTCATTGTGGCAAAATAATAAGAATTACAGTTATATGAAATTACGGAATGGTTCGTTCCGTCAATTTATACCAAATCATTATGACCTTGGTTATTTGCTGGTAGGTTATGGAAGAGAAAAGTACGGCAATGATTTCTGGAAAAAAGTAACAGAAGATGCTGTTGATTATAAAGGATTGTTTTACCCGTTTCAACATGCGGTAAAGAAACATTCAGGAGAAAAATTTAAAACCTTTGTAAATCATGCGTTTGATTTTTACAAGGAACAAATGCGGCCGGATTCCAAAAATGTTACGGCCGGTTTTGAAGTGGTTACACCTGCAGAAAAAAATAATGTAAGTAATTATCAATACCCGTTTGTATTAAGTAATGGCAATACACTGGTGCTGAAATCATCCTACCGGCAAATTCCGGTATGGGTATCCATTGATGCAAATGGGAATCAAACCAAACTTCGTGTAAAAGATATAGCTGATGACAGTTACTATTCGTTCCGGAATGATAAAGTGGTATACACGGCTTACGAGCCTCACCCAAGATGGGGCTGGAAAGATTATTCCGTGGTCAAAGTGTGGGATGTGAACAGCAATGAAGTGATCAAAGTAAAAAGCCGTTCCCGGTTGTTTCAGCCGGATTTGAATACAGATGCCAGCAAGATTGTTGCCATGCAATATTCAACAGATATGAAAAGCAATCTGGTGTTGATGGATGTAGGAATGGATGCACAGCAATCAACTTTACCCAATCCCAATAACTATCTCTATACTTATCCGAGATTCACCAATACCAATACCATTATTTCAGCAGTACGTAATCAAAATGGTGAAATGGCTTTGCTGGAGACGGATGCTGTGACCAACACGGAAAAAATAATTTTGCCATTCAGGAATACCACCATTTCATATATACAGGTTCATGGCGATAGTGTGTTGTTTACCGCTTCACAAAAAGAAGGGGATGTATTGTATTTGCTCAAACGTAGCAGCAATGAATTGTTCAAACTTTCACAACTGCCGAATGGAAGTTACCAGGCTTATTATGATGCAACAAAGCAGCAACTCCTGTTCAATACGTTTACTGTTGATGGTAATCTGTTACTAAAAGCCCCGGTTCAGCAATTAAAAATTGAGCAAATGGATCAGCCGGAAGAATTGCCACAACTCTATTCATCGTCCAAAACATTTACTGCTTCGCCTGATCTTGTGCGTAATGTGCAGGCATTACCCGGAGAAATTACCAGGTACCGCAAAGGATTAAAGTTGCTAAATATTCATAGCTGGCGCCCCGTTCTTTCTGATCCGGATTATGGTTACACTTTTTACAGCGAAAACATCATGAACACCCTGGTAAGTGAATACAGCTATACATACAACAGGAATGAAGGTTATCACAGGGCTGCTGCCTCCATGGTATATGGAGCTTGGTTTCCTTACCTGCGTGCAGGAGTAGAGCAAACATGGAACAGAACAACGGTTGATAACGCTAACAGAACCATCAATTTCAATGAATCAAATGTAAACGTCGGGTTGTCTGTACCATTGAATCTAACTTCCGGCAGAACGTACAAATCCTTTCTTGCTTCATCATCACTTAATTTTGAAAAACTTTCTTTTACGGGTATTGCCAAAAACCTGTACCGGGATTTTGATTTTAATTACATCACCAATGTGATCAGTTATACCAGTCAAAATCAAAAAGCTGTGCAGCAGATTTTTCCGCAATGGGCTCAAACTATCCGCCTGCAATACCGGCGTACGATCAACGGTGATTTCGGTAACCAGTTTTTGGGAACAGCCGGATTGTATCTTCCCGGCTTAAGTAACAATCACAGCTTGGTTGTTTTTGGTTCTCTTTATGCGAGGGATACCATTTCCGGTCAGTTTTTCTCAGACAATTTTCCGTTTGCAAGAGGCTATAATGCTGTTAATTTTCCAAGAACGGTTCGTGTAAGTGTCAACTATCATCTGCCGCTGGTGTATCCTGAGTTCGGCATTGGTAATATCATCTACTTCCTGCGCATCAGGGCCACCGTTTTCTATGATTATACACGGGGAAGAAGTTTGAGAACGGGCAGAACGTTTCCATTACGTTCAGCCGGCACAGAAGTTTTCTTTGATACAAAAGTGTGGAACTTATTTCCGTTTAGTTTTGGAATACGGTACAGCCGGTTGCTGGATAATGATTTGATTGACCCGAGACTCAATGCCAATCAATTTGAATTGGTATTGCCAATGAATTTATTCTGAAGTTAATTCACCACTACTTTTAAATCCGGCGCTTTAAAAAAGTTGCCCCGTTTATCTTTTACAATGATATCAGTAAACCAGATTTCATCACCTGCTTTCAGGTTTTCATAAAGCATCTTGCGCCATTTTTCTTCAGGTACTCCAGCGTTTTTTATATTCACAGAAGTATTGTTATACCTTGTTTTTATTTCACCGGTTTGCTCATCTTCAAAACGATCCCTGCTGCGGTACACTAACATGAATCTTGAAATAGAGAGTTTCATCTTGCTGCCGTCTATCACCCAGATAGTAGAGTCTATCATATTCAATACTAATTCCAGCGGTATGGTACCGCCTTTGGAATTGCTCCAGAAGGTTTGCAGCTCCGGCGGGGTTAGTGTTGGAGGCTTCTGTTGTGCAGTTGCTCCAAAAGTTCCCACAGTGAGCATAAGTAAAATCAATACAGACTTCCGCATAGGTTTTATTTGTTATTATAACGCTGCTAAACTTTCTTCTATTGCTCTGATCTTGGCTTCTGCATCCGCTTTTTTCTTGCGCTCCAGTTCTACTACTTCAGTTTTGGCATTTTGAACAAAGCGTTCATTGCTCAATTTCTTTTCTACAGATGCAAGGAATCCTTTCTGATACTCAAGATCTTTCTGCAACTGTTCTTTTTGTGCAGATGTATCAATAGCAGTTTCGGTTGCAACGTAGAGTCGGTCTTTTTGTACAACTGTTGAAAGCGTGCCGGTACTACCCACTCCAAAAATCATGGCAGATGCATTGGCTTGTTTTAATAAGATGCTTTCAAATTGTGAATATAATTGCTGATTAGATGTTTCTACAAAAAGTTGAACTGTTTCTTTGGGCTTGATATTGTTCTTCACCCGTACATCACGCAAAGCAGTGATTACTTCTTTCAGCAATCCGGCTGCTTCGATGGTTTGTTTGTTAACCGCAGCAGCAGGAGTTAGCTGCCTGATGGTAAGATCATCACCGGCAGCACGTTCTTTCAGCGCATGATAAATTTCTTCCGTAATAAACGGCATGTAAGGATGTAATAACTGCATCAACTCTTCAAAGAAAGAAACTGTTTTTTCATATACCGCTTTATCAATCGGTTGTTCAAAGCCGGGCTTTACCCACTCTAAATACCAACTGCAGAAATCATCCCAGATCAGTGAGTAGATGGTTTTCAACGCTTCGCTCAATCGAAACTCTTTGAACATTGTATCGAATTCGAGTTTCGCTTCGTTCAATCGGTTTTCAAACCAGGTTACAGCAAAGCTTGTAGCTTGTGTATTGGAACTTGCAGCTTGCCTTCCTTCCCACATCTTTACCAGCTTTAATGCATTCCAAATTTTGTTCGTAAAGTTGCGGCCCTGCTCATTACTGCTTTCATCCCATAACAAATCATTACCGGCGGGAGAGGAGATCATGATTCCAAAACGACAGGCATCAGCACCATAACGATCGATGAGTTCCAGTAGGTCGGGAGAGTTGCCAAGACTCTTACTCATCTTTCTGCCCTGTTTGTCACGCACAATACCGGTGAAATATACTTCCTTAAATGGAATTTGTTTTTGATACTCCATGCCCGCCATGATCATACGTGCCACCCAGAAGAAAATAATTTCAGGTGCTGTAACAAGCGTATTGGTGGGGTAGTAGTATTGAATGTCTTTATTACCGGGATTGCTGTAACCTTTAAATACTTCAAAAGGCCAGAGCCAGGACGAGAACCAGGTGTCCAGACAATCTTCGTCTTGTTTCAGTCCAAAGTCCACGGTCGAAGGTCCACTGTTTGTGTCTTGCTGTTGACCATACTTAGCTTTATACAATACAACGGCTTCTTCTTTAGTGGCCGCTACAACAAATCGTCCTTCTGCATCATACCACGCAGGAATGCGATGGCCCCACCATAACTGACGGCTGATGCACCAGTCTTTGATATTCTCCATCCAATGACGATAGAGGTTTTTGAACTTGGCCGGATAGAATTTGATTTCATCGTTCATTACCACTTCCAATGCCGGACCGGATATTTTTTTCATATCCACCCACCATTGCAAACTCAAACGGGGTTCCACCACAACATCCGTACGCTCACTGTAGCCCACTTCACTGGTGTAATCTTCAATTTTTACGATGAATCCTTTTTCTTCCAGTTCTTTTACGATTTTCTTGCGTGCTTCAAAACGATCTTCACCAATGTAAATCTGTGCAGCATCGCTCAACGTGCCATCATCATTCAGCACATCAACAACTTCTAAATTGTGTTTTTGCCCCAATTGATAATCGTTCATGTCATGGGCAGGTGTAACTTTCAATGCGCCTGTTCCAAAATCCATTGTTACATATTCATCCGTAATGATGGGTATGCGACGGTTAATTAACGGAACAAAAGCAAATTTTCCATGCAGATGTTTGTAACGTTCATCTTTTGGATGTACACAAATAGCAGTATCACCCATTATAGTTTCAGGGCGAACCGTGGCGATGGTGATATAGTCCACAGTAGACGGTGCACTGTCCACGACATTACCGTCGTCTGTTGTTTGTGGACTATCAACTATTTTATATTTCAAATGATACAACTTCTGCTGCGTTTCTTTCCGGATCACTTCTTCATCGCTTAACGCTGTTTTGGCTTTTACATCCCAGTTGATCATTCGCTTACCACGGTAGATATAACCTTTATTATAGAGATCAATAAAAACATTGATCACACTTTTGTAATAGTCCTTATCCATGGTAAAATTCACACGGTCCCAATCCAGGCTGCAGCCCATTTTCTTTAACTGCTGTAGAATGATGCCTCCATACTTTTCTTTCCATTCCCACGCATAACTCAAAAATTCATCACGACTGATCGATGCTTTTTGAATCCCTCTTTCACGGAGCATTTGCACCACTTTGGCTTCAGTAGCTATGGAAGCGTGATCTGTACCCGGTACCCAGCAGGCATTCTTCCCCTGCATACGGGCACGACGCACCAGTATATCCTGAATGGTATTGTTTAAACAGTGGCCCATATGAAGCACACCGGTAACATTGGGAGGAGGAATTACTATCGTAAAGGGCTCACGTTCATCAGGCTTACTGTTATAGTATTTCTGTTCATTCCAGTAACGGTACCATTTCTCTTCTGCAACACTGTGTTCAAAGTTTTTTGACAGCTCCATAAAAATTAAGGTCTTCTTTCTTTTTTATTGGCGGCAAAGGTAATGAAAGAGCACGGGGGGCAGAAATGAAAAAGTCCTGCATCAAGCAGGACCTTTTCATCTTTTAAGTTGATTAAAGATTATCTTTCGTTTGATCCGTTTTCAGGAATGTTGAACATAGAACGTACTTGTTCGTAGCTCATTGACTTAATCTGATCAACAGTATAACCTGCAGCAGGACCGCTTACGATACGTCCACCGGCTGTACCGCCAGGAATAATTACATAACGGAACTGACCAGCTTCAAAACGTCCGTTTTCAGATGCTGTCCAGGAACCTAATTCAAGGCGTGAAGCAAAGTATGTTACACGGCCTGGTCTTAAGGCCTGGTCTAATGTAATTGACCAATAAACAGCAGTACCTGATAATACAGTTGGTAAGCTGCTGGCTGCAGCCGCAGCTGTTTGTTTAAAATAAGATACAACGATACCTTGGTCAACAATTGCCTGTGTTACAGATGCTGTGGCAATAAAACCACGACGTCCTGCAGCTCCTGTTGTATTTACACCACCGGCGTAAAGGCCAGTAGTGTCAGCCCAGTTGCCAATAGTTTGCCAGCTTGAATAAATTACGTTAGTTAATGAACCGGCAGGGCCAGCAGGACCAGCAGGACCTTGAGGGCCAGTAGCGCCGGTAGCACCTACGGGGCCGGAAGGACCCATCGGGCCGGTAGCACCAGTAGCACCTTGAGGACCTTGAGTACCTTACGGACCTACAGGACCAGAATCACCTTTACAGGAAACAAAAAGTACGGCACCAATGAACAGGGAAGCAAATGCGAATGTCAATTTTCTCATAACGTGTTTGTTTTAGTTGATAGTAAATCTGTATGGTTACAGTTTGATTGCTAAAAAATGTGAAATAGGTTAGTCAGGAGGATAATGTGATACAGGTCAGTCAGAAGGATAAGAGGAATGAATAAGCAATATAAAAACGTTTTGCCAAAACAACAAATATTCAGTTATCGTAATTTTTGTTTAGCTCTTCTGATAAGATATTAAAAGCATAGTTGAGGGAACAAGTAATTGCTCAATTATTATCTTTTTTCCATAATTTACCGGCTCATCTTCATATTCTATGCGTGTTATACCTTTTTCTATTTCCCTGCTGTTAACTGTAGCCCTGGTGTATGCTTTGAATACCCGTTTTGGTGCAGCCCCTGCTTTTGGAACATTCTTAAGTCCGCAGCATGGTTTTTGGCAAAATGCGGAATCATTCAACAAGAATTTCAATGAGACTTTCACATTACCGCAGCTTAAGAGTGGTGCTTCTGTTTATTTTGATGAACGTATGGTGCCGCATGTTTATTCTGATGATCAGCTGGATGCGGTTTTTGTGCAGGGATTCTTGCATGCTAAATTCCGTTTATGGCAAATGGAATTTCAAACACATGCCGCAGCAGGCAGGCTGAGTGAAGTATTTGGTGAAAGAGCATTGAATTATGACCGGGAGCAGCGTCGCCTTGGAATGGTATATGCAGCTGAAAACATGCTGGAAGAAATGAATAAAGATGCACTCACTAAAAAATTATGTGATGCTTATACCGCCGGTGTGAATGCTTACATCAGCAGTTTAAGTGAAAGTGAACTGCCGGTTGAATACAAGCTGCTTGGTTATGAACCTGAAAAATGGAATAATCTCAAGATTGCATTATTTATCAAGGCCATGAATAAAACACTGGCGGGTAATGTAGATGATCTGGAGTTTACCGCCGCTAAAGCTTTTTTTACTGATGAGCAGATAAAAGTATTATTCCCTGCTGTGCCGGATTCTTTGCAGCCTATTATTCCCAAAGGAACTCCGTTTGAAACACCCGGCATAGTGCCCGTAAAACCTGCAGGAGCCGATTCATTATATCTCGGCAATAAAGAACCCATCATTCTTACGGAAACAGATAAGCCCAATCCCAACAACGGAAGTAACAACTGGGTGGTAGCCGGTAAAAAAACAAAAAGCGGTGCTCCTATTCTTTGTAACGACCCGCACCTGGAATTAACGCTGCCCTCTATCTGGTACGAAATGCAAATGAGCGGACCGGATATTAATGTATATGGAACCAGTTTTCCCGGTATACCCGGCATCGTTATTGGTTTTAACGATAGTATTGCCTGGGGTGTTACCAATTCACAACGTGATGTAAGAGACTATTATGAAATCACCATAAAGGATCAAAGCAAAAAGCAATACTGGTTTAATAAGCAATGGACAGATACCAAACTCAGAATTGAAGAAATACGTGTGAAGGGTAAACCGGTATTTTATGATACAGTTGCTTATACTTTATTTGGCCCATTGATGTATGATGCATCTTTTAAAAACGAAAGCACAGGCGGCAGATCCATAGCTGTTCGCTGGAAAGCACATGATCCATCTAATGAGGCCAAAGCATTCTGGTTACTCAATCACTCTAAGAACTACGAAGATTATGCTGCCGCTATCAAATACTTTGAATGCCCTGCACAAAACTTTGTGTTTGCTTCCAAGGCGGGTGATATTGCCATCTGGCAGCAGGGAACATTTCCTGCACGCTGGGACCGGCAGGGTTTGTACATTATGCCAGGTACTGACAGTAGTTATATGTGGCAGGGATATATTCCGCAGGCAGAAAATCCGCACAGTCTTAACCCGGAGCAGGGCTTTTTGCAAAGTGCCAATCAACGGCCGGTTGATGCAACGTATCCTTATTTTATTCCCGGTGGTTATGATTTGTACAGAGGCATCACCATTCACAATAAACTTTCAGCTTTATCCGGTATTACGGTGAGTGATATGATGAATCTGCAGAACGAAAACTACAATTCATTTGCAGCAACGGTACGCCCAGTTTTTCTTAAATACATAAACGAAGCTTCTTTAAGCACATCTGAGAAAGAATACTTTGATCTCTTCCGCAATTGGAATCTTCAGAATGCCTACGATGAAAAAGGAGCTACTGTATTCAAACTCTGGTATGATACACTGGAGCATATGGTGTGGGATGATGACCTGAGTACTTTAAAAGAACTCGGTCTGTTTCCATCTGAACGTACATTGATTGAAGCGGTACTCAGAGATTCTGCTTTTGCTTATGTAGATAACAAGAACACATCCCAAAAAGAAACCCTGGCTGATGTAATGAATCAATCTTTCAAAGCCATTGTACCGCAGTTGCAAAAAATAAATGCAGAAAATAAACTGGCATGGGGTGAGCATAAGAATACTACGGTTTATCATCTTTTAAAAACAGCTTTATTGCCTTTTGCAAGAAAGCATTTACCTATAGGCGGCGGACAGCATATTGTAAATGCGACACAGCACAGCCATGGACCCAGCTGGAAAATGGTGGTTCAGCTGGCAGCAGAAACAGATGCTTATGTCGTATATCCAGGCGGACAAAGCGGAAACCCCGGCAGTCGTTACTATGATCAGTTTGTTGATACCTGGGCCAAAGGCGATTATTACCGTGCATGGGTCATGAAAAAAGAAGATACAGAAAATCCTAAAATCAGGTATGTGATGCAGTTTAAAAAAGCATAACTATTTATTTCATATTGTAAAAATCATTTGAATGCGATTCCTTTCAGCCTTTCTGCTTACTCTTCTCCTCAGTTATGTAGGAGGTTTGTACATGCCCTGGTGGATTATTGCACCGGCAGCATTCCTGGTAGCTGTTATTATACCACAAAAGCCATTAACTGCTTTTCTTGCCGGTTTCTTTTCTTTGTTTCTTTTATGGACATTGCTGGCATCTTATATTGATATCAAAAATAAACATCTGCTTTCAACCAAAATAGCTGAGTTGTTGTTTAAAACACCTTCACACTGGTTAATCATGATGGTAACAGGTTTAGTAGCTGCTCTCACAGGAGGAATGGCTGCATTAACCGGTAGTTTCCTTCGTAAGAAACAGGATGCTTCCTAATTTAAACTTTCGCTAACACACTATGCCATTACTTTCGTGGGCTATGAAACCACTGTTGTTTCTTTGCTTCAGCATTTGCATGCTCGTACAGGCGAAGGCCGGTACAGTTTCCGGAACTGTAACTGCTGCCTCGGGTGAATTGCTCCCTTTTTCATCAATAACCGTTAAAGGAAAAAATATTCAAACCAATGCCAACAGCCAGGCTTATTTTTTCCTTGAGCTTCCTGCAGGTACTTATACTATCATTTGCCGCCATGTAGGCTATGAACGGGTAGAACAAACAATTACCGTTACGGGTGCAGCTCAAACATTAAATTTTATTTTGCCGCTTCAAAAAGTTGATTTGAAAGAAGTGGTGGTTCATGCCGGTGCAGAAGACCCTGCTTATGCGATCATACGAAATGCCATAGCTAAACGAAAAGAACATTTGCAGGAAAATGATTTGTTTCAATGCGAAGTGTACAGCAAAGGAACCATGAGCCTGCGTAACTATCCTAAAAGATTTATGGGCGAAACAGTGGATTTTGAAGATGGTGATACGAGTAAAAAGAAAATGATCTATTTATCAGAAACTGTTTCTAAACTTTCCATTGATAAACCCAACAAAGTAAAAATTGATGTACTCAGTACACGAGTGAGCGGTCAAAGTGATGGTTATGGTTTTGCAGGTGCCCGTTTTTTCAGCTTTTATGAAAATAATGTACAGATCAGCAGTTCGCTCAATCCCCGTGGGTTTGTATCACCTATAGCAGACAATGCTTTGACTATGTACCGTTACAAATATGAAGGTGCGTTCAGCGAAGAAGGAAAACTCATCAATAAAATTAAAGTGATACCCAGGCGAAAACTGGAGCCCTGTTTCAGCGGTTATATCAATATTGTGGAAGATGAATGGCGCATTCACAGCCTGGAATTGCAGTTAACCAAACAAAGCCAGATGGATTTTGCTGATACGCTGCGTATTGAACAACTATACCAGATGCTCGGCGTAAATGAATGGGTGGTGCAGAGCCAGGTGTTATACCCTTCTGTTAAAATATTCGGGTTTGATGCGTATGGAACTTTTGCCAATGTGTACCGCAACTTTAATACACAACCCGGCTTTGATAAAAAGTATTTCAACAATACCGTGCTGAAGTATGAAAAGGGGAGTAATAAAAAACCGGTGTCGTACTGGGATAGTATCCGTCCGCTTAAGCTGAGTGATGCTGAAATGAAAGATTATGTGAAGAAGGATAGCCTGGAACAATTACGTAAAAATCCTGCTTACCTCGATTCATTAGACCGTATCAATAACAAACTTAAACCGATGAACCTGCTGGTAACAGGTAAAACTTTTAACCGGCAGAAACATAAAACATCTTTTTCCATTCCTTCGGTGCTTAACAGTGTTCAGTTCAATTCAGTAGAAGGTTGGGTTGGTGATCTTGCTTTTACGTTTAACAAACAATACACTGACCGTAAAAATCTGAGTTTTACACCGCATGTTCGCTATGGCTTCAGCAGCGAACAGTTTTATGGTTGGGGAACTTTGCGTTATAATTTTGGTGAAAAATATTTTTCCAATATAACGGTGAGCGGAGGCAAACGGATCTTTCAATTAAACAACGATAATCCCATTGAGCCATTTCAAAACACAGTATCTTCTCTGTTTTACAGAAATAATTTCATGAAGCTGTATGCTGCTGATTACTTGCGCATCAGCTTTACAAAAGGAGTGGGCAAGGGGTTAACAGTGTATGGTGGTTTTCAATTCCAGGATCGCAAACCATTGGAAAATACAACAGACTATGCTTTCATCAGTAAAAATAAAGCGGGTTATAAACCAAATTATCCTGTAGAGTTATTGAGTGGAAATTTTACGGCACACCAGGCAGCTGTTATAAACATCGGTATTCAATTACAACCCGGTGCCCGTTATGTAGAGTTTCCTGACAGAACGATCAATATAGGTTCTAAGTGGCCGGTGTTTAACCTGCAGTATGTAAAAGGTGTGAATGGATTGCTGGGCAGTGATGTTGACTTTGACCGTTGGCAGTTTTCTGTACGGGATAATCTCAATCTCAAATTGCTGGGCCGCTTTAACTACCGTGTACAGTTAGGCGGGTTTACTAATACCAGCAGGGTGGAAGTACAGGATCTCAAACATTTTCCGGGTAACCGTTTGTTCCGGGCTGAAGATTATTTAACTGCTTTTCAACTGCCCCAGTATTATCAATTCAGCAACAGCGCTGATTTTTATACCGCTGCATTTGCTGAGCATCATTTCAATGGTTTACTCACGAATAAAATTCCTGTTATCAGGAAATTGAACTGGCACCTGGTAGGAGGTGTTGCCTATCTGCGTTTACCTCCAACGAATTATTTTGAATGGCATGTAGGTTTGGAAAATATCTTCCGCATTCTGCGTTTTGATATTGTAAATGCCTATCAAACAGGAGCGCCTGCCCGTATTGATTTTCGTATAGGTAGTTCCATTTCTATCGGAGGATCTAATGATTAAACGTTCATTTACTGTACATAAGCGAACTATCAAAGTATAGATTGGTTGCTTATCTTTGTGCTGCTTTAGAATTTTGTCCAACCTGCAATTGGAGTTCCGTAAGCAAGAATTAAAATTCAAACACATGGCACAATTACACAACCGCATCTCCCGCAGGGAGCTGAAACAGCGTATTATACAGGACACAACTCCCCGCACAACCATTTCTTTTTACTGTTACTTTAAAATTGAAGAGCCTGCTGCTTTCCGTAATCAGTTATATATCGATCTCAAGGCTTTAGGTGTGCTCGGCCGCATTTACCTGGCGGAAGAAGGGATTAATGCGCAGATAAGTGTTCCCACTGAAAATTTTGAAGCATTCAAAAATTATCTCTACGCCATTGAGCCTTTAAAGGACCTGCGTTTGAATATTGCCGTGGATGATGATGGTAAAAGTTTTTATGTGCTGGATGTAAAAGTTCGTAAAAAGATTGTGGCCGATGGTATTGAAGATCCATCTTTTGATATGGCCAATAAAGGCAGTTATGTAAATGCAGAGCAGTTCAATCGTCTCACCAATGATCCTGACACCATTGTAATTGATATGCGGAATCATTATGAATACGAAGTAGGCCATTTTGAAAACGCTATTGAAATACCCAGCGATACCTTCCGTGAGCAACTGCCCATGGCTGCAACCATGATGGAAGCAGATAAAAACAAAAACATCATCATGTATTGCACTGGCGGCATCCGTTGTGAAAAAGCCAGTGCTTATATGCTGCACCGGGGATTTAAAAATGTGTTTCACCTGGAAGGCGGTATTATCAACTATGTAAACCAGGTAAAACAATACGGGCTTGATAATAAATTTCACGGAAAGAATTTTGTGTTTGATCAGCGATTGGGAGAGCGTATTACAGAAGAAATTATTTCAAAATGTCATCAATGCGGTAAACCGGCTGATACGCATGTGAATTGTGTAAACGACGCCTGTCATCTTTTATTTATCCAATGTGATGAATGCAAAGAAAAAATGGAAGGTGCTTGCAGTAATGAATGCCTGGATTTTATTCATTTGCCCGAAGATGAGCAGAAGAAGTTACGTAGCGGTATTGATAAAGGACGAAATGTATTTAATAAAGCTAAGAGCAGGTTAGAGAAATTGTCTGGTTCCTGAAAGGAATCTCCTGCATATTTATATCATTTATCATTAATCCATTTCAAACAAACCGGTCTTGGTACTGATATGCGTTTTCCTGTATCTGTAAGCATACCAGTTGAAGTGTTGATTTTAAAGATAACGACCTCATCACTGTCACGGTTAGCTACTAACAAAAAATTGCCGGACGGATCAATAGTGAAATTTCTTGGGTGAACTCCCAGCGTTGGTTGATAGCCCAAAGGAGTAAGTATACCTGTTTCTTCATTTATGGAAAAAATAGCAATGGAGTTGGCATCACCACGATTGCTGCAATACAAAAACTTTCCATCTTTACTTACATGAATATCAGCGCTTCCTTTGTTGCCTTTGTAATCAAACGGATGAGCGGAAACATTCTGCACCAGTTTTAATTTGCCATCTTCATATTTATAAGAAGATACAGCACCGCTCAACTCTTCCATCAGAAATAATAATTTACCATTGGGGTGAAACTCGGCATGCCTTGGCCCGGCACCGGGGTTTACATCTTCAAAAGGAGTTTCTGCAGCAACAAGGGTTCCTTTTTTAGCATCAGCTTTATAAATCATCAGTTTATCCATCCCTAAATCAGGAACGAAGAGTTGTTCATAATCCGGTGAAAAAACAGTGGCATGCACATGTGCTTTTTCCTGCCGTTGCCGGTTAACACTGTTGCCGTTGTGCTGTATGGTTTGTTTGGCTTCACTTAAACTCCCGTCTTCTTTTACATCAAATACTGAAAGATTGCCACCGCTGTAATTACCTACTATGATGTGTTTGGCTCTTTTATCTGTTGTTACATAACAGGGATGTGCTCCTTTGGTTTCTACTTCATTGATAAACTTCAATATGCCTGAATCTTTATTGAATGCAAATGATGATACCGTTCCGGGGTTGTTTTCATTTACTGCAAAAACAGTTTTGCCATTGGGTGAAACGGCTATAAAAGATGGATTGGATGCAGGTGCTGTACTAACCAGGTTTGAAGAGGCATCGTTTACATGAAACTTGTATACATAGATGCCTTTACTTGTAGTATTGGTGTAGGTGCCAATGAGTAAATGAATATCCTGCGAGGCGGCAATTAAAGGAAAGAGCATCATGCTAAGTAATAATGATTTCATAAATTAAAGTTAGATGAATAAAAGCTAAGATGGTTGCAAAAAGAGGCATGTCTTTTTAGCCGCTTAAAGGAGAGGATAACTTGCTAATGCCTGCCAGTATAATAACATTACAAATACAAACCACACTAACGCAAGGGTAATCAGTTGCCCTTTGCTTTTTGTAAAATAAAAACCGGATATGGGCAACAATTGCAGCGAATGCATTCCAAAAAAGTGAGCCACCCTTAAATCACCATACTGTTTGCTCCAGTTGAGCACAGGCAATCCTTCATTTCCATCCGGTGCACCAATAGTATGCGCCAATTGTGCTGCCATATGCCCGCCTTCAAAAGCAAATACAACAAACAAAAGAATACCCATTCGTATCCCCCAGATATAACCCTGTGGTAACATTGGTGGAAAATCTTTTTGTTTAAAAAAAAGATTCCCGATATATAAAGTCCATAATGTAAACACCGTAATAGCAATTCCCATCAGTTGAAAGAACATTGCGTACAGGGGTGTGCTGATGTTGAAATGCGAAAGCCTTCCATTGGCCGCCTGCCACACAATGATGCTCATTTCAATCAGCATTGTAACAATCATCACCCAACTGTAACGTTTCACCGCCCTGCGGTTGTGCAGGTATACCATATACCAACTCATAGTAAAAGCAAGGATACCGATAGAAAGAAAAAACTTCATTGGCTTGATCCAGGCATTGATGCCCAGCACTTCCACCGTTGTGATTTGTATAAGTATTAAACAAATAAAAGCGCCCGCAATATTGATCCATCCAAAAATATATAGCAGGGGATTGCGGCTGTGCAATTGAATCAAAAAGCCGCTTGCCCTATTTGTATTCTTAAGCGTATGAATGTTTGAACTCATGATTCATTAATAGTTAGCAGCAAAGTATTGTTTGGAACTGATGGTTCGTATGATAAGATACATCAACAGACCTACCGGCCCCAGCATAAATGTAAACAGCAAACAGGGAATGATGAGCCAATGACTGATGCCATACTTCAGAGAATTCTTTTTAATCCAGATGCCTGTCATTAAATCAAAAGCAAGGTAATGCACCCATCCGGCTGTTACCGCCATTTTATTGGTGAACAAACTCATCACGCCATCCAGCGTTGAAAATTTGTCAAAGTCACCGGCACTGAAACTCTGGCTGATGCACCACGCATAAATAATAGCAAATAAGGTGATGATAATTCCAATGAGCAGCTTATCTGTATCAACCCAAAAGGGAGAAAGAATAATTAACAATAACCAGCCCACAAGAGCAATGGAGTTGCAGATACTGAAGATAGAGTCAGGAGTCATAATTTTTAAATAAGTACTCCTAAGCTACACGCAAATTATCAATCAGGAAAGTTTTTGGAGGGCTTCGTTAATTCTTTTCAGGGTTTCATCATCACTCAACTCCTGCGGCCTGAAGGTTTCACCAATTACTTTTTCATACAACTCAATATAACGATGACTGATGGTGTTTACCCATTCATCGTTCATTTCCGGAACGGTTTGTCCTTCCTTGCCCATAAAATTGTTGGCAATGAGCCATTCTCTCACAAACTCTTTGCTTAATTGTTTCTGACGTTCACCTGTTTGCTGCCGTTCTTCAAAGCCATCTGCATAAAAATACCGGCTGGAGTCCGGCGTATGCACTTCATCCATCAACACAATTTCACCATTCAGTTTTCCGAATTCATACTTGGTATCTGCTAATATCAAACCACGTTTGGCAGCAATTTCTTTACCACGTGCAAATAATTGTAATGCGTAATTGCTCAATTGGTCCCATTCTGCAGCGGTGCACAAACCTTTTTCAATGATTTCTTTGGGGCTGATGTCTTCATCATGTCCTGCATCTGCCTTGGTAGAAGGGGTGATGATGGGAGTGGGGAAGAAGTCGTTTTCTTTCAATCCGTCGGGCATGGTTGCTCCGCACAACTCTCTTTTACCGCTTGCATAGGTTCTCCAGGCATGACCTACGAGGTTGCCCCGTACCACCATTTCAATTTTAAAAGGCTCACATTTCTTACCGATGCTCACATTGGGCGCCGGTACCTCCAGCAGCCAGTTGGGGCAGATATCCCCGGTGGCATTTAGCATGTATGCAGCAATCTGGTTCAATACTTGTCCTTTATAAGGAATGGGGCGGGGAAGAATCACATCAAAAGCGCTGATGCGGTTGCTGGCTACCATCACCAACAGATCATTGCCAATGGTATATACATCTCTTACTTTGCCCTTATAAAAAGCGGTTTGTTGCGGAAAAGAAAACTGGTTCATGCGGCGAATATAAAGAGATGCCGTTGAAGGCAGCTACTACAGCATAATACTTAGCTTTTTTTGTGGATATCCGGAGTGAAAAGAAATATTTAATAATTTGGGACGAACCCCTATTTTTGTCGCTACAGTAAATTCTGCTATATGAGAAAATTCTCCACATTTTCAATGCTGGTGCTTTGCGCATCAGTTTTTTTGATTGCTTGTAACAAAGACGACGATTCCTCTAAACAACAAGCCCGGTTATTGGTGGCAAATGCTGCTGTCAGTTCGCCTGTTGCACCCAGCCCGTTACCCACAGCCGGACCGGCCATTGATGTTAGATGGGATGGTCAGTTTATTATTCCTAACATTATTTATGGTGCAGCAAGTATTACATCTGGCTCCTCTCTTACATCAGTTTCGTCGGCGCAATTTGTTAATGCCAATTATGCTCAGGTAAAAAACGGCGCCTACGGTTTAAACTTTTCAGTTGCCGGACAGGGAGGAGCTAATGGTGTTACTGTATACGACAGAACTACCAGTCTTTTACCCGGCCGTAGTTATACTGCAGTTGCTTTTGATTTCACTCCGTTGTACAGGACTATGATTATGGAAGATGATTTAAGTGCTCCAGCGGCCGGCAAAGTAAAAGTGCGGTTTATTCATGCGATACCACAAAATATTCTTGCTTCTGCTCCCCGGAGAGATACAATTGACGTCATTGCTACTGGAGGCTCCTTGCTATCATTAACTCCTATTTTCCCAAACCGTAGTTTTGGTGATGCTTTTCAGAATACTCGTTTCCAACAATTTGCTGTATTAGATAGTGGTCGTTATAATATTGGTGTTAGAGTTGCGGGAACTCCTGGGCTTTCTAATCCTACAGGGTTGGTTGGGTCAATGTATAATAACCTTCGTTTAGTTGAAGGTAAAATTTATACAATCATTGCCCGTGTTAACCTTCCCGGACTTATAACTTCACCAGCTGCTCCAGCAGGCTTAACCATCGTTACTCATAACTAATCCATTCTCAAATTATAAAGTATGAAAAAGCAAATTCAAATAGTATTTCTGTTCCTGGCAGCTGTATGCTTTAGTATGGTAGCGCAGGCACAGATCATTGTTTCAGGAACGGTGAAGTCTAAGGCTTCCGGCGAAACACTTTCTGCTGTTTCTGTAAGCATCAAAGGAACCACCAAAGGAACCTTCACTGATGATAAAGGTAATTTCAAGATCTCTGTTGATAAGTTTCCGGTAACACTGGTTGTTTCTTCTGTTGGTTTTGAAGATTATGAAATCTCCGTGCCTTCTGCCGGTTATATTGAAGTTAGTTTAAATACAAAAGCTGCTTTAGGGCAGGAAGTGGTTGTTTCTGCTACCCGTGTGGCTACAAGAATCCTTGAATCCCCGGTTTCTATTGAACGCATTGGTGCTACACAACTCCGTGAAACGCCCCAGGCGTCTTTTTATGATGCGGTGCAAAATCTGAAAGGGGTTGACTTTGTTCGTTCCGGTTTGATTTTCGGTAGCGTAGGTACCCGTGGTTTTAACGGTAGCGGTAACGTTCGTTTCAACCAGTTTACGGATGGAATGGACAACCAGGCTCCCGGTTTGAACTTCTCTGTAGGTAATATCGTTGGTTTAACAGAACTGGATGTAGATAATGTGGAATTACTGCCTGGTGCTTCTTCTGCACTTTATGGTAGTGGCGGTATGAACGGTACCTTACTCATCAACTCAAAAAATCCTTTTAAACACCAGGGCTTAAGTTTTCAGGTAAAACAGGGTTTGATGCATGCTGATGGCAGACAAAGAGCGGCTGCTCCTTATTACGACTGGAACTTCCGTTGGGGTAAAAAGATTTCTGAGAAATTTGCATTTAAAATTGCCGGTCAGTACCTGCAGGCTCAGGATTGGCAGGCAAATGATCTGCGTAACTATGATGTAGTAAACGGTACAACTGTTTTTGGCGATCGTAACAAACCCAGCTATAATGGTGTAAACGTTTATGGTGACCAGATTGGTTCTACGCCTCCCATTGTAAACATGCGTGCTGCGATCCGTGGATCTATCTTCCAGCAGGCTTATGCCCAGGTTTACGCTCAGGCTATTGCCGGTGGTGCTACACCTCAACAGGCTGATGCCATTGCAAGAGCACAGGCGACAGCCATCTCTAATTCTCAAAGCAGTTCATTGTTTGCTACAGGCTCTGATTCAATCATCAGCCGTACAGGTTATGCTGAAAGAGATGTTGTGGATTACAATACATACAATATCAAGTTTAATGGTGGTTTATATTATAAAATTAAGCCTAACCTTGAATTGTCATTCGTAGGTTACTGGGGTGCTGCCACAACAGTTTACACCGGTGCTGACCGTTATTCATTAAAAGATGCTCAGATCGGTCAATACAAATTAGAACTGAAAGGCGACAACTTCTTTGTGAAGGCCTACACAACCCAGGAAAATGCGGGTGATTCCTATGCGGCAACAATTCTTTCTTCACAAATCCTGCAACGTACTTCTGAAAGTTCAACGCAGTGGTTTCCTACTTATATAGGTACTTGGGCTGCTGCAAGAGGTGGTACATTACCTGGCTTTACAGGTGTTAACTTTTCTGAAGACCAGGCTCACTTCCTGGCCCGTCAAGCTGCTGATGCCAACCGATTAATACCGGGTACTCCTGCTTTTAAAGCTATGTACGACCAGGTGCGTCAAATACCCATTTCTAAAGGTGGCGCTCTGTTCCTTGACAAGACAGACATGTATGTTGTAGATGGTATGTATAACTTCAAGAAGATTACATGGGCTGAAGTACAGGTAGGTGGTTTGTTCCGTCGTTTCTCTCTGAACTCAGAAGGAACACTCTTTACGGATACTTTAGGTAAGCGTATCGGCATTAATGAACTGGGTGGTTATATCCAGGTTCAAAAGCAAGTAAACGACTGGTTGAAAATTACTGTAGCCGGCCGTTATGATAAGAACTCTAACTTTAAAGGTCGCTTTACTCCAAGAGCTACAGCCACCATTAAAGCAGCAAAAGACAATTTCTTCCGTCTTTTTTACCAGCAGGCTTATCGTTTCCCCACTACACAAAATCAATACATCAATCTCCCACTTGGTACACGCAGCAATATGCTCATCGGTGGTTTGAAAGATCTGTGGAACTTCTACAACTTTGATAACAACCGTGTGTGGGATAGTGCAACCGTAGGAAGAGCAGCCCGTGGACAAGGACCTGCTTTATCTGCCTCCAATGCTTACAATTATAAAGAGTTCAAAGCAGAATATGTAAACTCATTTGAAGTTGGTTACCGTGGTGTTATTGCCAAGAAAGTATTGGTTGATGCGTATGCTTTCTACGCTATCTACTCTGACTTTATTTCTACAGCCATCCTGGTACAAAATCCCGGCACTGCCAACCAGCGTACCTTTGGTATGCCTGTAAATGCAGAGGGTACTGTAAAAACCTTTGGATGGGGTGCCAGCATTGACTGGAAAGTGTACAAGAACTTTGCCTTTAACGGTAACGTTTCTTACAACGAATTGAAAAATGCTCCTGCCGGTCAGTTAGCATTCTTCAACACTTCACCCTGGCGTTATAACATTACGCTTGCTAATAATAAGTTAGGTAAGAACATTGGGTTCTCTGCTACTTACAGATGGCAATCTAAAATTGAGCGTTGGGAATCAACCTTCCTGCAAGGGCCTGTTGATGCCTTTGGTGTAGTGGATGCACAGGTTACCTTCCGAGTACCCAAAACAAAGAATGCATTCAAAATCGGTGCTAATAACCTCCTTAACAAATATTACAGAACAGCTTATGCTAACCCCGATATCGGAGGTCTGTATTATGTGAGTTTTGGTTACAATATTTTCTAATCCAATCTTTTTCTTATAAAATCCCTCCACTTCATGTGGGGGGATTTTTTTTGAAATTAATTGATGTGTGTTTGATTGAATTGAAAGATATTTGAACTGCATGCGACTGATCCTCTTTGATACAGCAACCGCCAGAAAGGGTTTGTTTCCCTTTTCATTGATCCGCCCCTTGGCAGATATTCGTTGTGGTATGCTTACGGCCGGAGAGCGTTGGCAACGGTTGCTGCGAATGCCTGTGGAAGTATTAACTGAAAACTATCTGCAACATTCTCTTACCGAAAGAATTGATACGTTTCTTTATATAGATGCCACGCTTGTACCGGATGAAACCCTCGTACATGCCATCCGTTCTCTCAGGTTGAATGAAGGTTTAATGGAAGGGAACCGCATACTGGCATTTACATCAGCAGTTGAATTGTCTTACGGATTTACAGCTGCAGATTGCACAGAAGTTTCCTTCAAACCACATATTGCACCGGTACAGTTTCTGGAGTATGCACACCAGCTTCCTGTTTTATCTGCCCAACTTTTGCCGTTGGATTTTCAATTGGTAACTGCAGGCAGAACATCACAGCCCCTGTCATCTACCAATCAGATCATTCACCCGGAACGTGTGTTCCTGGAAGAAGGTGCGGTAATGGAATACTGTACTATTAATGCAAGCGATGCGTTTGTCTACATCGGGAAAAATGCGCTGGTAATGGAAGGAGCTTTGCTTCGTGGTTCTGTGGTAATAGGAGAGAAGACTGTTGTAAAAATGGGTGCTAAAATTTACGGCACCACAGTTGCTGGACGAAATTGTGTACTGGGAGGAGAGATCAAGAATACGCTGTTTTTTGATTATTCCAACAAAGCACATGATGGTTACCTGGGTGATGCGGTTATTGGAAGCTGGTGTAATTTAGGCGCAGGTACCAGTGCATCCAATGTAAAAAACACAGGCGGTGAAATCAAACTCTGGAATCCGCTCCTGCATCAATGGATCCATGCCGGTACCAAATGTGGTGTTATGCTCGGAGATTATTCCAGAACCTCCATTAATACCATCCTTAACACCGGTACGGTTACAGGCATCAGTTGCAACATTGTAAGCAATGGGTTCCCTCCAAAGTATATTGCTTCCTTTACCTGGAATACTGAAACCAAAGAACATTATGTGCTTGAAAAGGCTTGCAATGATGCCAGCAACTGGATGCAGATGAAACAGCAGTTTATTACAGAACAGGAACAATCGATTCTACAATATATTTACAACCACTTAAAATTTTAATGAAGCTTATGCGTAAACAAATTGCAGCCGCCAACTGGAAAATGAATCTTACTTATGCACAGGGAGAGCAGCTGGTAAATGATTTGCTCAGTCAATCATCCTTGCCGGAATCCAACCGGGAAGTAGTGTTGGGAGTTCCTTTTCCATACCTGGCGATGGTGGCTCAGAAAATAAAAGGACATCATGGATACAGTGTAGCAGCTCAAAACTGTTCACAACATAAAGCAGGTGCCTATACCGGCGAAACATCGGCGGAAATGCTTACCTCTATCGGTGTACAATATGTAATCCTGGGCCACAGTGAACGCAGGGAATATTTTTCAGAAAGCAATCAACTCCTGGCTGATAAACTCAACATTGCCTTGAGCTATGGTTTAACGCCCATCTTTTGTTGTGGTGAACCCTTGAGCATTCGTGAAGCAGGAACACAAAACAGTTTTGTAGAAACACAGTTGCGTGAAAGCCTCTTTCATCTGAGTGCTGAAGAATTACAGAAGATTGTAATTGCCTATGAACCTATCTGGGCTATTGGTACCGGTAAAACAGCAACTGCTGATCAGGCACAGGATATGCATGCGCATTTGCGTAGTGTATTGACGGCACAATACGGCACAGAGGTTGCCAATCGTATTTCCATCCTGTACGGTGGTAGTGTAAAAGGAAGTAATGCGGCTGAAATTTTTGGTAAACCGGATGTAGATGGTGGTTTGGTAGGGGGTGCTTCTTTAAAAGCGGATGAATTTATCCAGGTGATTAAGGGATTGAAATAAATGAAACGAGATGCCCATCTGCAACCGCTGTCAAGGCAACATCACAATGCCCTGATGGCGGTTTTACTGTTAAAGAAGGGTGTACAGAAGAAAGCGGAGATACAGGTAATGCAGGATTTCATTCTCACTGTGTGGAATGATGAGTTGCAACCCCATTTTGAAGCAGAAGAAAAGTGGCTGCCAGCTACAACTCAACAGTCAACTTTAGCATTGCTGCATCAGCGTATGTTGCAGGAGCATGATGTGATTCGAAACTATATTTACCAGTTCTACACCATACTTACATCAATTGAAACGATACAAGCATTTTATGAGTTGCTGGAGCAGCATGTGCGGTTTGAAGAAAGAGAATATTTTCCTGCACTGGAACAATATCTTTCTGTTAATGAATTACAGTCCATCGGCACACACCTGGTAGATAAGCCCGGGCAAAGTTGTGCTCAGTTTCCCGTGAAGTTTTGGGAGTGAGTTTTTAGTATCTTACATATCGGTTGGGTGGTACAACTCAATCATTTCAATTTTTAAATGGTGAATAATCGGACAGAAGTATCTGTTTCGATTTCAATTTCAAACCTAAAACAGGTATATGGCTAACGTATTGATTTTATTTGCTCATCCTGCCCTCGAAAAATCAAGAGTTCATAAACGATTGCTGGCGCAGATCCCCGCAGGAACCGATGTGCGTCTGCACGATTTGTATGAACACTATCCCAACTTTGATATTGACATTGCGTATGAACAACAGCTGCTGCTACAGCATGATGTGATTGTTTTTCAGCATCCGTTGTATTGGTACAGTTCACCCGCACTCATCAAACAATGGCTGGATCTCGTGCTGGAACATGGCTGGGCTTATGGCAGCAAGGGGACAGCGTTAAAAGGCAAGAAATGGTTGCAGGTTGTTTCTTCGGGAGGTTCTGCGGAAGCCTATAAAGAAACAGGCCGTAATAAATTTCCGCTCACTCAGTACCTGCTTCCATTCAGACAAACAGCAACCTTGTGTGGTATGGAATTTTTACCACCATTTGTGGTGCATGGCACACACCGTTTAAATGAAGCTGATATTGAACTTCATGCATTACAATACGAACAGCTTTTGTTTGCACTTCGTCAAAACCGGATTACAGATGATGAACTTAAAGGTGTTCAATACATCAATGAAATCATTCCTATTCCTCATGCTATTCAATCTTAAACATCTATGGACAGCAACAGTTTTCTTTTCCAGGCTTTGATTTATTTAGGGGCTGCCGTTATCATGGTGCCGGTGGCTAAAAAACTCGGATTGGGTTCTGTGCTTGGTTATTTAATAGCCGGTATCCTGATCGGACCTACTGTACTTGAATTTATTGGCAGCGAAGGACAGGATATTATGCACTTTGCAGAGTTTGGTGTAGTCATGATGTTATTCCTTATTGGTTTGGAACTGGAGCCCGCATTGTTGTGGAAACTCCGGAAAGCCATTCTTGGTTTGGGAGGTTTACAGGTATTGGTAACAGCTGTTATCATTTCAATAGCTGCCTTGTTGATACAGTTACCCTGGCAATCAGCCATAGCTGTGGGTTTAACGTTGGCTTTGAGTTCTACAGCCATCGTTTTGCAAACACTTGCTGAAAAAGGATTGAATCAAACAACTGCCGGTAGAAGTGCATTTGCTGTTTTATTATTCCAGGATATAGCTGTCATACCCATGCTGGCTTTGTTTCCTTTGCTTTCTATTGCAGGGCTCGCAAGTGGTGAAGAAGCTGCTCATTCTTCCATCAACTGGATTGAAACGCAGGCAGGCTGGGTACGCACACTTATTGCTGCGGCCGCTGTATTGCTCATCATCATCGGTGGTCGTTATGTGGTGCCGCCTTTGTTCCGGCTCGTGGCAGGTACACAACTCCGTGAGTTGTTTACGGCTACAGCTTTGTTACTGGTGGTGGGTATTGCCGTGCTTATGTCGGTGGTAGGTTTAAGTCCGGCATTAGGAACATTTCTAGGAGGTGTTATCCTTGCCAGCAGTGAATTTAAACATGAACTGGAAAGTGATATCGAACCTTTTAAGGGATTGCTGCTCGGGTTGTTTTTTATTGCTGTAGGTGCTTCTATCAATTTTGAATTGATTCTGCAGCAGCCTTTACTCATTCTTTCATTGGTATTGGGGTTGATGATGATCAAAGGAGTGGTATTATTAGTCTTAGGGAAATTATTTGGCTTAAAGATCGATCAGAATATTACATTCTCTTCTTCCTTATCACAAGTGGGAGAGTTTGCATTTGTGTTGCTGAGTTTATCCTTGACAGAAGGAATTGTTGCCAAAAATTATGTTGATATTCTGATGGCCGTTGTGGCTATCAGCATGGCACTAACACCCATTGCCTTTTTTCTGAATGAAAAACTTGTGTTGCCTGCATTGTCAAAACGTAAAGTATCTGCAGCCATGGAGCGTGAGCCGGATGCAGTAGCAGAAAAAAATCCGGTAATCATTGCCGGCTTTGGTCATTTCGGAAATACGGTGGGTCGTTTTTTGCGGGCACATGGCATTGGTACTACTATCCTTGATGTGGATGGTGAACGGGTGGATTTTTTAAGGAAGATGGGATTCAAAGTGTATTATGGTGATGCCAGCCGCTATGATCTCCTGCATGCAGCCGGTGCAGCCGAAGCCAAAATGATCATCATTGCCATTGATGATCCTTATAAGCGTTTGCAGATGATTGAAACCATCAAAAAATATTTTCCTGATTTACAGATGCTCGTACGCAGCCGCAACCGTTATGATGCGTATGAGCAAATGAACGCCGGTATGCTGCATATTTACAGGGAAACCATTGATACGGCTTTAAGGATGGGAGTGGATGCGTTGAAGATAATGGGGCACCGTGCTTATACCGCTCAACGTAGTGCTCAAACATTTTTTAAATACGATGAACAGAAACTCAAAGACCTGGCAAAGCTGCACACGGATGAAGCGGCTTACATCAGCCAGGCAAAAGAATATATTGAAGAGCTGGAACGCATCATCAGTACAGATGGGCAGCAATTGCATCTTACTAAAGATGCCGGATGGGATGAAGAAAGTTTGATAGAAGATGCTAAAAACTGGGCGGAAAAAAAATAAATATGAATGGTTACTTCATTATAAACTGAGCTCGCTCCAGCCGGTCGTTGATGGCAGCACCCAATCCTTCACCGGGTAAACGTTCTGCAATTAACACATCTGCATGCATCGTATCAGCAGCACGTAGGGTTTTAAATAAATGTTTAGCTGCTTCTTCCAATGTGCCATTTTCAGAAAGAATGAACTGTTGTTCTTTTGGCAACGAAGAATGATAGTTTTTGAAATTGATACGAATGATTTTTTTGCCGGGAAATTGTTTCAGCACTTCATCCGTATCTGCATCCAGGTGAAGCGGGGTAGCAGTAGCATAATGACTTTTCAATTGCCCCGGTGCATCGGGATTTTCAGTGATGGATTTTTTAATCCTTACTTTTTGTTGTAATACTTCTTCAATGGCTTCAACAGGTATACCGCCAAGCCTGTACACTTCGGGTTCCTGTTGTTCATTCCAGCCAATAATAGTGGATTCTACACCCACACCACATTCGCCACCATCGAGTATGTATGGAATTTTTCCATGAAGGTTATGGTACACATGTTGTGCGCTGGTAGGACTTACATAGCCTGATGGATTAGCACTGGGTGCCGCCAGCGGAAACGATACCTGTTGCAGCAGTTGCAGTGTAAGCGGATGGTTGGGAACACGAAGTGCAACACGGTTACTGCCTGCGGTTACTAAATCAGGAACGGTTTCTTTTTTATTCAGCAGCATGGTTAAAGAGCCGGGCCAGAAAGCAACAGCTATTTGCTCTGCTGATTTGGGAAGATAGTTGATGTATTGCCATGCCTGTTCTGCAGAAGCTATATGCAGTATCAACGGATTAAAACGGGGTCTTTGTTTTACTTCATAAATCTTCAGTACTGCATCTTCATTTAACGCATTGGCTGCTAAACCATAAACTGTTTCCGTGGGGATAGCTACTACCTCTCCGCTGTTGAGCAGTTGTACTGCCGTGCTGATATCAGTTCCTGTCACCGTGTTCATGGCTGCAAATCTACAGGAAGCTTTTCAGGATGATAACTATTGATTTTGTTGAGATGAAGCAGGGTAGAGGTTTTGTCTGCACTCGGTTCATACATCATATCAAATTTAGCACCATACACAAATTCCCGGTAAGTGTACGAAGAACGGCTTACTACATTGTTCGCAAATTCTTCATCATAGCCATTTACAAAAATCAACAACTCCGTTTCGGCTTCTTCAAAATCCTTTTGCGTAAACTGGAAATAAGGACTTTTTTCGTTGATGGGATGTACAATGGTCCAGTTAGAAGTAAGTGTATTGGCTTTAGATAATTCCAGTTCCAGGCTATAGAAATTATTACGACGATTGCCCTGCTCATCCGTTACTTTAAGTACTGCGGTTACTTTTACCTCAACATTGGTGAGAAAATGATTTTTGTAAGGTGCAAAACGGAACATGAGTGCATAGCCATCTTTAAACGGACTAAACAATGCATTTTCACTGTACAAAATATAAGGTTTGGGTTGTGAAAACCGTCCGTAAAACAAACCGGTTGCCAGTGCAAACATCATTAAACCGGTCAATGCTTCAAAAGATGCTATGGCATTCGCAGTGAGTGAAGAGGGATATACATGACCGTAACCCACCGTGGTTAAGGTTTGGGCACTAAAGAAAAAAGCCTCCCAGAATTTACCGCTGAAACTATGCTGTTCCATACCGCCCAGTTGATCAACGCCAATAAGAAAAAATGCAGTAGCAAAGAGAAGGTTTACAAATAGGTATGTCAGCCCGACAAATATCAAAAATTTCCAACCTGGAATTTTAAGCAGGTATTGATAAACGCTGAAGCTTTGATAAAAAGCAATTCCTTTAAACCGTACGTTCGGCTTGCCGTCTATTGCAAAAAAGCGACCGCCGCTTTGACGGCTGTCAACACTTAAACCTGTTTCTTTATTTTCCTGTGCATTTCTGCTGATGCGGAAGGTTCTGGCCATAGAGTGAATTCCCTGTAAATCTAATAAATTATGCATTGCAGAAACTTGTTTAAAATGCTGCCGATGAAGATTAGTTGTTACATTTATCCCGTAATTAAAACCTCTGCATGAACCTGAGCCGACTGTTTGCATCGAATTTATTATGGAGGGGTACGTACCTGTTTACTTCACTGCTGGTTACCATTTTTCTTTCCAGGTATTTGCAGGCCTATGCCATGGGCTGGTTATTTTATTTCATCAGCATTCTTACATTTTTGTTCATGGCCTTGTCGTTTGGAATTGACTCGGCCATTACCTACCTCGTAGCAAAAGGTGAAATTGATACAGGACGGATGCAGGTCATTATCTGGTGCTGGGTGTTATTGATATCGATTCTAACAGCGGCCGGTGCTGTATTTTATTTTCAGGAGGGCAACGAATGGGCATCGGCCACCCAGCTTGCAGGCATGACCGTTTTGTTTGTAAGCGGCAATCTCATTATTACATTTTATAATGCGCTGTTTTATGCACGGCATGAGTATAAGTTGCCTAACATAGTTTTTATTATTGTAAATGTGCTGCTCATAATGATGTTGCTGAAACCTGAATGGTTGCAGTTGCATACATCCCGTTTTATTTTTCTTTATTTCTGTTTGTACCTCTTCCAGGGTTTGGTGGTAGTATTATTGTTTAATCTTAAGTTCAGTCATCGCTACCTTCTGCAGTTTCCCACTAAACTGCAACGGCAAAAACTTTTCCGTTATTCACATCTTGCTTTTTTTGCCGGTTTGTTATTCTATCTTGTTACAAGAGTTGATTACTGGTTGATTGATTATTTCATTGCTGATAAAGATGCGTTAGGTAATTATATACAGGCATCGAGGCTGGTGCAATTGTTTCAACTGTTGCCGGCAATATTAGCTGCGGGCATTTTTCCCATTGCAGCATCAGGTTATATTGCTCAAATGAAGGAAGGAATTTTAACCCTGTCAAGAATAATAATCTTACTCTATATTCTGTTGTTAGTGATTATTGTTGTTACCGGCAGGTGGTTGTTTCCCTATTTATTCGGCAGCAGTTTCAATACTATGTATGATGTGTTTTTATTACTCATACCCGGTTTGCTGGCACTGTCGCTCCTTGCTTTGATGGCAGCTTATTTTGCAGCAATCAATCAAATCAAAAGAAATATTCAGATTTCAATTGCAGGATTACTTGTTATCATCGTTGCCAATTTTTTTTTAATTCCTTCAGCAGGTATTTATGGTGCAGCTATTGCCAGCAGTGCAGGTTATCTTGTTTGTTTTGTGATGGCCTATCATTATTTTGCAAAAGAAGGCGCCATCCGTTTTACGGATCTGTTGTTCTTCCGGAAAAAGGATCTTCAATTCATAATGGATTTATCGGGCAGGATTCAATCATCCCCATCAACACATGAAGAAGCTTAAATGGATATTTATATGGAGCGGATTGCAATTACTTAAACGGGGATTGCATTACCGTATCAGCGGCGAACAGAAGCGCTGGTTGCAATCCTATCCGGCAGCCGGGTTGGTGAACCGCAAGCAATTCATAACTGAATATTGCCGTGATAAAGCAGTACTGCATATTGGTTTTGCTGATGCGCCTTTTACAACAGAACGGATAAAAATGCAAACATTATTGCATACACAGCTGAAAACAATTACCTCGTCTTTGTACGGGTTAGATACCAATGAAGAGGCAGTTAAGAAGTACCGGACATTAACCGGCGATGAAAATGTAAGCACGGTTCCTCTCAGGGAATGGAAGCAGGAACAAGCTTCGTTGTATGCATTGGTTCTGGTTGGTGAAGTGCTGGAACATATTGCATCACCATCTGAATTTATAACTGATTGTGCCGCTGTGCTGCAACCCGGGCAGGAGGTATTAATTACTGTGCCTAACTATACATCACTGGATAGTATGGCTGCATCACTGCATGCTACTGAATCTGTACATGAAGATCATCACTGGTATTTTTCACCTTATACCTTGCTGCGTAAATTTGAAAAATCAGCATGGGAGCTGAAGTTTTTTGCCTTTGGCGTTTACGGAGATAAGCAGCCAAATTTTATACAACGGCAATTTCCTGCAACCGGTGATTGTATCATTGCTGTTTTTAAACGAAAATAAATGAACGTACTCCATATTGCCAGTTGGTATCCTCACTCCAAAGATCCCTTTGACGGTGATTTTATTGAACGTCATTTAAAAGCATTATCCCTGCACTTGCCGGTGCATGTAATACATGTGGTGCAAAAATTTCATTTATCAGAAAATGAAACAGCAAGAACGGAATATAAAACAGACGGGGCGCTTACAGCAGAAATACATTTTGTGCCTTTGCCGGGAATAAAAAACTTATTTCTGCAGAAACTTCTTTTTACCCGCAGGTATAACGCAGCCCTTAAGAAAGCTATTGAAACATATATTCAAAGAAAAGGTAAGCCGGATCTTGTGCATGTACATGTTCCCGTAAAAGCCGGATATGGTGCTTTATGGATGAAGCGGAAATGGGGTGTGCCCTATGTAGTTACAGAACATAGCTCTGCTTATTATGATCATATTGATGAGAATTATTTTGAAGGCAGCGGTTATTTCAAGCAAATAACGAGACGCAGTTTTCGGCAGGCCGTAGCTGTAAGTTCTGTTTCTCAATGGTTGTTAAAAAGATTACAGGAGTTGTTCAATATCAACTCCACAAAACTTATCCGTAATACGGTTGATACCAATCAGTTTTATCCGCATCCTGTACAAAATGAACGTAAGCGTTTTATTCATGTGTCTATGATGATGCCTTTAAAAAATACTGAAGGCATTGTAAAAGCATTACACTTATTGTTACAAAAAAGCAGTGATTGGGAATTTGTTTTTGTAGGCCCCGCACCCGATCATTTAAAACAGGCTGCTGCATCTTTGTCAACCCGTGTTCGTTTTACCGGTGCCTTATCTTATACAGAAGTTGCCGCTGAAATGCGGCAGGCAGATGCATTGGTACATTTCAGCAGGTATGAAAACCTGCCTTGTGTAGTGAACGAAGCTTTGTGCTGTGGTTTAGCGGTCATAGCTTCTGATGTAGGTGGTATTAATGAACTGGTGCACGACGGTAACGGATTACTGGTGCCTGATAATAACAGTCAGGCTTTAGCAGATGCCATGCTTTACTATCTGCAACATACAGGCAACTATAACCGTACAGCCATCAGCAATGAAGCATCGGTTTTCAGCTACTATAGTGTAGGGTTACAACTGAAAGAAATGTACGAACAGCTGCTGCGTAAATAATTATCCTCTGAGTTTATTAATCAGATCAATATAGTCCTGCATGGCTTTTTCTTTTGATGTGCCTTTTAAAGCTTCCCATGCTTCATACTTAGCCTTGGCTACAAAATCAAAGGGGTTAGAAGGTGGCTCAGCATTTACATCACCTTCGCTGGCCTGTTTGTAAAGAGAGTAGAGTTGAAGTAACGTATCGTTGCTGGGTCTTTCACTCAGCGATTTGCTGGAGGCTACGGCGTCTTCAAATTGTTGCACCAATTCCATAATCAGTAAGTTTTGGCGAAAATAAGGTAAAGATTTTAAACTGCTTTTTCAAGAACGGCAAATTCCAAAGGCTGCAAATGTTTGCCTGTAAGCCCGTCTTCTGCAAAAGGTTTTCGCTCTCCCGTATCATGATAACCATGCCTGCGGTACCAGTCAATCAACTCTTTACGAACAGATATAACATGCATATAAATAGTAACACAACCACTGTTACGGCCATGAATTTCAGCGGCTTCCAGTAACAGTTTGCCGATGCCCTTGCCTTGTAAAAATGGTACTACGGCAAACATTCCTAGGTAAATGCGGGAGCCATGCTGCTGCAGGTTTACAGTGCCAACCATGGTTTCTTTTTCATCACAGCATTTTAAAATAATACTGCCGGGTTGCTCCATTACTTTCAATACAGAAGCTTCATCTGTACGCACATCACCGGCAATTAAATTCGCTTCTGTTGTCCATCCTTTACGGGAAGCTTCGCCACGGTAGGCCTGGTTGAGTAGTTGAACAATATCGGGTGCATCTTTTCTTTCAGCAATGCTAATGATCATCCTGCTATTTTTTTAATCCCTGTAATTCAGCGCCGGTTTACGATCGCCCAATAAAGGGTTGTATTGATAATTACCCAGCATTTGTTTGAATTCTTCTTTGGCTTTTACAACTAATTCCGGTTGTAAAATCAGGTCAATAACAGTCATTGCCATGGTTTTAGCAGCTACCATCATTCCCTTTGTGCCAATTTCAGTGCCACCACAGGCCACCGCCTGCCAACTGTGAGCAGGTGTGCCGGGTACCCATGTTGCAGTTCTTAATCCAACTGTTGGAACAACATAACTCACATCTCCAACATCTGTGCTGCCACCACCGGCGTTCATTTCAATACGCAGGGGCGAGATGATACCTGCATTGGTAACAGGTGGTGCAGCAAAGCCGAAACTGCTTTGTATTTTATTGGCAAATTCAACTTCGGCAGGGGTATAGGGTATGCCGCCTGTTTTTTCTAAGTTCTTCTGCATTACCTCTGCCAAAGTTTTGTTTAACAACAGGTCATGTGTACCGCCAATAATTTCATACTCCACTTTTGTATCAGTACCAAGCGCTGCACCATTAGCTGCGTTTACCACACGGTTGAAAATGCTTTCTACTACATCTTTTTTAGGATGGCGTACATAATAATATACCTCCGCATAATCAGGAATTACATTAGGGGCTTTGCCGCCATTAGTGATAACATAGTGGATGCGTGTTTCCTGCGGAATATGTTCCCGCATCATGTTTACCATATTGTTCATAGCTTCCACACCATCTAAGGCAGAACGTCCACGCTCAGGCGAAGCTGCAGCATGGGCTGAAATACCACGGAAACGGAACTTGGCACTTTTATTGGCCAATGCACTCGTCATGGTAATACCGTTTTCATTGCTGGGATGCCAGTGAATGGCGATATCCACTTCTTTAAACAAACCTTCACGCACCATGTATACTTTACCGCTGCCGCCTTCCTCTGCAGGACAACCAAACACCTTTATTGTTCCGGTGAGTTTCTTTTGTTCAATCAGTTGCTTGATGGCAATGCCGCTTGCTACTGAGGCTACACCAAACAAATGATGACCGCAGGCATGACCGGCGTCTTTACCGGCACTTGTTTTTTCAGGTGCATTGGTTTGAGAAAGTCCTGGTAATGCATCAAACTCAGCCAAAATACCAATTACAGGAGAACCGCTGCCGTAAGTGGCCACAAAAGCAGTAGGAATGCCTGCTACCCCTGTTTCAACGGTGAAGCCGTTATCTTTTAAAGTTTGTTGCAGAAGGGCGCTGCTTTTTACTTCTTTATAACCCACTTCAGCATAATCCCAGATCTGTAATGCGGTGGTTTTGTATTGATCGTACTTGCTTTGAATCTGCACCGATGCTTCCGTTTTTAACTGGTCCGCACGTGATATCGTTGGTTTCTTTTGCGCAGTTGACAAAACTGTTAAGCCCATAAGGCAAACAAAAAGGGTAATTATTCTCATGCTGATTGTTTTGAAGAGCGGGAAGTTAAGAAGGAATTGCCTCGCAACAATCAATTACTGAAGTGAAAAAAGTGCAGCGTATTTTTTAAAACAAGCACGGGCAAGAATGAAAACTGCATCTACCAGCCCAATATATCCACCAGGCCTTTAAATACCATTGCAATTCCAATGATGGTGAACGAATATAATATGAGCATAAAGCCCTGGCCTTCGTTATAAAGCATCAATGATATTAAAAAACTGATGAGCATAATGCCTCCGCCAAGGGCGCCCCAGATAAAACCGGCGTCTCTTTTTTGGGCAATCGAGATGCGTTTCCATTCAGCAAGAATGAAATTTACCTGTTCATCAGGCAGCTCTTGTTCTTTTAAGCGGGCTTCCATTTGTGAAGACTTAATGCCCTCAGCTTTCCATTGTTTTAATTGTTGAATAAACGGTTGGAGATGAATTGCATCCATGCAGCAAGCTTTTATGAAAGATAACTATTTTTTGTTTTACTACGTAAGCACTTAACGGACCTGACTTTTGAAATTCTCTATCAGGATGTACCTCTACATGCTTTCGGAAATTATTAACTTAACTGTCGCAGGTTCCTGACCGTAAATTTTCATTTTGTAGTTGAATATTGATTTTAACGTAGGAGAATCCAATATCATTACCTGATTCAAACGTAAAATGGTTGATTAACGCAATAAGTGTTAATGATTATAGTTTTAAATAGATGGCATAGTCTTGTAACGCCTGCATAAAAAATTATCGGGAAGTATTAACGGTTGGAATCAGGTCGGGAGACCTGCGCCAGAGGAGTCTTTTTTAATTTTAATTGACTCTACTTTGAGCTTATTGCTTTTTAAGTGAGCAAAACTTCCCGGCAAGTAAAGCTTTGCCCAATAGAATTACCAAACGTAGAAGTGTGCGACGCAACAGGTGATGCCCATAGCTGCCAAAGCCCGAAACACCATCCTTTTCCACAACCACCAACGGTGGTTTACAGTCTGCTATCGGCTGCCCCTTTTCCACTATCTTTGCCGCCTCAAAAACTGAGGAACAGTTCAATGAAGAATATCAGGAATTTTTGCATTATCGCCCATATTGACCACGGAAAAAGTACCCTGGCCGACCGTTTGTTGCAAACCACCAATACCATCAGTGACCGTGATATGATGGACCAGGTGCTGGATGATATGGACCTGGAACGGGAAAAAGGCATTACCATTAAAAGTCATGCCATCCAGATTAACTATAAAGCCAAGGACGGGCAACAGTATATTCTCAATCTCATTGATACACCCGGCCATGTGGATTTCAGCTATGAAGTGAGTCGTGCACTGGCTGCCTGTGAAGGGGCTTTGCTGTTGGTAGATGCGGCGCAGGGCATACAGGCACAAACCATCAGCAACCTCTATTTAGCTATTGATAACGACCTGGAGATTATCCCCGTTATCAACAAGATTGATATGGATGGGGCCATGATTGAAGAGGTGAAAGACCAGATTGTAGAATTGATTGGCTGCAAGCCGGAGGAAATATTATTAGCCAGCGGACGTGCCGGTATTGGTATTGAAGAAATACTGGAAGCCATTGTAGCACGCATTCCTGCACCCAAGGGAAATCCTGAAGCTCCATTACAAGCTTTGATTTTTGACAGTGTGTTCAACAGTTTTCGTGGGGTGATTGTGTACTTCAGAATTTTAAACGGAAAGATCAAAAAAGGAGATAAGATCAAGTTTGTAAGTACCGGTGAAGAGTATGATGCTACGGAGATCGGTATTCTAAAACTGAAGATGACCGAGAAGAATGAAGTGACATGCGGCGATGTGGGTTATCTTATTACCGGTATTAAAAATGCCAAGGAAGTAAAAGTGGGTGATACCATTACGAATGCGTTGGTGCCTACTACTGAGCCCATTCGTGGGTTCCAGGAAGTTAAGCCGATGGTGTTTGCCGGCATCTTCCCCGTAGTGACAGAAGATTTTGAAGAGCTCCGTGATTGTATGGATAAACTGCAGCTCAATGATGCATCGCTCACTTTTGAGCTGGAAACATCACAGGCGCTGGGCTTTGGTTTCCGTTGCGGCTTTTTAGGATTGCTGCACATGGAAATCATACAGGAGCGTTTGGAACGGGAATACAATCAAACAGTAATTACTACCGTACCCAACGTGAGTTTTATTGCGTATACCACCCGTGGTGAAAAAATTATAGTAAACAACCCGGCAGAAATGCCCGACCCAACGGCTCTTGACCGTATTGAAGAACCATTTATTAAAGCGCAAATCATTACCAAACCGGAATACATTGGAAACATCATGACTTTGTGTTTGGGCAAACGGGGTATCCTCATCAACCAGAGTTATCTTACACAAACACGTGTAGAGCTGATTTTTGAAATGCCGTTAACGGAGATTGTATTTGATTTTTACGATAAACTTAAGTCGCAAACCCGTGGCTATGCTTCGTTTGATTATCACCCCATCGGTTACCGTGAAGCGGATATTGTGAAGATGGATATTCTGTTGAATGGTGATAAAGTAGATGCGTTGAGTGCCTTGATCCACCGCAGCCGTGCACATGATTTCGGTAGAAAGCTTTGTGAAAAATTAAAAGAGCTGGTTCCCCGCCAGCAGTTCCAGATTGCTATACAGGCAGCCATTGGCGCCAAGATTGTTGCGAGGGAGAACATCAGTGCCATGCGTAAGGATGTAACAGCAAAATGTTATGGTGGTGATATCAGCCGTAAACGTAAACTTCTCGAAAAACAAAAAGAAGGTAAGAAGCGGATGCGCCAGATTGGTAGTGTAGAAGTACCGCAGGAAGCATTTTTAGCAGTGTTGAAGCTGGATGATTAGTAAGCCACGGAGACACACGGAAGAAGAAACATGGGTCAGTACGGCTCTTAGCCGTCACACCTTGATAGATAAAAGCATTGAGCAGTAGCTTGATGCTTTTTTGTTTTATAAAGATTGCTTCATTGCAGCAGGTGGTAAGTTTTTTTGTCATCATAAATTCAATTAACTTTCAGCAAAGAAATTCTATGACTGATTTCATGCTTAACAAAGAACCTGACCTCATCGTCACTGCCCGTTTTATTGAAAAAGGAGAGGATAAACCATTGTCGGGTGATGAATATACCGTTCGGCTGTACGACCGTGATATTGCGGATGATGATTTTTTAGGTGAAAGCAGGCTGGATGCAGGAGGTCATATCCGTATTGCTTTTGCACATGATTCTTTTGTAAATGATGATGCGTTCAGGGAAACAAGACCTGACTTTTATTTTATTATACTTAAAAACGGAACGCCTGTTTACACTACTAAAGTGCTGGAAGAATTAAGTCTGGAAGATATTCAGCAGTTCAGGATGGGAGAGGGGGAAGTGGTGGATTTGGGGAGCTTTTTGGTGGATGTGAGGGGATAGGAGTAGCTAAGAAGTTGAAGGAGAAAAGGAGGGAAGCCGTCTGACGCCCTCGTCTGACGGCGTTTCATTAATTTAATTATGACGTATAAGCTTACACCACTTAATCTTTTTTGTTGTCTTCTGCTTGGTGTTGAATTATTATTCTTTTTATTTCCTGAAATATTAGCAGATGAGACTTATGGCTATCAGCATGTATATCTTATCCCTGTAATATTGATTGGCTTTGTCATTGATTATTTTTTTCAAAGATTAATAAAAAGGTATCTATGGATATTTTTAGCAGAGGTTCTATTAATTATCATTCTTATTTGGGGCAATAAGGCATAACAAAAATTCATAGGAATCCCGTCAGACGAGGGCGTCAGACGGGGCGTGCTACTTCTCCCACTAAAAAAACACTACCGCAAACCAAAATCAAATCATCAGCTGATGCACATTGTTTAGCTTTAGTCAGTGCATCGTTTACATTCAAATATGTTTCGCCTTTGAGATTAAATGCATTTGCTTTCTGCCGAAGTGTTACTTCATCCAATGCTCTCGGTATCTGTGCTTTGGTAAAATAATACTCCGCATCTTTTGGTAATAGTGCTAACACTTTCTCAATCTCTTTATCCTTTACCATGCCGATGACGATGTGCAACTGTTGAAAGCTGCAAAACTGCAGTTGCTTTATAATCTGCTTCATGCCATCTTCATTATGTCCCACGTCCAACACAACGGTTGGATTTTGTCGGATCACTTCCCACCGGCCATGTAAACCGTTGATTTGTTTGGTATGGCTCAATGCTGTTTGTACCTGTTCCTGGCTGATGTTCCAGCCTTGTTGTTGCAGTTGTTCTACCGCAGTAAGAACAGTACAGAGATTTTTTGTTTGATAGAATCCCGGTAAATCCAATTCATAACTCAGCGGTTTACCTGTTATTTTGTTTTTTACAATCACCTGCAGTTGGTTGTTCACCATCAATACTTCTTCCGTTGTAAAATGATCATTGGCGAATAAGAGAGTTGCCTGTTGCTCTTTTGCTTTCTGCAGAAATACATTTTCTGTCTCAGGTATGGTTTCGCCAATTACTGCCGGAATCTCTTGTTTAATGATGCCTGCTTTTTCAAAGGCGATCTTATCGAGGCGATCGCCCAGTAGATTCATATGATCCCAGCCGATATTGGTGATGATGCTCAACTCAGGTGTAATGATATTGGTACTGTCTAACCGTCCGCCTAGCCCGGTTTCAATCACGGCGATATCTACCTGCTGCTCTGCAAAGTATTCAAAAGCCATGGCAACGGTGATTTCAAAAAATGAAGGTTCCAGTTGTTCTATTTGCGGCTGAATGCGTTGGGTGAAGTCAATTACAAACGCTTCACTCACCATTTCACCATTTACTTTTATCCGTTCCCTGAAATCATGAAGATGAGGTGAAGTGTACAAACCTGTTTTATAGCCTGCCGTTTGCAAAATAGCTGCCAGCATATGGCTCACACTTCCTTTACCATTCGTGCCGGCAATATGAATGCTTTTGAATTTTGTATGTGGATTGCCCAATACTTCGCACAAAGCAATGGTATTATGCAGGTCTTTCTTAATCGCTGCTGCACCTATGCGGCTGAACATGGGCAACCGGGTAAAAAGATAGTCAATCGTTTCCTTATACAAGCTCATAAGCATCAGGCCTTAGGAACTGTAAAGGTAAAGCTTGTACCTTCTCCCGGTACGCTTTCAACAGAAAGAGCACCTTCATTTTTACTTACAAAATCCCTGCAGATCATTAAACCAAGACCGGTACCGGATTCATTAGAAGTTCCTTTGGTGGTAAAGTAATCTCCGGAAAAAATTCTGCTGATGGTATCATCATCCATTCCAACGCCGGTATCTGTTACACGTACTTCAATCCATTCATTTTTATCCTGAATGGAAACCTGTATGCTGCCATTTTGCGGTGTGAATTTTATGGCGTTTGAAACCAGGTTACGGATCACTGTTTCCATCATGCCTTTATCAGCAAAAGCATATACAGCATCATTACTATGAAGCGTAAGTTGTATCTTTTTTGCTTCGGCCTGTAAACGAAGTACTTTAAATATATTATTTGTGATTTCGTTGAGATCAATAACGTCCGGTGCGAAAACTTCGCCTTTCATCTGGCTTTTAGCCCATTGCAGGAGGTTTTCCATCAGGTCAGTAGTGTTGTTAAGATCTTTCACTACTTCAGGCAGCATTAGTTTGATTTCATCGGCTGGTAAATCATACTCATGCATTCCTTTAAAAAGATTTCTTAATCCGTACAGGGGAAGCCGTACATCATGAGAAATAACCGAGAACATTTTGGTCTTAATATTATTCAGCTCAGATAGTTCTTCTTTTTGCTTTTCAATTTCCAGGTTATAATCATACAACTCATTATTACTTTCAAGTATTTCAGCCTGGTAGTCAATGTTTTCTTTTTTAATGAGAAAGAGTCCTCCGAAAATGAAGAGCAATGCGAGGATATGATTGAACACAAAAAACGAATAATTGATATCGGCCATCACAAATTCATAATTGCGTTTCACTATGTAAACCATGATAAAACAAACAAGTGAAAAGCTGATGGCTGCAACGAGGTAACGTATTTCCTGGAAAAAGAAAACAGCAAGTACGGCATAAAAAATAAAGAAGAGCTCAATACCTGCATCAATGCTGTTAATATAAACTAATGATGTTACCAGCGGATAAAGTGTGAAATACCATATTAATGCAAACTGATGCTTCAGGTAATAATGACCAAGTAAGACTCCAAGACTTATAAAGGCCGGTGATATAGCCACAAACCATGCTACAGGAGGCAGATACCCGTCATTTAAAATGGCAGTGAGCGGAATGATGAGACCAGTGATTAACCCGAAAAAATTTATAAGATTGAATATTCCGATTCTTCGCTTTTCATATCCATCCATTTCATCAGTAACACCAAGTGTTCTCACTCTTACAAAAAACTTAAACAGGGTATAAATAGAAAGTCTGCCGGTTGTACTACTCATTTCTAAGCAGTTTGTTTTACTGCTTTGCAATATTAAGTAAAAGCAAGATGCTGCGGAATGAATTGTGATGAATGAAACTGTTGCATATCCGTGCCGGTCGTTTTGAAGATGTATGCAATTGTCTTACTGCTTTGATTTAAAGAGTATTATTATAGCCATAATAACACCAACACCTTTCACCAGCATTCCGGCGGTTAATGCTCCATCAGCAAAAGACATGTGCATGATCTTCATCCATGCACCAAAGATGGAAACAAGAATACCTGCTAAAAATAAAAGAATCGGAAGCTTAAACTGTTTGATGATTTCCATGAATCGATTAGTTGGTTACATTAAATACAAACTGAACGGTAACGGTTGATTCATGATCAGCTTTATTAAACTGCATGCTTTTTAAATAATTAGAAATTGCATTAGCGTAATCCCTGCCCTGTGTAGTAGAACCGGGAGCAAAACCTGCAAATGTACCTTTTCCTTCAGGCGACACTTTTACAATGGCGTTGATTATAGCACGATCCAGTTCTCCGGAGAAAAAATAATAATTATTGGTAATTCGTCTGTCGCCCCTTGTTACTCTGGGACCGCTCTTGCCGCCACCACCATTTCCGTTGTAATTATCACTGGTTGCACTGCCATTAGGTTTACCCTGGTCGCCTTTGCCACCGGCAATGCCCTGGTTTTTGCTGTCGTTATACGTATCACTGTTATTGCCGCCGGTACCTGTACCACCGCTATACACAGCTTTTGGTTTGGGTGGTGCAGGAGTTGGATTGGTAACGGTGGTTGTACTTGGCTTCTTTGTTGTTACAGGTGGGTTAGTAGTGGCAACCTTTGCCGGTATGGTTGGCTTTTTTTCCGGCTTGTTAATTTCCGGTGCATCCGCTTCATCACGAGTGCTGGTTTCTTTTTCAGGTTCGTCAACTGACTGGGCAATTTGTTGCTGAGGTGGTGCACTTTGTTCTTCCACAGCAGGAGCAGGTTCATCAGGCACCAAAGGTTGTACATCACCAAAACCAAAATCGCTGTTGCCTAAGTTTACTTCAATACCTTCTTCATCCACAATGGGGTCGTTCTTAATGGTGGCCGCCATGGGAATTACAAATAAGATGAGCAAAATCAATCCATGTACAACCGTTGTAATCACTGCTGCTTTTGGATTATTGCTCCTGTCTTCCTGTGCGTATTGTTGCATGCTGTAAACTTGGTTCATCGAAATTAACTCTTTTACCAATAACGATGTAAAATCGTGCCCCATTGCACAACGCATACCCTGTTTTAAGAAGTTCTTAAGATTTTTTACACGCCGTAGTTGTAATGAAGGTGTGTGGGAGACGGTCTTTGTGCCAACGAGGGGTCCCTTTTGCGGCGCTCCATTCAAAGTCCCGTTTTCATGGCATTATGTTCAGCAGAACTGCTTACCCCATCTTTTTATAAAAGGCATAGGGCATTTGCTTCATAAGCCAGGCTATTAATGCCCATCGTTTGGTAATGTACACTTTTCGTCTTCGTTGTTCAAGTGCCTTGTAGATTTGGGTTACTGCCTTTTCTACATGTGCCACCCAAAACAATCCTTCACCCTTGGCCATTTTGGTTTTTACAAAACCGGGTTGAATATCTGTTACTGCAATTGTCAACTTCATCCGTTCTGCTTTCATGGCCAGTCCTTCCATATAAGTACTCATGTATGCTTTACTGGCACTATATGAAGGCGCCCAACTGTTACCTCTTGTAGAAGCAACAGAGGAAGTGGCTGCTATATGCCCATGTCCCTGCGTTGCAAAATAGTTGAATGCATGAACGGTGAGCTCTACAAAACCATTTACATTGGTTTGCGTAGTGGAGATTTCCAAACCCGCATTGAGTTCTTTACTGATGTCGCCCATGCCACTGTTGTACACAAAAACATCCATACCACCTATCTGCTGTATCAAAGCATTTAAATGGGTTGTATTGTTCGTTCCTGTTACATCAAAACTTTCAATATACACCTGTTGGGGATATTGCTGCTGGAGTTCTTCCAGTAATTCTTTTCTCCGGCCGGTAATGCCTACTGTATGTCCGGCTTTGAGATAACGTAAGGCCAGTTCTTTTCCTATGCCTGAAGTAGCGCCAATGATGATAATTTTTTTCATTCGATTGATTTGAACAACATGAGTTGCTGCTCCATGATAAAAGTTACATAGTTTTTGCTGATGCTCTGTTAAAAAGTAAGGGAAGATTATCAACAGTTAAACCGGCAATAATCAAAACAAAGCTGATGATGTGCAGGAGTGTAATTTGTTCGCCTAATAAGATTACAGCTTCAATACTGCTGAAGATGGGTATTAAATTGCCAAACAAGGCTGTTCTTCCTGCACCTAATTCTTTAATACTTCTGTTCCAGAACAGAAATGAAATAACAGAAGTACCCAATCCCAAATACAAAACAGATCCTGCTATTTTCCAGCTCCATTGAACAGGGGTTACAAAAAGGGATTCAATAATGTAAGCAGGCAGCAGCAGTACGGTTCCAATGGCAAATACAAAAAATAAAAAACCGGTGGCAGAAATGTTAGCCGGTCGTTTGCGTGCAAAAATATTATAACAGGCAAAGCTGAATGCTGCCAGCAAAATCCAGACATCACCTCTAGTGAATTGGAGATGTAGCAGGTTTGTAAAGCTTCCTTTACTCAACAAAAATAAAATGCCTGCAATGCATAAAAACATTCCAGTAATTCGGCGCAGGTTGATATGTTCTTTTAAAAAATAATGTGCCAAAAGTATGGAAATGATGGGTGAAGATGTGGTGCCAATCAATGCCATATTGATAGCGGTTGAACTATGCCCGGCAACATACACAAAAGTGTTAAAGAGGCTGATGCCGGTTAAGGAAGTCCAGAAAAAATAGGCTTTATGTTCTTTCACCACCTGCCAGGCCGGTTGAATATGTTTCCATGCAAAGGGAAGTAACAATACCACTGCTGTTGCCCATCTGAAAAAAGAAAGTGCAACAGGTGCAATTTCTGTATTCACGGCTCTTGAAATAATAAAATTACCGCTCCAGATGATGGTGGCTGCTACTGCCAGTAAAATACCAAGCGTAACATTCGGATGGCCGGTTGGTTTCATGCGTCAAATATAAATTCAATTACATTGCCCCTGCTTGAAGCATTAAGCAAATGCTTTTTCATTGAGCAATGGTTTTAATTTCCATAAACCGATCAATGGGCCGGGTGCAAGGAATAAAAACACCCAGGGCGCATGATGGGTTTGTTCATACAGAAACGTAATGGTATAAATAGCTGCAACCGTGATGGAAAAGCCAATGCAGGTAACAATGGTGAGTGCTGCTCCTTTGTTTTCAGCAACCGCTGTTTGTGCCACTATGGAAGAAAACTGTGGCGAATCGGCCACTACAGTGAAGCCCCATATAAAAAGAAAAATTAAAAACAAAGCTGTGTTCCATTCAAAACTGAAAACAGAAAGCAGGCAACAGCACAACGAGCAACACATGGCAACAAAGGCCACTTTCGCACTGCCGAAATGTTTGGTTAAGTAACCACCGGCAATACATCCTGCCATGCCTGTACCAATAATCAGAAATGACCATAATGGAATGTTTAAAACAAGAGTATGTTTCTGTACATAATAGTTGAGGAGCAATGGTACAAATGCCCAGAACGCATACAACTCCCACATATGACCAAAATAACCAAAGGAAGCAGCCCTGAAACCGGCACGCTGAAAACTCTCTTTGAATGCTTTAACTGAATAATGTGCGCCTGTTTTTGAAAACGGACCTCTTGGTACAAAAAACAACATCAAAGCACCACCAAGACTTGCAAAACAGGAAGTGAAAATTAATACTGTTCTCCAATTGTATTCCCAGCCGGATTGTTTGAGTAAATGCGGAAAGGCAGTACCCAGTACCAGTGCTCCTACCAAATAGCCCAATGCTTTACCTAATCCTTTTTCATACCATTCAGCGGCAATCTTCATGCCTACCGGGTAAATACCTGCCAAAAAGAAACCTACTGAAAATCTTGATGCAATCAGCAATGATGATTGTTGTTGCGGCAATAAGATAAGCAAGTTAGCAGCTGCTGCCACCAGTGATGAAAAAAAGAAAACGACAGAAGGTGGAAAGCGGTCAGCAATGGCATAAACAGCATACACAAACGTGCCGGTAATAAATCCTATCAATACTGAAGATGTAACGATAGCTAATGCGGCTTTGTCCAGCAGAAAAACTTTTGACAGTTCCGGCAGAATGGCATTGCCGCTGAACCATAATGACGTTCCTGCAAACTGAGACAATACAATCAACGGCAATATGTAAACTGGTCTTTGCATCAATAAAAAAGCAACTTACAATTTGCAGGTTCCTTTACAAATAAAAACATTTATGTAGTCAAACAAAATGTTTAGTGTGCAAAATCTTCTTCATAGTTTCCTTTGATCCGTTCAATGGGCGGATTGAAATAGCCAAACTTCAAATCTGGAAATTCTTCTCTTATTAAATCCATCACTTGTTTAATACCCAGCAGTTCACCCGTTTCAGTAATACCCAGTTTGCCCAGGTACCAATCAGGATCAATATTGAAATTGCGCCATTGAATCATTTTTAAACCGGTGTCTTTAATCATTTGCCGTAATGCTTCATATTCTTCAACAGTATCAGTCACACCGGGAAATACAAAGTAGTTGATACTCGTCCAGCCACTATAACTATTCACCACTTTTAAACTTTCAATAATATCTTCAAACCGGTAGTTGTTGGGTCGGTAGTAGGGTTCATAAATCTCTTTGCGTACACTGTTGGTGCTGACACGAATAGAATTCAATCCTGCTTCACACAAGGCTTTTACCGCTTTGGGCATGGAGCCATTGGTGTTAATGTTGATGCTTCCTTTGGTTGTATGCTTCCTGATTTCGATAATGGCTTCACGAATGGTTTCCCACATCAACAACGGTTCACCTTCACAACCTTGGCCGAAAGATATAATAGGATAGGGCGCCGTTTCTAAATGCGGAACGGTGAACTCAACAATCTCTTCAGCAGTGGGTTTAAAGGTTAACCTGTCCTGCGGACTTACAATGCTTTCTTCCGGCGGTTGAAAGGATATGCATCCCAAGCAGTTGGCATTGCAGGCAGGTGACACAGGTACCGGGCATTCCCAACGGCTCATTGCAAAATTCCTTGCAGCCGGACAATTATAAGTTTGGCAGCAATTCTCCATCAAATGTCTCACCAAACGATTTTCAGGATAGGCTTTCATGAGTCGTTCAGCTCCGCTTTCAATTACTTCTTCATCATAACCGGCGCATTCCTGGCGAATGTCAGCCTCAACCCTTACAGCAGTTACATAAAATTGATCATTGTACCATCCCGCAGCAGTGTAGCAGAACAATGGTAATGTTTCCGCATCCGGCTCGCTTTCAAAAGCTGCTACATACAAACAGGTATGTGCAGGCGGAACAAACGCAGCAACGGCCCAGCCTTTTTCACACAAACGCATTTCCCCGCTTTTTACATCAATGCCAATGGCCTTGCGTTGGGGAAGTTCATACAGGTTACCACCATCGGGCAATTCAATCCAATCATTTACATCTACAGGCATGGCATCCCATCCCGCACGACCGATGGCGTATAAAGACGTGTCTTCAAAAATATTTCCGTTTCCGTCGGAGTAGAGTAAGTAAGGAGATTGTGAAATCATTCGCTTCATGCTTTTGGCTACTGGCTGCACGTAAAAGCATTCAACTTGAAGCTAATGGCTTGCAACTAAGAGCCTGTATTCAAATAATAGCTGCAAAAATCGTGAATTTGTTCCAGTTCGCTCAAAGCAATTCCTTTTTCAAACTCAAAATGATAAGTTTTCTTTTTGAATGTGGTAATGGTAATGGAATGAGGCAAGGCTTTTATGGAAGCAATATGAGTCCAATCAATGTATTTGTCATTTGGAAAAGAAGAGATGGTTACTCCTAAATGATGCACTTCCACCCGCTCCCGGCTGATGAGTTTGTTTTCGCAATGAAATACATAAGCGTATAAGCCGGCTGCCAGCAGTGAAAATAAGCTGATGAGATAATCATGGTTTAACAAAGTAAGTATTGCAATACCGGTAAAAACAACCGCTTCAATGAGCCTGAACCAGGCATTGATGCGTGTGCTTTCTTCAGCAAAGCGTTTCATAAAGGCGATAGCCAGTACATCTGCTGCAATCACTGCTTCGCAAAAGGCGGTAATGCGGTTGTCAGCATTCCATTCATAAAATGCGGCAGTTAAAAACAAAAGCCCGGCAATGAAATGAAGCAAGGGACTTATTTTCTTGAGATGAGCGGCCTGGGGGTGTACAATGGAAACTGAAAGAGGAGTAGCCATAGCAGTTGATTTCCTGCTTAGATGCAGCTTCTCAAAAATTCCATAAAGTATTAAAAATTCTAGACCAGTATTTGTTACTCAGGCAAATTTTGTGTGATTGAATCTTGCTTGTGGTGCTACATTAATTTGCAGATTGATTTTTTAAGGCCTTGTAGTAAAATGTACCCTGCAAAAAGCATTCATTTCGTCCATTTCCAGTTCACTCAGTATAATATTGGTTTCATATTGAATGAATTGGTTTTTTAAGGTGTTGATGGAGATATAGTCGTTTCTGATGAGCATATTTTCAACGTCACTCCAGGGTATAAAACGATCCTTGGGAGTATTAGGTGTGTAAATCCCTTTTTCATCCAGACGAACGGCAGGATTTGAAAAGATTTTTCGTTCTGTAATAAGTAACAATAAGAGTCCTGCTGCTGCTAATAGCTGCATAAGGCTCATCATTGTGAGATTCATAATGCTAAAAAAATACCAGGCAGCATACAAAAAGGCTAAGCCCTGTATAACCCGTAAAATACTATTGAGCCTGCTGTGAACATTTCCCATTTTGTGTCCGATAAAAGCAAAGAGCACAGACAATAAAGCAACAGCTATCTGAATTACTACAAACAAAAGATCGGGGTTAGGCTGGTTAAAATTGCCCCATGCATTGGCAATCATCAGAAAGCCGGCCAGGAAATGTATTAGTCGGGCTGCTTTTTTCTGGCGCAGAAAGGGTTCAAAATAAACAGGTATGCTGTAAGTTGCCATCTAAGCAAAGGTACTACAAGGGATTGTCTGCCAGTAATAAATTACTGAGTTTGTACAGTACTCTTGCGCCCACATTCTCATCCCATTCATTGGTGCTTATACCTACTTCGTTTAAGTCAAAACCAATGAACTTGCGGCCGCTCTTAATTAAAGCTCGAAACAGGTAAAATGCCTGCTCGCTTTCCAGTCCGCCCATAACAGGCGTGCCTGTATTAGGACAAAGCTTGGGATCAAGTCCGTCAATGTCAAAACTGATAAAAACTTTTTCAGGAAGATGTGCAATGATTTCATCGGCAATCTGTTTCCAGCTTTGCCCTTCATACTGGCGTTCTTTTAAATCACGGTCAAAATAAGAGATAACACGGCCCTTGCTTTCGCTCATATACCTGAACTCATTTTCCCCATAATCCCTGATGCCCACCTGTACCAGTTTATTTACCTGCGGTACTTCATTTAAGGTATTGTACATAATGGAGGCATGTGAATATTTAAACCCTTCATAAGCCTGGCGAAGATCAAAATGGGCATCAATCTGCAAAATCCCGAAATCGCCATGTTTTTCTCCAATGGCTTTATAATAACCTAACGGCGTGCTATGGTCACCACCAATTAACCCAATCAGTTTATTCTGGTTCAGCAGATCTCTGGTTTGTTCATATACCCAGTTGTTCAGGAAATCACTGCCCTGGTTTACTTCTTTGAGTGCTTTGCACATGAACTTGTTATCTTCCACATTCTCACCCTGTGCAATGTAATTGATGTAGAGTTCCGCTTCTTTGCGCAGGTAATCACTTTTCAACAGGATCTTCTTATCCACTTCCCGCATGTAAATACCTTGTTTCCACACATGATCTGTATCATTATCAAACAGCTCCACCTGTAAACTGGCTCTCATCATATGCTCAGGTGCACGGGCTGTTCCTGCTTTATAACTAACTGTAACTTCCCACGGAACGGGTAGGAGAACAAGGCGGGCTTCTTCTTCTTCAAAAGGCAAACCAAAGATGTTATTATTAGGGTTACCGGCACCATCCTGGTCAAAAAGGGATAAGTCTGTCATATCAAGTGCTTTTTTCAAAAGCGGGGCAAAGTTAGGGTGGATGCGCAGACATCTGCAAAAATCTTATCGAAGTTTTGCAAAAAGTCTCAACCGGTTCTCATTTGATGAAATCATACAACATTACAACACAGATAAAATAGAACAAAGCGTTAAAAGCCGGTTCCCCTACGTGTATTTAAACCCCAACAAAAAATATTGCGGTTTGTTTTTAAATTACCTTTGCGGCCTGAAATATTCTGATTCATGAAGATTACTCATATCATCCTTCTCATTGTCATTGCTGCAGGTATTGCCATTCTGGCCACTTCCATTACCGATGCTTCTACCTACGATAGTATCGCTTCGGCTAAAACCAAACCCGGCAAGTATGTACACCTGATTGGTAAGTTAGATACTGCCAATGGTCAAAAAATTGTGTACGATGCATTAACGAATCCGAACTACCTGAGTTTTCATCTTGTTGATTCACTGGGCGGCAGTACCAAAGTGGTGTACATGAAAGGCAAACCACCAACTGATATGGAGCGCAGCGAACGGATGGTGCTGAAAGGCAAAATGACTGACAGCGCTTTTGTTTGCGATGATATCTTAATCAAATGCCCCAGCAAATACACTGAAGAAAAAGCACAGATCAGCAGTAAATAAAATTCTACGAACACATGCCGAGTTATACAGGTGAGCAATTGTTGCCCGGACAAGCGGGTCATTTTTTAGCCGTTCTTTCGTTGGTTGCATCTTTACTGGCAACCCTTTCTTTTTATAAAGCCACTGTTGCCAAAGATCCTCTCCAGCAACAAAGCTGGAAACGGATTGCACGCATTTCCTTTCTTACAGAAATTATTTCTGTAGTTGGAATTTTTGTTTGTCTCTACTATCTTATTTCCAACCACCGGTTTGAATATGCTTACAGCTGGAAGCACAGCAATCTTGCATTGCCCATGCAATACATTCTCAGTTGTTTCTGGGAAGGACAGGAGGGAAGTTTCCTGTTATGGAGTTTCTGGCATTGTGTTTTAGGTGGTATTATCATGTGGAGAGAGAAGGAGTGGGAGGCGCCGGTAATGACTACCATCAGCTTTATGCAGTTTGCATTGGCAACGATGGTGATTGGTATTTACTTCTTTGATCTGAAAGTGGGCAGCAGCCCGTTTGTATTGATGCGGAATGAGGATATGCTGAGTGCTGCACAATTCCCGATCGGGTTTAATCCTGATGGAACATTGAAAGAAGATTACTTAAGTTTCATCCGTGATGGTAAAGGTTTGAATCCTTTGCTGCAGAACTACTGGATGGTGATTCATCCACCCGTTTTGTTTTTAGGTTTTGCAAGTACCATTGTTCCCTTTGCTTTTGTGATTGCAGCGTTGTGGAAACGGGATTACAAAAATTGGCTGGCACCTGCCAGGCCTTGGGCTTTGTTTGCTGCCGGTATTTTAGGATTAGGTATTATGATGGGCGCTGCCTGGGCATATGAAAGCTTAACCTTTGGCGGTTACTGGGCATGGGATCCGGTGGAGAATGCATCATTGGTTCCCTGGTTGGTATTAATATGCGCCATCCATACCATGATCGCTTACAAACACACCGGACATTCATTAAGAGCAACCCTCCTATTTTATATCCTGCAGTTTTTATTGATCATCTATTCAACCTTTTTAACACGTAGTGGTATTTTGGGTGATACGAGTGTGCATGCCTTTACTGATCTGGGTATGAATGCACAGTTGCTAACGTTTCTGTTGATCTTTGTAATTCCTTCACTCAGTTTGTTTTTGTGGCGTTATAAAGAGCTGCCCACCGTACAAAAAGAAGAACACATCAGCAGCCGTGAGTTTTGGTTGTTTGTCGGTTCACTGTTGTTCTTTATTTCAGCTTTGTACATTATTGGTAAAACATCGTTGCCTGTCATCAATAAAATATTCGGAACCAAATATGCACCTGCGGCGGATATTGAATATTCGTATAACAAAGTATTGATCCTTTTCACCTTTGTGATTGCGATATTAACAGCGATCACTCAATATTTAAAATACAAACAAACACCGGGCAGCAGTTTTTGGAAAAGTATTTTGTGGGCCACCGTTCTTTCATTGGCAGCCTCACTCGCTATCAGCATTTTTGGAGCTATCAATTATAACAAATATGGTATCGGCTTTTTAGGTGCTATTCATGCTACCATTTTTGCAGCAGTATATGCAGCCGTGGCCAATTTCATGTACATCTTTACCGGTATTAAAGGCAAGTTCATCAAAGCCGGCGCTTCACTCTCGCATTTTGGTTTTGGTTTGGTATTGTTAGGTATTCTGATTTCATCTTCCAAAAAAGAAATCATCAGCTGGAACCGCAGCGGCATCATGGTAAACTTTGGTGAAGAAAGCAAAGAAAATCCTGCTGAGAATTTAACATTGGTGAAAGGGGTGGCTACTGATATGGGTACGTACATGGTAACTTATCTCGGAGATAGCACAGCGCCATTGGATCCCAAACAATATTTCAAAGTTCGTTTTGAGTACAAGGATAAGAAAGATGGATTCACTCTTTATCCTGATGCGTTTGTGAATTACCAGGGCAATGGTCAGCTCATGGCCAATCCTGACAGTAAGCATTACCTGCACAAAGATGTATTTACGTACATCACTTCTATGCCCGATCCGGAAAAGAACAAAGACACAGCCCAGTTCAAAGAGAAAAAAGTAAAACCCGGCGATACCATCTGGTACAGTAAAGGCTTTATGATTTTAGATGGTGTGAACAGGGAACGCACCCGTACCAATATTGCAACCGAACCGGGTGATTCTGTATTTACAGCCAACCTGAGTGTATATGCGCTTGACAGCAGTAGATACAAAGCAGAGCCTGTGCTTATTATCCGCAATAACAACCTGATTCCTGTTACAGATACGGTAATTTCTCAAAGCCTGGAAATGGGTTTTGTAGGAGCTGATGCAGATGGAGTAAGGCTGGCGGTAAAAGAAAGCAATGCTATTCTCCAATATATCACGCTCAAGGCTTACCAATTCCCTGCCATTAATGTGTTGTGGCTGGGTATTCTCATTACCGTGTTTGGATTTATGCTGGCGATGGTGAATCATATACAGAAGAACAGGAAGGCGGTAGTATGATCATTATGATTAAATTGCCATCTTAATGAAAGTTCAATATGAAACATACACCACTTATTTTGCTTGCGCTCTTTTCTCTTTTTAGCAAGTCGTCATTTTCACAAGATGAATATATAAGAAGCGTTGAGGGGAAACCTTATTTATCCAAACGGGCTTTATTTAACGATTGTTTAAAGTCTTTAAATAAAACCAGGGCAGATGAAACGGCTGCTACGCTTTGCGAATGCCGTATCAGCAAGTTAAACAGGAAATTTACCAACACACAGTTTCGTAAGCATACAAAAGCCGGTATAGTTGACTTAGCGGCGATGATTAATGAGAATCCTGTCTTACAAAATGAGTTACAGGAATGCTACGCCAATACCGGGAAAACTATATTGCTTCAGGCAGAAAATTATGAAGATGATTTCATCGTCAGTTGTATAGAGAATATTCGTAGAAATACAAGCAGGCGAACAGAGTATGAATTCCTGCAGAGGTTTTGCAAATGCCAGCTCGAAATGGTGAAAAGCAGAAAGACCACAGATGCAGAAATGAAGCAGTTGAGTGATCCTAACTCAGTTTTTTACTACGAAATGTTGTACAAATGTGGTTATCCCTTTGAAACAGATGTGAATCAAACTGAAGGGTGGACCACCCGTTCTCAGGCAGATATCAACGGGCCTCAAGCAGATACAATTCCCGTTTTAACTATCAACAATATGACTTTTGTCAAGGTGAAAGTTGGTGAGTTAGTTCAGATTTGGTTATTTGATACAGGAGCCAGTGATTTGCTCATCAATTTCGAAACAGAACAATCATTAAAAACACAGGGTATATTAGTGAATGATAACTATTTGGGAACAGGTGAATATGAAATGGCTAACGGACAAGTAGACACCTGCCGGAAGTATAAGATCAACAGCATACAAATCGGCGATTTTTCTGTAAATAATCTAATAGTTGCGGTAACAGATAAAGGCAGGAAAAATATCCTTGGAAAATCTCTTTTAAACAAGTTTCAGAATTGGGAAATCAACAATAAATCGGGGCATTTGATTCTCAGAAAATAAACTGGTTCAAATATTTGCAATTCTTTCACAAGCAGCCTTGGTTACCTTCTGTTTGTCTATTGTATCAATCAGCAAGTTTCAGTACTTTAGTAGCAGATGCGTACCAAAAGCTTCACATATCATTTTCTCACCTTCAGCCTTTTATTAATTGGTATAGCTGCATCGGCACAGGAATCCCTGCCCGATAAAGAAAAACAGGCCATTCTTTACCCGGAATATGGTAAGAATGATACGGTCTTTGTAAAAGCATTGGTGGTAGGTGGTGAGTTGTTAGGCGGTAAAGATTTACAGGAGTTGTTTGTATGGGGCGGTAATCCAAAAGATGCAGCTAAGTATTGGGCAGAGTGGACAAGATTGCGTAACGCCGTGTACGTAACCTATCCCTATGCAAGGCAGGCGGGTGTAGTGATGGCTGATGTACAGCAACACCTCAAATCCATTAAAGGCAAAAGCGAGCGCAAAAAATACATCAAGAGCAGAGAAAAAGAATTGCGTGCTGCCTTTGGTGATAAGATCATGGACTTAAGTGTGTACCAGGGCAAAGTGTTGATGAAACTCATCAACAGACAAACAGGTGAAGATTGTTATGAAATCATCAAAGAAATGAAAGGTGGGTTTACAGCCCGTTTTTATCAAACATTGATGTTCTTTGTGGGCAGTGATTTAAAACAGGAATGGAATCCGTCTGAAAACAAAATTGATAGACAGATTGACGGGATTGTACAGGAGTTGGACAGGATGTATGGATATTCTTCAGTAACAAGTTCAAAGTAATTTATTTGTTTCTATTGATTGGTCTGACGGTTTTCAACCGTACCGACCAGTGATCCCTTATTTTCATCGCAACAAAAAACTTATTTTCGCCCTAAATCTTCCTTCATGAAATTAGATATTCTTGCCTTTGGTGTTCATCCCGATGATGTGGAACTGAGCTGTGCCGGTACCTTGATGATGGAAATGAATCATGAAAAAAGAGCAGGCATCATTGATCTTACACGTGGTGAGTTGGGTACAAGAGGAACTGCTGAAACCCGGAAAGTAGAAGCAGAAGCTGCGGCAAAAATCATCGGTATTCATGTGCGTGAAAACCTGGGTATGCGGGATGGATTTTTTAAAAATGATGAAGAACACCAGTTGATGGTGATTCAAAAAATAAGACAATACCAACCTGAGATTGTGTTGTGCAATGCGTTGAGTGACCGTCATCCGGATCATGGACGCTCTGCCAGATTGGTGAGCGACAGTTGTTTTCTTTCGGGCTTGCGTAAAATTGAAACGCATTTAAACGGAACACTACAGCAAGCCTGGAAACCCAAATACGTTTTTCATTTTATACAGGACCGCTATGCAGAACCTGATTTCATTTATGACATTACACCTGTATTTGAACGTAAGATGGAAAGTGTAAAAGCATACGGTACCCAGTTTAATGCCACAAACGACGAAGAACCGCAAACTTATATTTCAACTCCTGCCTATTTTGATACCATTATCTCCCGCCATAAAATGTTTGGCAAACGCATTGGTGTTGAGTATGGTGAAGGATTTATCACTGAAAAAAGAATCGGGATCAACAACTTTGATGCACTGATACAGGTAGTAACATGATGTATTTGTGTAAGATATGTCTACAATTAACATCTGATCTTCAACATTCTGCAGTACATTTGCAGCTGTTTATTAATATTGTTACATGACTACTCCAAAATTTACCGTTAAAGCACAATCCTTTCATGCTGAACTGAAAAGAAGGGTAAATGCATATTTTGACGAAGCAGGAAAAAATCCTACCGGAAATTTCTACCTGTATTTAAAAGCTATCCTCTTTGGATTAGCAGCCGTTGCTTTATATGCTCATCTTGTTTTTTATACGCCTGGTGTTATCCTTGGAATTGTGGAAAGTATTATGCTTGGTGGTTGCATAGCTGGTATTGGTTTTAATGTGATGCATGATGGTGCTCATGGAAGTTTCAGCCGTAAAAAAGTGGTGAATGTGGTTGCCGCTTTTTCGTTGAATATTCTGGGTGGCAGCAGCTTTATGTGGAATGTTAAACACAATATGATCCATCACTCATATACTAATATTGATGGGGTAGATGATGATATCAATATTCATCCGTGGATGCGTATGAGCAGCACACAGAAAAAATACAGGCTGCATAAATACCAGCACCGTTATTTCTGGTTCCTGTATTCATTACTTTATATCTTCTGGATTTTTGCATCAGACTATATCAAATACTTTAAGCAAAAGATCGGCGACATGCCGCTTAAGAAAATGCATCTGAGTGATCATCTTGTATTTTGGTTGTTTAAAGCGGCTAACCTGTTTTTATTTATTGTGCTGCCAATTATGATGGTTGGATTTCTTCCGTGGTTGTTAGGATTCCTCGTTACAACTCTGTTTGCAGGTTTTGTGTTGAGCATTGTATTCCAGTTAGCTCATACAGTAGAGCATACTCATTTTCCCATGCCCAACGAAGCAGATGGAAGACTGGCAGATGAGTGGGCCATCCATCAATTAAAAACAACAGCCAACTTTGCTACAAAAAATAAATTGATTTCTTTCCTGGTAGGTGGTTTGAATTTCCAGGTAGAGCATCACCTGTTTCCTAAAATATCGCATGTACATTACCCTGCCATCAGTAAAATCATCAGGCAAACCTGTGAAGAGTTTAATATACAATACGTAGAGTATCCCCGTTTGCGTTTAGCGATTGCATCGCATGTAGCTTATTTAAAGCAGATGGGAAGAGATTAATATTGAATCTTTACTATAATTCTTTTCAAGCACTCTCTTATGGGTGCTTTTTTGTTACAATGAAGAATAACTCTGTTCCTGCCCTTGGCGGAATAGAATTGTAGCATTCTTCCATCTTTTTGATTTGCAGTTCACTTGCAAAAAATTCTTGATATTCTTTTTTGCTGCCGCCAAAAGGTGGATTGGTTTCAAATTGCCGGTTAAAGAGTACACCGGCGAGTTTTCCTTGTTCAGTAAGCAACTCTTTCATTTTTATTACATAGGCCGGTCGTAACGAAGGATCTAATGCGCAAAAGAAAGTTTGTTCGAGGATGTAATCATACTGACCCTTATGCTCAAAAAAATCCTGCAGCAGCACTTTTGCTTTGTCGCCGATTTTTTGCTGTAAACGTTCTACCGGGGAAGGTGCAATATCTATGACCGTTACATGAGTAAATCCTTTTTCAACCAGGTATTCTGCTTCGTACGAGTTGCCGCAGCCGGGAATGAGAATCGAAGCATTCTTGTTGGGAATACTATCAATAAAATCAGCCAGGGGAGTAGAAGGCTTGCCAATATCCCAACCGGTTTGCTCTTCCTTGTAACGGTTCTCCCAATATTCAGGCGAAAGAAAATCCATATATTAAAGTTACAGCAAATGAAAAAGGCACGAATTGTTTTCTTCGTGCCTTACTTTTTTAATGCAGTCATTATTGCTGCTTGAAATAAAAGATGTCGTAGAAGTTAGAATTGAGCCATGGCTTTTGTTTACCGCCTGATTTTTCTTTTACTTCTTTGCCCGTTAACTTAAATACATTTTCAATTTGTGTATTAGGTGCTGAAATGTATTTCACCAAAGAGCCCGTGTACAAACCATTGGTGCCGGCAATACCATCACTGGCAACAGAACCGGGATCTGTAGCAAAAGAAATCAAGGTGTTGTCAGGTGGTGAAATAGGGGCCAGGCCGCCTTCATCTGCATCATCACCAAAACTTCCCCGGCTGAAAGGATTGTTACGGCAGGCATCCAGAATTACAATATTGAGTTTGGTATTAGCATCTTCCATACGCTTCAATGCCCATGAAACAGAAGGACAATCATCAATGACGTCCTGCTTGCTGCGAAGATTAGCATCTACAGGAATTAAATAATTCTGATCATTGATTTGTATACCATGACCGGAATAATAAAATAAACCCACCTGGTAGGTTTGCAGTTTGTAACCGAATTCTTTGATGGCATTCTTTACCTGAACCTGGTTGCCATCAATAATTTCAATTACTTCAAATCCGCATTGCCTTAACACATTGGCCATGCTCCTGGCATCGTTCTTTGGATTGCGCAGCGGAGTAGTGTACTGGTATTTTTCATTGCCTATAACCAGTGCCAGTTTCTTTTTATAATTGGTTGTATTGAGTCCGGAAGTGTTGTTGGTAACAATTGTAGTGTTCTGCTGGGTATTATTAGTTGGATTTGTATTAGATCCCTGCGGTTTGGAATTGTTCGTTGGCGGTTTGTTGTTAACAGCCGTTGAATTATTATTATTGCTTTGAGTGGGTTTATTCGTGTTGGTAACAGGATTGTTGGTTGTATTACCGCTGGGTTTATTGTTGTTGACATTGTTATTGTTCGCCACCATACTGTTAGTGGTAGCATTGTCATAATTATTTTTTACCCAGGTATCATAGCCAGTAGGGCGAACCTCTTTCTGGAACTTGCCCATATCCCAAAAACCAATGTCCACCATGCCATCTATATGAAACAACTCGCCTCTGCCGTGGTAGCGCTGGTTATTCCATTCACCTTCATAACGTTCACCGTTGGTATAATAATAAGTGCCCTTGCCATTAAACTTGTTATCAGAAAAATTACCTACATAATAATCGCCAATATCAAAGTAATACTGACCAAAGCCATTACGATAACCGTTCTTAAAATTGCCTTCGTAATAACCATTGTTATAAACATAAGTGCCATAACCATTTTTGCAATCGCCGCTGATGCAGCCGGTACCTAAATCCTTTTTCGGTTTAGTAAGATTGTTGTTTTCCCAAAAACCGATTTTCTTAACACCGGTGTAGGGGTCGTAGTTAATGCCCCAGCCATTGCGTTTACTGTCAACGAAGTTGCCTACATATTTTTCACCTGTAATAAAAAAGTAAGTACCATAGCCCGTTAATAAACCATCTTTGAACTGGCCTACCCAGCGGGTGCCGTCTTCCCAATAATAGGCGCCAAACTTATCACGCTTGCTGTTTTTAAAGAAACCAAAGAAGCGGTTATTGGCCTGTGAATAATGCATGCCATAACCATTATCACAATCACCGTTTAAACAACCGGTGGTGCCAATAGGCTTTCCGTAATAAGAAATTTTACCGAGGTATTTGCCTTTGCCAAACAGACCTTTCTGCACAGTACCATTGGAAAATGTTTTTTCACCTTCACCATCAAATTCACCATCTTTAAAATCACCAACATACTTGGTACCATCAGCAAATGTCATCACACCAAAACCCTGGAAAGTATTGGCAAAACTTTCACCGATAAACTTGCCACCTGCTTTCCAGGTATAAATGCCGAATCCTTCCCGTTTATCATCATAAAATTCACCTTCATAGGTATCGCCATTGGGGTATTGTATTTTACCGTAACCGTTACTGCAATTACCCGAAATACAGGTTTGGCCAAATGATACGGATGTAACAAAAAGCAGAAAGAAAAGAAGCGTTGCAAAACGTTTCATACGAAGGATGTTTTGGGTTTGAAGTTAAAGTTACTGTGCTTTTCTGAAAATACCTTGTATTGGGTATTCCCTGAAGTCGGCCTTTTACAGAAACCTGTTAAAGAATGATGAACGGGCCGTTGATTGCGCAGAATAGCTTTTTCTTTGAGAACCTTAAACAATAAATGCATGAATCGTTTGTTATTGCTCCCATTCGTTTTTTTGACAACAATTGCTGCAGCCCAGCAGAAAATAGACTTTGAAACCTACAATCCGCCATCCACATTGGTGGTGCCTCAACATCCTGTTACCAGGGCAAAGTTTCCGTTTATTGATGTACATAATCACCAGTTTCAAATGGGCAGTATGGATTTGAATACACTTACCGTTGAAATGGATAAGCTCAATATGAAAGTAATGGTGAACCTGAGTGGCGGCAACGGTGCTCAACTGCAAAAGATGATCGACAATGCAAAGACCAACAAGCCCGGACGTTTTATTGTGTTTGCCAATATTGATTTTAAAGGTGTGGGAGAACCCGGCTGGGGTGAACGTGCTGCCCAACAGTTGGAACAAGATGTAAAGAATGGTGCCAATGGATTAAAGATTTATAAAAGTCTTGGCTTTTCAGTGAAAGATATAAACGGTAACAGAGTTACGGTAGATGATGAACGATTGGACCCCATCTGGAAAAAAGCGGGCGAGTTAAAAATACCGGTGCTGATTCATACAGCAGATCCAAAATCGTTTTGGGATCCGCTGGATAACACCAATGAACGATGGCTGGAACTCATCATCAATCCCAACCGCAAACGTGGAGCTGATAATCCCGTGCCATGGGAAACATTGATTGAAGAACAACATCGTTTATTCCGCAAGCATAAGAATACAACGTTCATTGCGGCTCATTTCGGATGGTATCCCAATGATCTGCAAAAGCTCAGCACTTTGCTGGATGAATTGCCCAATGTAGTGGTGGAGTTTGGAGCAGTGATTGCCGAACTGGGCCGTCAACCCAAAATGGCCAAAGCATTTTTTACCAAATACCAGGACAGGATTTTGTTTGGAAAAGATAGTTGGGTGCCCTCAGAATATGCTACTTATTTCCGGGTGCTGGAAACAGAAGATGAATATTTTCCTTATCACAAAAAATACCATGCCTACTGGGCTATGTACGGAATGGGATTACCGGATGCCATATTGAAGAAAGTGTATTACAAAAATGCACTCCGCATTATTCCGAATATTGATAAGAGTGGTTTCCCCGAGTAAGGTCTGATTTATTGTTCCTTTAAGGGAATATTATGCAGTTTATAAAAGGTAAGCTTATCCCAATAACCTCTTTGTGTGTGAATCAAATTGTTTTTGATTTCAAAAAAACCACAACCGCCAAAGCCTTTGGGATCCCGCCATTCCAGTACAGCCCAGTTGCCCTGTTCAATAATCTGCACAGGTATGCAATGCATTTCTGATGCCATGGCAAACTCATTGCGGAACATCTGACCAATGGCTTCTTTACCATGTACAGCATGATTCGGCATTTGATGATTAACAGCATCTGTTGCATACATTGCTTCCAGTGCATCAGCATCTGCTTTGTTAAAAGCTTCCACCCATTGTTGTACCAGTTGTGCAGGCTTCATACAGTAAATTTAAAAAAGTTTGCTTTTATCAGTTTGTCGGATTGGTTGAGGTGGCCACTGCTTTTCGTTCCAGTACTACCAATATGCACAAAATAATGATCTCGCCAACAAAAAACAGGAATCCCAATAACGTAAGTTGATGTGCATACATAAATAAAAGTACAGCCGTTGTACAGGCGTACAGGAGATTAGCACCGGCAACAATGTGCATCCAAAAAATCCACTTTTTTGGTTTCAATACAAAGCAACTGGCCGAACAAATCATCAGCATACAGGCGATGATGCCCAGTACTACTATCACGGTTGAAGGCATTCCGAAATAATTCTCCAAAGGAGCAACTACTAATAACAATAAAGTTGCTGAGAGCAGGGCACCGAGCCCATCCACTAAGAACAGTTGATAAGGATTACCCGGCAGTTTGTTTATGATTGATAGCATGAAATTAAATTAGAGTCGTTTCATAAAATAAAAGAACATGGGCCGGCTTACTTTAAAACCTAAACGTTCATAAACAGCAATGGCCCGTTCATTATCGGCACGTACATGCAGAAAAGGTGTTTCTCCATTGTTTAAAATAATCTGTAACTGGTGTTGTAATAAGGAGGTTGCATAACCTTTACCCAAATGATCAGGATGCGTACAAACAGCGCTGATTTCTGTGAAATTGTTGATGTGCAAACGCTGACCAGTCATAGCCGCCAGTTTTCCGTTTTCAAAAATGCCATGATACTGACCGAATTCAATGGTTCTTTTGTCAAACGGACCCGGTTTGGTGAGTCGGGTGAGTGCAATCATTTCCTCCACATGTGTTGCACGCAACGGAACAATATCGGGAAAGGTACCGTTGACTGTGCCTCCTTCATATACAAACTGCTTTCCTTCAATTTCATGTTGTACCTCCCATCCTTTTGGTGCAGAAATGGGAGAGGGGATTGCATATAGAATTTTACGCCCTAGTGGAAACAGATCATAGAGTTGTTCAAATCCGTTTTTGGTTTCTTCATCAAAGCCAGCAAAGGGAGAAACTTCCGGGTGAAAGAATTTTACTGCCTCATTGCCGATGTTAAAGGATACATCGGTTGTACTGAGTGCAGCATAAACAGGATTGTTGAGATAAGGGGTCATGCTGTAAAAGTAAGAAGAATGGAGTGTTAGGGCATGACAAAGAAGCAAGAACTGCTATACTTGATTAAATGTATCAAGTGTTTCTTAAAATCTTTTCCATCTTCTTGCCCTTAGCCAGTTCATCCACCAGTTTATCTAAGTAGCGTACTTTTTGGGTTAAGGGGTTTTCAATTTCTTCCACACGATAACCGCAGATGAGTCCTGTAATGAGATGAGCGTTGGGGTTAAGTGTTGCCTGTTTGAAAAATTCTTCAAAGGTTACTTTCGTTTGAATGAATTCCTGCAGTTTTGCTTCATCAAAACCGGTGAGCCATTCAATTACTTTGTGCAGTTCTTGTTTAGTACGGCCTTTCTTTTCCACTTTCGTTACATAATGCGGATATACAGAGGCAAAGCTCATGGCAGCAATGCGTTGATCATGTGTTGCGGTAGTATTCATGATTCAGGGTTTATCTGTTGTGTTAAGATAATAAACTCTGTGATTCGTTGCGCAGGTGGCAGACCTGTGCATGAATATTACTCGTGATTTGATTTTGAGGCAGTTTGATTTTTTTGAGATAAGTAACGGGTTGGCACAGCTCGGGAGACCTGCGCCAGAACGGGCAGGTTGGCTCAAAGACCTAGTGCAGGATTGAAGTTGAAAAGCACAGTAATATTCTCAATATTATTTTCATAAATTTGAAATTGATAATTATTTATTAGGAACTGTTCAATTTGATTAGTGGTAGGATGATTCCCAGGGTTAGCATTTATAAAATTAAAATCAGGAAATAAGTGTTGATTTTCTCGTGCCCAAGGTCGTGGTTCAGTGATTATCAATGTCCCAGTACCTTGTTTGTAATAAATTACATAATGTTTATGGTTCATTTGCTAAAAATTAACTTTAAAAGATTATAATTCATGTAAGAGGTTAAGAATTGTAACTAATTCGTCATCATTGTTATAAAATTGATGTTCAAGTGCATTATTAAGAATGCCTGTGATAATTATAGTTGCATTAGCTTCAATGAGATGAATGTTTTGACTTATAATTGCATAGGCAAGATTTCGGTCCTCAATATTTGGAGAGTTTAACATTAAAATTAGATATTCCCAATTCATCTTTTTACTATTTTACAGCTAAATGATAGATTAAAATGCGGTATATTTTATTATTATGTTTCCCATTTGTCTTGTTTGCTCAGGATAATAATATAATTACTAAAGAATATTACAAAAGTAGCAAACTTAGGCGAATGATTAAATTTGATGATAATTTGAATATTTTATCTGAAACTTATTATAGAGAGAGTAATGCTTTGTCAATCGCAACGATCGAATACAAATCAAAAAATGAAATTTCTCGTGCTATCTTTTTTGCAAAAAATGGAAGTGATACTACCTGTTTAGTTGATTTTTCGAAAGGTATATATAAGGATTTTATTTCACGCACATTCTTGGTGTTTAAAAATAATTTTAGTTTTCATGGTAAACAAATAGGAAATAATATAATATCGTATTACAAAAACGGTAGTAAGGATGGTATGACCCTACAGTACGATAGTGCAATAGCTGGGAAAGTGCTTTCAAATAAAACTGTTCTGCTTTATGATTATATTTTTAAAAATGGCGAGGCATATATTATTGGTGGGCAACTTAAAGAAATTTATAAGGATACTTTCCGTATTTATAAGGGTGCATATTGTAATTTTACTAGTGGTCAACTAAACGGAGTAAGTAATGTCTTTTATTCCAGTGGTGAACAGAAAGTTAAAGCTAGCTTTAAATTAGGTTTAATGCAGGACTATGTATCTTATGATCCAAATGGAGCAATAATCTCAAAAATGACTTTAGCTAATTTAATGACCAATCAAGCCGCAATTATTAATGGCACTGTTCAAAAAATTGAAAAAAATAACATATTGTGGTTTTACGGGCTAAGTTGCATTGGCGATATGCTTGTTCGTTATAACCCTTATGAGTATGGAAGTAGTGAGTCAGCGTTGGATGTGTTAGATTTGGAGATTCCTGATTACGGAACCATTAGGGCTACAATAGACCAGAATACTTGGAATACAGGGCAATTGATCCAACATAAGTTTAACTTTGATAAAAATTTAGAGCCAGCCGAAAATATAGTTGTTTTAAGATACTTATTAGGCATACCATATTTTTACATTAATCGATACAATTTCAATTATTATGATCGTAATGATTTTTACATCGTAAGGGTTGATAGTAACGTTGTTAATAATGGAGGTGCTTTTAAACCACAATTTTATACTATAAATGAAATGGCAAATCTTAAATATAACAGAAATCCTTTTTTTTATTCTGATGTGTATCACACACCTAATCTGAAAATTTTTAAAGATGTTGATGAGTTTGGACGTGGTCGAGCTTTAACAATGTATTATAAAGATAGAAATATATCATTCTATAAGTGGTTAGAAGAATCTCATTCTTATAAACTTTCTGGCCAAAATGATTTTTTCACTATTAACCCTAGCTTTTCTAAACCTTATGATGAAGTAAACGATAATCAGGAAGTTCAAAAATTTATTAAATCATATGTAAGCGCTTTGGTTTTAAATTGCCAAACATTATATAAAAATAGAAAAATAACATTAAGCTCCTTTATTAATCCTGTTTATAAAACAGGTATCAAGTTTGAGGGAATTGGTTATAATGGTAATACTTTCTTTGAGCTTTCGACTGATGATAGTATTTTTAATTTTGGCGTACGAGTCCTTACCCACGAAATTAATGATGAAGATAAACGAGTTGAATTTTTTATGCGGGATAAACAAAGTATGTTTGAGTATTTGATTATATTTTCTTATGATGGGAGTGGTGGCATTTCTGATAAAATACGAGATACGGAATGGACTTTTATAGTCAGGAATGAAAAAAATGAAGTCGTTTATAAAAGTTTGTTCGGTGAAACTGTCTTAAATAAATATTCATTTACAGCTAATGACCAATTAAGATCATTATTTAACGCATTTACCTATGATTAAATTATTAAGCGTCAGGGTTAATGAAGAGGAGCATAAGTTGAGTCATGCTCAATAGTATTACACGCCGTACAAGAGTGCGACGCAACAGACGCCTCATAGTAGCACCAACCTCCGTTACATAAAAATGTATTTCTTATTTCTTTGACCGGCGGTTCCCTCGTTCCTCGGGATGACAGCTTTTCTCAGCAAGACTACCGCCCGTTCGTTAAATCCCTTCAACCCTTATCTTTGCGGCAAATTTTTAACGATATGCAGTTTACACTCACAGAGGAGCAGTTGATGATCCAGAAAGCAGCCCGTGATTTTGCCCAAACGGAATGTTTGCCCGGTGTTATTGAACGAGACGAACATCAGAAATTTCCCAAAGAACAAATTTCCAAACTGGCCGACCTCGGCTTTATGGGGATGATGGTAAAACCGGAATACGGCGGTGCCGGCATGGATACGGTGAGCTATGTGCTGGCCATGGAAGAGATCAGCAAGATTGACGCCAGTGTGAGTGTGTGCATGAGTGTGAACAACAGTCTTGTGTGCTACGGCCTGCAGGAGTTTGGTACGGAGGAACAAAAACAAACCTATTTAACACCGCTGGCGCAGGGTAAGAAAGATGGTGAGTTGTACATCGGTGCCTTTTTATTGAGCGAACCGGAGGCGGGCAGTGATGCCACCAGTCAGCGTACTACGGCAGAAGACAAGGGTGATCATTATATCCTCAACGGTACCAAGAACTGGATCACCAATGGTTCCAGCGCTTCGGTGTACCTGGTGATGGCGCAAACAGATGCGGCCAAAGGAAGCAAGGGCATCAATACGTTTATTGTAGAAAAAAGCTGGCCCGGTGTAAGTGTGGGTGCGAAAGAAAATAAACTCGGCATTCGTGGCAGTGATACACACAGCATTTCCTTCCAGGATGTGAAAGTACCCAAGGAAAACAGGATTGGTGCTGATGGTTTCGGTTTTACGTTTGCGATGAAGACATTGGCAGGTGGCCGTATTGGTATTGCTGCGCAGGCATTGGGTATTGCCAGTGGTGCTTATGAACTGTCATTAAAATATTCCAAAGAGCGTAAAGCGTTTGGAAAAGAAATCATGCATCACCAGGCCATACAGTTTAAACTGGCGGATATGGCAACGAAAATTGAAGCGGCCCGTTTACTTTGCTTAAAAGCAGCATGGGAAAAAGATAATGGCATTGATTATACACTCAGCTCATCAATGGCGAAAGTGTTTGCAAGTGAAGCAGCCATGTGGACAGCTACAGAAGCGGTGCAGGTGCACGGCGGTTATGGTTATGTAAAAGAATTTCATGTAGAGCGTTTGATGCGTGATGCCAAGATCACACAGATCTATGAGGGTACGAGTGAAGTGCAGAGGATTGTGATTGGAAGAAGCATCTTAAAGTAATACGGCCCCTCCAAACCTCCCCGAAGGGGAGGATTAGCCAAACACAGCCCAAACTATTCAAAGAGTTTTATAAAAATTAGAACGGCTGATATATGATCATTAGAGATTTATAGATGATGTGGTTGATAAATAGATTGTGAAAGTGATGAAGCACCGCTCTTTCTCCTTGGGAGAAAGAGAAGGAGATAGAGGCCGATGATGTGCTGATTGAAGACAGTCAGCACATTTTTTATTACAATTGAACATGCAGAACTAAAGTTGATGATACACCTCCTTCCGACTTCCTCCAAAGGCGGAAGCCATCAAGACACAGCCCTAACTTTTTTAAAGAGTATGTTGAAATGCAACATCATTGAAATTTTGATGATAAGAATTGCAAAAGCAGTAATTGCCAAATTAAATAATAGCAAAAAAGATGAAGCTTGGCCTCCCTCTCCTTGGGAGAGGGAATGAGGGTGAGGTATAATGTAATACTTTTACAGCATGGCAGTGAATAAAGAAGCATACTTACAAATAAGTAAAGAGCTGGAAGCAAAGAAAGTAACATTGGTAGCGGTAAGTAAAACCAAACCGGTGAGTGAACTACTGGAATTGTACGAGTTGGGTCAACGTGATTTTGGGGAGAACTATGCACAGGAACTGGTGGAGAAAGCGGAACAGTTGCCGAAAGATATCCGCTGGCATTTTATTGGTCACCTGCAAAGCAATAAGGTGAAGTACATTGCGCCGTTTGTGCATTTGATCCATGGTGTGGATAGTGAAAAGCTGCTGAAAGAAATCAATAAGCAGGCGGCTAAACTGAACCGGACGATCGATGTGCTGTTACAGATTCATATTGCCAAAGAAGAAACCAAGTTTGGGTTAGATGAGGAAGAATTGAATACACTCATCAACACGAATGGAAGCGAATTACACGAATTGAAAAATGTAAGAATCTGCGGGTTGATGGGCATGGCAAGCTTTAGTGAGGATATGAATCTGGTGAGACGTGAGTTTCAGTATTTAAAAACGCTCTTTGATCAGCTCGCATTCACGATTCAGCACCTGCCTGCCGTCAGGCAAGGTTCACCATTCACCATTCTTTCTATGGGTATGAGCGGAGATTACAAGATTGCAACAGAAGAGGGGAGTACGATGGTGCGGATTGGCAGTTTATTGTTTGGGGCGAGAAATTATGCCTAAATAAAATATGCCATATCTTTAACAGTGTGATTGTGTTTGAATAGCTCTACCAGATATGGCATACTTGTCAACTTTTCTTTACCGGTTTCTTTCTGAATAAAAAATACAATAACACCAAAAGACCGCTGATGATGAGCAGCGGCATGATATAAACAGTAAAGGCAGAGTCCTTCACGATTTTTTTCTGTTCCTCTATACTTATTTTGTTGACTCGTACTTCATTCTTTGAATTGTATTCCAACACCCAGAAATCACCGTTGGGTGCAATGAGTCCGCCGCTGGGTTTCCAGTCGCCACTTGATTTGTAGATCACATTCGCCAGTTTCTTTTTCGTGATCTGGATGATGGTACCACCACTGGCGATGTACACATTTCCTTTTTTGTCGCTCCATGTACTAATGATGCCATGAGAACCATTGCCCAACTGATCTAACCAGCTCAGCTTACCCACATCTTTGATGAACACCTGCAACGTATCACCGGGAGGAATACAGTAGAGATCATCTTTATTGCTGAAATACAAAGTGCCGCCGGGTGAAATATGCAAACGGCCAATTCCGCTGAGGGATGCCCGGCCCAGCAATATTTTCTTGCCCGTGGTATCTGTCATCCAGAATTTGGAAGGAATATCTCTTTCCACTGAATATTTGTTACCTGCGATATCTCTCACAAAACTTTCATCAGAAAAGCCAGCAGTGCTGTCTTTAATTTTTATAATTGCGCCGTCAGCATTTCGTTTCCATAAATAATGCCCCCATGTATTCAATTGTTCCCCATTGTACCAAAGATGTTCACCAAACAATTCATCCTTTGTGTTCATGTGCAGTTCATGTGTATGTACATTGGGTACAGCAATGGATTTGGTGCCGTCGGGTTTGATCATCCAAACGTTGGAGAGATCTGTATAAAATAAATTGCCTTTGCTGTCCATCACAATACCAACGCCGGGATCAGCTTTGAGTATTGATGAACAAAAGATGAAGCAAAGAAGAACAACAGATCTCATACTGAACAAAGGTTTAATGATTAATGTTACACATTTTTATTGGATCAAAGTAATGAAACTAAAGAGGAAAGGCCCATCCATTGTTTTTTGTAATGATGCTGTTGCCGGGTAATTGGGAATGTTTTTGCCCAGAATAATATTCCGTTCTGCTTTTACAATCTGCTCTGCTGCCTTTGTCTTTAAAATACCGCTGCCGCCACGGTCTTGCAAATGTTTTCGCTGATCTGGTGTTAACAAAGGGTCATCATCAAATAAAAATTCATCGATCCAGTATTCTTCTTTGCCCGGTTCTTTGATGGTGATGTGAATATGTGCCGGGTTGTTGCTGTTGGGATAGGAGGCAGGCCGCAGCGTAAAGAATTTATAAAATCCATTTTTATCTGTCTTCATCCATCCACGCAAATAACCATGGCGTTTGGCCCATCCTTTTTCATCACCTTTTTTTGGATACACACCTGTTTGATCTGTGTGATAAATATAAATGATCACACCTTCAGCCGGGGTTTTTCCATCAGCCTTATAAACAGTACCATTCACTGCCAGTTTTTGTCCGGGTTGGTTCCAATCAGGCAGCCATACCATGGGTTCCAGTTTGTCAAATGAAACCGGGCATTCATAGATAGCTTCACAACCTTCACAGCCATCGCCCACTTTTATTTCTTTTTGTTTGGGTTTATTGGATGTGCCGGTTTGTGCACAGGAATGAAAAGGAGCCAGTAATGAACAGAGGATTACTGTAATGATAAAGCGGTTCATGTGTGTATTTTTAGTTATATAATTTTTGTCACATGGAGTCGGCATTACAAAATATTCATACCTGTCGGTATAAAAATGAATATTTTGTAATCCCTCATTTCATAACATTTGATTTTGCAGCACAAAGGTTTCCAGTTGTTCTTACAAATGCAAATCATTTACACCTGCTGTCATAAATACCTGATGAAAGGCAGGCCTGCAGTTCATCAGCAAAAAGCGGCGGGAGGTGTAAAGCATTTTAACCGCTGATTGTTGTACATTTATTTTGAGCTATGCATAATGCAAAATTCTTTTTGAAGTACAATCTTCATCACCTGGTGATATGGCTGCTCATCTTTGGTACCTGGTTCTTTTTAAGGTATGAGGATTTCAGGTTGCCTGCTACTGCTTTTAAAGTAACGCTGGTAAAAGTGATCGACCTGGCCATGCTGGTGTATTTCACCAATTATGTATTGATTCCCAAGTTGCTCTACCGGAAACATTATTTTTTGTTTGCCCTCATCTTTATTGTGTTGATCGCTGCCAGCAGTTTACTGAAGATGAAAGTGCTGGGTATCATTACCAACAATCCTAACCTGCTCAACTTTGAAGGTAACTGGAAGGCGAGGATTTATGATAACGTCATTCCACATTTCTTTTTAGTGCTGGCGGGTGTGGCTTTCAAGCTCATGTTTGATTTTACAGAAATGCAGAAGAAGATGGTGGAGATGGCTAAGGAAAAAGCGGAGGCGGAACTGAGTTTTTTAAAATCACAGATCAACCCGCATTTTTTGTTCAACTCACTCAATGCTGTTTATTTTTTGATCGATAAGGAAAACAAAGAAGCAAGAGATGCATTGCATCGTTTTTCGGAAATGCTGCGTTATCAACTCTATGAAGCAGGTGGCAATAAAATACCAATTGAAAAAGAAATTGATTTCCTGCGTGATTATGTGCATCTGCAAAAGCTGCGTAAAGATGAAAATTATAAAGTGGAGTTCAATGCGGGTGCTGATGTCAAAGGTTTCAGCATTGAGCCATTACTCCTGCTTTCATTTGTGGAGAATGCCTTCAAACATATATCTCACAAACAGGATGCAGAAAACTTTGTAAACATTCACCTGCACCGCAGCAACGGACAAATGTTGTTTGATGTGAGCAATTCAAAAGAAGAAGTATTGAATACAGAAGCCGCAGGTGGTATTGGATTGCAAAATGTAAAACGCAGGCTGGAGTTATTGTATCCCGGCAGTTATGATCTCAACATCGAAAACAAGAAGGATGTATTTACTGTTCATTTAAAACTCAATGTATGATGAAGCTCAATACGGTGATCATTGATGATGAGCCATTGGCAAGAAAAGGGCTGAAGGAATATATTGCTGATGTGGAGTTTCTGCAACTGGTGGGGGAATTTGACAGTCCACTCAAAGCCATGGAGTTGATGAGCAGGGGAGATGTACAGTTGTTATTGTTAGATATACAAATGCCCAAGATAACGGGGCTTGATTTTTTTAAATCACTGCAACAGGCGCCGCCGGTGATATTTACTACGGCTTATCCGCAATATGCACTGGATGGTTTTGAATTGAATGCATTGGATTACCTGGTAAAACCCATTTCATTCGACCGGTTTTTAAAAGCTGCACTCAAAGCCAAAGAGTATTATGAGTTGCGGCAGCAAAACAAACAAATGCAAACAGAGGCAGCAGCTCAGAAAGATTTTTTTATCAAGGCAGATAATCAACTGGTACGTATTTCCTTTGATGAGTTGTTGTTTGTGGAAGCGTTGCAAAACTATGTTTGTATTCATACGGCTGCGAAGAAATACATCAGCTATCTCACCATGCGTTCTGTAGAAGAATATTTGCCGCCGGCTCAATTCATCAAAACACATAAGTCATTTATTGTAAATGCGGCAAAAATTGAATCCATTGAAGGGAATGAGATACATATGGGTGCTCACCGTATTCCCATCAGCCGCAGTGAAAAAGAAGAAGTGATGGAGCAATTGCTGAAGAATAAGTTTTTAAAGCGGTAATGAAAAAACCTCACAAGCTTCTCCACCTGTGAGGTCTTGTTATTATTTTGGTCTGACGGCCTAAGGGCCGTACCGATCAATGCTTACCTCTTCACCTTTGCATAATCAAACACAATATTGCAGAAGGCTTTCACACCAACATCCAGTTGACTGTCGTCAATATAAAAATCAGGAGTATGGTGATTGGTTGCCGGGCCACCTTTCTTCATACCGCCTACATTAAAAAAGAAAGCAGGCGCTTTTTCACCATAAAATGAAAAGTCTTCAGCACCTGTTGTCCATACACCTTCAAACACATTGTTTTTACCGGCGGCATTTTCTAATGAAGGCAATATCATTTTCACCAATTCAGGTGTATTGTAAGTAACCAATGTTTTGTTTACAATTTCCACTTCGGCAGTAGCGCCATTAGCTTCAGCAATTTTTGTTGCCGTAGTTTTTATTCTTTCCCATACTTCTTTTTGCATTTTACTATCCAATGTGCGGATAGTACCGCTAAAACTCACTTCTTCAGGTATTACATTTTCCCTCACACCGCCCTGGAATTTACCAACGGTAATAACTACGGGTGCTTTGGTTAAATCAGCATTACGGCTCACAATCGTCTGCAAACCATTAATGATCTGTGCAGAGATCATAATAGGATCAATACCTGTCCACGGTGCAGAACCATGAGCACCTTTGCCTTTAACTTTTACAGTAAACCAATCGCTGCTGGCCATAAAAGCACCGGTCTTGTATTGAATTTTCCCAACTTCAACATCTGCATCAATGTGAATACCAAAGATGGCATCCACTTTTGGATTCTCCATCACACCTTCTTTTACCATCAGCGGCGCACCACCTTCTTCAGTACCGGGCGGACCTTCTTCAGCCGGCTGAAAAATAAATTTCACGGTGCCGGGTACCTCTTTTTTCATTCCTGCTAATACTTCTGCAGTACCCATCAGCATTGCTACATGACTATCATGGCCGCATGCATGCATCACCGGTACCTGGTTACCCAGGTAATCTGCCATCACATTTGATTTAAAAGGAATGTCCACCCTTTCTTTTATCGGCAATGCATCAATATCTGCACGCAATGCTACTACAGGACCGGGCTTGCCACCTTTTAACAAAGCCACTACTCCCGTTTTTGCAACACCGGTTGATACTTCCAGTCCCAAACTTTTTAAATGGGCGGCTATGTATTCCATGGTTTTAAACTCCCGGTTACCCAACTCAGGGTTTTGATGAATATGCCTGCGCCATTCAATTACTTTGGGAAGAATGGCTTTTGCTTTGGCTTCAATGAGTTGTTGTGTGGTTTGTGCAGATGTTACGATGCCTGCCAGAACAGGAATGAGAAGTAGACCAATTCGTTTCATTTCAATGTTGATTTGCGGAAAGATAATTAAAAAACAAAAGCGGGCAGGGCCCGCTTTCAATTGCTCTTAACGAGATGCTTTAACGCTCCCAGAGTAATTTCTTTCCAAACACAAGTGTATTATCAGTAAACTTGATATGCTCCAGTTCAATCATCCAGATATCGCCCCTGAAAATGCCGGCAACAGGATATTTTTTCAGGTAAGCTTCTTTTGCTTTTTTACCTGTTTCACCTTCAGCCTTCATAAAGGTACCGGTAAACTGAATGCCTTGTGGTTTTGCTTTTACAATCTTATCAGGCAAAATAGTACCGGCTATTTTGTTGTTTTGTAGTGCCTCTTCAATATGGCGGGTGTCGCTGTCACTTTTAAAAGCAATGAAGGCTTCACCTTCTACATAGGCATAATAACAACTGGCGCTGTAAGGCTGGTTACGTACAGAAGTGGCAATAGAAACTACTGAATTTGACAGCAAAAAGGCAATGATTTTTTCATCAGGCTGTATGGTGGGTGCAGTATGGGCCATATAATTTGTTTATGTAAAACTATAAAATGGTTTCTTGCTTTCTTTGATTTCCATCAGAACTTATCCTGATTGTGATGTTTATTTATACTCTCCGAAGATACTTCTCAGTTCATCCGCTATTTCACCTAGTGTACATTTATTTTCCACCGCTTCAATAACGGCGGGCATCAGGTTGGTGCCGTTTGCAGCACAATCATTGATCTGCTGCAAACATTGATCTACTTTGGCAGCATCCCTGTTGCTTCGTAATTGTTTTAATTTTTCTGTTTGCAATTGACGGATACTGTCATCAATTTTCAAAAGCGGTGTATTATTTTGCTCTTCTACCTGGAATTTATTGACCCCTACAATAATTTTATTGCCATTTTCAATTTCCCGCTGGTATTCATAAGCACTTCTTGCAATTTCATCCTGTATAAAACCCTGTTCAATGGCGCTTACGCTGCCACCCATCGCATCAATCTTCGCAATCAATTCCCATGCTTTGGTTTCTACTTCGTTCGTAAGTGATTCAACAAAATAACTTCCTGCCAGCGGGTCAACTGTATCAGGAGCGCCGCTTTCAAAACCAACGATCTGCTGTGTGCGTAATGCAATACGGGCAGCTTCTTCTGTAGGCAGACTCAATGCTTCGTCATAACCATTGGTATGCAATGATTGTGTGCCGCCTAATACCGCAGCTAATGTTTGCACTGTTACCCTTGCTATGTTATTCAAAGGTTGTTGTGCAGTTAAAGTACTGCCGCCTGTTTGTGTATGAAAACGAAGCATCATGGCTTTAGGATCAGTGGCGCCGAGGTCTTTCATCATCTTCGCCCACATTCTGCGTGCTGCCCTGAACTTGGCTACCTCTTCAAACAAATTGTTATGTGCATTGAAGAAGAAGGAGAGACGTTTGCCGAATACATTAATATCAAGTCCTTTTTCCAATGCTGCTTTTACATAGGCTTTTCCGTTACTGAGTGTAAAAGCTACTTCCTGTACAGCAGTGCTTCCGGCTTCACGGATATGATAGCCACTGATGGAAATGGTATTCCACTTAGGCAGCTCTTTACTGCACCATTCAAAAATATCTGTGATGATGCGCATGCTGGGCTTTGGCGGATAAATGTAAGTGCCTCTTGCAGCATATTCTTTTAAGATATCATTCTGTATGGTGCCGGTAATTTTTTTTAAATCGGCACCCTGTTGTTTGGCAAGCGCCACATAAAATGCCAGCAGAATAAAACCCGTTGCATTAATGGTCATACTGGTAGAAACATCTTCCAGTTTGATTCCCTTAAAAAGCGTTTGCATATCCTCAATACTGTCAATAGCCACACCTACTTTTCCTACTTCACCTTCACTTAAAGCATGATCACTGTCGTAACCGATTTGTGTGGGCAGATCAAATGCAACACTTAAACCCATTACACCCTGGCTTAATAAATAGTGGTAGCGTTTGTTACTTTCTTCGGCTGTTGAAAAACCGGCGTATTGCCGCATCGTCCATAATTTGCCACGATACATATCCGGCTGTACACCACGGGTAAAAGGAAATTGTCCCGGTTGTTCAGGAACAGTTGCAGAAGCATCAGACGATGTATAAAGCGTTTTTATTTCAATGCCTGAATCAGTATAAATCTTTTTTTCATCTGCCATAAAGAAAAATTAAACTGTGTAAAGTTAAACGCAGCTGAGAATGAAGTGTGATGGTTTCATCAACTGAATAAATGATATTCATTAGCCCTGGATGAGTTCCTTTGCTTCTTTACGCAGCAGGGCAGAAACTACCGGTTGCAGGGAAGCATTTTCATCGGCCGCCAGTAATTCAGCTACTTTTTTACCCAGCTCAAGCGCCGGTGCATCCGGAGAAATCATGGCAGAGAGTTGATTGATGATAAAAATATTCTGTTCTTTTAAATTACTCACTGCATCCCATGCTTTGGCAGAAACATAAAGCTGCTGACTCACATTGTACTCAAACTCGCTGCGGATGGTTTGTATTAACTGCTGCTGCATTTGTGCCGCATTTGTATTATTTACATCAAAACGGCTCAGCAGGTTTTGTAAGCCCATGCGCTCGGTTAAAATAATCAGTCGTTCATAAGCCTGTAATTGCAACCGCAACATTTCAGGATTTGCAGATGGTTTTCGCACCGTATTATGAACAGCAGGGTTGCTTTGCATTTGCCGGGCTTCCAGCTCCGCTTGTTGCTGCAATTCTTTACGGCCTTTTACCCGCAGGTACCAAGCCAGGCCAATAAATAAAACAGCAGTAGCGCCAAATAGATAGTAATAGATAGGATCCATAGTACGCAAATGTAAGTGCTGTAAACCATTCGCCCAATCAGTTGTTATTCCATAAATTTGCAGCATTATGGTACAAACATCACTTACAGCACCCGTTTCCTTTACAAAATCTGCCATTGAAGAATTGAAAAGAGTGGTTGCTGCTGACAGCAGCGGTAAATACCTGCGTGTAGGTGCCAAAGGCGGCGGCTGCTCCGGACTGAGCTATGTGCTGGAGATGGATGACCGCACTGAAAATGACGAGATGTATGAAGTGGAAGATGTTCCCTTCATCATGGATAAAAATCACGGGCTTTACCTCTACGGTATGGAAATTAACTGGGATAATGGTTTAAACAACCGTGGTTTTACCTTCACCAATCCCAATGCCAGCAAAACCTGTGGTTGCGGCAGCAGCTTTGCGGTGTAATTACCGGAGCTGAATTTCTCTGATTTTTACTTAATCCTTTTAAAAGAAGAAACTGATTCTTGCCTTTGCAAAGAAAGGAACGCCCGGAGTAAAATGAAGTTCTGTTACAGGTACGGTTTCATTTTTTAAACGGCTGGTTGTTTCAAACTGTGCTTCATTCCACTTTGCATTAAACAGGTTTTCAACTATCAAACCAAATTCAAATTTCCTGGTTGTGTAATTAAAAGTAAAATCCGTTACAAAATATCCATCCGCTATAACAGAGTTATCATTATTGGCAGGACGGTCTTTCATGTAACGGTAACGAAGACCGCTGTTCCATCCTTTTTTACTCATGTAACTGATGCCGCCAATACTTGTTACAGATGGAGCAAGCGGAATATAATTTTCGCCCTTTGCACTTTCAATATCTCTTGCTTTTGCAAGGTTGAGATTGGCATCAATCATCCAGTGACTGTTGAACTGGTATCTTGCTGATACATCAAGGCCAAGTCTTCTTGTGCGTCCTCCAGCTTCCACAACTGCTTCATCACCCACATAAATAAATTCCTGCTGGAGAAAGAGATACCAGGCAGCAGTTGTAAGCACCAGGTTTTGAACAGGCTTCATAGTAGCACCAAAATCTGCACCATAAGCGGCGGGTAATATTTGCCGGCTGTTGTTTTGTAATATCACTCTTGTATCATTACTGTGAAAGCTTCTGCCTGTTTTTAAAAACAATTGCAGATTCTTATGATGATTGTAGTAGAAATTAAGTTTTGGGCTGATGATAGTTTTCTGTGTACTACCGTTACTTTGTGTTAACGCATCTTCATAGTTAAAGAAAAAAAGATCAGTACGAAACCCGGGGTTGATGATGAATTTTCCGGTTTCAATCATTTGATTGAAATAGAAAAATGCATTTGTTTCATGAATATTACCAAGGGCTTTGGATTCCAGCAGTGTTATTTTATTAAGTGTTCTGGATAATTCTGAATTGTTTGTAATTTCTGATCTTACACCCCAGCCAAGTGTTGATTGTACGGGAACAGTTCCTTTGCTTTTGTTGAACTGCAGCGATGCATTATAACCAAAGAGTTGTCTTGCTTCTTTCTGGCGGATTTGGTCTCCATTAACGGAATCAACCAGGAAAAAAGTAAAATTAGAAAACAAGTCAAATCGATAATGTGAAAAATAGAGCTGATTGCTCAAAGTACTGTTCCTCAATTTTGTTTTTAAACGAAGACTCAGATTTGTTCTTCCGGTAGAGCCGCCTTCTGTATCATCAATGGCACCAAAACGGTTGATGAGTCCGGTTTCAACAGCACGTACAGGAATTTGTCCGCTGGCATTCCATTTACTGTTGAAATTAGAAGCAATGATCTGCAGTTGATTATTCTTATTGAGCTGCTGGTTGTATTTAGCAAAAAAGTTGAAGCGGTTAAACTGTTGCGGACTTTGAAACGGACCGTTGCTGAACAGGTACTCAGAAGCAATGTAAGCGCTTTTCTTTTCTTTGTTCAACAGCTGAATAAAAGCTGCCGTACGGAATGTTTGAAACTGACCGGCTTCTGCTACGATTGAATTCTTTTCAAGTTTATTAACGGTTTCAAAAGAAACATAACCTGCCGTGCTGAAGTTTCCCTGTTGTGCTTCGTAAGGACCGGTACCATATTGCAGTTGCTTAACAGTTTCAGGTATTAGAAAATGTAAATCAGCATAACCTTGTCCATGTGCATGGCTCACCATGTTTACCGGCAATCCATCTACTGAAATGGCCACATCAGTTCCGTGGTCTATATCAAAACCACGTAAGAAAATCTGTTCTGCCTTGCCGCCACCCTGGTGCTGGGCAATAAACAAACCCGGTACATAGCGAAGCAACTCCTGTGCAGATTTTGCAGGTCTTAACTTAAGATCAATTTTACTTACTGTGTTGAGAGCAGGATGAATAGTGCCCGGAGCAGCAATAATAATTTCTTTGAGATTCACACCTGCTGTCTGGAGTTTAATATCAGTAACACGGTTGTTTTGCAGTACTGCTTCCGTTGCTTCATAACCGATGCCTGTAATGAAAACAAGGGCTTCTTTTTCTGTTGTAGTAATGTAGATCATCCCTTCTTTATCTGAAAGTGCATATTTAGAACCTTCATATCGTGCAACAGCAGCTTCTACAGGTTCACCTGTTTTTTTATCAAGAATGCGTGCACTGATATTGTTCTGGGCTTGAATCATCCGAACAGAACTGAACAGGATGAACAGCAGTATGTAAATCTTTTTCATAGATGTGGATCTAACTGTTTTGTAATTCTGTTTCAAAAGAAGGGCCGAGTTCAAAAATTGCTATGCTCACTTCTTTCATCAATTCATTGTACTTATCGGTTTGATTGTTGGCTTTATAAATCAAAGCCAAATGGTACAGCACGTACGGTTCAAAACACCTGTTTTCAACATTGGCTTTTGCTATAGCTAAGGCTTCTTTGTAATTGCCTTGACGGTAGTGAACCCAGCTCAGCATGTCAAAGGAGGCAGGAACGGGACGGTTTTTTATTTCTTCCTGTGCAATAGTGAGGGCTTTTGTATAATTTTTGGTTTCATCTACATACAACGCAAAAAGATATTTGTTGTACATAGCGCCGTAAAGCTTACCGGTTGTTATTTGCTCAAACGCAGAGAGGTGATTTTTTTGAGCTGTTTCATTTTTTTCGAATGCTGCTATTTCTGCCAGCATCCAGTCATAATCCGGAACAGGATGTTGTTCTTTTAAGAACATAAGAATTTCTTTTGCGGCAGCTGTATTTCTGTCTTTTGAAAAGGCCAGCCATGCAATACCTTTTAAGCAATGATAGTTTTGTGGTTCTTCTTTCAAAACGGCGAGGTAAGCATTATACGCATCCGTAAACCGATTGGCATGAGAATAATAATCTCCGAGATTACTTTTTGCCCATGACCATTCATGCGGGTTATTGCTTAAAGTGATTTTTGTAAGTGCTTGTTCCAGCAATTCAATTGCTTTGTCCAGGTTTCCGTTATGATCGCTCAGCTTTGCTTCACGGATCAATACTTCAAAGGATTGCTGTTGCGGATAGCGGTTTAAAATTTTTTCTGCAGCAGCAGCATTGCCCAGTTCCAGTTCGGCATCAAACTGCTGTAATAAGGTATAGGCAAGATTATCGCCAAGCTGATAAGCGCTGTCGAGATAATATTTTGCCTGCCAGAAACGATGTTGGGTTATCGAGAGCGTAGCGAGTTGACGGTAGATTGAAGCTGTAAATAATTTTTGAAGCCTGTTAGCCTGCTCATAATAGTTATTTGCTCTAAACAACTCGTTGATATTTCCGGAATAATGGAATCGCCTGTTGTACAATCCTGCAAGTTTTAACTGGGCTCCTGTGTGCGATGAGTCCTCTTTAAGTTTACTAGACCAGAACGCAATATCTCTGTCAATTTTATCCAGTTCAACTGATGAAGCTTGTAAGAACTGCATGTAATCTTTGCGGTTGGTAACTGAATGCTGTTGATTGGTGCAACTGCTGATGAAGAGAGTAATCATGCTGAGCAATCCAACAAGTTGCAGGAAGCGCCATTTCCGTTGGTGTAACATAAACAGAATTTTATTGAAGAGTGAAAGGAATGGTTGAATTAAAAACAGGAGCGGAACAGTTGATAGTTCCGCTCCCGTTAAGTATTAATGAGGCGTTGCCAGGTAAGGAAATGAGGTTAAAAATGCTTTGTCATTAGCGTTTACATGATCGCTGGTTAATGCAGGGTTTGAAGTGCCCGCAGGACCACCAAAAATGAGGAGTAATTCTGTGTCAATCACATCATCGGCTAAAGCACGACCGGTTAATACGTTGGTACCATCAAAGAAAGTAGTAACGCCTGTTTTGGATACAGTTAATACATCAGTTACCAGTGCACCTGAAAAAACATCTGCATTCATACCCAGTGCATTGGTAGTATAACCTGGATTTAAAGCCAGTAATCTTGCTTTAAACTTCGCACCGAATTTTGCATTCATTTCTGAAGGAATAGTAGTATTGAACATATCTTTTTCTCCTGTACTAACGAATACGGTATTGATTGCCGGGCGGGCCATCTGGTCTGCCAGTTCATAAATATCAGCAGGAGGGGGTACTACGGGATCTTTTTTACAGGCAGCAAATGAAACGGCAAGACCGAACAGGAGTGCAATTGTTTTGATAGAAAAATGAATTGTATGTTTCATGATTGAAAATTTAGAAATTGATAAAATGGTTTAGATTTTCTTTTTTGTTTCGAGCCATATATTAAGGCTGTTACCTGTACCTAGTAATGATTTGGGAACTTCTACTATCACACTCATTACATTGGTTCCTTTGAAGAAATCAGTGCCGGGGTTGTTAAAACCGCTTGCTTCACCTGCAAGTATTTTACGGAACTGCACCAGGTCAAAGAAGAAAGGATCATCACGTGGACCAGCGAAGGCAGTAATACCTTTGCCTGTTTTGCTGATGGCTGCACTCCCGTAAGGAGTAATATCAACTTCTACGCTCAATTCATTTACAGCGATCTGGCTTTTGCTTCCGGTCATGGTAGGTTTGTAAGGACCGTAGATGCGCATTTTTTTGTTTTTAGGGATCGCCTGAATTACGAGGTCTTCTACAGCATCACCATTGGTGTCAATGTTGAATTCAATCAAGGTGTTTTCATCAAATTGAGCGGCTGCGGTGTTTTCAGGAGACAGGAGCCCCTGTACGTTTCCAACAAATACGAGGTTGTTGGGGTCCTGCGCCCTGAAGGCATAAACATCAGTAATATCAGTGGATGCACCTGTTACAGCTGGTGCATCCACGTGATCGGCAGCGTACATAAAACCTCCTGTTACAACTGCTGCCAATGCGAGTGTTGCCAGAATCATTTTTGTCTTTTTCATTTTTGTTCTTTTTAAGTTTTGGAAAAAATGGTGTATGCGCTTTTTGGATCCGGTGTTTTTGTACCCTGTAAAACACATACTATACTATCTATGTAAACTGAAAGTGCCCGGATCTGTAGTTGGAATAAATTGTTTTTAAGCAGTACTGTTGCTGCCGAAAAAGGATGGAAATGCTTTCAGAAAATCTTTTTATAAAATACCATCCCGCCGGTATTGCAGTTTTGCAGAAGTTTTGTAATTCGCAGTAAATTGATTGTATGACCCGAAAAACGATGCTTGTTTTACTCCTGGCTTTGGGCCTTTGCACCCATGCACAAAAAAGAAATGCGGCCAATTCATTAATAACTGCTGCAGGTGAGCCTGCCAATACAGACAGGAATAATAAAGGAGAGACTTCTTTCCGGTTTGTAAGTTCCCGTAAAGTAATGGAAGTAAAAATTCCGGAAGGTGGTGCCAACGGGGCATCTGTTGTTTATCACCCCAAAGAAAAGCTCTATTATGCGGCACAGGCCGGCAATGCTTCATTTCCGCTGGTGATTTTTGATGAAAGCGGAACGGTGGTTTCCCCTGTTGAGCAATCAACCCTAATTGACATCCGTGGTTTGTGGTATAACCCCAGGACCAAAGACATTGGCGGAAACGGGTATGCACAAAACGGATGGTTCAGTTATGAACTGGACAAGAAAGGAATGGTGGAGTCTATTAATATTTTTAAGAAAGGCCGGTATCAGCCGGATGATCACAGTCCCGGTGTACTGAACACAGAAGAGAATGAAGTACTGTTTTTAAACGGATTAAATATTGATTGTTATACGACCGACGGAGAAGAAAAGCGCAAAACAATCCAGTTGTATATCGGAAAGAAAACACCGGCTGATGCAGGAACGGGGAGTAGTTTTGAAAGTAACTACAACACACGTTCTCTTATTTACACCGGCAAAGAGGGTGCTGAAATCGGTTTGTTGAATATTGCCGAAAAACAGGTGGAGCTCTATAATATCAAAACAGGATATATGACCAGAATTGTAAAACTGCCATTAAGCTTTAAACCGGAATCATTTTTTAATTTCTCCTATAGTAATAATACGTACTGGGTTTTTAATAAGAACACCAGATATTGGATTGGATACAGGGAGGAGTGAGTCAGGAGATAGCAAAAAAGAAATGGGGGAGCAAATACTTATGGTAAGAATTTAAAGTAAGAGCCAGTTAACTTGAAGATGATATGAAAAAACCCCGCTTTTAGCGGGGTTTCTTATTTAAAGTGATTCGATTAACTGATCGAATGTCTGGCTTTAGCCAATGTTTTATCTTTTTCGGGTTCGCCCAGCGGCTTGTCTTTTGCAAAGTCAATAAGAATGGGTGCTGCCACAAAAATTGATGAGTAAGTACCGGTAACAACACCAATTAACATCGCAAATGCAAAACCTCTTGTTACTTCACCACCAAATATGAAGAGGATTAACAGAGTTAAGAACACGGTTAAAGAGGTCATGATGGTACGTGCCAATGTATCGTTGATGGCTTTATTGAGAATGGTTGTTTTGCTTTGACCAAACATGGTGCGGCTGTATTCACGCACACGGTCAAATACAATTACCGTATCATTCATAGAGAAACCAATTACCGTTAACACCGCTGCAATAAAGTGTTGATCAATTTCGAGAGGGAACGGTACTACACCTTTCAGGAAGGAGAATACTGCCAGCGTTACCAATACGTCGTGCAACAAAGCCACAATCGTACCAACTGAATATCTCCAGTCACGGAAACGGATGAAAATATAAGCAGTAATTACCAGGAGTGATACGATGGTTGCCCAGAGTGCCCCTTTCTTGAGGTCATCAGAAATAGTAGGTAATACTGTTTGTGAACTTTGTTTGTATTGCTTATCAAACTGTTCAGCACTTGTACCTGCAGGCAGGAATTTCTGTAAACCTTCAAACAATTTCTGTTGTACTTCAGCAGTTACGCTTTGTCCCGGTTTATCAATCAAATAGTCAGTTGTGATATTTAACTGGTTCGGACCGCCCACTGTTTTAATAACAGGATAGTGGCCTAAGGTTGTTTTGAGTGCTTCACGTACTTCATCACTGTTCATGTTTTTATCAAACTTCACAGTAAAGCTTCGGCCTCCTTTAAATTCCACACCATAGTCAAAACCATTAAATACTGCTGTAATACCCAGGAGCAGTACCACAACAGAAATGCCGTAAGCAATCTTTCTGTACTCAATGAACTTATACGCAGCATGTTTAAAAATGCGGCGGCTTATAGGAGTAAAGTATTCAAAATGACGCTTCTTGTTAGTCCAGAAATCTGTAATCAATCTTGATACAAGAATTCCGCAGAACAATGAAAGAAGAATACCAATGATCTGCGTAGTTGCAAAACCAAGTACAGGACCTAAGCCAAAGTAGAAAAGGATGATAGCTGTTAACAAGGTAGTTACATGCGCATCCAATACAGGAGCCAATGAACGCTTATAACCATCTTCTACTGCTAATTGATAGCTCTTGCCCTTGGTTAATTCTTCTTTGATACGCTCAAAAATGATTACGTTGGTATCTACTGCCATACCGATGGTTAATACCAAACCTGCAATACCGGCAGCAGTTAAAGTGGCGCCGAGTGAACTCAATACACCAATTGTAAACAATAAGTTTAAGATCAAGGCAATATTGGCAACCCATCCACCGGTGTTATAATAGATAAGCATGAGGATGAAAATCACCACAAATGAAATAACGAAGGACATGGTTCCGCCTTTGATAGCTTCAGCACCAAGGGTAGGACCTACTACCTGTTCCTGAACAATTTTAGCAGGTGCCGGCAGTTTACCTGTTTTAAGAATATTCGCTAAATCCTGTGCTTCCTGTATGGTAAAGCTTCCGCTGATTACGGAGTTACCACCTGCAATAGCCTGGTTTACACGGGGAGCAGAGTATACATAATTATCTAATACAATGGCTACAGCACGACCGGTATTATCACCGGTTAACTTTTCCCATGCTTTTGCACCTTTATTATCCATACCCATGGTAACCTGTACTTCACCATTTCTTTGATCCACATCCTGACCAGCTTGTATTACTGATTCACCACTTAATTTAGGTTTATCGCTTCCGGCAATGGTTTTGATAGCGAACACTTCCAGCAAGCTTTCGCCTGCTTTATTTTTTACAGGTTTAGCGCCATAGTAAAAACGTAAATCAGAAGGAAGAGCAGAACGCACTGCTTCTAAATTGGCATATGTAGAAAACTTCCCGGTATCTCTTACCAATACAAATCCTAAAGTAGCCATGGAACTGGGGTTAACTGTTCCACCGGGCTGTTGTAATAAACTTGTAAATGCGTTATCGTTACCCGTTGCACTTGTCTTTGGTAACTGTGTTTTAGCAGTTGTGTCATTTGCTTTCGCCGTAGTATCAACGGCTGTTGTATCAGTTGCTTTAACACCGTTGAGGAAATCTTTTACTTTGGCATCAATCGGAACGATGTATTGCACAAAAAAATTCTGATCAACTGTGTATGTTTCCCAGAACTCCAGGTTAGCCGTTGCCTGTAAGTATTTACGTACACGCTCGGGATTGTCCTGAACACCGGCTAATTCTACATTGATGATTCCTTTATTCTGATCCAGGTTGATGTTAGGCTGGGCTACACCAAACTGATCAATACGGGCACTTAAGCGGTCGTAAGTACGTTTTACCGCAAGGTTGGCTTCTTCACGAATTACAGCAATTACATCTGCATCAGAAGAAGTAACTTTTATACGGCTGTTTTGAGAAGCACCGGCAAAAAAACCGGCTAACTTACCATTCGGATTCTGTTCTTTGAAAGCATTGAGGAATAACGTTACATAATCTGCATCGCTGTTTGCTTTTAATTGAGTAGCTCTTTCAAGCGCCTTATTCAAAACAGGATCTTTAGGATTATTGCTCATGGAACGGATCAAACCATCCAGACCAACTTCCAGTGTTACGTTGATACCGCCCTGCAAATCCAGACCAAGATTCAATTCCTGCTCAATTGCTTTTTGATAAGTAAGTTTTGAGTACAGGATCGGAATGTTCATGATCTGTTTTTCCTTAAGGCTGTCAAGATGCCTGCGGTACACAGCGTTTAATGCAGAGTCCTGTGTTTCCTTAGAAGCAGTTCCAAAGTTGGCTTTTACAAACCGTTTTGCTTTGTCTAACTGTTTGTTTTCAAAATTCTTTACAATCCATGTAAAGCTCAATTGGTAAAGCGATATCAGAATCAGCATAATCGCAAAGAACCTTACCAAACCTTTCAGTGCCATAATAAAATTGAATTTGGGTTTCGTTTAAATACGTATTTCCTGCAAAGCACCCCGCTTCGCAAGGCGGGCAAAGATAGGGGAAATGGGCTGAAAGCGAACAACCGAAAAGCACCTGTTATCCTCTATTTTAAACCCATGAAGGATAGCCTGAAACGCTTATTTTTGGGCATGTTCCGATTCTCCTTTTTTACCGCCTGTACACTCATGGTTTTATCGTTAGTTCAAAGTTGTAAAACAAGCCGGACGTCTGTTTCCAAAGTGCCGCTCCTGGAGCAGCTCATGAGCGGGAATCCTGCTTTTGCCAATGCTTTAAAAAACCGGGACAGCCTGCGCATCCAGATCATTTATACCCAGATTGACCGGGATGCTAAAAATCGTCCACGGTTTATCGATCACTATTTTAATGTGGATAAGAACCTTTATTTCTATCCGGCTTCTACTATAAAAATGCCCATTGCTTTCCTGGCGCTGGAGCGACTGAACGAACTCAAAATCAACCGTGGGGCTACCATGATCACCGAAAAAGGATATGCTGGTCAAACGACAGTTTACAACGATCCTACCAGTGCTGATGGCCGGCCTACAGCGGAACACTACATTAAAAAGCTGTTCCTCGTAAGTGATAATGATGCCAGTAACCGGCTCTATGAATTGCTGGGCCAGCAGTATATCAATAACTGGTTAAAAAGCAAAGGGTATAAAGATGCGCAGATTCTTCATCGTCTTGGTATCAGCATGCCTGAAGATCAGCACCGCAATACAAATCCCGTCAGTTTTCGTGACAGCAGAGGCGCTATTCTGTATCAGCAACCTAATATCTCCAGCAATTATGTGTATCTGGCCCGCACCGATTTTGTAGGAAAAGGTTATATGAGTGGCGATAAGCTGGTAAACGAGCCGTTCAACTTCAGCCGTAAGAATAGGTTTTATTTGACGGATCTGCACCAGGTGCTCCGTTCAGTTATTTTTCCTGAGTCAGTACCCAAACAACAACGGTTTAATTTTACAGAAGATGATTACCGTTTTCTCTATCAATACATGAGCCAGTTGCCAAGTGAAACAAAATATCCTGATTATGATTTGGTGGAGCATTATGATGGCTATGTGAAGTTCTTTATGTACGGCACTCAAAAGAAAACTTCCATCCCTAAGCATATACGCATCTTCAACAAAGTAGGTTGGGCTTATGGGTTCTTAACGGATGTGGCTTACATTGTAGATTTTGAAAAGAATATTGAGTTTATGCTCAGCGCTACCATCTATTGTAATGAAGATGGTATTTTAAATGATGACCGTTATGATTTTGACACCGTAGGTATGCCTTTCCTCGAAACACTGGGGAAACTGGTATATGATTATGAAACAAAACGACAGCGTAAAGTAGTTCCGGATTTAAGCAGGTTTAAACTTACTTATGAAAAGTAAATTGTTTACAGGGAGATATCATTTTTGTGAATTGTTCATTTTAAAGAAGTCCTTTCTCATGAGGTTATTTAGTTTACTAGTTGTGATGTTTGTTTTGATAGCCTGTAAAAAGGTTAAAGTAAGCAGTACTACGGTGCGTTTGCTGGTTGTAAACGCATCACCCAACACCAATGGTCTTTCATTACAACAGAATTTAAAACCATTGGGCACTTTTAATTACATCAACGGCATTACACCGTCAGCTTCATTTGTTACTGTAGACAGCGGGTTTCAAAACTATAAACTCTTTAATGGAACAGCCGAAATAACTTCCTGGGTTTATGCCAATGATGGGTTGAACTATAGTTTTTTCATGTATGATTCAGCCGTTGCAGGCCGCATTAAATATTTTTTTGTAAAGGATAACCTGGATACTGCCGGGCTTGGTACAAGAGCTTATATCCGATTGATTCATTTAAGCCCGGATATTGATTCTGTTGAATTGGTAACGAATAAAAAAAGCAACCCTGCTGAAGATTCTTTACTACTTACGAATCCCGTTGCCTACTATGGAACCTATAGTCAATCCATATTAAGTGGGTCAGGTGCTTTTACGCCTATTTCAGGTGATACCACGCTTACTGTAAAAATTAAGCGGCGGCAAAATAACAGCATTGCCCGAACCTATCAGTTACGATTTTCAAAACAAAAAATATATTCATTGGTGTTAAAAGGTTATCAGGCAAGAGGTGGAAAAGATTCATTAAGTCTTTCTTTAGTACCGCACAACTAACAAGCAATAGCAGTGAATCCAGTAATTTGCATACAACGACCACAATACAAATAAAACAGTAACAACCGCAATGAAATTTTCTTCTTTACTCGACAGGTTTGCAGAACCTGAAACTCTGAAAATGGCCAAGCTCGGCCGGGAACTGAGAGCCAAAGGAATTGATGTAATTGATCTTAGTTTAGGCGAACCTGATTTTGATACGCCGCAACACATTAAAGACGCTGCTAAAAAAGCTGTTGATGATAACTTCAGTCACTATACACCTGTGGCCGGTTATCTTGATTTGCGGGAAGCTGTTTGTACGAAGCTGAAAAGAGATAATAACTTGGATTATAAACCGGAAAACATAGTTGTATCCACCGGTGCCAAGCAAAGCCTGGCGAATATTATTTTATCAATAGTGGACGCAGGCGATGAAGTAATTATTCCGGCGCCATTCTGGGTTACCTATTCTGAACTGGTGAAGATTGCAGGTGGTGTTCCTGTGATTCTCACTACCAAACTTGAAAATAAATACAAGATTACCGGTGCTGAACTGGAGGCAGCTATCACACCTAAATCCAAACTGTTTTTGTTTTCATCACCCTGTAATCCTTCAGGATCTGTTTATACTAAAGAAGAATTAAAAGCATTGGCGGATGTGTTTGCAAAATACCCGGAGATATTTATCATCTCTGATGAGATATATGAATATATCAACTTTGTTGGCAAACATGAAAGCATTGCACAGTTTGATGGCATTAAAGACCAGGTGATAATTGTAAATGGTTTGAGTAAAGGTTTTGCGATGACAGGTTACCGTTTGGGTTATATTGCAGCACATGCGGATGTAGCGAAAGCTTGTGAAAAAATACAAGGTCAATTTACCAGTGGTGCCAATGCGGTAACACAACGTGCAGCGATTGTGGCATTAACCGCTGATCTGAAACCCACGTTTGATATGACAAAGGAATTTGAACGTCGCCGGGCAAGGGTATTGCAGTTGATTGATGAAATACCGGGTTGGACCTGTGCTGAACCTGATGGCGCTTTTTATGTGTTTCCGAATGTGAGTAGTTATTTTGGTAAAGCAAACGGAACAGAAAAGATTCATAATGCGGATGATCTTTGTATGTACTTGCTCAATACGGCTCATGTATCCACGGTTACCGGCCGGGCTTTTGGTACACCGGATTGTATTCGTTTGTCCTTTGCTAATAGTTTAGAAAAAATTGAAGAGGCGTATAAGCGTATCAAAACAGCCCTGGGAGCGTTGAAATAAAATTCTATGCAGTTTGAATTGCTCCGTTATTTGCGTTGCCCCGTTTCCAAAACGGAACTGGAATTTCAACTGATTGAAGAATTTTATAAAGTTTATGACAGCAGCACGGTGAGAGAAATCAAATCCGGGCTGCTTTTTTCTTCCCTTGGTTTTATTTTTCCTGTGATCGATGGCATTCCAAGGATGCTGGTGGAAGCTGTGTATGATTACAGCAGCTTTTTGCAGCAAAATGTGCCCGATTTTTCTAACAGGCTACTGCAACTTGAAGCTGCACATGGACAACTTCTGAAAGAATGTGTTACTAAAAACAAGAAGACAAAGAAGAGTTTTGAATGGGAATGGAATTTCCTGGATGCGGAGAAGAAAGATAAGATCTGGGAGAAGGATATTGCTTCGCTGAAAGATGTTTTTTTGAGTGAAACCGGGTTAAGGGCGGAACTGGCAGTTCATCAATTTTCAATTGATGTGGGAAGCGGTCATGGATTCATGACAAAAGTAATGGCTGATACAACTCAAATCCACACAATAGGGGTGGAGTTGAGTAAAGCTGTTGAAGCTGCTTATACGCACAACCAAAATTCCAAAGCCTGGTTTGTGCAGGCAGATCTGCAGTATCTTCCCTTTGCTGCCAATACTTTTGATTTGTTGTATTCAAGCGGTGTGATTCACCATACCAATAACACTTTTGAATCATTGAAACGTATTGAAACTACGTTGAAACAAAACGGGTTGCTCTGCATCTGGCTCTATCACCCTCAAAAAAACCTCTACCATACAATCGCATTATGGTTACGAAAGTTCATCAGCAAATTACCCATTCAACTGGCATTCATCATTATTACTCTGCTTATTTTCCCTTTCACATTTTTGATAAAAAAAATCAGGAACAAACGTCCTGTGAATTACCGGGAAGAGTTGATTTATTTATTTGATTCGTTTACTCCAGAGTTCAGGGATGAAGTACCGAAGGAGAAAGCGATTGGTTGGGCAAATGATTTGGAATATCACAAAATAAATGTAACTACGGTTGATCAATATGGATATTCAATAGCAGCAATTAAAAAAGGCGATTGAATTTCAATCGCCTTTTAAATTTATTTCTTCTTCGCCCCCTTCTTCTTCACCGCTGCTTTCTTTTTCACCGCTGTCTTTGCAGGCGCTTTCTTTGCTGCTGCCTTCGTCTTTTTATCAAAAGCGCCGGGCATCTGTACCACTATCATTTTCTTGATATCATCCACCGGCATCATGGCCAGTTCATCAGCTGTATATTTTTCGCCATCCTTTTTCTTATCCACCTTCAGCATTTTTTTACCAAAGCGGATGAAAGGTCCCCAGCGTCCATTTTCTACTGCAATATTTTCATCGGGCCAGCGTATGATAAAGCGGTTGGCTTCCTTCGCCACCTTGGCTTCAATCAACTCGTTGATATCATTTTCACTCAGCTTGTCAAAATTATACCGCTTGGGTACATTAATAAACATGCCATCCCATTTAATAAACGGACCAAAACGTCCCTTGCCCTTGGTTACCGGTTTGTTTTCATAAAAAGCAACCGGTGCATCGGCGTTTTGTTTTTCTTTAATCAATTCAATAGCACGTTCCAGCGTTACTTCCATCACATCTTCACCACGGGGAATAGAAATGAACTGATCGTCCAGTTTTACATAAGGACCAAAGCGGCCCACATTCACACTCACTTCTTTGCCTTCAAATGCACCAAGCGTTCTTGGGAGCTCAAACAGCTTCATCGCTTCTTCGAGTGTGATCGTTTCAATACTCTGATCTTTACGCAAGGCGGCAAAGCGTGGTTTCTCTTCATCATTCACATCACCAATCTGCACCATCGGCCCAAAGCGACCCATACGTGCTACAATTTTTTTACCGCTGCTTTCTTCTGTACCCAATTCCCGTTCCCCTTTAATACGTTCTGCGGTTTCTATGGTTTTTTCTACATCCTTTTTAAACGGTTTGTAGAAATCTTTCAGCATCTTATTCCATTTCAGCTTTCCTTCAGCCACTTCATCAAACTCTTCTTCAATACGTGCTGTAAAGCTGTAATCCATGATATCATCAAAGTACTGCTTCAGAAAATCAGTCACCACCAAACCTAAATCACTCGGAAACAATTTCGCCTTTTCAGCACCGGTAGTTTCCTGCTCCATGCCCTTACTCACCACATTGTTCTTTAATTGCAGCACACGGTAATCTCTCAGCACACCTTCTTTATCCCGCTTCTCCACATAACCACGTTTTAAAATAGTAGAGATGGTAGGAGCGTAGGTACTTGGTCTGCCGATACCGAGTTCTTCCAGTTTCTTCACCAGTGAAGCTTCCGTATATCTTGGCAGCGGACGGGTAAAACGTTCTGTGGCATTCATTTCTACCAATGGCAACTTTTGCCCCACGCTTAATTGAGGCAGCATGCCTTCCTGTGCTTCTTCTTCCAGGTCATCATCATCCCGGTCTTCACGGTACACTTTTAAGAAACCATCAAACTTCAATACTTCACCTTCTGCTTTCAGTTCTTCTTTATTGGTAGAAATTTCAATCGTTGCAGTGGTGCGTTCCAGTTCAGCATCTGCCATCTGGCAAGCCATGGTACGTTTCCAGATCAGTTCATACAGGCGGCGTGTATCTTCATCTTCCACACTTGTATTTTCCATGTAAGTGGGGCGGATGGCTTCGTGTGCTTCCTGTGCACTTTCGTTTTTATTCTTGTACTTGCGGAACTGGTGATACTTATCGCCATACATACCTTTTATAGTACGTGTTAAATCACCTAATGCTGTATCACTCAGGTTCACACTATCGGTACGCATGTAAGTGATCTTACCGTTTTCGTATAATTTCTGTGCCAGTGTCATGGTTCGGCTCACACTGTAACCGAGTTTGCGGCTGGCTTCCTGTTGTAAGGTAGAGGTAGTAAATGGAGGCGCCGGTGATTTTTTGCCGGGGCGAACTGCAATATCTGTTACTGTATAATCAGCCCCTTTGCAACTGTTCAGGAATTTCTCCGCATCATCGGCTGTGTTTGCTTTTTTACCTTCTGCTTTAAAGCTTACGTTGCGGTCGCCCATGTCTTTGGCAGTGAACAACGCTTCTATTTTAAAGGTAGAGGATGCAACAAAGGCGTTGATCTCTCTTTCACGCTCCGCAATTAATCGTACGGCCACACTTTGTACACGGCCGGCACTTAAATTGTTGCGCATACTCATCTTGCGCCATAACACAGGGCTGAGTTCAAAACCAACAATGCGATCCAGTATGCGGCGTGCCTGCTGTGCCTCCACCAGGTTCATATCCACAAAACGGGGATTGTTCACGGCTTTTTGAATGGCAGGCTTGGTAATTTCATGAAAGACGATGCGTTTGGTGTTGCGTGGATCAAGACCCAGCACTTCACACAAATGCCAGCTGATGGCTTCTCCTTCACGGTCCTCATCCGTTGCCAGCCATACTTCATCACTTTTTTTGGCCAGGCTTTTTAAATCGCTCACCACTTTCTTTTTTTCATCGGGAACGATGTAACGTGGTTCAAATTCATTCTCTACATCAATACCCATTTCATCTTTTTCGAGGTCACGGATATGGCCATAGCAACTCTTCACCTCAAAATCTTTTCCAAGGATTTTTTCGATGGTTTTTGCTTTTGCAGGACTCTCAACGATCAATAAATTCTTTGCCATAATTAGTTGTTGCAAACCGGTTTTTTGGAGGACATCGGCGATGCAATATTATAAAATCATTCATAAATCAAAGAAAAAGGAGGAATAATGAATAATGAGTTAATGGATAAATGATAATGTTTCAGACATTTTTTGAAACAAAAAGTAAAGCTTAAAAAGTGAAATATTATTTTTTGTAACGGGCATTTATACAAGTGGCATCGTTCCTTGCCACGCTCGTTTCATAGCATTTGCATGTGGCATCTATGGTTTCTATAAATGCATTGCTTAGTAAAAGCAGCAGGTTTAAGTTCCTGGTTAATTATCAACTTTCGATTTAAAAAACTCAAACACCGCTTTCTTCACCTTATTATCCCTGTATATTTTGCGGTGACCTAATCCTTTGGTGACCATAAATTGAAAATTAGGATGTGCATCCTTCATTACTTTTTCCGCATCAGCCCATGGCGTTTGCAAATCATCTTCATCATGAATCCACAACACTTCAGCTTTAATATTGTGTGCTGCTCTGCGGATGGAGTACCATTCCGGCCACTCCTTTCTTTTTTCATAAATCACCTGCCGCATTTCTTCTTTTACGTCTGCATCAATGCGCAACAGTTCACAAAATGAATCCAGTGCCGAGGAAGTTTCAGTAGCCGGCGCAATCAATACCATCTTTTTATGATCCTGGTAGCGTTGCTGTTCCATAAATAATGCCAGCGCTAAACCACCAAAAGAATGTGCCGTAAAACTGTGGAAAGGACCAAACGCTTCATACACCGTTTCAATCATCTGCATATAGCTGAGCACATTAATCCGTTTGCCTTCACTTTCACCATGCGCTGGTGCATCAAACGCCACTACTTCATATCCTTTCTTAACTAAGGGCATTACAAAATGATCAAACTTTTTAATGGTGCTGGAGAAACCATGCAGAATCAGCACTTTCTTTGGTTGTGGATGGTTCCAGCGATAACCCACCAGTTTCAAACCATCCATACGTACATGCAGTTTTTCTGCTTTTTCAAAGATGGCGGGTGTTTTTTTGGGAGCAGAAGGAACAGGTTTGCAAAAAAGATCAAAAGCTGTTTCGGCTGCTTTGCGTTTGGAAAGCTTACTCCATAGCTTGAACTTGGTGCTGTAATAACCGATCACTAATTTTTGTGCAAAGTTCATGGGTTGATTATCTTGTGGCTGCAAGTTACTTGATTCCCCTTTTATGAATATAGTGATACTCGGCAGCGGGCATGCAGCAACCGTACTGGCACAACTCATGCACTCCAAAGGCCACACCATCTTACAGGTATGGAGCAGAAACGCTGTGCATGCACATGAGCTTGCGGCAAAAGTAAATGCCAACGTCCTTAATGAACTGCAGGAGATTGACAGATCTGCTGATCTCTGTGTTTTGTCAGTAACAGATGATGCCGTTGCAGGTATTGCTGCGCAACTGTCCCTTCAAAAAAAAATATTGGTACATACAGCGGGTGCTGTTAGCATGAATGTTTTACAGGGTGCTTCGCCAAATTATGGAGTTTTGTACCCTTTACAGAGTTTGCGGAAGGAACTCACTACGATTCCGGTAATCCCATTTTTGGTTGATGGAAATTCGGAAGAAGTAAAAGTGTTACTGGCTGATTTTGCAGCCACACTTTCTCCGCATGTTCTGGTGGCGGGTGATGATGAACGCATGCACTTACACCTTGCTGCGGTAATCGTTAATAATTTTACCAATCATCTGTATGCTGTAACAGAGCAGTATTGCAATGGGCATCAATTGTCTTTCCAAATGCTGCATCCTTTAATTATGGAAACAGCCGAACGATTAAAGACTGAAGCTGCACGGCAACTGCAAACCGGCCCCGCCCGCAGAGGAGATGAACAAACGATGCAGAAACACCTGCAACTGCTGAACAATGAACCGGAGCTGCAGGATCTGTACAAAACAATTTCAAAAAGCATTTTAAAAATGTATCATAAAAACAAGGAACTTCGTTAAATATTGATACGTATGAATTTATTAGAGCAGTTTCAACATATAAAAGCATTTGTTTTTGACCTTGATGGTGTTCTTACGGATGGTTCGCTCCTTATTTTGCCGGGCCAGGAGTTTGTACGTACCATGGATATCAAAGATGGCTATGCATTACAACATGCTGTGAAAAAAGGGTATCATGTAGTAGTCATTAGTGGCAGCAGTTCAAAAGCCTGTGCAGAAAGACTGGAGTATCTCGGCATCCGCAATGTGTACATGAAGGTAAAAGATAAAGAAGAAGTACTGGCTCAATACCTCCTAGCTCACAACCTGCTGTGGGAACAGGTTTTGTTTATGGGTGATGATATTCCCGATCTGGAAGTAATGAAACAGGTGGGTTTGCCCTGTTGCCCGAATGATGCTGTCAATGAAATCAAGACTGTTTCAAAATTTATTTCCACAAAAAGTGGTGGCAAGGGTTGTGTAAGGGAAGTGATTGAAAAAGTATTGCGGCTGAACAACGATTGGGTGTTATCCTCAACGGATACAGCTGCTGTATAATTATAAATATGTTTCATGAATGCAATGCTTGGTTTTCTGAAGTTGGTTCGCTGGCCTAACCTGCTGTTCATACTGCTCACACAGGTGTTGTTTTTTTATGGCGTAGTAGAACCGGTTTTATTCAATGGCATTTATATGCCCCGTGAATTCAGAATTCTGTTTTATCTCTTATGTCTTGCTTCTATCCTTATTGCAGCTGCCGGTTATATTATCAACGATTATTTTGATCTGAACATTGACCTTGTGAATAAGCCTTCACGCATGGTGGTGGATAAAACAGTAAGTCGCCGCTGGGCTATTTTTCTGCATATGTTTTTTTCCATGTCCGGTATTCTTATCAGTTTTTACATCGGCCTGCAGAGTAATAACTGGTTTATCGGGTTTGCCAACATTGTTTGTGTGGTGGTGCTTTGGTTTTACAGTACTACGTTTAAGAAAAAACTGCTGAGCGGTAATATTCTCATTTCTATACTCACAGCATGGACGGTGCTGGTTGTTTATTTTTTTGCGCATAATTATATGGGCGGACTTTTCAGGGAGCAAACAACTGAAGCCACTTCGCACAAGCTGTTACGTCTTGCTTTGCTTTATACTTCTTTTGCTTTCATCATTACTTTAATCAGGGAAGTAGTAAAAGATGTAGAGGATATGGAAGGCGACCGCAAGTATGGCTGTCGCACCATGCCAATTGTTTGGGGTGTTGAGTTTTCGAAAGTATTTGTAAGTATCTGGATGATTATTCTGCTGGCATTGTTACTCATTGTTCTTTTTTACATTCTCCAGTTTTCCATGTGGGTGCCTGCAGCCTATAATTTTTTGTTGATTATCGTACCTGCTGCTTATGTGCTCTTTCTTTTAATGAAAAGTAAAACGCCCCTTGAATTCGGACGGCTGAGTACCTGGATTAAAGTGGTGATTTTTACCGGCATTTTATCAATGATACTTTTTAAATTTTTCGGATGATGGAACGCATCATACTGGCATCACAATCTCCCCGCCGTAAGCAATTGCTGGAGTGGGCTGAAGTTCCGTTTGATGTGATGGTAAAAGAAACGGATGAACTCTATCCCTCCACGCTTGCAATTGAAAAGGTGCCCGTTTATATTGCTCGTAATAAAGCATTGGCCGTAAAAGATGAATTGAGTCATGACCGCATCATACTTGCTGCGGATACTGTGGTAGTACTTAATGAGGAAATCATCGGCAAACCATCTAACAGGGAAATGGCGATTGAAACACTGGCAAAACTTTCAGGACAGGTGCACCGGGTTATTACCGGTGTGGTACTATTAAACGGAACGGAAGAACTTTCTTTTGAAGATATTACAGAAGTAGAGTTTCATCATCTCACCAATGAACAGATTGAATATTATGTAGATCATTATCAACCATACGATAAAGCCGGCGCTTATGCCATCCAGGAATGGATAGGTGTGGTGGGTATTAAAAAAGTGGCAGGTGATTTTTATAATGTAATGGGTTTACCGGTGAGCAGGGTAATAAAAGCATTAAGACAATTTGCAGACTAAGCGGTTGAAGATTTGAAAACAGGGTTTGCATTTTTATAATCTCTTTCTTAATTTGAAGCAGGTTGTATTTGAATCTTCCGATTTTCAAATCTTCAAATTGTCCAATTTATGAACGAACGCCTGCTGCAATTTATCTGGCAACACCAGTACTTCAACAAAGATCACTTACTTACAACCACCGGCGAAAGAGTGGAAGTGCTCTTTGCCGGCACACACAATACCAACCAAGGACCTGATTTCACCAATGCACGCATCCGCATCAATCAAATTCAACTGGCAGGTACAGTGGAACTGCATCTCCGCACCAGCGATTGGCAGTTGCACGGACATACCAATGATGTGCATTATAAAAATGTAATTCTCCATGTTGTTTGGCAGCATGATGGCCCGGCTAATGAAACTGTACTGGAATTAAAAAGCAGGGTCGCCCAGAGTTTATTGAACCGGTATGCTACATTGATGCAGCAGCAGGAGCAGATTCCCTGCAGTTCCTTTATAAGTTCAGTTCCTGACCTTGTATGGCTGAGCTGGAAAGAGCGGTTGATTGCAGAACGCATACAACAAAAATCCCAACATATCTATCAATTGCTGGAGAAAACCAACCATCATTGGGAAGAAGTATTCTGGCGGTTGATTGCCCGTAATTTCGGGATGCCGCATAACAGCGATGCCTTTGAAGCGGTGGCACAATCAGTACCCGTTACCTTACTGGCAAAACATAAAAACCAGATTCATCAGTTAGAAGCATTGTTGCTGGGGCAAGCAGGTTTGCTGGAACAACAATTTACAGATGATTATGCGGTGTTGCTGCAAAAAGAATATCAGTATCTTAAAAAGAAACACCGCCTGCAACCCATACATTTTCCGTTACATTTTTTAAGAATGAGGCCTTCCAATTTTCCAACCCTTCGCCTGGCACAGTTGGCCATGTTGGTTCATGAAAGTAGTCATTTATTTTCAAAAGTGCTGGAAGCAGGTTCCATCGCCCAAATTAAAAAAATGCTCAATGTTACCGCTAATGATTTCTGGCATACACATTATACTTTACAGGAGCCATCACCTTTTAAAGTAAAGAACCTGGGTGAGGTAATGGTGAACAACCTGCTCATCAATACCATCATTCCTTTATTGTTCGTATATGCATCAGAACATGCCCAACCGCAGGTGCAACAAAAAGCATTGGAATGGCTCAGGCAATTGCCCAAAGAAAACAATCGTATAACCCGCTTGTGGCAGGATACACAGGTGCCGCATAACAATGCGCTTGACTCACAGGCATTGCTTTATCTTAAAAAACAATATTGTGATGTGAAGCGTTGCCTTGAATGTGCGGGAGGTAATGCGCTCCTAAAACGCAGTTGATATTTACCAGTTAAACACAACCTTTTGCTCAATATCCGGATGGTTGCTTTTGGCAACAGGACAGGTAAGTGCTGTATTTTGAAGGATGGTTTTTTGTTTTTCATCCAATGCCAGAGTTGACGGAAAATGAAAGGTCACATCTACGCCGCCCACTCTGCGGGGATCAGCTTTCATGTGTTTCTGAATATCGATAGTTACGCCTGTTAAATCAATATTCATATCTCTTGCTTTGATGCCCATGATGGTCATCATACAACTGCCTAGCGATGTTGCCAGCAGATCAGTAGGGGAGAAACGTTCACCTTTGCCCTGGTTATCCACCGGTGCATCGGTTTCAATAGGAGTATTACTTTGCAGATGTGTAGCTGTCGTTCTTAATTCGCCATTATACACAATACGGGATGTCATATGAGAGTTATTAGTTTGATAAAATTCCTGAATCCTGAAACTCAGTGGAGTCTCTTTGGTTTAATTCTGTAAATTTACTTTCGAATGCAAATAAAATTACTTGTGAAGCGACTATTTCTTTTTATAACTGTTTTTTCTTTTACTGTAATTGCCTCCGCCCAGGAAAAAAAACAAAGCCCGAGGCAAACGCAAAAAGATGCAAAGCGCCAGGATCGCCGGCAGAAAATTGATAATCTTATCCGTCAGCAGGAAGAAGGGGCGCTTGTGTTTAATAAGCAAAATGTATTTGGCATCCGCTTGAATACAGATGGTTGGGGTATGTTTTTTGAAAAAGGTTATATGAAGAGCCCGAAAGTTGCCAATCTCTTTTCGTTGGAATTTTCAGAAAAGAAACATCCCAAAGAAAAGAAGCTCAGCTATGGGGTAAGTAACGGACCCTTCCTGCAATTCTCTACACCTTATGTTTATGGCAAGCAAAATATCTTTTACCAGTTAAAACCTACGTTTGGTCAGCAGCGCATGATTGGCGGTAAAACCAATAAGAACGGGATATCTGTTCATGCCATCTATGCCGGGGGTATTTCATTAGGTATTGAACGGCCTTATTATATCACTGTTGCCGTTTCTCAAAATCAAACCAAGAACCTAAAGTACTCAGTAGCAGATAGTGCTGCATTCTTATCACCCGGCAATATCATCCAGGGTACCGGCTTCCGTTACGGATGGAGAGATATGAAATTTGTGCCCGGTGTACATGGTAAACTGGCACTTCGGTTTGATTACGGTCGGTTTAATGAAATGGTTTCTGCCATTGAAATTGGCGTAAATGCAGAAGTTTATTCCCGTGATATCAATCAAATGGTAAATGTTCAGGGTTTTATTGCCCCACGACAGACTTTCTTTAACAGCTATGTAGCCATACTGTTTGGTAAAAGAAAGTGACCTACATTTGCACTTTAATTCTTACGCATGAGTTGTTCCGGAGGCAGTAGTACTGATATTTCCACTACCGATAAAGTAAAAAAACCAGATTGGTTACGTGTACGTTTACCCATTGGCGAAAACTACCGTCATGTTCGTAACCTGGTTGATACTCATAAACTTCATACGATTTGCGAAAGCGGTAATTGCCCTAATATGGGTGAATGCTGGGGCGAAGGCACCGCTACTTTTATGATACTGGGTAATACCTGCACCCGTAGCTGTGGCTTTTGTGCAGTAGCTACCGGCAAACCAGATGCTGTTGATTGGGATGAGCCACAACGGGTGGCCGAAGCGATACATCTTATGAAAGTGAAGCATGCTGTTTTAACTTCAGTTGACAGAGATGAATTAAAAGATGGAGGCAGCACTATTTGGTATAACACCATCAAAGCAGTGAAAGCCCTAAACCCTGATACTACACTGGAAACATTAATACCCGATTTTAAAGGGCAGATGGAAAATGTGCAGCGTGTTGTGGAAGCTCATCCGGAAGTAGTTTCCCATAATATTGAAACTGTTGAGCGATTAACACGCCAGGTACGTATCCAGGCAAAATACTGGAGAAGCATGGATGTGTTGCGTTATTTAAAAGAAAACGGCATGCGGGTGAAAAGTGGTATTATGTTGGGCTTAGGTGAAACTAAAGAAGAAGTAGTGCAAACCTTGCATGACCTGTATAACAATGGTGTAGATGTAGTAACCATTGGTCAGTATTTACAGCCTACAAAAAAACATTTATCCGTTCAGCGCTTTGTACATCCTGATGAGTTTTCTGAATACAGGGAGATTGGTTACAGTATTGGTTTGGATTATGTGGAAAGCGGACCTTTAGTTCGTTCTTCTTACCACAGCGAAAAACATGTAATTCCCGGTTATGGTAAAGCTAAATGGGAACAGGAAAAAGCTGCAATGGTTGTATAATATGAATCTCAAAAAAATAATCACAGCAGTATTCTTATCAGGTACTGCTTTTTTTTGCTCTGCACAGCAACTGAAATGGGTAAATGTTGATTCAATGTTTGCACCCTTGCCTTCTTCAGTACATGTTTTTAAAACTACAGACAGCATTGAAGGCAAGCCCAATATTGCTTTTTATGTTGTGGCAGATATTAAAGACAGGCATTTGACATTAACCACTGATACCACATTGAAGCGCAGGTTTACGCCACAACAGTTTTACAATAAGAATCAACAGCCGCTCATTGTAGTTAACGGTACTTTCTTTGAGTTTGAAACGAACCGTAACCTCAATACTGTTATTAAACAAGGTGAACTGGTAAGCTATAATGTGAACTCGGTTCCATTAAAAGGAAAAGACACTTTGAAGTTTCAGCATACCTTCCGTTCGGCTATCGGCCTCAGTAAAAAACGAAAGCCTGATATTGCATGGCTGTTCACAGATACAGGTATGAGGTATCCTTTGGCCACACAAAAACCGTTTAAACATTTTTCTGATTCAGCCCGGTTAACGAAGCAAAGGATGCGTACTATTGAAGAAACCAATCCTGTTATTGATGGTAGTTCCTATGTTTCTCAAACAACAAAACTCTTTCAACCGTGGGAAATGCAAACAGCCATTGGAGGCGGACCGGTATTGGTACAGGATGGAAAGCCTTTTATCACGAACAACCAGGAAGCCATGTTCAGCGGCAAAGCAATTGATGACCGTCATCCCCGGACAGCTATGGGTTATACAGCCGATGGTAAATGGATTATCCTCGCAGTACAGGGACGATTTAATGGCATAGCCGAAGGAGCTTCTTTAAAACATCTTGCTGATATACTGGTGAGTTTAGGTTGTGTGGAAGCGCTTAATCTGGATGGAGGAGGGAGTTCCTGTTTACTGGTGAATGGAAAAGAAACCATTCAGCCAAGTGATAAAACAGGTCAGCGACCAGTGCCCGGTGTTTTTTTAATTGAAATAAAAAAGAAATAAATTGCAACCCATTCGGGATGTAGCGCAGTCCGGTAGCGTGCTTCGTTCGGGACGAAGAGGTCGCTGGTTCGAATCCAGTCATCCCGACTCTTTTCACTAAATAATTCCATTCAAACATCAGCATCATTAATGATCGTTCTTCGTTCGGGATCCCGCAGTGGCGGGACTGGTTCGAATCCAGTCATCCCGACATTTTACCACCTTTCCCCGCCCATTTTTACACCCGTTTATCCTAAATCTCCTGTTAAAAGCCAATAAATACACGAACGGGTTCGTTATCCCTCCGCATTTATTGCTATTTTTACTCTTATTCATTTATGTCAAAACTCATATCCTATATGTTTAGTAAAAAGAGTTTGTTTATACTGTTACTGCTGGTAGTTGGAGGTGGAATTTTTTACGCAGTACAGTCATCCGCAACCCGTAAAATACCTACGAACCGTTATGAGCGTATTCTCGTACTCGTAGGCGAAATGCTGGAAGAAGGACACTTCAGCCCCAAAAAAATTGATGATGCATTTTCAAAGGAAGTGTTTCAGCAATTCCTCAAATCACTGGATCCGGATAAAAACTATTTCCTGGCAGCTGATGTGGAGCAATTCAAAAAGTTTGAAACTAAAATTGATGATGAAATTCATGGTGCCCGCCTCGAATCCTTTTATGCTATCAATGAAGCGTATAAAAAAAGGGTAGAAGAAGTGGCAGCACTCTACAAGGAGCTTTTACAAAAGCCTTTTGATTTTAATGTGGATGAAACGTATGTAGATGATTACGATAAACAGGTGTTTCCTAAAACCGAAGCGGCCCGTAAAGAAGTATGGCGTAAGAAAATAAAATACGAAGTACTCAACCGTTATGTAGATGCCCTGGAAAACCAGGAGAAAAATAAAGGCAAAGAAAACTTTGTTGTAAAAACCACAGCAGAGCTTGAAAAAGAGGCCCGTGAAAAAGTGCTGAAGGCTTACGATAAAATGTTTGACCGTTTCAGAAATCGTTTCAAGGATGATGATCGTTTCAGCTTGCTGGTAAATACCATTGCCGGAAGTATGGATCCCCATACCAATTATTTCCCACCGGTTGAAAAGCGTTCGTTTGATGAAAGTATGAGTGGTGAGTTCTTTGGAATTGGTGCTTCACTTACTGAGGATGAAAACAACAATATCAAAATTGCAACTATTGTTACCGGTGGGCCTGCTTACAAAAGCGGTGTTATACAAATTGGTGACATTGTATTAAAAGTGGGACAGGGAATTGAAGAACCCCAGGATCTTACCGGTTTTGAAGTGCCCGATGCCGTTCGTCTCATTCGTGGTAAAAAAGGTACTGAAGTTCGTTTGACGATTAAAAAGCCCGACGGCTCCATCAAGGTTGTTGTAATGATCCGGGAAAAAATTAACCTGGATGAAACCTTTGCTAAAAGTGCTGTGATTACCGGCAGCGGTAATTCAAAAATCGGCTATATCTATCTGCCCGAGTTTTATGCCAACTTCAACGATCCCAATGGCGCCCGTTGTGCAGCCGACGTGGCCCGTGAAATTTCAAAGTTGAAAGCAGAAAGCGTTTCAGGAATCATTCTTGATCTTCGTAATAATGGCGGTGGTTCCCTGATGGATGTAGTGCAAATGGTGGGTTTATTTATTGAGAACGGCCCAATTGTACAGGTGAAAAGCCGTGATGAAGCCCCAACTGTATTACGTGATAGGGATAATAACGTACTCTGGAACGGACCTTTAGTAGTAATGGTGAACGAATTCAGTGCCTCTGCTTCAGAAATATTTGCAGCTGCTATCCAGGATTATAAAAGAGGATTGGTAGTTGGAAGTACCACTACTTACGGTAAAGGAACAGTACAACGCAGCATTGACCTTGAGCGTACCAGCTGGACCAGTAATAATCCATCAGAGCTGGGTTCTCTGAAATTATCATTACAGAAATTTTACCGCATTAATGGTGGCAGTACACAGTTAAAAGGCGTAGCCTCAGATATTGTCTTGCCAGATCAATATGAGTACCTCAAACTCCGTGAAAAAGATGAGCCTGCTGCTTTACCATGGGATGAAATTGCAAGCACTCAATACAAAGCATGGAGCAATGGTTACAGCTTTACGGAGATTATTGAACGCAGCAATGAACGCATTAAGCAAAATAAAGCTTACACTTCTATCAAAGAATACAGTAACTGGCTTGAAAAGTATAACGACAAAGTATTTTCATTGAAGCTCGATAAATTCCGCCAGGAAAAACAGCAGTTGAATAATACGATCCGTGCTATTGATACATTAACCAAGCTTCCTGCTGAATTAAACATCAGTAATCTCAATGCAGATCTTGCAGCTATTGGGGAAGATATACAAAAGAAAGAACGTAATACCGCCTTTTTAAGAGTGCGTAAAACCGATCTGAATCTTGGAGAAACCATCAATATCATGAGTGATATGATTCTGCAGTATCAGTTAGCAATGAACCGTCTTTCAGACAAGGCACAGAATTAGTCATGTGCTTTTTGAAATAACTGAACGGGCTCTATTCCACGGATAGAGCCCGTTGTTTTTAATACCTTAAAGCGAACAAACATATCTTCACTATACCATTTTTCTTCTCGTGTTTTTTGAACAATCTCTTTATGATTCTTCATTTTATAAGCAAAGTTTTTCATTTGTTCCTTGCTTTGCCAGAACGATAAAGTGGCTTGTCGTACCCAGAGCCATTCACCAATACCCTGCGAAAAAAGAAAGCCGTCAGCCCGGGTCATTTCTTCTGCAGCTCTTTCAACATGTGTCCAGAAACGATGCAGTTTGCTAATACGTATGGAAGCCCTGGTAAGAATAGCGATCGGTCCTTCATAACTGCTTTTAGGCGGCAGGTTGCCAAAGGCTTTCTTTCCGTTCCAGGTACCGTGCCCTTCAATCGGCTCCAGTATCACCGTCCAGAGTTCACAACCAAACAAACGATACCAACCTGCAATAAAGGAACCATAAATTTCTTTAATAAGTTGCTGGTGATTTATATCAGAATCAACATACCGGGACAGATCCTCCTTTACCACCAGCGCTCCCCATTGTTGCCAATCAGGAGCTTTGCTGAAAGTGCCACCTTTGCCGCAGCCTAATGTTTTATGAAAGAGAACTGATTTTTTGAAACGCAGGTACAGGCTGTGGATGCCCATAGCAGATACAGCAAAATAGATAAACCGTTTTTTATAGCGTACAATAGTAATAGCAGCATGCATGGGCTCAAGTTAAAGCAAACAATACAACCAATAACCTTGTATTTTGTTGGCGGTTATAAATGTTTTTGTAAGTGCCTGCAGAAAGAGCAACAATAGTACCTTTGCCCGCATCATAAATGAGATTTGAGTATGCGGGTGTTTCCTGAATCGGCATTGGTTCAATTAGAATTTGAAAAGGTGAAAGCATTATTGCTGGCTCATTGCAGAACCGAGTATGCAAAGGAGAAAGCAGCTCAATTACGCATCCATACCAAAAAGGAGTTCATACAACTGGAATTGCAGCAGAGCTATGAAATGAAACTCCTGGTGGAGCAAAGCCAGTATTTCCCAACTGATTATGTTTTGAATTTATCAAGGGAATTAAAGCTATTGTCCATCCCCGGTGCTGTTTTAAGCGAAGAACAGTTGGTGAATATCCGCAAGCTGGCAGAGAATGCGAAAAGCATTTTTCATTGGTTTGATGCAGATCGGCGAACAGCTTATCCTGCCCTGAGTAATGTAATTGAAGGCAGCTATTATGAAAAAGTGATACTGGAACTGATCAATGATGTGCTGGATGAAAGTGGTATTGTAAAAGACGATGCGAGCGAAGCCCTGAGCAACATTCGTATGAATCTGTACCGTAAGCGTAATGAGTTGCGGAGAGAGTTTGAAAAAGTGCTGAAAAAATTACAGAAACAGGGTTATGTTGCTGATATAGAAGAGTCATTTTTAAACGGGCGCAGGGTAGTGGCGCTGTTTGCAGAACAAAAGCGGCAGGTAAAAGGTATTCTGCACGGCGAAAGCGAAACCCGCAGAACGGTGTTTGTAGAGCCCGAAGAAACCATTGAATTGAACAATGATATTTTCAGTCTTGAAAATGAAGAACGCCGGGAAGTATACCGCATCCTGAGAGAACTTACAGCTTCATTATCTATTTATGCTGCCTTACTATCTACGTATCACAGTATTTTGGGTGAATATGATTTTATCCGTGCTAAAGCGAGGCTGGGTATTGAAATGCAGGCAAATTACCCGATGTTATCTGATGCATCGGTGGTGGATCTGAAGCAGGCTTACCATCCTTTGCTAAAACTCTATAATCAAAAAAATAACAAGCCTACTATCCCCACTACCATATCACTGAACGAGAAAAACAGGATATTGGTTATTTCCGGACCCAATGCAGGAGGTAAAACAGTTACCTTAAAAACAGTGGGCTTATTACAACTCATGGTGCAGAGTGGTTTGCTGGTGCCCGTTCATCACGAATCAACATTTGGACTTTTCAAACAACTGATGATTCATATTGGCGATACACAAAGCCTGGAATATGACCTCAGCACCTACAGCAGTCATTTGCTGCATATGAAGTATTTCATGGAAAATGCCAATGGCCGTACTCTGTTTTTTATAGATGAGCTGGGTAGTGGCAGTGATCCTAACCTGGGCGGTGCCTTTGCAGAAGTTATTTTGCAGGAGCTGGTTAAAAAACATTCACTGGGGATTGTTACAACGCATTACCTCAATCTTAAAGTAATGGCTAATCATACTCCCGGAGTCATCAACGGTGCTATGAGTTTTGATGAAGTGAGTTTGATGCCTTTATACAAACTGCTTATCGGAAAGCCGGGAAGTTCGTACACGTTTGCGATTGCTGAGCGTATCGGTCTGGATAAAAAACTGATTGAACGTGCCCGGCAACTGGTAGATGAAGATCATTTCCGTTTGGATAAACTGCTGAACACAGCTGAGAATGATTTACGACATATTGAGAAGAAAGAAAAAGACCTCAACCGGCTAATCCGTGAAAATGAAAAGCTGAAAAAAGAAATGCAGCAGGTGATGGATAAGGAAAAGCATCAGCAGCAGGTAGAGCTGCTGAAGCATCAGAACAAAATCACGGAAGAAAAAATGGCTTATTTAAAAGATACAGAGCGAAAGCTCAAATCCATTGTGCAGGAATGGAAGCGGAATGATAATAAGCAGGAAGTAATGAAACAAGTGAATGCATTACTGTTTCATGAACGCCAAAAACAGGTAGCTGAAAAAAAAGATAAGAAGATCAATGAAAAGTTTGAAGAAGTAGGAGGTGCTGTTAAATTGGGTGATAAAGTAAAGATGACCAGGAACCGACAGGTGGGTATTGTAAAAGAAATAAAAGGTAAAAATGCAGTTGTGCAGTTAGGTGCTATACCTATTACAGTAAGCTTAAACGATTTAATTGTAGTAATTGATAAACCGGCTCCGGTTGACGAAAAATAAAAAGCCCCGCAATTGCGGGGCTTTATTTATTTGACGGTTATTTTTCCCAGTTTGATACTTGATTTGCCAAGCATACTGTTACGGAAGGCGATTAAAAATAATTCATTATTGCTGAGCATCCCATGACGTACCATCGCAATCGGTTCATCATCATTGGCAAAGAGCATTTTCCTTGTAACAGCACCGGTTTCAAGATCTAATGTTACGGTATAGCAACTTGATTTTCTGAAATTATAAACTGCTTTTGCAGTTTGTGATGTTTTAGTAACTGCAATATTTTTATCGTTGTCATTAAAATAAAACACAAGTTTGTTTTTATACGGCATACAATTAAAAGAGCTGTAAAAAGGAAGACCGCCGCTGATGAAGATGTGACTTGAAAAGCCGCCGCCACTCATGTACGGACCAGCGCCACGTATGGTTTCCACCTGGCTTTTGGGAATTACATTAACGAATTTTATGTTTCCCTGGTTGTCAAGTTTGGTGGTCATTATATCGCCGCAAGTGTAGCGGTAAACAGTTACGGTTCTGTATGTCCAGCGGCCATTTACATAGTTTGACTCAGTGTACGTGTAAACATCAAAGCGGTACTTTTCAGCAATAAGCAGAATTGAGTTATCCTGTCCGATATAAGCTCTTCTGAAACGGTAGTCTGCAGAAAATCCATCCAGTTCATCATCATCCGCCGCTTTTTTCGAAGCTGCTTTTGATTGCTTCGTTTCTTTATCATTCTCATCCTCACTGTCATCTGTAAAATTACCGATAAGAGTAGGGTCAATAACTTTTTCTGTAGTCATAATGATGTTACCGTTTTCAGGATTGATCCTGTTTACGACGATACCATTAACTTCTTTTGAACGGGCATCATTGGAATAATATCCGCAAACAAACAAATCGCCCGTTTTATTCGAAATAATTTTAGCGCTCAGCATAATCTTGCCTGCGCTGGTTGTTGGCAGATCAAATAATTTCTTTCCGGTTGCATCAAACTTTTCAATCGCCAGCTTCTTGAACATAAGACGGGTTCTTTTCTTTTTAACCTGCACTTCTTCAAACACTTTACCGCTTACTACGATTTTATTGTCTGCCGTTACAAGTATATCATCCAGCTCATAGGTATTTTTTGGAAATTCCAGGTTGATAACGGTGGATGACTTTTGCTGAAGTGCTTCATTCATCACCAATACTTTAATGGAAGCCTGTTCTTTGTTACTGATGTCTGCCACAAGTACCATAGCAGATGAATCAGCACTTGGAATAATGCCAAACTCATAATCATCATTTTTGCTTTCACGCTCAAAAGATGCAATCTCTTTCCAATCGCCTTTCAACTTTCCTGAGCTTTTGTCTATTTCTGCGGCAAATGTGATATAACGCTTTTCCTTTTTGTCATAGTCATCAGCAAAAATGAAAAGTTTATCTTTAAAAGGAACGATACGGTTTAGTTCTTTGCCTTTCAGCTCCTGTTTGAAATCTTCTTCATATACCTCATTATAAAACTTGTCAAACTTCCGGAATTTTACGCCGGTCATATTGCGTCTGCCGATGGTAAAATACCTTACGCCTCCTTCCTGCACATACACCCCGGTTTTATCTGCAGTTATAATATTCAGTTCGGTAGTGCCACGTTTGATTTTCATATCATCTCCCCAGAAAACAGAGGAGGATTGGGAGTGGGTTAAAACGGATAGTGTTGTTAAAAGGGTTACAAGAAAGAGTTTTTTCATTTGTTTTTTTGCCAAATCTATTATAACAAGTCATTCAAAGTTCATTTGGATATTTTTTTGGAGTAAAAAATCTGTACCCTTACTTTTGCGCCGGAGAGATGGCAGAGCGGTCGAATGCGGCGGTCTTGAAAACCGTTGAAGTGAAAGCTTCCGGGGGTTCGAATCCCTCTCTCTCCGCCAAAAACCGGTACTGATTTCAAAGCCGGTTTTTTTTATTCTGAGCCACATCAACCTTTCTCTTGATTACTGTCATTCAGCAACTGCACCGTATAGGTTAGCTTGGACGTAAAATAAAACGTATGCTACCGATTGCTGGCGATCAATTAAAGCAGGTGATGGATGCGGTGCACTATCGCCCGGCTGTTTCAGTAATACTTCCTTTTCAAACCAGGTCCAATCTCAATTCAGAATTTAAACAGGCTTTAAAGTTTTCGCTTGACGAAGTGGAGCGGAAGCTCACTGATGAATATCCGCAGGAATTGAGCAGGATAGTGATGCGGAAACTACATCATCTTTCAGATGGTTTGCTGGTAAATACCACTAAAAAAGGAGTGGCCCTATTTGCTTCACCTGTTTTTGAAAAACTGGTGTACCTGGATGTAGAAGTGGAACCCAAAATCGTTATTGATGAATCCTTTGAAATAAGAGACCTTGTTTACAACTGTAAAGAATTGCAGTTGCATTTTTTGTTATTGTTGCTCAGTGGCGAGGAATGCCGTCTCTTTTTGGGCGATCATAAGCATTTATTACCGGTTAAGATGCAGGTGCCTGCAAAACTGGCTGATTACATACATGATGCACCGGAGCGTGTAGCCAATTTCTCTGATCCAGGTGTATATAAAGAAGTGCAGGTTGAAAAACTGTTACGGGGTGTAGATAAGGAACTTACTGATTTGTTGCACGAACATCATTTGCCCGTATTTGTAATGGGTTCAACTTCTGTACTCGGATTGTACCGCTCTGTTACACATAATTCCAAAGCAATCATTGAGTTTGTGGAGGGCAATTATATTGACCGTAATCCTCACCAGCTGCATCAACTCATTCAACCACAACTGGAAGACTGGAAACATCAGCTCCAGCTACAACTACTGCGTCAAATTGAAAATGCAGCTAATCAAAAAAAACTGGCTGTGGGTATTGAACAGGTATGGCAAAGTATTTATGAAAAAAACGGTCGCTTACTCATAGTGGAAAAAGATTTTATGGTGAGTTGTGAACAGGTGCAGAACGGGAGGGTCGTATTTAAAGAACGTGCCAAAGAGCCTGTATTTTCACATACACATGATGCGGTGGATGATGCCATTGAACTGATTCTTAAAAACGGAGGTGATGTGACTTTTGTAGAAAAAGGACTTTTGGCAGCTTATGACCATATTGCCCTCATTAAGTTTTATCCGCAATAAAAGGGTTTTTATTCTTACTGTATAAGACTTTTACCGTCTGTAAAAAGGCTGACTCAGGCACAGGTTTTTTGTTCCCTTGCTTATTCCCAAATTCCTGAAGTGCAAAGGCTTTTTTTGTTTATTTTGCCACTTCAAGACAATTGATTTATGACTCATCAATCCCGGTACCGACCTCTCTTTAAAACCGGGGAAGAAAGAAACGGTTAAAAATGAAGATTCAATTCTACCTGCGGTTCAGCACTGCTTATGGAGAAAGTTTATACGTGTGCGGTAATCATAATAAGCTTGGAAATGATCAGGCAGCAGCTGCTTTGCCCATGCAATATCTCAACAATGATTACTGGACAGTGGCCGTTGAACTGGAGTCAACTGAAATCACCCTCCGCTATAATTACATACTTAAAACTGCTGCCGGTGAGCAGGTGATTGAATGGGGCGATGATCGTGTACTGCAGTTTCAGGATATGAAAGCAGAGGAATACACTTTATACGATACCTGGAACCATGCCGGTGAATTTGAAAATGCCTTCTTTACACAACCCTTCACACAGGTATTGCTCCCCAAACCCCAAGCGCTCAAAGTAAAATCTTATAAAAATGTAACGCATCTGATTAAAGCAAAAGCACCGCTGCTGCTGCGGGATGAAGTGCTTTGCATTGCCGGTAGTAACGAAGCGTTTGGCAATTGGGATGAAACCAAACCGCAACTCATGCAACGGGAAGGAAACTGGTGGGTAGCCCGTTTAAACCTAAGCAAAGAAAATTTTCCCGCAGCTTACAAATATGGCGTGTTCAATACTAAAACTAAAACGTTTGTACAGTATGAAAGCGGTAACAACCGCATGTTGTATGATGCAGCTGGTGTCAAAAAAATAACTATTCTGCATGATGGGTTTGCACAACTCCCCAACACCACCTGGCATGGTGCCGGTATTTCTGTTCCTGTGTTCAGTCTGCGTTCCAATAAAAGTTTTGGTGTGGGTGAGTTTACGGATATGAAATTACTGGTAGACTGGGCTGTGAAATTAAAAATGAAGCTGATCCAGATTTTGCCCATCAATGATACAACAGCCACTCATACATGGATGGATTCTTATCCGTATGCACCTATTTCTGTGTTTGCCATGCATCCGCAATACCTCAACCTGGAAGCTGTTGCAGGTGATGCTAAACATAAGGTGATCAAATCCATGGCTAAAAAACAAAAAGAACTCAATGCGTTTCCTGAAATTGACTATGAAGCGGTGATGAAATACAAATGGGAAGCCATCAACGAATTATATGCTGAGCAAAAAGCAGCCATGCATGAAGATGCAAACTTCTTTGAGTTTTTTGAACTCAACCGCTATTGGCTGGTGCCTTATGCCGCTTTCTGCTACTTGCGGGATAAATATAAAACAGCTGATTTTACAAAGTGGAAAACCTATAGCTCCTTTAATGAACATGATTTGATTGAACTGGCTGATCCGGTTCAAAAGCATTATGATGAAATAGCCATTCATTATTTTGTTCAATATCATTTGCATCTGCAATTAAAAGCGGCGGTGGATTATGCACATGCAAAAGGTATTATTTTAAAAGGTGATATTCCGATTGGCATCTATCGCAACAGTGTGGATGCATGGATGGCGCCTGAACTGTATAACATGAATATGCAGGCCGGTGCACCGCCTGATGATTTTGCCATCAAGGGGCAGAATTGGGGTTTCCCCACCTATAATTGGCAACGTATGGCTGAAGATGGTTTTGCATGGTGGCGTAAACGTTTTGAACAGATGAGCGTGTACTTTGACGCTTTCCGCATTGATCATATTCTCGGATTCTTCCGTATCTGGAGTATTCCCCTGCATGCTGTAGAAGGAATTATGGGACATTTTGTTCCTGCATTACCGGTACACATCAATGAGTTTGGTCAGCGTGGGTTATGGTTTGATTATGCCCGGCTTTGCAAGCCTTATATCACGGATGCGGTGTTGAAAGAATTAATGGGCAATGAAGATTACTGGCTGCATTCCTACTTAGATCAAAAAGGTGATGGCAGTTACGAACTCAAAGAAGCATTCAATACGCAACGAAAAGTAGAAGCTGTTTTTGATGCCTTAGAATATACAGCCAATCACAATCGTATTCGTCATGCATTATACGATCTCATCAGTAATGTAATTTTATTTGAAGAAGAAGGAAGCCAGGCACAGCAGTTTCATTTCCGCATCAGTATGATGAGTACGCTCTCCTTCAAACACCTTGATGATGCTACCAAACGAAACCTGGAAGATTTGTACGTAAACTATTTCTTCCGCAGGCAGGATGAATTCTGGCGCAAACAGGCGATGGACAAACTGCCGCAATTAAAACGCAGCACCAATATGTTCATCTGTGGTGAAGATTTAGGTATGGTGCCGGATTGTGTACCTGATGTTATGAAGCAATTGGGTTTGTTGAGTTTGGAAATTCAACGGATGCCGAAAGATCCCAAGCGAAAATTCTTTCACCCTGCTGATGCTCCTTATATGAGCGTAGTTACACCTAGCACCCATGACATGAGTACGATCCGTGGCTGGTGGGAGGAAGACCGTGGTGCCACACAAAGTTTCTATAATTCTGAACTAAGTCAATGGGGTGAAGCGCCTTACTACTGTGAACCCAATATAGTACGCAGTATTATCAGTCAGCATGTTTATTCACCTGCCATGTGGAGTATTTTCCAGGTGCAGGAATTGCTGGGTATGAGTGCAGCTTTGAGAAGAGAAAATCCCAATGACGAACGGATCAATGTTCCGGCTAATCCCAAGCATTACTGGCGCTACCGCATGCATCTGAAACTCGAAGATTTAATTGCCAACGATACTTTTAATGAAGATGTGAGTATGATGGTGCAGTTGAGCGGAAGAGGATAGTCATTGATAATGAGGAATCAGAAATTAATAATTTTTCATGCCACTTGCTGTACGCTATAAAAAAATTGAACTTCCGTTTCGTTATCCCTTTACAATTTCTAAAGGAACCAAAACACATCAACCTGCATTGATTGTGGAACTGGAACACCGTGGTAAAGTGGGCTATGGGGAAGCACCTGCTATTGCTTACTACAATATTCCGGTCGAAAAAATGATCGAAGACTTCGAAGCAAAGAAAAGGATTGTGGAGAAGTTTGCCTTCACTGATCCTGATCGTTACTGGCATTACCTGCATCACCTGTTTCCTCAAAACAATTTTCTTGTTTGTGCACTGGATATTGCCACCTGGGATATGTATGGCAAGCTGAGAGGAAAACCATTGTATCAACTCTGGAATCTGGATTTTAGCAAAGCACCTGTTTGTGATTATACCATTGGTATTGACACCGTAGAAAAAATGGTGGAAAAAATGAAAGAAAAACCATGGCCTATTTACAAAATAAAAGTAGGCGTGGAAGGTGATGTGGAATTGGTTGCTGAATTACGCAAACATACCGATGCATTGTTTCGTGTAGATGCCAACGCCGGATGGACCTTAGAAGAGGCACTTGCAAAAATTCCTCAGTTGAAAGAATTGGGAGTTGAATTAGTAGAGCAGCCATTGGCAAAAGATAATTGGGAAGGAATGAAAACGTTGTACAAAGAATCGCCTTTGCCTTTGCTGGCTGATGAAGCTTGTGTGTATGAACAGGATGTAGAAAAATGTAAGGATCATTTTCATGGTATCAATATCAAACTCACCAAGTGCAGCGGTATTACACCTGCTTTGAGAATGATCAAAAAAGCAAGAGAGTTGAATATGAGCATTATGATCGGCTGTATGAATGAAACAACGATTGGCTCTGCTGCAATTGCTCATTTAGCGCCTTTGGTGGATTATATTGATATGGACGGGCCTTTACTGCTTGCAGAAGATATAGCAACCGGGCTTAATTATGATAATGGAAAAGTAGGAGTGAGTAATGGTGCCGGGCTGGGTATCATTACAAATCTTTTTCAATAAAAAAAGTCAGGCAACAAGTCCTGACTTTTTCTTTATCTGCATAGTTGTGTTTACACTAATGATCCGTTTCCCATACCAGGGCGCTGGCACCAAGGATAGCGGCATCCGCTTCTTTCAAATCACTGAAGATCACTTTCACTTTGTTTTTGAAAACCTGGATCAGGTTTTCTTCCATCGCCTGTACGGTAGGCTTTAAAATCAGATCACCGGCTTTGGTTAAGCCGCCAAACAATACAACGGCCTCAGGTGAAGAGAACATCACAAAGTTGGCAAGGGCTTCACCTAAAATTTCACCGGTAAATTCAAAGATCCGGTTGGCAATAGCATCACCCTGAATCGCACAGTTGTAAACTGTTTCACTGGTTAATTCATCAATGGTATAGTTACGGAGTAAACTGGGGGCATCCGGCTCAGCAGTTAAAAATTCAATGGCAGTTTCACGTACTCCGGTGGCACTCGCATAAGCTTCTAAAGAACCACGAGCCCCTGTTCCTTTATGCAATCTTCCACCATGACGAACAATCACATGTCCCAGTTCTCCTGCAAATCCATCATGACCTACCACAATCTTTCCATCAATTACAATACCGCTTCCTACACCTGTACCGAGTGTGATGGTGATAAAATGTTTCATTCCTTTGGCCACACCGTACATCATTTCGCCCATGGCAGCCGCATTGGCATCATTAGTGAGGCGTGTAGGTAAGCCAAATTTTTTCTCTACCATTTCCGCCATTGGAATAATGCCTTTCCATTTCAGGTTGGGAGCATATTCAATGGTGCCGGTATAAATATTTCCGTTCGGGGCTCCCATACCAATACCTTTGAATTTGTCAATACCGCCATGATTGGCAATTAAAGGCCATAGGTTTTTATAAAGCTCCTCAATAAATTCTTCGGCATTGTCATGTGCATCTGTGCGCATACGACCTTGTTCCAGGATATTTCCTTTGCGGTCTACAATTCCAAACTTGGTATTGGTGCCTCCAATATCAATACCAACTGCAAAATCTTTTGTCATAATACTTAAATTAAATATCGCAAATCATATTTCGTTGTTAACATGTACTAATGTCCGCCGCCGCTCACTTGAGCATCATAATCAATGCCCTGGTTTTTTAAAATACCTTTTACTGCAAATGCAAAGAACGCTAAATAAGAAAAACAAACCACAGCTACCCAATAGGAAGAGTGTATGCCAACCAGGTCTGCTAACTTTCCCTGGATAGGAGGAATAATACCACCACCCAAAATCATCATAATCAAAAACGCTGAGCCTTGGGTTGTGTATTTACCCAAACCGGCAATTGACAACGAGAAAATACAGGGCCACATGATGGAACAACATAAACCTCCACTCAAAAATGCATAAATAGAAACAGTTCCTGTTGTCATTATACCAATGATCATTGCTGCAACACCCAAAATACTGAATATTAAAAGTGTTCTTGCAGGTCTGTCCTTACTTAAAAAGAAGGCGCCAATCTGTACCGCTACACATACAATATAGAAATACAACGGACTCATATCATATTGTGCAATAGAGTTAACGCCGATAATGATTCCGAATGCCACTATAGGCACAACAACCAATAATAATTTTTTGGTATTACTGCTGAATTCAAACGCACTGATGGCGCCGGCCCATCTTCCGATCATTAAACTTCCCCAATACATGGAAATAAATGGTGCAATTTGTGAAGACTGGTAACCGCCAAAATCTTTTTGCTTTAACAGTTCACCCAGGTTACTGCCAATAGCTACCTCCACACCTACATAGGTAAAGATGCCCAGCATCCCCAGCACCAGTTGCGGATATTGCATAGCACCCCAACCATCGCTTTTACGTTTGGCACTCATATTGGCAAATAACAAACCAATCACTACAATAGCTAATGCACCGAATAACCATTTCATCCGGTATTGCTCTAATGGGTGACGGATTTCAGCTATTTCATTTTTCTTTTGCTCTATTGAAGTGGTCAGTGCTGAAACATCGCCCATTGTGGCGGCAACCTGCTTTTCAATAGCAGTTACTTCATCACCCAGACTCACAATCTTCATGGCTGCCTCACTTTTATAACTTTGAAAAACAGGAGTAAAGCATACTGCTAACAATACCGTAATCACCAGCATGGTCAACAGTGATTTATTTTCCCGTTCAATCTTTTCATCATTAATGCCCGGCGGTACTTTTTTGGAAAAACCAAATAAGGCAGCGGCAGCAATAAACAAACCACCCACCGCCACATACAGAATAATTACTTTACTTAATGGCAATGCTTTGATTTGTTCATCAGTAATGGCGGCTGCAGAACCAAACAAGGCTAATGCCACCACAATGGGGCCGATTGTAGTACCAAAAGAGTTAACACCTCCACCTAAATTCACACGACTGGTACCTGTAGCAGGATCACCTAAGGAAATAGCAAAAGGTTGCGCACTGGTTTGCTGTAATGAAAAACCCAGTGCCACAATAAACAAACCAAGGAGCATACCGTAAAAGGAGTTACCATTCACAGTAACAATCATCACCGCTGCACCTATGGCACTGAACAGCAATCCATACACAATACTTTTTTTGTACCCCCATTTACCCACGGGATCTTTTCCGGCAAAGGCACCATAAATAAACAAAATCAATGCGCCGATATAGTACGCTAAATAAAAAGCAAAATCTACAAGCTGGCTTTGAAACTGATCCAGCCCGAACTTATGTTTACAGAAAGGAATGAAGACGCTATTACCAGCTGCAATAAATCCCCAGAAAAAGAAAACGGTTACGAGCGTGCTGAGAGCTCCGTAATTGGTTGGTTGTGTGGTTTTGTTCATAACAATCGTTTACCTTGTTTGAACGCTCAAAATAAAAAGAAAAGCCCTTACTAAAAATTATTTGTTGTTTTTTGGTGTATCAAACATCCTTCCTATATTCAGGCATAATTCCTTCAAACCCAGTTTCATGGAAATAATACACGTTAGTGCCGAATGTTACCCGGTAGCCAAAGCCGGTGGTTTGGGAGATGTGGTGGGAGCGTTACCGAAATATCTGAACGGTGCAGGACATGTTGCCAAAGTAGTAATGCCCATGTACCGCACAAAATTCTTAGCGGCTAACGATTGGGAGGTAGTACATAAAGGTCGTACCAACCTCGGCGATTATTTTTTTGATTACACCGTAATTAAAGAAGCTACGAATAAACTCGGTTTTGATTTATACCTCATTGATATTTATGGCCTGCTGGACAGGGAAAAGATCTATGGGTATGATGATGATGCACAGCGTTTCACTGCTTTTCAAATAGCATTTGTAGATTGGTTGAGTGCGTGGCAGCATCGTCCGGATGTAGTGCATGTGCACGACTATCATGCAGGTTTAATTCCTTTCATGATGCAGTATTGTTATCGTTACAATCATCTGGCATCCATCCCCACTGTATTAACCATTCACAATGCTCAATACCAGGGCTGGATGGGCTGGGATAAAAGCGTTTGGATTCCTCCTTATGATAGTTGGAAAACCGGCATGATGGATTGGGCAGATACGATTAATCCTTTAGCCAGCGCTATTAAGTGTGCTGCAAAAGTTACAACAGTAAGCTGGAGTTATCTCGATGAACTCCGTTATATGAGTAATGGATTAGAAGCTTTGTTTGAATATGAAAGAGGTAAATGCAGCGGCATCCTTAATGGCATTGATGCTGATGTATGGGATCCTGCAAAAGACAGCTACATAAAAGATGATTATACACTTGAAACAGTAACCGAAGGCAAGGCCAAAAACAAAGCAAGATTGTGTGAGCAATTTGGTCTTGATGTAAACAAACCTCTATTTGTTTTCATTGGCAGATTGGTGGGAGAGAAAGCGGCTGATATATTACCGGCATTGATCGGTGATTCTTTTTATTACATCGGTAGAAGAATGAACTTTCTCATTCTGGGTAGCGGAGAGCCGCAGGTGGAAGCACAACTTAATGGACTCGCCCCCGTTTCGCAGGGAGATTACAGTTGCTATATCGGTTACAATGAGGCGCTCAGTCATTTAATGTATGCCGGTGCTGATTTCCTGTTAATGCCCAGCAGGGTTGAGCCATGTGGATTGAACCAGATGTATGCCATGCGTTATGGAACCGTTCCCATGGTGCGAAATACCGGCGGTTTAAGAGATACAGTAAAAGATATCAATATGCCGGATGGTTATGGGCTGGTGTTTGACAATGCATCAGTAGGTGATGTAAGCCATTCTGTATGGAGAGCCGTGCAACTGTACCAGGATAAAGAAAGGTTTGCCCATTGCCGTGAAGTAATGATGAAACTGGATTTCAGTTGGGAGAAAAGTATTCAACAATACATAACTTTATACAAGTCACTCAAATAAATTCTTTACCAAACAATCTACGATTATGAGCATCTCAAGAAGCACACTTGCCATTATTCTCGGAGGCGGAGCTGGAACAAGGTTGTATCCCTTAACAGCAAGTCGCAGCAAACCGGCAGTACCTATTGCTGGCAAGTACCGTTTGGTGGATATCCCCATCAGCAACTGTATCAACAGTAATATCAACCGCATGTTTGTATTAACACAGTTCAACAGTGCATCACTCAACAAGCATATTAAAAACACGTACCACTTCAGTGCGTTCAGTACAGGGTTTGTAGATATCCTTGCGGCAGAACAAACTCCGGATAATCCCGGTTGGTACCAGGGCACGGCAGATGCAGTACGTCAATGTATGAGGCATGTGCAGCAGCATGATGCAGATTATGTTTTAATCCTGAGTGGTGATCAGTTGTACCAGATGGATTTTCAAAAAATGATTGATGATCATGTTCAACGTGGTGCAGACATCAGTATTGCCACCATTCCTGTCGGCGATCGTGAAGCACCTGAGTTTGGTATTTTAAAGAGTGATGAGCAAAGCATGATTACTTCCTTTATTGAGAAACCCAAAAAAGATATCCTGGGTGATTGGGTGAGTGATACGGGTGCTGAAATGCAACGGATGGGTCGTATTTACCTGGCAAGTATGGGTATTTACATTTTCAACAGGAAGTTGTTGCTTGATCTGTTAATGGAAGAACATAAAGATGCCACGGATTTTGGTAAAGAAATCATTCCTTCATCTATTGGTAAATACAAAGTGGCCAGTTATCAGTATGATGGTTACTGGACGGATATCGGAAATATCTATTCCTTCTTTGAAGCTAACCTGGCGTTAACAGCGGAGATTCCGGATTTCAATTTATTTGATAATGCCAAGCCTGTGTACACCCGTGCACGCATGCTGCCTCCTGCTAAAATAAGCGGAACTACTTTGGAAAGAACCATTATTGCGGAAGGTTCCATCATCTTAGCCAGCAGGGTGGAGAACAGTGTGATTGGTATCCGTACACGTATTGGTCATGGCACAACGGTAGTGAGCAGTTATATCATGGGTACTGATTATTATGAAACATTAGAAGAAATGCTGCACGCTGCCGAACGTGGCATTCCTAAAGTAGGTATTGGCGAACGTTGTTATATAAAGAATGCAATCATTGATAAGAATTGCCGGATTGGTAATGACGTACGAATCAACGGCGGTGCTCATCTGCCCAATACCGATCATGCATTGTATTCAGTAAAAGATGGAATTGTAGTAGTAAAGAAAGGAGCAATTTTACCGGACGGATTTGTGATATAAATGAAGCCCCATCCCTAAAGGGAGCTTTAAGATTTCATTGTTCAATGTCTCACAGGGAGAGACGCAACTATTGATTATGGCAGGAGGAACCACTATTGTATCTAATCATTCTTCATCTGTAACTCAAAAAAAACTCAGTTTCCGTGAAATATGGAATATGAGTTTTGGATTTTTTGGAATACAGTTTGGCTTTGAACTTCAAAATTCTAATGTAAGCCGCATATTTGAAACGCTTGGGGCTAATAAAGATGAAATTCCTTTATTATGGATTGCAGCCCCTGTAACAGGCTTGGTGGTACAGCCTATTATTGGTTATCTAAGCGATAGAACATGGCATCCGTTTTGGGGTAGACGTAGACCTTATTTTTTTATTGGAGCTATTCTTGCAACGATCGCTTTAATTGTAATGCCTAATTCATCAGCATTATGGATTGCAGGCGGTATGCTTTGGATTATGGATGCTTCTATTAATATTTCAATGGAACCTTTCAGGGCTTTTGTAGGAGATAAACTTCCTCCTAAACAAAGAACAACAGGGTTTGCCATGCAGAGTTTTTTTATTGGATTAGGATCTGTTATAGCAGCTCTTTTGCCATGGGTTTTTACAAATTGGTTTAACATCAGTAATACATCTCCCTCTGGTACCATTCCACCCTCTGTAAAATGGAGTTTTTATGCAGGAGCATTTGCCTTTTTAACAGCAGTGATGTACACTGTTTTTACTACAAAAGAATTTCCTCCTGAAGATATTGAAGAGTTTAAAAAACAAAATAAAGAAACCGGATTTTGGGAAGGTGTAAAAGAAACTTTTGGCGGAATATTCAAAATGCCAAAAACAATGGCACAATTAGCAATTGTTCAGTTCTTTACCTGGTTTGCGCTATTTGCTATGTGGATTTACAGTACTAATGCTGTTACAAGCAATAAATACAATATGAAGATTGATAAAGCATTAGTGCAAAAGATGGAAAGCTCTATCGCTTTACAGCTATCTGATGAATCAATTGCTGAAAAAGATAAAAAACTTTTTAAGTCGCTTAAAACAGATATTGATGAAATCAATAAATACAGACCTTCCGATAATCCTGTCACCATATCAATTAACCTTGCCAATCATTTTTCTGACAGTGTAAATACTGTAACCTCTATGGAAGAAAAGACACAGTTACAAAGAGTAAAAAAAGAGTTTAATGACGGTGCTGATTGGCTGAGTGTATGCTCTTCAATCAGAAATGGTGTTGCTGCTTTGTTTGCTTTTATTATTCCATGGATTGCTTTTAGAACCAATCGTCGCATTACACATTTGATTTGTCTTATTATTGGAGGCTTTGGCTTAATGTCAATTGGATGGTTCTCAAACCCAACAATGATTGCAGTTTCAATGGGAATGGTGGGTATTGCATGGGCAAGTATTCTATCTATGCCTTATGCTATCTTATCAGGAGCCTTACCTGCTAATAAAATGGGTTATTATATGGGGGTATTTAATTTCTTTATCGTAATACCTCAAATCTTTGCTGCAACAATACTTGGTTTTTTCACCATGAAAATATTTGATGCTAATACCTTAAGTACCGTAATGCTTGGTGGAGCTTCAATGATTGTAGCTGGAATATTAACCCTACTTGTAAAAGATAACGACTAAACATATGAAACAACTTATTATTACGTTCAAGTTACTGTGCCTTGCAGTAACTATCTCATCTGCACAAATCATGTACAATACCTATCCGGCTAACTGGTGGATTGGTATGAAGTACAATAAAATTCAATTGATGATCCGTGGAGAAGGAGTGGGCAATCACACCGGATTTACTACTACTTACCCGGGTGTAACTATTTCCAAAGTGAACCGCTTTGCCAATAAGAATTATGTGATCCTGGATATGACCATTGCGCCTACTGCAAAGCCGGGTACTATTGGCATCCGCACACGTAAGGGTAATGAACCGGTGAATTTTGAATTCAACATCAGCAGCAGAAGGCCGGGCCGTGGTACTGAGTTTGCACAAGGTGTTACATCCGCTGATCTGATGTACCTCATTATGCCTGATCGTTTCAGCAATGGCGATAAAATGAATGATAAAGTGCCGGGCATGCGGGATCAAACGCTTCGTCGTGATACCGTGTTCAACCGGCATGGTGGTGATTTAAAAGGCATTCAAAATCATCTCGACTATTTAAAAGACCTTGGCGTTACTTCGCTGTGGTTGAATCCTGTTTGGGAAAATGATATGCCCGAACGTACTGAGCATGGCTATGCATTTACAGATCATTATAAAGTAGATTCACGTCTTGGTGGTTATATGGGTTTAAAAAACCTGGTACTGGCCATGCATCAAAAAGGGTTGAAGTATGTAAGTGATGCGGTGTACAATCATGTAGGCATTGAACATGTTTTGTACCGTGATATGCCGGATAGTACCTGGTTCCATCGCTGGCCCACATTTACACAAACCAATTACAAAGACCAGGCGTTATTCGACCCTTATGCTTCCATGATGGATAAAAAACTTATGAGTGATGGTTGGTTTGTGAAGTCCATGCCTGATTGGGATCACAGCAACAAATTTGTTCAGAACTTTTTAATACAGCACGCTATCTGGAGTGTGGAGGAATTTGGTGTTGATGGTTTCCGTATTGATACCTATGCATATAATGATCTGGAGTTTATGAACCGTTGTAACAAAGCATTGTATGATGAATATCCTAAGATTACCATTTTTGGTGAAACATGGGTGCATGGTGTGATCAACCAGGCTTACTTCTGCGAAAATGTATTTAACATCAAATACAAAAGCAATATGCAGGCCACTACAGATTTCCAAACTTTGTTTTATGGGATTACACCTGCCTGCAATGAAAAATTCGGGTGGACAGAAGGGGTAAATAAACTGTACACTACACTGGCCCAGGATGTAGTGTATAAAGATCCCATGCGCCAGGTGATCTTTCTGGATAATCATGATATCAGTCGTTTTTATTCCACTGTTGGAGAAGATACTTCTAAATACAAGATGGCCTTTGCATGGTTGCTCACCTGCAGAGGTATTCCGCAAATGTATTACGGCAATGAAATACTGATGACAGGCGTAACATCGCCTAACGATGGTTATGTGCGTTGGGGTTTTCCCGGCGGATGGGAAGGTGATGCTGCCAATAAGTTTACAGCAGCAGGAAGAACAGCAAAAGAAAATTCCATCTTTAACTACATTAAAACTCTTGCCAATTTCCGCTTACAATCAAGCGCTATCAAAACAGGTAAGTTTATGCAATACCTGCCGGTAGATGGTGTGTATGTTTATTTTCGTTATGACGGTAAACAAACGGTGATGTGCATCATGAATACAAATCCTGAACCCAAAACGATTGATCTTGCAAGATTTGAAGAACGCATCAAAGGTTATACAGCAGCGCTGGATGTAGCAGCAGGACAGGTATTTAAACTGGAGAAAACAATTACGTTATTACCCGTGAGTAACCTGGTGTTGGAATTAAGATAAATCAGAATAATCGTTCTAAAATAAAGCCCCGTACTAAACGGGGCTTTATTTTATAGCATGAGATTCCAAATAACTTTTGCACCATATTTACCCCAATCGCCAACCGCTTTATTTAAATCTTTTTCATAATTAAGCCATGTTACTGTTTTTCCTTTTTGCCTGGGATTAAGAACAGCTTCAGTAGGTTGTTGCACCACAACCTTTGTAGCAAACCATGTCATTTGCAAACGGGGCACAGCAAGTCCGAGAATCATACCCGGTAGTCCACCAAAATTTTCAGGCCCGCCGCTTACAGCAATTTCATCTGTATAAAAAGCAACAACATATACTGAATCACAAATGATGGTTACTGCCTTACGACATTCAAAACCGGCAATGGTTCTTGTTTCATTAGTTATACGCCACTTGTTTTGACGAATGCTGTCCTTAATTAAATAGGTTTGTTCAAATACATCCCGTTGTACAGAGATAGTGTTGTTAACCAAGTCCCGAACTGTTACATCATTTTCACCCGGTTTACGTCCCCATACATATTGAATATTTGTGTTTTCAACGCCTAGTTTATAAACCGTTTTCTGATTATTGAAATACAGGTGATATACATCATTCACCATTTTGGGAAATGTTTTTTTCATTTCCTGTATCCATACACTCTCTTCATCTTCTTTATCATAAAACGAAAATTGGTTCATTCTCCGTTCGTATTCAATAAAGCCGGTTGAAATAAAAACCGTTTGAGCTGATGCAGCAACGCAAAAGACTAATGTGATTATTATTAAAGCTGAAATTTTCTTCATATTAAAATCCGTTTGTAGGTTTTCCATTTTTACTGAAATTCCAGGTGAAACTTAAGAGGAAGAAACGACGTAAATTCTGAAAGGTTTGTTCCTGTACAAAATTGCTGGTAATGTTCCGTTGAATGCCAAGGTTTTGATTGAGTAAATCATTAACTGATAATTTCACTTCCAGGGCATCCGATTTTGTAAAGGTGCGTCGTACATTACCATTAATCAGAAATATATTCCGCTGGTTCTGGAAGGCACCTACTTTTTCATAAAGGTTAATATTACTTTCGATATTGAAGTATAATTTTTGCTTTTTCAGTTTTACTTCAAGGTTGGGATATGCAGAAAGACTCCAGTATTTTGTTACAACATCTTTATTAATAGAGGAGCGGGATACATTTCTCATGGGCGAGAGGCTGAAACCGAAATTGAGCGCTTTCTCACTCCATTTATAAATGCCAAACCCAATACCGTAACTGTAGTTATTATTAACATTACGAACTCCGTTTACCAAATTTATAAAGCGGTTAATATTTGCCTGCACATTTATATTGAAATTGAGGCTTTTTACAATTTCAAATCCGTATCCTCCGTATAAATTACCGAAGTAGTTGCCATTGACGTTGATACTTTGATTCACCCGTCTGCCAAGTGAATCAATACTGTTTGCATTAGTGATGGCATTATTAATAAAGGAATAACTGCTCCATAAATAAAGATTACGGCTTTTTATAATTTTATAATCGCTGATGTTTAAAGTAAAATTATGGCTGAATGCCTGTTTGAGATTCTCATTGCCAATTGTAATGTTTAAAGGATCTGTATTGTCAATTATTGGATTGATTTGTAAAAGGGTAGGGTTTTGAGTATTGCCATTATATGTAAGATTGAAACTCCGCTGCTTTTTTGGCGTGAACTTGATGCTTGCTCTTGGCAACAAGTTGGTAAACCCAATACTGCGCTGTTGATTTTTACGCAATTCTTCCAATTCAAAATTTGTTCTTCCTACACCGGTTCCTATTGACAATGTGTATTTTTTCTCCGTAAAACGAATGGTAAAGCCCCCTGAATGATCAGATGTTTTGAAAAGGAAGTGATTGCTAAGTGAATCAACAAGTTTATCATACTGACCTCCGTTTACGCTTTGCTCAAGGGTGTTGCGGAGAGAGTTATTCTGATTAAAGGCATTTCTGTAATTAAGCTCCAGCATTAGTTTTTTGGAAAGAGGTTCGGTATAAGTAAGACTGCTTTGTACGGTTTGGCGCTTTTCGTCAATGGTTTTCTTTTGGTTGATATTCTGCTGTGTTACAAGGTTGCCGTTTTTTCCAAAAAATGAGTTATCTGCAAAAAGAAATCCATCCCCATCCACAAGATTACTGCTGAAGTTACCCGTAATGCTGATCGTACGTCCGGCTTTCTTTAACCTCTTTTTCCAGTTGAGCTCGGATGTGAAGTCTTGGTTTTCACTTTTATTGTTTGTAGTTCTCCTGGTTTCATTGATAGTAGTGTTTTCTTCACTGATACTTCTCCCCGTAAACTCACTGATCCTTTCATTATTGACTAGGGAGCCGCTTGCCTTGAGCTTAAAGGAACTGGTGGAATCAATTTGCCAATCATAAGTGGCAAATAATTTCTTTCGTTGCCGCCAGGTGTTAAAATGTTCTGAAGTTGTATTCGTAAATGTTGTGTCCGGCAAAATGGTTTTGGTAATACTTCCGTTAATACCATTAACCTGTTGATCGTTAAACTGAAATGAACTATTAATGCCCTGCTTATCTTTATTCCATTTGTTTATGTAAGAAGCGCCCGCCGTAACAGATTGCGGCAAGCCCTGCCCCCGGTTAAATTCATCACCCTCATTCCACATAAACATTCCCCCATCTTCATTCATCTCAATGTTCATGTTATTGGCTCCAAAGTTTCGCTGTTCACTCCAGTTTAAGTCCTGAAAGCTTGTGTTATTAGTAGTAATATAAGCGGCAATCTTCCTTTTTTTTCTGAATGCATTAATCATCCCTTTGTCATTATAGTAATTTTGTGCATCTGTGCCTGCTTCTAATTTTCCGAAATACCCTTTCTTCTTATCTTCTTTCAATTCAAGATTAATGGTTTTTGTTTTTTGCCCGTCATCAATTCCGGAAAACTCAGCTTGCTCACTTTTTTTGTCAAACACTTGTACTTTATCTACCACGTCAGCCCGGAGATTTTGAGTAACTACAGCAGGGTCATCACTAAAAAATTCCTCTCCATCCACTAACACCTTTTCCACTTTTTGCCCCTGTGCAGTTATTTCACCTTTGGCATTTACCTGCAAACCGGGTAAACGTTTTAATAAGTCCTGCACATTGGCATTGGGCCCTACTTTAAAACTGTCAGCTTTAAACTCGGTCGTATCGCCTTTCATGCGTATAGCGGCTACTTTCTGCTGAATAATGATTTCTTCCAGCAACTTTGTTTTAGGAATAATAAATATTGTTTTGTTGATGTCAGCCAATGTTTCAACTTCCAGGTCTTCAACATAATCTGCAAAACCAGGGAAACTAACCATGAGAATATATCTTCCCTCTTTGATGTTTTTTAATTCAAACTGGCCTTTTTCATCTGCCCTTGTAAATTGCAGAAGCACCGAGTCTTTCGCTTGAATAAGTGAAATGACAGCCATTTTCAGATTTGTGGAGGTGGAAGTGTCGGTGATTTTTCCTTTGATAGTTGACTGGGCAAATGCTGATGAGGACATGCTGATACCCAAGATCAACAGTAATAGTTTTGGCGACATAGACGGGTGTTGATTTCAAATATTACTACAACAATAGAATCTTTTTTTATTTGTTGTTGTGTGCAAGATGTTAAAGTGTTATTTTTCCATAAGAAACAAACCGTTTTTTTATAAATGGCAAAAGCAACTACCAACCAGGATTCCACTGCAATATCAAATTCAGCGCAAGCCACGGAGAAAGGAAGTAAACGTTACGAAGACTATCACTTTGTAGATACCTCCAAATCCGTTTGGAATTATTCCCGCTTTGAAGGTGATGATATTGCCAATTTTCAAAATGGTACCAATTACCGCTGCTATGAATTATTTGGTTCACATGCTATGAAAGTGCTGGACACGGATGGTTATTACTTTGCCGTATGGGCGCCTAATGCAACATTTGTTTCTGTGATTGGAAATTTTAACCACTGGAACCCTATAAGTCATCCTTTATATGTCCGGCTGGATAACAGCGGTATCTGGGAAGGGTTTATTCCAAATATTGGCAAAGGTGAATCTTATAAATATCATATTCATGGTTATGCCGGATTGAAATTAGACAAAGGAGATCCTTATGCAAACTTTTGGGAAGTGCGTCCTAAAACAGCTTCCATTACATGGGATTTAAATTATACCTGGCGGGATGAAGCATGGATGAAAAAACGCAAAGACCATAACAAACTGCATGCTCCCTGGAGTGTATATGAAGTACACCTCGCCAGTTGGATGCGGCCCGACAGAAACAATGAAGAAGTGTACCACAGTTATGATTATTTTGCTGATCGATTGGTGAACTATGTGAAAGAAATGGGCTTTACACATGTGGAGCTCATGCCCGTAATGGAACATCCGTTTGACGGCAGTTGGGGTTACCAGGGCACCGGTTATTTTGCACCTACATCACGCTATGGAAATCCACAGCAATTCATGAACCTGGTAGATCGTTTTCATGAAGAAGGAATTGGTGTGATACTGGATTGGGTGCCATCTCATTTTCCTTATGATGCTCATGGTTTGTTTATGTTTGATGGTACACATACCTATGAGTATGCAGATATGCGCAAGGGCTACCATCCTGACTGGAACAGTTATATTTTCAACTACAAAAGGGGAGAAGTAAAATCATTTCTCATCAGCAGTGCCATGCATTGGCTGAAAAATTTTCATGCTGATGGATTAAGGGTAGATGCTGTATCATCTATGCTTAAACTCAACTATTCAAGAACTGCCGGGCAATGGGAGCCCAATGAGTTTGGCGGCGATGGCAACCTTGAAGCAATCGCTTTCATAAAAGATTTAAATGAAACCATCTTCCGTGATTTGCCCGATGTGCAAACCATTGCCGAAGAGGCTACAGACTGGCCTGGTGTTTCCAAACCCACGTTTGAAGATGGTCTTGGCTTTGGAATGAAATGGATGATGGGCTGGATGCATGATACATTGAAGTATTTTAAGCAGGATCCGTTATACCGTCAGCATCAGCAGGATCAATTTACCTTCAGCATGATGTACTATTATGATGAAAATTTTATGTTACCGCTCAGTCATGATGAAGTAGTACATGGCAAAAGCCCCATGCTGTATAAAATGCCCGGCGATGAATGGCAGAAATTTGCCAACCTGCGTTTGATGTACAGTTATATGTTTACACATCCCGGTGGTAAATTGTTGTTTATGGGTGATGAGTTTGGAGCTACCAATGAATGGAATTATAAAAGTGAGTTACAATGGGAACTGCTTCAATACGATTCCCACAAAGGCATGCGTGAATGTGTGAAGCAACTTTGTCACCTCCTCAAATCCGAACCGGCTTTGTATGAAAATCAATTCAACCAATATGGTTTTGAATGGGTGGATTTAAATCACAGAAGTGAATCCGTAATGGTTTATAAGCGTAAAGGCAAAAAGCCGGAAGATGATGTACTGGTGGTTTTAAATATGACTCCGGTGGTTCGTGAAAACTGGGAAGTGCACGTACAGGGGAAAGATAAATGGCAGGAATTATTTAACAGTGATGATAAACAATTCTGGGGCTCCGGAAACGTTACTAATCCTGACATAGAGGTTACAGCAACTGATAAAAAGGAAAAGTGGTATAAGATAAGTTTGAATTTGCCTCCTTTAGGCGCTGTAATCCTCAGATAAACACCTAAAAAACAAAAAACGGCAGGGTTTTAGCTGCCTGTAAGTGCAGGAATCTTAATTTTAAGTACCAACAGTTCTATATCCATGAAATCCTCATTTTCCATTCTTCTTATTTTAGTCTTGGGTCTTTCAGCAAAGGCTCAAAATAGAGACAGTTCCGATTTTTATTTATCAAAAGCAAAACTGGCTGTTCAGGAACGCCGCATTCAGCAGGCGCTGAACCTGTTTGAAAAATCTATACAGTTTGATTCCACCAATGTTGCTGCCTTGCAGGCTATGGGAGACTATGCTGTGGAAACACGTAATTACCGCCAGGCCGTTATAGCTTATACAAAATGGCATCAGCTGGAACCCGATAATGAAGCTACTTTTCAGCAATTAGCACAACTCTATTACAATCTTGGCCGCCATAAAGATGCACTTTCTTTTACGGAGCGCTGGGAAGCCAAACATAAAGACCAGCCTTTGCACCAGATAGCAGGTATGTGTTATTACTATCTTGAGAATTATCCCTTCGCCATCAATCGTCTTTTATACGCTGTTGAAAAGGATTCAACAAATGCTATGATGTTTTACACCATTGGCCGAAGCTATGTAGAGATGGAGCGGTATAAGCAAGCCATTCCTTTTTATAAAAAAGCAGCAGCTCTTGATACTAACAATGCCCGTTATGTGTATGAAACAGGGATGGTTTATTACTCCATTCCTGATGATAGAAACGCCATTGCCATGTTTGAACTGGCGGCACAAAGAGGATGGGTGCAGAACGCTGATTTTTATGAAAACCTGGCGTACAGCTATATGAACACCGGCAATTTTATAAAAGCAACGGAGCTGTTGAATAAATCACTGGAAAAAAGACCTTATAGTGTTGCCGTAACCTATGCTTTAGCAGAAGCTTATTATAAAAGCGGTCAATTTCAATCGGCCATTGATAATTGGGACAAAGTGTTACAGTTAGATAATAAAAGTGCACGCTCACTTTACATGATCGGCATGTCCTACCAAAAAATGGGGCAAAAAGAAAAAGGTATGGCGCTATGTGATAAAGCCATTGAAATGGACCCTTCGCTGGGCGGTTTAAAGCAAAAGAAAATGGATATAGGCATGTAACCTGTTGCCATTTTTTACAAAATATTGCCGGCTGCCCTTTTAGGCGGCCTTTTTTGCTAAAATAAGACGGCTTGGGCAGCGTTAAATAGTTGACCCGAATCTCGTAACCAGAACAATGCTATAATCTGACACTCACAGAACAACAACTGATCCAGGGCTGCATCCGTAATGATGTGCAATGCCAGCGGCTGCTGTTTGAGCGGTTTGCCGGCAAAATGCTTACCGTTTGCCTGAGGTATGCTGTGGATAGTATGGAGGCTGAAGATCTGCTGCAGGAGTCGTTTGTAAAAGTGTACCGCAATCTTTCTCAATTCAAATTTGAAGGCTCTTTTGAAGGATGGATCCGCCGAATAGTGGTGAATACGGCTTTAAAACATTGCCAGAAGAAAAAAATTCGGTTTGATGAAATAAAGCCGGATGTAACTGTACAGCAGGGCAGTGGTCTGGAGCCGGCTGCATACACCCACTTAGGCGAGAATGATTTGCTGAAGCTCATTCATAATATGCCCGAAGGATATAAAATTGTTTTTAACCTGCATGTTATTGAAGGTTACAGTCATGAAGAGATTGCTGAAATGCTCAATATAAAAGACAGTACCAGCCGCTCACAATTAGTAAAGGCGAGAAGGTACCTCCAAAACGAAATTTCTAAACTGCAAAAACCGGTGGCAGTATGACGGATAAATTATTTGATGAATTCATTAAATCCAAACTGGAGCGGTACGACTCCGGGGCGCCCATGCATGTATGGGAACGGATGCAAAAAGAGAAAGACGACCGTCGTGGTTTCTTTTTCCTGAATAAACGTTATTGGTTGCTGGCCATTGGCTTATTGCTCATGATCAGCACAGGAGTTATTTTGCTGGAAACAAAATCAAAGCAAATCAATCAAACAATTGTTCAAAAGAATGGAGTATCTAATGAGCAAAAAAATTCAGTTGTTCCGGTTGCAATAACTGACCAATCTTCATCTGATGTAACATCAACATCATCTAATCAATCTTTAAATAAAACTTCAGCTGTAACTGCATCAGCAAATGAAACATTGGTACCGGCCTCATCAACCAAAACAGATTTCGTTTCAACTGACAAAGCAAAAAATAAACAATTCAGCAAATCAGCAGCAACAGAACCGGTTTATTCAAATAAACGTTTCCATCAGTCAACATCAGTTGTCAATGCATCTGAAACATCTAATCAGGCATCAACACCTCAATCAGTGCAAGAGCCATCTTCTGATGCGACCAATACGTTACAACTTACCGGAAGCAGTTTACGAAATCAGAAACAACCAATATTAAAGCTTGGTGCTATTGCATTGCCGCAAAACAAACCTTCCTGTCCCACCATTAACGGACCCAGAAGAAGAGATTTATATCTTGAATTCTATATTGCTCCGGATTATAATGTAAGAAGTATCAATGCCTCTAACACATCACCATCGTATTTAGCAGAGCGAAAAAACACTGAAGATTACCGCACCAGTTACAGCACCGGAGTGCGGCTTGTAAAAAACCTGGGTGAAAAGACCTTGATTAAAACAGGCGTAAATTATAGTCAAATCAACGAACGCTTAAAATTAGTTACTGAAAACTCAAGGCAGTTAACCCAAATTATTACTATCCGAACCGTAGTACGTTCGCCCGGCGATACACTGTTTATCCGTGATACCATGTATTATGAGCAAACAGGTACCCGTTACCGCACTACGTATAACCGTTACCGGTTTATTGATTTGCCGGTTATTTTCTCTTATGAATTCGGCAACCCGGAGCTCATGCATTTTGCCATTAATGCCGGGCCTGTTTTTAATATCACTTCTATGTACAGCGGTGAAGTGCTGGACTCGGCCTATAAACCCGTTCGTATTTCAACAGCATCGGGCAGTAATGCCAATCATTGGCGGAGTAATATCGGTATCGGCATGTTTGCCAGTGTGAGTATTTATAAACGATTGAACGATCGTGTGCATTTGTTTGGCGAACCTTATATGCGTTACAACTTTAACCCTGTAACACAATCAACCAATTACGTAAAACAACGCTATATCATTACCGGTATGCAATTAGGTATCCGCTATAATTTATTGCCCAAAGGGCAGCGTTACCGTTGATACCGGCATCAAATAGTTACGGAAGTTTCAACACCTGGAAAAACACCTTTTTAAATTGATTACACATGAAAACGTATTTTATAACACTTGGCGCTATTCTGTTTCTCCTGGTTTCCTGCCAGAAGGATTCAGATATTTTTATTCCTGATCCGGGACAGCAACTGGATAGTGCATGGGTTAATACTCTAAACAGTAATGCCCAGGTGATACAGTTATCTGAAAAAATTTCCGGGAGCTTTACTGTACAGCAGGTAAGCGCCTCTACTGATACTTCAATCCGTACCTCTGCTGGTTTTGTTATTGAAATTCCAAGAACATCTTTACTTGCTACAGGTGCTGAATACACAGGAATCGTACGTGCAGAATTTGTATTGGTACAAAAGAAAGGTGATTTTATCCGTTATAATATTCCCACCAGTTCCAATCGCTTTCCGTTGGAGTCAGGTGGCGCCTTCTTTGTTAAACTGTTTACATCAACCGGTACCGTGCTTACCATCAACCCCAATAAAAATATCTACATCAAATACCCTGATGAAGCTCCTAAAACAGGAATGAGTTTGTATTATAACAGCATTGCGCCAACCGTTAACGGTTTATTTAACTGGCTGCCAGCTAATGATGGCTCACAGGTGGGCATATGGTCTTCCAATACAGCGCCGTTTTTAAAAGGCTATGCAGTGTCAACAACAAGAACCGGCTGGTTGAATGTAGATCGTCTTTTAGAACCCACAGCACCAAAAACAGAAGTGAATGTGGTATTGCCCAATCTTTTTTCGAATGCCAATACAGCGGTGTACCTCGTGTTTAAATCATTCCGTTCCGTTGTACAGTTAAGTGGCAACAGCAGCCTGCGTACTTTTTCATTCCCGAATATTCCCATCAACAGTGACGTAAAAATTGTAACCATTTCAAAAGTGGCCGACAGTTATTACTTCGGTGTAAAAGATGAAAAAGTGATTGCCAACTTCAGCACGTTTGTAAAACCGGAACTTTCCAGTCTTGATAAAATTCATCAATTCCTGTCCGCCCTCTGATGCGTTGAGTTTTGTAAGAAGCCTGTTTGCATAAAACAGGCTTTTTTATGCCTATCCACAGTTGTGGAAACTGTAGTAATCTTTCTAACTGTTGTTTTTTGGTACATTTGCGGCTATGAGTTTGGCAAAAAGAAAGCCTGTAAAAGTTGCTGTTCTGGATCTGTACAATGGCGTTGCCAACCAGGGCATGCGATGTATCCGTGAAATTCTTAATCTCTTTGGCGAAGAACATCACATTGACCTGAGTTGGGATGAATTTGATGTGCGTGGTAAAAACCAAATACCTGATCTCAGCTATGATATATTCATTTCATCGGGAGGACCGGGCAGTCCGTTTGATGGGGAAGGTCAACTCTGGGAAGAACAATATTTCAACTGGTTGCAACAGGTGCTTGATTGGAATCAAAAAGAAGAAGCGGAACATAAAAAGCATGTATTCTTTATCTGCCACTCGTTCCAGATTGCCTGCCGCTATTTTAATGTAGGTACTGTTTCCAAAAGAAAATCAACTGCCTTTGGGGTATTTCCGGTTCATCTCATGCATACACAGGTAACAGAGCCGGTATTTGATGGATTGAAAGATCCTTTTTATGCTGTTGACAGCAGGGATTACCAGGTAATACAGCCTGACATTAAAGATTTAACTCAAAGAGGTATCCGGCTGCTTTGTATTGAAAAAGATCGTCCGCATGTACCTTACGAGCGTGCTATCATGGCCGTTCGTTTTAATGAGTATATGATCGGCACTCAGTTTCATCCCGAAGCTGATGCACCCGGTATGAGTATGTACCTGCAAACAGATGAAAAGAAAAAAACGGTGATTGATAACCACGGCTTTGATAAATGGCAAAGCATGATTGAGCACCTGGGTGATCCGGATAAAATTATGTGGACCTATGCACACATTCTTCCTAATTTCCTCTTCCGTGCCGTTTTTGCACCGGTGCCTGAAACTGTATAATTCTCCTTTACGTTTCAAAGAAACCATCTATTTTTAGAAAGCAAAACTGCATTCTATGGTTTCCAATATGCGTACACAGTTTAATGAGCAATTTACGGTAGAAAAATACAAGGCATTCCTGGCTGATCTTGACAGTAAGCATCCGGGAGATATTGAATTCAGGGTGAGCGAAACACCGGTATTTGTTGATAAGGCTTTTAAAGAAAAACTTCTGAATGCCTGTGAAAGTATTGTGGATGTAATTTGCGATCCTGATTTTGAAAAGCTTACAGAAAGTGCCATACCTCATGGCGAAAAAGTACCGCATGAGTCCGGCATTTCACATATGATTTCTTTTGATTTTGGCGTATGCCTGAATGACCAAGGCGAACTGGAACCACAGCTTATTGAAATGCAGGGCTTCCCCACACTCTATGCTTTCCAGGTATATTATCCTGAAGTGCTGGAGCGGCATTTTTCGATTCCATCCAACTACAGTCATTATCTCAACGGTTATACAAAAGAAACCTATCTGCAAATGTTACAGGAGTTGATTGTGGGTGATTTGCCGAAAGAGAATGTGATACTGCTGGAAATAAATCCGGATGAACAGAAAACAAGAATTGATTTCAGATGCAGCAAAGATTATATTGGAATTGAAACCGTAAACCTTACTGATTTACTAAAGGAAGGCCGTGAGCTGTTTTATATAAACAAAGGTGTTAAAACAAAAGTGAAACGCATTTACAACCGCATCATCTTTGATGACTTTAAAGCCAACCGTGCTTCCCTTGGAAATGTAGTGGACATTACTGCAGACCTTGACGTGGAGTGGTTACCGCATCCTAACTGGTTTTACCGCATCAGCAAATACACCTTGCCGTACATCAATCATCAGTTTGTACCGCAAACATTTTTCTTAAATGAAGTAAAACAACTGCCCGATGATTTAAGCCGCTACGTACTCAAGCCTTTGTTTTCTTTTGCCGGCCAGGGTGTAAAGATTGATGTAACTAGGGAAGATATTGATGCCATCGAAGACCCTGAAAACTATATACTGCAGCGTAAAGTAAATTATGCGGATGTGATTGAAACACCTGATGGCCCTGCCAAAGTGGAAATAAGAATGATGTATGTATGGAAAGAAGGAGATAAGCGGCCGCATGCTGCTATTAACCTGGCACGTATGAGTAAAGGAAAAATGATTGGGGTGCGTTACAATAAAGATAAAGAGTGGGTAGGAGGGACGGTGGCGTATTTTGAAAAATAGAAAGGTATTTATAAAAAAAGAATAAGGCCATCAAATGATGACCTTATTCTTTTGAAATCAAATCCCCGCCAAAAACTGGCTTCCAATATAGTCAACCACAGTTGGCAAATGTTTGGTTTGTTCATACACTTTCAACTGCCGGTCAGCACCGGTGCCCTGCTCCAGCATTTTAGGTATAAAGTTGATCGCATAACGGCAACCCAGTTCATCCACTACATCATCTACAAAGTCAAGCAGCTCATAAATCAAACTACGGGTATTGGTTTCTTCTTCCTTTCCAAAATCAATCAGGTAACCATCAATACCATAACGGCTGGCTCTCCATTTGTTTTCATTCACTAAGGCACGCTGGTATTGAATGAAGTTCATGTTTTTGTTACGCAGTTTGTACAGTTTGGCGGTAATGGCCTGGAATAATGCCGTAATAGCAATGGTTTCCATTACCGTCATCGGCACATCACAAATACGGAACTCAATCGTGTTAAAGAACGGATGTACTCTTAAGTCCCACCATATCTTCTTGGCATTATCAATACAATTGGTTTTGATCAACAAGGCTACATAGTTATCGTAGGCTTCAATACTGTCAAAGTATTCAGGGATGCCGGTACGGGGAAACTTATCAAACACTTTGGTGCGGAAACTCTTGTAACCGGTTAATCTTCCTTCCCAAAAAGGTGAGTTGGTACTGAGTGCATACACATGCGGCAGAAAGTAACGGGCACTGTTAGCTAAATGAATAGCCATTTTCCTGTCCTGCATACCCACATGTACATGTAAACCAAAAATGAGATTACTTCTTGCCGCTTCCTGCAGTTCATTTACAATTTGATTGTAACGCACATGATCTGTAATCAACTGATCCTGCCAATGGCTGAAGGGATGCGTACCGCTGGCGCCAACTGCTAATCCAATTTCACCGGCAATACCGCTGATGGTACGGCGAAGCGTAGCAACATCAGCATAGGCTTCATCAATATTGGCGCAAATATCCGTGCCCACTTCTACCACTGCCTGGTGCATTTCAGCTTTTACTTTATCCTTGATTACTTTTTGTCCTTCTGTAACAATGCGCTGCTCATGGCTTTTAAGTTCCCTTGTGGCAGGATCGTACACCATGTATTCTTCCTCTACACCCAGTGTAAATTGTTTATAGTTAATAGAGCCCATAATGTGTTTTTATCTTGGTTAATACAACTGCTGTTTGTTGGCGCCTCTTTTTACATATTCACCCCAGGTTAAATTATCCTGTCCGTCTTTTTGATCCATCGCCCGTTCAATAGCATAAGTAGCAGCTGCTTCCACCACCCAGTCAAAATTTTCCTGTCCCACACTGGCCAGGTCAGCATCCGGTGCCGGGTTGCAGAAATCAATGGCATAAGGAACCCCGTTGCGTAAAGCAAGTTCAACGGTGTTAAAATCATAACCGAGGTAGTTGTTGATGCGGAGTACAATATCAGTCATCATCTGCAGTTTTTCAGCGCTGGGTTTGAAATCCGCTACATAACGCAGATGATGCGGATTACGTGGTTCATAACTCATGATGCGCACATATTTACGGCCGATGCAATAGCAGCGGTAATATTCTTCAAACTGAATTTCTTCCTGCAGCAGCATTACCAGCTGACCTGTTTCAGCATGCTTTTCAAAAAACTCTTCTGCATTGCGGAGTTTATATACATTCTTCCAGCCTCCCCCTGCAAATGGTTTCATATAAGCAGGAAAGCCGATGTAGTTAAACATGCCTTCCCAATCCATGGGGTAGGCAAGATTGGTGAAGGATTCTTCACCGGTATCATCCGGGCGGTCTTTAGAAGGAAGAATAACAGTTTTAGGAACCGGTACATTGATTTTTGTAGCGAGGCAGTTGTTGAAAAATTTATCATCTGCGCTCCACCAGAAAGGATTGTTGATTACTGCACAACCGGCAATGGCTTCATTCTTAAGCATGGCACGGTAATGGGGTACATCTTGTGAAATACGGTCAACAATAACAGCATAGCCGTTTCCTTCACCCTGTACTACTTTTTCAATTCGTACGGGTTCGGCTATTACACCATCTATTTTTTTACTGTTAATACGCTCAACAAAGGCCAACGGAAAGGAGCGTTCTTTACCATGCAGGATGCCGATTTTTTTCATAACAATACAATTTGAGGAGTGAAGGATGTTATTCTTATTTGCTATAATGTTGCATCAATATAGTGCACATTTTGTAAACCCCGTTCACTCCCTTCAAATTTATTTTACCCTTTTCCTTATTTTTGAAACTATGCATAAGGAAAAGAGTTTGAGTATTCTGGTAGAAGAAAAAGAATTGGAGTCGGAGCACCTGGAAAGGGATGTGAAAATTGATTTTTACCTGCCTACACATGTAAAGCATCCGGAGAATATGAGCCTGCTGTTAATTAATGACGGACAGGATTTATCCAAAATGCCCTTTGAATCCATCCTGGAAGATCTCTATTATTATCATGAAATAGAACCACTGCTTTGCGTGGGTATTCATTGCGGTCCTGACCGGAAAAATGAATATGGTGTAGCCGTACAGAAAGATTACTTAGGAAGAGGAGCAAAAGCTGAAGCTTATACTCATTTTATATTTGAGGAATTGCTTCCTTTTGTGCGGAAGAAATATCATGTACCTCATTTTAAAGAAAAAGCATTTGCCGGCTTCTCATTAGGCGGATTGATGGCACTGGATATTGTTTGGAATCATCCGCATGAGTTTACAAAAGTAGGTGTGTTTTCAGGATCGTTGTGGTGGCGTCAAAAGGCGTATGAGGATGGATATACAGATGAGGCCGACCGCATCATGCACAACCAAATCAGAAATACGGAAACGATCGCTCCATGGTTGCAGTTTTTTATACAAACAGGTGCGTTGGATGAAAAGAAAGACCGTAATAACAACGGAATTATCGATTCCATTGATGATGCACTGGATCTTATTAACGAATTAAAAGCAAAAGGATATAAAGATGATGCTATTGAGTACCTGGAGCTTGCAGAAGGGAAACATGACGTGCCTACCTGGGCCAAGGCCTTTCCTGATTTTTTAAAATGGGGCTGGAGAGAGTAGAGGAAGCGGATAGTCTTTAGTCTATGATAGTTGTTAATAATAAAAAAACTCCGCTGTAACAGCGGAGTTTTTTTATTTATAAGAACTTTTGTTTTTAGAACAGGTAACGAACACCCACCTGCATACCCCAAACACTCGAAATACTCCGGTTGATCTGGAATGGTTTGGTAGGCAATTGACCTGATACTGTCTGCATACGGTAGCGAGGAGCACCTGATGTAGGATCAACACTATCGAAAATCAAAGGAGTGATATTTCCACCACCACCAAGATAGTTCAGATAACGTACACCCCAATCTCTGTTAAGCATGTTAGCAAAGTTGATAACATCAGCCTGTAAACGGAGCGTATGTGTTGTACCACCTTTTGTTTTTACATAAAAATCCTGTTGTACCTGCAGGTTCACATTATGAATCCATGGGAACAGCGCTTCGTTACGGGTAACATATTCACCTCTTCTCTTTTTAAGTGAACTGTTATCAATAAATTTATTGAAAGCATCCCATTGTGCCTGGGCGCTGTATGGTGTAGATCCTGTAATCGGAACAAAAATAATTTCATTCTGATTACGTGGAACGTACAACAGATCAGCAGCGTTACCATCGCCATTCATATCATTCTGGTAAAGATAACTGAAGTTGTTTTGCGGACTTCCTTCGTAGAACAGAGAGAAGCTGGTAGCAAAATACTTGGCATATTTAACAGTATAGCTAACATTAGCAATGAAACGGTGAGGAATAGCATTAGAAGCCATACCAAGTTCCAATGTGTTTTGCGTATTTGTTGTGGCATTGGCATTCCATACTGATACAGCAGTTGTACCGGGGTTAGATGTAACATCCATCATAGCTGTATAAGTATAGGCAGCTGTTGCAGACCATCCTTTTGCGAAGGCCTTGGTTACCTGGGCTGACAACTGAACGCCACCACCTTTGTTCGTGTTTTCAAGAACTACAGCAGAAGGCAGTTCGTTAAAAATACGTCTTGTTGTGCTTGCTGTAGAAGAATAACGGGGTCTTGTATCCGCACCGTTAAATCTTGCATCAGGATCTTTCTGGTTGGCATTACGCATTACGATTGCGTTCAAATCCTTGTTCACCAAACCCTCTAATGTAATTGACCAGCCTTTACCTAAACGCTTATCAACTGCAATGTTGAAACGGGCTACCTGCGGGAATACAAAATTCGGATCAATTAACACCGGTTGAGCACCTGTAGGTAAAGTACCACCTGCCACAGACGGGAAGTTTCCTCTGTAGGCATTCGGGTTCGGGTTAAAGAGATAGTTATTTAAGCCTGAAGTAACAGTTACGTTACCTTGATACATCTGGCTGTTAGATGGCATATTTGTGAGGAACACAAACGGAAAACGACCAGTAAATAAACCCGCACCACCACGGATGATCATGTTTTTATCTCCATAAACATCCCAACGGAAACCAACTCTTGGGCTGAACAGGAATTTCTGAGAAGGCCATTGGCCCGTGCTGTAATTGATAGGTTTGCCTTCCTGATCAGGGAATGTATAAGCCTTGATAGTTGGGTTTTCTAAAGGTCTTTCAAGATAAATTGCTTTATCTACTCTTAAACCTATAGTTAATTTGAAACGATCGTTTACAGCGATTTCATCCTGTGCGTACAAACCTAATTGTCCTACACGAAGGTTGGCAGAATAAACACCACCATTAGCGTCTGTTTTACCGGGAACCAGTGAGTAAGTATAACTGAAAGCTACCGGTGCTGCGCCGTTAATGAAATCACTTACATTGCGGAACATGTAGTAGCTCTGAGAACCCGGCATAAACATATTACCAACAAACTGCTGCTCATAAGTACCACCTAACGTAATTGTATGTTTACCCAGGAAGTAATTAAAGTTGTTTGTAATGTTGAAAATATTATTCGTTACATCGTTGTTATTGGAGAAAGGCTCACGCCCGAAACTGATATAGTTATTTCCGGCTCCATCAAAAATGTCAACAAAAGGAAACAAAGTGCTGGGTGTAGTACGTGTTGTTTTATTTTGAGTATAAGTTGCAATTAACTTATTGGCCCAAATGCCACCTTTTGAGCTGTTGATTTCTATTGCACCATTACGAACAATATTTCTGAATGCATATAATGAGTTTTCATAACTCATGGCAAATGCACTGAAACGACCTTGTGGTAAATTGGTTCTTGTTCCTGTACCACCGGGTACTGAATAGTTCGGGTTATTAGGAATAGAAGTAGCATTGGTGATGATATCCTGGTCACCGATCATTTCATTATAACGAATGGTTACACGGTGAACCTTGTTAAGGTTCCAATCCAAACGACCGAAAAGCTTATAGTTTTTTGTTTCAAAATTGCGGAAGTTGTCATATCCACCTGTTTCATAACTGTAACGTGAACGCAGGAAGTCTGAAACAGTTTTTAGATCCGATACGGTTACTCTTGAAATATTATTCAAGCCTGAACCACCCGCAGGAGTCCAGGTTACACCCGGACGACTTTCAACTTCATATTCACCACCTGCAAAAAAGAATAATCTATTCTTTATGATGGGACCACCAAAAGTTCCGCCAAAAATCTTATTGGTTCTTGCAGTAGCGGCAGGAAGAGTAGTAGATGCTACTTTTTCACCGTTGAATGATTCATCACGGTAAAAAGTATACGCACTACCACGAAAACGGTTAGTACCGCTTTTTGTAACTACGTTAATACCGGCACCGGTAAAGTTACCTTGGGTAACATCATAAGGAGCTACGTTCACTGAAATCTCTTCAATGATGTCAAGAGATACCGGCTGATTACCACCGCCGGGAAGGGGGTCATTACTCAAACCGAAGTTGTTATTAAGGTTGGCACCGTCGATCTGAGTGTTGTTCAAACGGGCATCACGACCGGCAAAGCTTGTACCGTTTGCCTGGGGAGTTAACCTTGTAAAATCAGCAATCGAACGATTGATCGAAGGGATTGTAGTAATAAGACGGTTATTAATGTTAGTTGAGGCACCTGTTTTTTCAACAGTTCCTCTTCTCTTACCACCTGTTACCACTACTTCTGTAATTTGCCTTACGTCATCGCCCATTTCCACCTTAAGATCATAAGGTTCGCCGAGCGACAAGTTAAAGCCTTCTACTTCATACGTTTTTTGGCCTACAAACACTACGGTGAGTTTGTATGGGCCTCCAATGCGGGCATTAGGGATAGTAAACACACCACCCTTTTTGGAAAGTGTCTGATAAACAGTTCCGGTAGGAGTGTGGGTGGCAGTAATGGTAGCACCTTCCAGTGCGTTACCGCCTTTGTCTTTAACTGTACCTGAAATGCTACTGGTAGTAACCTGGGCAACTGCGGCCAGCGATACAAACATAGCCAGTACGGGCAGCAGTAATTTTCTGAGTTTTGGCATACAAATATTTATTTACGGGTGCAAAGAAACAACAATCTCCCCTTACAAAGTGCAGGAAATATTAACAATTCTTAAAGTTTGAAGACAGGGTTGCAGCAGCCTATGCTGCAATGATTTAAAATTAAATGAATCAGGCTGTTATACGTTGAGAAACTTGGCTTTCAACTACCTTTGCGCAAAAAAAAGAGATGCTGGACACTATCGAAAGTGCGATTGATGACATCAGGAACGGAAAAATGCTGATTGTTGTGGACGACGAAGACCGAGAAAATGAAGGGGATTTTATTATTGCGGCCCGCTTTGCAACCCCGGAAGTAATCAATTTTATGAGTAAATACGGCAGAGGGCTGATTTGTACCGCATTAACAGATGAACGCTGTAAAGAGCTGGAACTAAATGCAATGGTAAGCAGTAACACCTCTCTTCATGAAACCGCATTTACCGTCTCCGTTGATCTTATAGGAAGAGGAACGAGCACAGGCATTTCTGCACAGGATCGTTCAAAAACCATCCAGGCTCTGATTGAACCGGACACAAAACCCGAAGACCTGGCAAGACCCGGACATATTTTTCCATTAAGAGCAATGAATGGAGGCGTACTCCGCCGGGCTGGTCACACAGAAGCCACAGTTGACCTTGCCAGACTGGCCGGCCTGGAACCGTCAGGTGTGCTTGTGGAAATCATGAACGAAGACGGTACCATGGCCCGTTTGCAACAGCTGGAAGAAATTGCCAAACAATTCAATCTCAAGATCATCTCCATCAAAGACCTAATCGAATACCGTTTAAAAACAGACTCACTTATTGAAGAAATGGTTAGGGTGGATATGCCCACCGCTTTCGGTCATTTTCAACTGGTGGCTTTTAAAGAGAAAGAAACTGCCCAGGAGCACCTGGCATTAATTAAGGGAAACTGGCAGCAGCATGAACCTGTATTAGTGAGAGTACACTCCTCCTGTTTTACGGGTGATATACTTGGATCCCTGCGTTGCGATTGCGGCGAACAGTTGCACAGCGCCCTGCAAATGGTGGAAAAAGCAGGAAAGGGTGTTGTGTTGTACATGAACCAGGAAGGCAGAGGCATTGGTCTTTTTAATAAACTGCGTGCTTACAAACTGCAAGAGCAGGGCTTGGATACAGTAGAAGCCAATGTACACCTCGGGTTACCTATGGATGCAAGAGACTATGGCGTTGGTGCCCAGATTCTGCGTTACCTCGGTATTACCAAGCTGAAGTTAATGAGTAATAATCCAAAAAAGAGAGCTGGTTTGCTCGGCTATGGTTTAGAAATTACAGAAACAGTTCCCATCACAGTTAAACCTAACGCACATAACCTCCGTTACCTGGAGACAAAACGAGATAAAATGGGACATAATATTCTGAAGTAGTACCTGGCTATTTAAATAAATCTTCAAAGTCTTTTACATAACTAAAGCTGAGACCCGAACGATTACTTCTGCGCTGTAAATCAAAGATTGTTCTGTAAAAACCAATCAAACGGAGTTTACCATCGGGGCTCAATAACCACTCAATGGATAGATCAGGTGTTAACAGATTATTGCCGTAGAGTGAAGTTGCTTGGCCGGAAGTAACGAGGTAAGAACCTCCAGCTTTCAACAATAATTTTCCGTTCAGCAGCCTGCGGGTAAAGCCAAAACCTCCTGTACCCTGAAAACCGAGCCCTTGCGCCTGTGCTCCGGTAATCATACCCGGTGTAAATGTTACGTAAGGATCGAGTTTAAGTTTGTTAACGCCGGGAATACTTTTTAAAACCGCATCAAGACCTACAGTTACCTGCTGTGCAATAAACTCAGAAAGTGTTCCTGCAGCACTGGTTAATATAGAAGAGGTGATTGAGTTACTTTGTACACCTGATGCACTGGAGTTAAATGAACCCAACAGCAATAATGAAAACACCTGGCGGTTTAATTCGTCGGGGTTATTATACAATTGGTTTAAGCCATTAATGGTTACAGGATTGTTACGGCAGGGGTGTCCTTGCGGCAACTCAAACCGGAAATTGATCAAAGGATTTTTGAGTGTATTAGTGAGTTTACCAATGACATTGAGGTTATAACGTACGTTACTGCAACCGGTGGTTAACTCAGGCAGCAGCGCTACATTCTCAACCAGGTAGGCTGCATCAATATTAATACGTGCATCATAAGGATCTCCATTCCACTGAATGGTACCGCTGTTAATAAGGAATGGTTTTTTAAACAGTGATTGCCAGTTAAAATTATAGCGCCCTTTTGTTATCTGAAAGTTTCCATTGATGGTTGTCTTTTCATTAGTACCCACTCGTAAATTGATAGCTCCGGTTCCCTGGCCTTCAATAATATCATTGGTGAGTTCATCGAGTATGAGGTACACTTTCGCAAAGGGATTAGCAATTACATTCAGTTCTACATTCAAAGAGCTCAGATCTTTTATTTCTGTTTCAGCCTTCATCTCTTTTCCATACTTTCTGAACACAATAAAATCAGCAGTGCCCGTAACTCTTGAATCAGAAGTGGGTATATAAAGCGAAGAACTATCTGTTGGTTCACCATTTAATTCAAGTTTTAACTTGTTTGCGGGTCCGCTGATGCTGCCGCTGGCATTAGCAACCACTTTTCCATAAAACAAATCATTATCTCTCCGTGTGGTGTTAAGTACCAATAATCCTTTTACCGGATCGTCTGTTACAAACGACATGTCAAAAGCCATGCTTTTGAAAAACCGGTGATTGAGCGTTCCGCTGAAAGTGGCTTTTCTTCCCACAGTATCGGAGAGATGAATATCACCAAAATCAATCTGTCCTTCTTTAAAGTTTAATACAGTGCCCTCGGCAATATTGTACCTGCACTTGGTATAATCCAGAATAAAGGAAGCTTTGGATAGTGTGACTGAACCGATGATCTCCGGCGACTCTCCTTTACCTTTTACACGCAATACGCCATTACCTGATCCCTTGAGGTCGCTCATAATAACTGACAGGTAATTATCTAACAGGCTCAGTTGTGTATTATCAATTTTAATAATATTATCAGTGACTATATTTTTAAGATCGGCAATATTGGTGTTACCGTTGATGAGAAATTCATGGCCTTCGTTCTTTGATTCAACCGTGTAGTTGATGATACCATTATCCTGGTTGTAGTTAGAGGTAATCATTACTTTCCCGATAGAATCATTGTTAAAACGGAACTGATCGGCTCTGAGATCAGCATCCACATGAATTTTACCCAGCGGGTTCATCACATCAATTCTTCCGGTTACAGTTCCTTCCAGCCTCGGATCCGTTAAGAAATAAGGTAACAGATCACCAACTTCAAACTTCTTCAACTCAATCACAAGATCATTATCAGTACCAATACCCGATGGTTCCGTATAGGCCAGCAATTCTTCATTACCACTACTTAGTTTTATACCATTGGAATGAATTTTTCCTTTGCCCACAAAGAGATCACTTTCGTTCTCAATCACCCATTTCTTTTCATTCAGCAAAAGCGTGGATGGTTGAAAGGTAATAGTAATACCATCCTGTGCGGCTTTAAATCGGGCACGCAGATCAGCATCTTTTAAAGTTTGTGTGGCACTGGTTTTAATTACGACTGCTCCGGTATCATTAGCGGCTGAGATGTTGAAACTTGTATTGGGCAACCGCAAGCTATCTGTGAATCTTATTTCGCTGATATTACCTGTTAAACCAACATTACTGAAATTACCGGAACCTGTTATCTGCACACGATCAAACAAAACATTTTTATAAGCAAATGCAGGAACATTAACATCCAGGTTAAACTGATTCTGAATGGTATTGATAGTTCCTTTGATTACAGACTGATCAAATCCTTTCACCGGCAGTTCCAGTATATCAATAAACGCTCCGATATTAAAGGTGGTGATATCAAATTCAAAATTCTGATTAGCCATATTTACACCCGGACGGCGAATGTAAGAGGGAAGATAGTTGTGCAAGAAAGCAAGTGCTGCATCAGGTAAATAACGCAGATTATAATTGCCGGTTAACCGGGCATCTATTTCATTACTGCGGATGATAAGTTGTTTTACTGAAGACGAAAGATTGGTATTACTTAAATACAGAGAATCAAAGGACAATCGTTTACCTGAACTCATCAGTTGAGCATTCTGTATAACGGCTGTACCCGTAAAATCATCAACCGTTTTTACTCTGAAATTAAAATCAATATCACCACTGAAGCTGATATCTTTTTTTGTAAGCCCTAACGCTTTAAAATCAGATTTGTAAACCATACCGTTTACCTTGTAAACGGGAGTGTCTTTTCCAAAATCAATAAGACCAGTAATGTTGAGTGTGAGATTAGTGTCGTTAATGGCAAGAGCACCGTCAAACTTTTTACGTTCTACAATTCCTTTGGCTGTGATATTATGATAGTTATACCCGTAAACATAAAATTGACTGATGTTGCCATCAATCTCGGCAAAAAGTTTATTCAGATCAAAACTTCTGCCCTTTAATGAACCATCCATTGCAATACGGCCGATGGAACTTTCGTTAAGGAACCTTCCTAATTCAAAGCCGGTGGTTTTGAGTTTACCTGAGTATATTGGCTGCGCTCCATCCGGCAACTTGAGATTTATATCAGTAATTAAAGTACCAAGATTCGTTTGAATGGTACCGTAGGTAACAAAATCTTTAATAAATCCTGTAAATGAACCTTTAAAAAACAAATTACTGATCTGTGATAACGCCGGTTTTTTAATCTTCCTTAAATCGGGGTAAATTAATACTGCATCGCCATAGGTTGTTTTAAACTGATCTGCTTTAATGTCCAGAAACGTGTTGTTGATATCAGGCAACCCATCCATCACAAAATCACCTTCAAAAACCGTATTTCTGCCGGTAGTAATCTTTATGTTGTTTCCTTTAAGATGATCCACACTACCTGTTGCTTTACCGGTAATATAGATTACATCATTCCAGTTTTTGAGTTCAGGAGCAAAAAAAGCAATATCATTGGTATGTACTTTACTGTTTACAAAATCGCCCTGCATTCTTACATGGGTGATAAATGAAGCCATGTCGTGATTGAAGTGATTGTATCGCATGGCAAAAGAATTGCCCAGCTTGCTGAAAGGTGTTTCAATCAACATATCCGTAAACTCCATGCCGGTGGGATGGAAAAGGATATGCGCCTGCATATTGTTTACAGTAAAACCACTCCGTTCTTTGGTTTTAAGCTGCAGATCAGCCTGCAATGAATCGCCCTGCAAGGCTACATTTTTAAAACCACCGTTAATACCATAAAAACGGAGATGTGCTCCATCAAAATAAGTAAACGCTTCCCGTTCTGTTTGAACATCATTCCTGAACTCCCCGTTTTTGATTTGAATATCAGATACCAGGAACTTCCATTTTCCGGGATTCCATTGTTCAATGCTGTCATTAGCCGGGTGTACGTCAGGTGCAGATTTTTTGGGTGGCCTTAAACCTGGATAGTTGGAAATAGCAAAGAAGGGATTTTCCAGCAATAATTGTTTGATACGGATTTCTTTGTTTGTGAGATCCATCTTTTCCAGCTCCGCATTCAGGTAACCGATATTGCCTTGCTCTGTAACACCCCGCCATTCATCCCTGCGTATAAACTGAATTTGTTGTAGTGTTAATTTTTTGAGCGTTAGTTCCAGTCCTTTCTTTTTTGGAGAGCCGGAAGAAGGAGAGGAGAAATAATCAATAAGAAACTGGTAATTCCACACACTGTCCTTCCGGTGCAGGTACACCTGTGTCTGTTCCAGAGATAAATAGCTGATCTCTGCTTTATCTTTTAAAAAGAACCAATCAGTGATGGCTACTCCCAACCTGCCTGCATATAAAAGTGTGTCCTTTTGCCGGTCTTTTACCAGCACACCTTCCAGCAGCATTTTATTAAAGAGTGAAAAATCAACATGCTTTATCCTTACTTCTGTGTTTAACTCACGGCTCAGCTTACGTGCCGTTTGCTTTACCAGCCAGTTTTGAACAGGTGTGAATTGAATAAGTATCCATACTGTTATGAGCAATAACAGCAGGGCGAGCAGAATGCGGGATAGTATTTTAACAATGCGGCGCAGCAAAACTGAGATTGTAAAATTAACCAATCAGGTCTTTATGACAAATTCAATACCAAACTGTTTTATTGCAGCAGGATTGTTAAAGATGCTTTAGATGATTTTAATCACAAGAAGCTGAACTTTATTTTGCAACCATTTACTTGCCAAACCAATAACCAATACCAAGGCTGATGGTTCTGTATTTTAACCGGCCGCCCTGCTCTGTATTAATCATATTGCCCAGACCATGCGCATAGTCCAGCAGAATTCTCAAGCCGTTTGTTGTTTCATAACCCAGCCCTGCATGAAAATTAGCATCATAGCGGCCATAAGACTGGAACCCATATTTGAGATTACCTTTAACAGGCACATTGTTACCATCCTGTTTTACCTGTGTTCCTTTCATACCAAAACCAACAGAAGGACCAAACTGCAGAAAAAAAGTATTGTTGCTGCCTTCAGCTTTATTAAACTCTACCTGGAGTAAGGGCATTACCCTGATATGTAGTTCTTTTACACTGCTGAGTTCGTTTTTTTGAAGAGAGTCTGTTTTGGTGCCCCTGTAACTCGCATCTATCTGCGGCATAAAATAAACACCTTTATCAAAGGGGATTTTTAACATCACACCCCCATAACCACCATGAACCCCTGTAACAGGCAGTTGTTTATTGGTTTTAAAACTACTGAGGTTATAGTTGTAGCCGAGTTTTAAACCCCATAACACATGACCCATCTCCTGGGCAGTGGTTTGATAAGAAATAAAGCAGCAAACAAGAGTGTAAAAGAATAATTTTTGCATGTAAGCAGTTAGTTTAAGTGGTTAATAAGATTTGTAAGAGGCGGTTGAAATCTTCATTTGTGTGAAGTGCATTTACAACTACCCGGTTTACTTTATCGTTTTCCGGTTTTGGATATCCAAATGAAGAAATAAGTATTTGCCGTTCCAGTAACTTTTCAGCAACTGATGGTTTATGTACTACGAATACAGGTGTTTCTTCATTGGTAACAAAAGTATAGGCTGTAATTAACTTACGCAAGTAATTAATATTTGCATTTAGTTTTTTTCTTTGTTCAGCAAACACAGTGCTGCCGTTAACAAAAGCATGTGCCAATGCCGGCATGGGTGGAGTAGAAGTAGTGAAGTTCACATGCTGTTTTGCCTTTTGAATCCAGTAATCGCTACCGCAAATGGCGCCTGCATTGAGATGAAAGGCTTTACTCAGCGAAAAGTTCAGCAATAAGTCCACATGATCAGGCAAGGAAAGTCTCGAAACAATTCCTTCGCCATTTGTTCCCAGCCAGCCAATGCCATGTGAATCATCGAGGATCAATACAAGTTTAAACTCTTTTGGTAATGATTGCAGAAAACTGAAATCAGTAAATGCGCCGGGAGTGGGATTGATACTGTCTGCCATCAAACCAAAAGTCCATTCATTTTTTTGTTTGCGTTGCTGTAAAAACTCCTCCCAGCTTTCTTCTATACGGATAGCTTTAGGATGATGCGAGGAAGCCGGATGCGCCGGGTACCGGTAATACACATTCATTTCTTCGGCTACAACTTCTACTGCGGTTCTTGCACTTAAGAAACCGGAAGAAAAAACAGCGACAGATTCAGTCGTAGTAAGCAGCGCCAATCTTTCTTCAAACTGTGTATACAATTTCAAAGGTGTATTGGAAATGCGTGAAGAAGGATAAACAACCCCATATTGTTGAATCCCTTCGTTGATCAAACGAATAAATTCTTCATGACAGCCTAATCCTAAATAAGAATATCCTGAAAAAAACAAATATTCTTTTCCGTTAATAATTGTTGTACGGCCGGGCTTTTGTTCTAATTGTATCATCAGGCTTTGTGGTTCATCTTTTCGTTAAATTGCTGTGATTGCCCTTTGGGAATAGAAAGGTTTTTCCATGTTTTGTTTTTAATCATTCTGCCCAGGTACACAATTTGACCAATGTGATAAGGATAATGTGCCAGTTGCCTGTTCAATGCATCAGTTACAGTTAATGCTTCTGAACGGATAGTGATTGTTTTTTCCAAATCATTTTCAGTTAATGATTGTACAGCGCCCAGATAACAATCCCAACCTTTTTGCCAGCGTGCAACTAATTCATCTTTATTCAAATGCTGCTCTTCAAACTCTGCATCTCTCTGGCGCCATTCTTTTTCACCATCTTCCGTTAGGAAATTAGTGAAGCGACTTAGCATATTCCCAGCAATGTGCTGAATAATCATCGCAATACTGTTGCTTTCTTCATTCGGTTGAAAATGAAAATCCAAATCATCCAACTGTGCAAATGTTTGCTCACCCAACGTTTTATAATAAGTAATGCGTTTGATATAAGAAGTTAAAAAGGAAGACATTTGAATTTGTTGTTTATTATTTATTTTAGGGATTTACTGCTTTACTTCCCTTTAGGGGATGGGGACAAAACCTTCTGCATGATCATCGCCCCGTTTGTCTCCCACAGCTTCAATACGACCATTCACTATTTTTATGGCTTCAAACCGTCCGATATTGCCACGCTCCACAATTTCATAACCCATTTCTTTCAGTTTCGTTCTTGTGGCTTGCGGAAAATCTTTTTCTACATAAATCACATCTGGCAACCATTGATGATGAAACCGTGGCCCCCACACCGCATCCTGCAAACTCAAATTAAAATCAATCACATTCAGCAACACCTGGAATACTTGTGTGGTAATCGTTGTGCCACCGGGCGAACCCAATACTAAATAGGGTTTACCATCTTTTAAAACAATTGTTGGACTCATGGAACTCAACATTCGCTTGCCGGGTGCAATAGCATTGGCTTCGGTACCCAATGCACCATACATATTTGGAGTGCCGGGCTTGATGCTAAAGTCATCCATTTCATCATTCAACAAAAAACCTGCACCGCCCACAACGGTTCGGCTGCCGTATGCATCATTAAGCGTTGTGGTTACTGCCACTGCATTACCATTTTTATCATAAACACTCAAATGGGTGGTTTCTTCACTTTCAGGATTGATAGTACCATGTGTTACAACTGAACTTTTACCTGCTTTTTCAGGCACATAATCAGCCATGCGTTGTTGTAAATAATCAGGAGCAGTTAATTTCTTTACCGGCACTTTTACAAAATCAACATCACCCAAAAATTCAGCACGGTCAGCATATGCTCTACGCATCACTTCCGTCATCAACTGTACTGCTTGCGGCGAATGAAAACCCATGGCTCCAATATTATAATCTTTCAGCATGCCCGTCATTTGCTGAATCAACAAACCGCCGCTGCTGATGAGGGGCATTCCCACAATGGTATAACCACGATAGTTAGAAAGCATGGCTGTACGCACTGCTGTTTGATAATTTTTTAAATCAGCCAGTGTAATCATTCCTTTGCCACGCTTTATCTCTTCTACAATCAATCGTGCTGTTTCACCTTCATAAAAACCTTTTTGTCCAAAATCACGAATGCGGATTAATGTTTTGGCCAAATCTTTTTGCACCAATGTATCACCGGCTTTCCATCCGCCGTATTTGATGAATGCATTTGGCTTGGTGCTGTATTGCACAAAAGTTCCCATGACAATGTTTAAACTTCTTGCTTCGGCTTCAGTAATCACAAAACCTTTTTCAGCTAAATCAATAGCAGGTTGTATCAATACTTTAAATGGAAGTTTGGCATATTGATGCGTGGTAAACAATCCGGCTACTGTGCCGGGCACACCTGCTGAGAGATGACCCTTCAGACTGAGATTGTTTTGTGCATTTCCATTGGCATCCAGGTACATATCTCTATGTGCAGACGCAGGTGCTTTTTCCCTGAAATCCAATGCCACCGTTTTACCATCATTCATCACACCCAATAAAAAACCACCACCACCAATATTACCTGCAGCTGGAAAAACCACTGCCAATGCAAGTTGGGTTGCAATAGCCGCATCAAATGCGTTGCCGCCTTTCTTCATTACTTCCACACCCACCTTACTGGCAAGGGGATGGGCGCTTACCACTGCACCATTACTGCACTCAATTCGTTTTTGAATGGAATAGTTATAGGGATTGATTTGTGCAGATAGTGCTGCAGATAAAAAAAGAAGAAGGGTAAACTGAACAACTCTCATATGGGAAATTTTGTCGAAAATACTTGTTTCAATTCATTTCCCCTTATCTTAGCTCTGCAATCAAAACCAACTGTATAGCGGCTCTGTAAAAAGGAGCCGTTTTTTTATTTAGGTGGGATGACCCGCCGCTGATCAAAATTTCTTCACATCCGACTGCGAATACTTATTTTCGGCATCTCAAATTACAGTATGAAGAAACTATTTGCCATCACCTTTTTGATGATCAGCAGTATGATTGCTGCTGCACAAGTTCAAAGTCCTGAACAGTTTTTAGGTTACAAATTAGGCAGTAAGTACACGCCGCATTGGAAAGTGCTTACCTACTTTCAACATGTAGCGTCGGCATTGCCCAAGAATGTAAAACTGCAACCATATGGTCATACCAATGAAGGCCGTGTATTGATGGTTGCGTTTATTGCTACCGAAGAAAACCTGGCCAACCTGGAAAACATCCGCTTGAACAACCTTCGTTTGGCCAATCTTTCCAAAGATAAAATGGCACCGCAGGAAAATGCACCCACCATCACCTGGCTCAGCTACAATGTACATGGTAATGAAACCAACAGTACAGAAGCAGCTATGCTTACCTTGTACAAATTGGTGGATCCTTCCAATACTCAATCCAAAGATTGGTTAAAGAATTCAGTGGTAGTGATTGATCCCTGTATCAATCCTGATGGCCGTGACCGTTATGTAAACTGGTATAATTCTGTAGTAGGTAAAAAGCCCAATGCAAGAATGGACACACGTGAGCACCGTGAACCATGGCCGGGCGGCAGAACCAATCATTACAATTTTGATTTAAATCGTGACTGGGCCTGGCAAACACAGGTAGAAAGTCAGCAGCGGATGAAATTGTATAACGAGTGGATGCCTCAGATCCATGTTGATTTTCATGAACAGGGCATCAATGAACCCTATTATTTTGCCCCGGCTGCCGAACCCTACCATGAAGTGATCACTCCCTGGCAACGTGATTTTCAAAACATCATTGGCCGTAACAATGCCAAATATTTTGATGCCAATGGTTGGCTGTATTTCACCAAACTCCGTTTTGATCTGTTTTATCCTTCATATGGTGATACGTATCCCACTTACAACGGTGCCATTGGTATGACCTTTGAACAGGGTGGCGGGGGAGGAAGTGGTGCTGCTGCTATTACCGAAGAAGGCGATACACTCACTTTGTATGATCGTTTGATCCATCATACAACAACAGGTCTTTCAACTGTTGAAATGGGCAGTGTGCACAACAAAAAATTGATTACAGAATTCCGCAGTTTCTTTAACAAAGGAGTTACTACCGGTTTTGGTGAATACAAAACCTATGTGATCAAAAACAATCCAAAAGATGCACAACGCATCAATGCATTAATTGCTGTGCTGGAGAAAAATGGTATTCAATACGGAACAGCTTCCGGTGCTTCCAAAGGTTATAATTATCATACCGGCAAAGAAGAAGCATTCATGGTGGCCAATGGTGATTTAGTGATCAGTTCCGTGCAGCCACGTTCTGCTATGACACAGGCTTTACTGGAACCTAAATCGAAACTCAGCGATAGTGCCACTTATGATATCACTGCCTGGAGTTTGCCTTATGCTTACGGACTTTCAGCTTTTGCTACAAAAGATAAACTGGCGCTAACTGCTTACAGCAAACCTGCGGCAAACGTAAATACACCCGCTGATGTATATGCCTATGTGATAAAGTGGGAGGGATTGCAAAGTGCCAAAGCTGCCGGCGAATTATTGCAGCAGGGAATTGTGTTGCGTTACAGTGAATTGCCATTTGATGTAGATGGACAAAAGTTTGATCGTGGAAGTATTATTGTGATGAAAACAAGCAATACGGCTGTAAGCAATTTATGGAAACGTGTTACGGATGCCTGCAATAAAGCTGATGTAAAAGCACATGCTGTTACAACCGGTTTTGTAAACAGTGGTGGTGATTTCGGCAGCGATGTGGTTCATCCGTTCAAACACAAACGCATTGTTTTGTTAACCGGTGAGGGTGTGAATGGAAATGCAGCAGGTGCTATCTGGCATTTCTTTGATCAGCAACTTGAGTATCCTGTTTCATTGGTGAACGTAAATGATATCGGCCGTATCAAATGGAATGAAACAGATGTAATCATAATGCCCGATGGTAATTATCGTTTCCTCAATGATAAAACACAGGCCGATCTGTTGAAAGACTGGATCAACAAAGGCGGTAAAGTAGTGGCACTCGAAAATGCTGTAGGTGCTTTTGCAAGATTGGAATGGGGATTGAAATCAAAGAAAACGGAAGAAGATAAAAGCAAAGATTTGTATGATCCCTTGAAGTCTTTTGAAAACCGTGAGCGTGATTTTATTTCATCATTTACCCCCGGCAGTATTTACAGGGTAGAGTTAGATAATTCACATCCCATGGCATTTGGTTATCCCAAATATTATTACACCCTCAAACAGGATAATAATATCTACGAATTCTTCCAGCCCGGTAGCGGATGGAATGTTGGGGTGGTGAAGAAAGAAGCACAACTGGCCGGTTTTGTAGGCACCAAATTGAAAGAGCGTTTGAAAGATGGTTTGCTCTTTGGTGCCCAGGACATGGGCAACGGTGGTATTGTTTACATTATTGATGATATCATGTTCCGCAGCTTTTGGGAAAATGGAAAGTTGCTGTTGTGTAATGCGGTGTTTTTCTAAGAATCAACTGAACAAAACGTTAAACCCTCAATCCCCCGTTTGTACGGGGGATTTTTTATGTAAATGGCTCAAACGCTTCTATTCATTCCTTTATCTTCGCCTTTACTGTTATGAACATGAAGAAATTTTGTTTATTGCCTGCCATTCTGCTTGCTGCATTTGCAGGTATTTCGCAAACCCCTGCATCCTTCAGCAGTTCCGAAATTTTATTGGGACTGAAGAAATTAAAAGTCACCGGTAGTGTGCTCTATGTTGCTGCACATCCTGATGATGAGAATACAAGACTCCTCGCTTACATGAGCAAGGAACGTTTGTACCGTACCGGTTATTTAAGTATGACCCGTGGTGATGGCGGACAGAATTTAATAGGCGATGAACAGGGAATTGAACTTGGTCTCATCCGTACACAGGAGCTATTAGCAGCCAGGCGTATTGACGGAGCCGAGCAGTTTTTTACAAGAGCCTATGATTTTGGTTTTTCCAAAAGCACCGATGAAGCATTGAAAATATGGGACAAAGAAAAAATATTGAGCGATGTAGTCTGGGTGATCCGAAAGTTTCAACCGGATGTCATTATCACCCGTTTCCCGCCGGATAACAGGGCAGGGCACGGGCATCATTCTGCATCTGCAGTACTGGCACAGGAAGCATTTACTGCAGCAGCCGATCCTAAACGTTTTCCGGAACAATTTGCGTATGGTGTAAAACAATGGAAAGCCAAACGTATTATGTGGAATACGTTCAACTTTGGCGGTGGCACAAACACCACATCAGAAAATCAAATGAAAATCGATGTGGGCGTTTACAATCCATTGCTGGGAAAAGGTTATGGGGAGATTGCCAGTGAAAGCCGCAGTCAGCATAAAAGCCAGGGGTTTGGTGTGCCAAGACAAAGAGGTCAGTCCTTTGAATACTTTACACATGTGAACGGAGAAACAGCAACTGCCGATGTAATGGAAGGTGTGGTAACAGACTGGACACGTTTTGAAGGTGGTGCAGCGATCAATGAAATGATTGATCAACTGGTAGCTAATTATTCAGTGATGAACCCATCTGCATCTGTGAAAGGTTTGGTGCAGTTGTACAAAGCCATCGAAAAAGTAAAAGATGGTGATTGGAAAATCAAAAAACTGGAAGAAGTAAAAATGCTGATCGAAGCCTGTGCAGGTTTGTTCATGGAAGCCGTTGCTACCGAACAATATGCCGTACAGGGAGATTCATTGCATGTGAACCTTTTTGCAGTCAACAGGAATACAGCCACTGTGCAGTTAATCAGCGCAACACTCAACAACGAACAGGATGCAGTTGTAAAAAATACAAAACTGTCAAAAGACATGTTGTATCGTGACAGGATCAATTTTATAGTACCCAACAATAAACCGCTTTCACAACCTTATTGGTTAAGTAATATCAACCCGAAAGGAGCTTTTGATGTAGCCGGCCAAACATTGATTGGCAAGGCTGAGAACGATGCTTCTTACACAGCAACGTTTATTTTAAACATTGAAGGCGAAATGTTTCAATTCGAGAAACCGGTGATGTACAAATTTACAGACCCGGTAAAAGGTGAAATTTACTGGCCATTATGCGTCGTGCCTAAAATTTCATTGGAGATCGAACCGAAAGTGTTTGTATCAAATGGCACAGGATCCAAAACGGCTTCTGTTCATCTGCGTTCCTTTACTTCGTATAATACAGACGGCAAAACAGTGCAGGGGCAAGGAAGCAATGGTGCCGTAAAAGCCATGGTACCTAAAGGTGAATCCGGTTCTGTTATGAATGTGAATTCCGAAAAAACTATTCCGCTCGTTATCAACAAAGAGAATCTTTCAAAAGATGTACAATTTTGGGTAGATGATAACAAGATAAAGAATGATGAGAGCTATCATGAGATCAACTACGATCATATCCCAAGGATTAATTATTTTGACAAACCGGTTATACGTTCTTTTGTAACAGATATGAAAATCACCGGTAAAAAAGTAGGCTATATCAAAGGAGCCGGTGATAAAGTGGCTGAAGCGATTCAGCAAATGGGATACTCCGTAGAGTTCCTGGAAGAGAAAGATCTTACATCAACTAATCTCAAACAATATGATGCCATCGTTACCGGTATTCGTGCTTACAATGTTCATGCTTGGCTCAGTAATTCGTACGATGCGTTGATGCAATATGTAAAAGGAGGTGGCGTATTAATTGTTCAATACAATACCAGCAACCAGATCGGCCCTGTACGTTCTAAAATTTCTCCTTATCCGTTTACTATTTCCAGGAACCGTGTAACAGAAGAAGATACCAAAGTAACATTCCTGCAACGCAATCATCCTGTATTGAATTATCCTAACAAGATTACTGAAAAAGATTTTGAAGGATGGGTGCAGGAGCGAAGTGTATATGAAGCTGATAATCCTGACAGCAACTATGTTTCCATCCTCGGCATGAATGATGCCGGCGAACCGCAACGAAAAGGAAGTTTGATTGTTGCTGACTATGGCAAGGGACGTTTCGTATATTCGGCTGTGGCATTTTTCCGTCAGTTACCTGCCGGTGTACCTGGCGCTTACAGGTTGTTTGCAAACCTCCTGGCCAAACCATCCGCAACAATGATTTATGATAAAGTAGATAAAGAACCCAAATAAATATGAGCAGGCAGAAACAATCTACCATCGAAAAAACGCTTTTAATCGGTCTGGGCTTGGGATTATTAATCGGCTTTTTAAGCAAACGAATAGCTTATGGATTGTTGCTGGGAATCGGTTTAACCTTTCTCATCAGTTATGTAATGAAACCAAAGGCAGACGATCAGCAATGAGTCATCAAAAGGAACATAGCAACTGGAATAACTGGTACATTGCTGTAGCTGTGGTACTTGTGCTGCTTATTATATTCTTTTATTTCTTCACCCAACATTTTGCATGAACTTTCAACCGGCAGACTGGATTGTATTATGTGTTACACTGTTGGGTGTAATTGCTTATGGTATATATAAAAGTAAAGCATCCCGAAATCTTGAAGGCTATTTCCTGAGCAACCGGCAAATGCCCTGGTATTTAGTATTGCTTGGCATTATGGGTACACAAGCCAGTGCTATTACCTTCTTAACTGCTCCCGGACAGGCCTATACGGATGGAATGCGTTTTGTGCAATACTATTTTGGTTTGCCTCTGGCGATGATTGTTATCTGCATCAGTTTCGTGCCCATCTTTCAAAAGCTAAAAGTTTATACGGCCTATGAATACCTGGAAAACAGGTTTGATCTCAAAACAAGAACACTTACTTCATTTTTGTTTCTGCTTTCAAGAGGATTAAGTACCGGCATCAGCATATTTGCACCATCGCTCATTCTGCACAGCATGATGGGGTGGGATATTTATATCACCAATATTGTTATGGGCGGGTTATTGATCATTTACACAGTAACCGGTGGTGCAAGAGCCGTAGCCTATACACAACAATTACAATTTGTAATTATTTATGGAGCCATGTTCCTGGCGGCGTGGTATGCCTTAAAGTCATTGCCGGAGGGTGTTGGTTTAACAGATGCGTTGCATATTGCCGGCAAAAGCGGAAAGCTGAATGTAATTACCACAGGTGTTACTGAAAAGGGATTTGACTGGAACGACCGTTATAATATCTGGAGTGGTGTAATAGGAGGTTTTTTCCTTGCATTAAGTTATTTCGGAACAGATCAAAGCCAGGTGGGTCGTTACATCACCGCCAAAGACACAAGGGAAAGCAGGCTTGGTTTATTATTGAACGGATTGGTGAAAGTGCCTTTGCAGTTTGGTATTCTGTTGATCGGTTGTTTGGTGTTTGCTTTTTATTGTTTCTTTCAGGCTCCTGTATTTTTTAATAAAGCACAGGAACAGTCGGTGCTCAAAAGCAATTATGCTGGTGCTTATTCTGCGGCTGAAAGTGAATACACACTGCTGCAGAAAAACAAATTAAAAACGGTTCAGGAACTGGCTGTAGCGGTAAAAGAAAAGAATGAAGCCAACATTAATGAAAAACGTGCTTCCCTGCAGCAATTAGAACAGGAAAGCATCAGCATCCGTAAGAGAGTAAAAGACATTGTAAGCAAGGCCAATCCAGGCAGTGATGCCAATGATACCAATTATATCTTTCTCTATTTTGTAGGACAAGTATTGCCTACGGGACTGGTGGGTTTGATTATTGCCATTATCTTCCTGGCGGCATGGGGCAGTATTGCAGCAGCGCTCAACTCACTGGCTTCGTGTACCATGGTGGATTTTCATAAAAAGTTCTCGAAAAAAGAACTGACAGCAGAACAGGATTATAAATGGAGTAAATTCTACACATTACTCTGGGGGGTGTTCTGTATTGTGATTGCTTTTTTTGCTTATAACCTTGGTAATAGTTTGATTGAAGCGGTAAACGTATTGGGCAGTTGGTTTTACGGAACTATTCTTGGAATATTCCTGGTAGCTTTTTACCTCAAGCATGTAAAAGGCAATGCTGTTTTCTGGGCAGCAATCATCGCTGAAGTAATTGTGATATCAGTTTACCGCATGAACATCATGTCTTTTTTATGGCTGAATCTTATCGGCGCTGCAGCGGTTATCCTTTTTTCCTTGTTATTACAGCAACTGCTGCAAAAGAAAGTGGCATAGGAGTTGGCCGTTGAAATTGCATTAACATTTTACCTGAACACAAAATGATGAAAGCAGTTACCTTCGCAGCAGGAAACTCCTGCAAAACGGAATGCTGATGCTGTTAACAGAAAAATCGTTTTGTGGTAGCGGTATAACACTTAACAATAAAGTACATGAAGAATAAAGTTTTAATCTTTGGTTTATTATCTGCACTTGTTTTAATGTGGGGATGCGGAAAAAACTGCAGAGATGCATCCTGTCCTACAGTGGTACCTGCATTTTTTGCATTCCGTTTAACCAATAGTGCCGATAAAGATTTGTTAGCCGGCCCGGCAAAAATGTATGATACGGCTCAATTAAGAATCAGGGCCAAACGCAGTAATACAGGCAATCTGGAGCTTATTAACAGGGTGTTTACACAATCCGGAGATACACTGGTACTTACAGGTTTTAACGTGAGCCAGGATTTTTCCGTTTATTACCTGCAGTTAAATGGTGTTACTACTGATTCACTTTTTTTTCAGTATAATAAAAACGTATCTGCCTGTTGCGATCTGAGCAATTTTACATTCAACAGGTTTAATACTACTTCCATTACCCCTGCCAAACTACCGGCAAGTTTTGTTATCAGAAAATAAATGAAAAGACCCGCTTCAGTTGAAGCGGGTCTTTTAAAATACGATCATTTCAATTTTATTTCAGATCCTTCTGCAGCTTTTCGTTGAGTGCCACGTAATCATCGTTCTTAGCTTCACGGGCCAGTTCCATTGATTTTTGAGAAACAGCCATTGCTTCTGATTTCTTACCCAGCTTTGCCAGTGTTCTTGCTTTTTGATAATAAACCCAGAATGCTTTTGGGTTTTGCTCAATCGCTTTATCAAACCATGCAACTGCCTGGTTCAGATCTTTTCCGTTTTCAAGATAATAAACCGCAGCGTTGAAATAAGGACGACTGTCGTTTTTCATAACACCCTCAATCTGCTTCATTACTTTGCTGTCCACATCAGTAGTAATAGGAAGGGCAACAACTGTTTTATCCCAGCCTATCATCAGTTCGCAACTATTGTCTTTAATATTTTCAAAAGACATTCCGAAGGTTTCAAAACTCCAGGGTAAATCCATAGGTTTTACTTTAACACGAACAACATCCATTTCCTGCTTATAAGCAGCCGGACTGGTTACATCAGTTTGCTTTGTAATGATAATTGTCCACTCGGTTTGACCGGGAATAGATAATAAACCGTACTTACCGGGTTTAATGGCTACGCCGCCGATTGTTACTTCATCACTGAATGTTAATGTAGTAGCCTGGTTAGCGCCGGTACGCCATACTTTATCAAAAGGTACCAGGTCGCCAAAAATTTTACGGCCTTTCATATTAGGACGGCTGTAAGAAAGTTCAATTGTTCCCAATCCAAAATCCTGTTTTACGAGGGTAGTAGTGGAGGGTTGTGGTGTTCTTAGCTGTTGTGCATCGGTAAAGAGTGCAGCGCTTAAAAAGCAGGCTGCCAAAACAATTTTCTTCATATGACTTATAGTTTAGGGGGCAAAGGTAGGGAAGGCGGGTAAGTGATGAAGAAAGATTTACAAACAACTAAAACCGTATAGTAAACCTGCTGGTTTCTTTCTTTCCTGATCTTGATTTCCAACGGGGCCCTTCCTTGAGCAAACGGATAGCTTCTGCGTTACAGGATTTACAGTTAGATTCCAATACTTTAATATTGGTAATGCTACCATCAGGGTTTACATCAAAACTGAGTTGTACTTCTTTTGTTGATTGTTGTTTCCTGTTAGTGTATCCTGCACCGGCATCTGCATTCCGTTGATTGTTGTACACGTAGGTATTGTAATTACTCCAACCGTCAAGTGGTTCAGCCATTACTTCATCAGTGGTATCACTGTTTTCACTTTCAAGACGTTTTTTGGAACGTTCATATAAGGTTTCTTTGGTTGGAGCATTGGCCACCACGGCTTCATCTTTTAAAACAATCTTTTGACTGCTGTTACCTTTCAGCAGTGCGTTAGCACCAAGATAACCCAGGGATCTTGTCTGCACATTCAAAACAGTATCTGAAGAGAGTAATACGAAATTTCCATTCACATCAGCATAGGTACCTACGCCACTGTTTTTTTCAGTGATATTGGCAAAGGGCAGTGGGTTGTTATTTTCATCCACAACCCTTCCTGTAAACTTATTAAGTTTAAGCATTTCATTTGATTGCCGCTGCGCCATCCCTTCCTGCTTTACCGGTTCTTTGATCGTTGTTTGAACATTTGCTTCTGTTACAACAGGAGGTGCAGCTACTACAGCCTGGTCTTTTGAACTGTTAGCTGTAGGTTCCTGCATCGGTTCCGGCTTTGTGCTTTTTGCAGCCGGTGGAATGATTACCGGCCTTGGGGGTGTTGCAGTAATAACAGGAGCTTCGTTAACGGCTACGGTTTGTGAATCCACTTTTGTTTCAGTGGTGGCAGAAGAAGGTTGGTGCTCAGGTTCTTTTACAACGGTCAAAGTATTGTTTTCAGATAACGGTGCTACATAGAAAATTCGGTACAGTACAACAGCTGCACTCAGCAACACTACCAGCACAGCGGCAATCTGCATCCATTGTCTGAAACTGCCCTTCACTACTTTATCCTTGGCTGTTTTCAATTCCTGCGAAAGCGTATTTAATTGCTGATGTTCTGCTGTTCCTGCATCACGGTAACCATCCACGGCATCACTGAGCATGGGATCATCCATCATGGCTTTTTCAAAAGCATGCATTTCAGCAGGAGTCATCCCGCCGTTGAGGTAACGTTCAATATCGTGGAACTGATAGTTTATGTGTTCTTCAGTTTAGAATCCATACAAAGTTTCAAATTTCTTCTTGCATTTTGAATATAGCTCCGCACTTTGTTCCAGTCATAACCGGTTTCCTCACAAATTTCATTATAACATTTACCCTGCAGGTAAAAGAGTTCTACACATCGTTTCTGCGCCGTAATCAACTGCTGCATACAATCTTCCATGGTGCTGAGCTGCTCTTCTTTTTGCAGTACCTCCTCCTGATGCCATAAATCATTGTTTTGCATAACCGGCTCTGTAATTTCTACCAAATTTTTTCCTTTTTGCCGGCGTAACTGCATCAGACAATGGTTACGGGCCAATGTGTACAGCCAGCTTTTGAAATGTTCTACTTCATGTTTGCGGAGCTTTTCCACCAGTTCCTCATAAATACGCATTACAGCGTCTTTACTTTCTTCGGCATCTTTCAGGTACTTCAGGCATACCCCATAAATTAATTCCATGTATCGCTGGTAAAGAGTGCCCAGCACCTGCACATCACCATCCCGGTGGTAAAGGGCCACCAGTTCTGCATCGCTCATTGCCTGTTTCTCTTTTTCACGAATAAAATTCAAGTAAAAAATTTATGGCGGGTAAGATAATTAAAAAAAAGTTTACGGGCAGTTATGTAATTCAAAAAAGACCTGCATCAAGCTATAAAATCAAAACTCTATGCGTTACCTTTTTTTTGCATGTGTTGTAATCATTGCGTTTACTTCACAAACAATAACAAGAGAAATTCAAATTACCGGAACTGTAACTGATGAAAAAGGGGCTCCCCTCGTTCATGTATCCGTTATGGAAAAAGGAACCAAAAACGGAACATCAACTGATGCGAAAGGTTTTTTTCAGTTGAAAGTATCTAAGCCGAATGCAGTACTTCAATTGAGCTTTGTTGGTTTTGAAACAGCAGAAGTTAAATTAGGCGGTAAAGTTTCTGTGAACATAAAAATGAAACCGGCTGAACATCATTTGTCTGAAGTTGTGGTGATTGGTTACAGTTCACCAAGATATAAGAAAGATTTGAGTTACTCCTCTGCAAATTTATATGGCTATCAATCAGGGCAGCCCGGCAGCAGTGTTGATAACATATTACAGGGCAGGGCTGCAGGTGTTTCAGTTACCGGCAAAAGAAAGAGAGTGCAAACTGATAAAGAAATGAATACGGAAGATTATGACGGGATTATCGAAAACCGTTTTCACCGTGTAACCGATGAACCGCTTTCAACTTTTTCAATTGATGTAGATGGCGCCTCCTATAGTAATGTACGCCGCATGATCAACGCAGGACAATTACCCCCGGCTGATGCGGTTCGTATTGAAGAGTTTATTAATTACTTCAAGTATAAGTATCCGCAACCACAAGGTAATGATCCGTTCAGTATTACAACAGAAATGAGTAATTGTCCCTGGAATGAAAAACACAAACTCGTAATGGTAGGATTGCAGGGCAAACAGATGAGCACAGAAAATCTGCCGCCTTCTAACCTTGTTTTCTTAATTGATGTAAGCGGTTCCATGGAAGACCCCAATAAACTGCCGCTTGTAAAAGCATCACTGCGTTTATTAGTGAATCAATTAAGGGAGCAGGATCATGTTGCGATAGTTGTATATGCAGGTGCAGCCGGTTTGGTTTTGCCTTCAACATCCGGCATGAATAAAGAGAAAATTCTTGCGGCGATTGATAACCTGTCAGCCGGAGGTTCTACAGCAGGTGGTACCGGTATTCAATTGGCTTACAGAACTGCCAAAGAAAATTTTAAAAAGCAGGGAAACAACCGTGTAATTCTTTGTACGGATGGTGATTTTAATGTGGGCATTTCAAGTGATGGTGAACTGGAACGCATGATTGAAGAGGAACGTAAATCAGGTGTGTTCTTAACTGTGCTTGGCTATGGAATGGGCAATTACAAAGACAACAAAATGCAAAAACTGGCAGATAAGGGTAATGGCAATCATGCGTACATCGATGGTATGAATGAAGCAAAGAAAGTTTTGGTGAATGAATTTGGCGGTACCCTGTTTACCATTGCAAAAGATGTAAAGCTTCAAATTGAATTTAATCCTTCCATTGTTGCCGGATACAGATTGATTGGCTATGAAAACAGGATGCTTAATAAGGAAGATTTTAATAACGATAAAAAAGATGCAGGCGATCTGGGTAGCGGGCATACCGTTACAGCTATTTATGAAATTATTCCTGCAGGAGTGGAGGATGAATTCCTGGAAGAGGTGGATGAATTGAAATATCAGCAGCGTAAGAAAACTAAAAAAGGACGTGTTCATGAGATGATGACTATAAAGTTCCGGTATAAATCACCTGAAGCAGAAACCAGTAACCTGATGGTACATACAGTTGCAGATACCATTACACCATTGCAAAATACATCAGAAAATTTCCGCTTTGCCTGTGCGGTGGTACAGTTTGGAATGCTGTTACGCAACTCTGAATTTAAAGGAAATGCCGGTTATGAAGGAGTCATACAGCTTGCAAACAGTTCATTGGGCAAGGATGAAGAAGGATACAGGAAAGAGTTTGTAAAGTTAGTACACTCCGTATCCAGCATTACAAAGAAATAAAACTCCAGTAAGGAATTTTAAAAAACAGCAAGGCACAAGAATTAACCCCTGCATTTATTACCATAAAATATTTAGTATGAAAGAAAAAATCATTCTCAGCATCCCCGAGCCATGTCATGAAGATTGGAACAAAATGACACCGGTTGAACAAGGTCGGCATTGTGCAGTTTGTGCAAAGAACGTAGTTGACTTTGCGAACGACACAGATGAAGCTATCATTGAATTCTTTAAAAATTATAACGGTTCAACCTGCGGACGGTTTAGCGATGAACAATTAAACAGGCCGTTGTCAACTTATGAAATTAAACCGGCTTCCCTTTTCCTGAAATATGCTGCCGGGTTATTATTACCATTCACTTTTTTCAGTTTAAAATCAAATGCACAAAAAGGAAAAGTTGCGGTTACGGGTGATACAACAGTTACCATTCCCAAATTAAAAACAATGCCGGGATCTGATTCTTCCTCAAATACGGGAATAAATGATACAAGAATCGTAGTTGGTGGAGCTGTTAGTATATCAAGTTACAAAAAGTCAATCAAGGATTTTATTTTCATTACAGGTAGGGTATTGGATTCGGAAGACGGATCTCCTGTTGCCGGTGCCACAGTCAGCATAAATATGAAACAGACTGTAGTCACCAGTGAAGATGGATCGTTTGTACTTCAAATCACCAAAAACCAAAAACAAGAAATACTCAGTATTACATCGATAGGCTATCAAAAATCAGAATTAGATATTTCAAATAAGAAAGTTAAAAACAACCTGGTACAATTACCAGATATTGATTTATCGAGAAATATTCTGGGGTTGAGTGAAGTAGTGGTAACCGGAGAGTCCTACAGAAGAAGATTAGGAGGCCTCACAGGAGCTGTTTCCATTGTCAGTTATTCTTTCCGTGATTCAGTAATGAACTTTTTAAAACCACATGCAATTAAAGCATACCCCAACCCCATAAAAAATAATGGAACACTTCAACTCAACTTCGGTACTACAAAGCCCGGTCTTTATCAAATCCGTTTACTGAATGATGCCGGTCAACTTTTTTATTCTTTTCAGAAGCAAATAAATTCAACCAATGAAATGGAACAAATTCATTTGAATAAGCAAATGAGCGCAGGAATCTATTTATTACAGATTACAGATGAAAAGAAAAGATTGGTTCAAACAAGTAAAGTAGTGGTGCAATAGTACAGCATTTTCATATCATCCCTGGACAGACCACACCTAAAGACGTGGGCCGATCAGGGATTGTTTATTCTTTTCTTCCAAAACCCGGATGGTATTGTTCCAGTGTTTTACGCAGGTATTCCCGGTCTAAATGCGTGTAAATTTCAGTAGTAGTAATGCTTTCATGTCCCAGCATTTGCTGCACCGCTCTTAAATCGGCACCGCCTTCCACCAGGTGTGTTGCAAAGGAATGACGGAAGGTATGCGGAGAAATATTTTTTTGAATACCTGCTTTCAGCGCCAGTTCTTTAATAATTAAAAAAATCATAACTCTCGTAAGTGCAGCACCACGACGGTTTAAGAACAAATAGTCTTCAAATCCTTTCTTGGGTTGCAGATGAACCCTTATATCGTTGCGGTATATATTGATATACTTAACAGCACTACTACCGATGGGCACAAGACGTTCTTTATCTCCTTTACCAATCACTCTCACAAAACCAACATCGAGATAAAGATTGGAAAGCTTCAGGTTCACCACTTCGCTTACACGCAAGCCACAACTATACATGGTTTCAAGTATCGCTTTATTACGTCCGCCTTCCGGTTTACTTAAATCAATTTCATTGATGATACTTTCTATTTCGTCATAACTCAACGTATCCGGAAGTTTTCGTTTTAGTTTGGGAGCTTCCAGTAAAACAGTAGGATCGTTACGGGTAATTTGTTCCAGCACACAAAACTTATAGAACTGCCGTAAACCACTGATGATGCGTGCCTGGCTGCCGGCACTCATACCCAGTTCTGCAATGTATTTAACAAATTGCTGTAGATCTTTTAGTTCGAGTGCATCCGGAGTTTTTAAATCCTGTACTGTTTGGAGGTATTGTGTAAGTAACTCTACATCATGCAGGTAAGCTTCAACTGAGTTTTCGCTCAGTGATTTTTCCAATTGCAAATAGGCTTTAAATCCTTTTTTATACGGTTCCCACATTTCTCCGATTCGCTTGAAGTTTGAAAGATAAGAACAATTATATTCGTTGCTTAAACTAATTGTACATGCAAATTGAAAAGCCTCGTTTTTTACCGCTCTATAAAAGGCTCATGAATACGTACCGCCGTAAATTCCGCTATTTTCTTACCCGTTTGGAAACTGTAAAACCAAGAGGATTGGATAAAGTAGCACTGGAAGCAGATAAGCAAGTATGGCAGGAAACAGATTGCCTCGCCTGTGCTAACTGTTGTAAAACTATGACGCCCACATTTACACCACAGGATATAAAACGTATATCAGCACACTTTAACCAAACTCCGGAAGAGTTTAAAGAAAAATGGTTGTATAAAGAACGGGGCAGCGGTGACTGGATGAATAAAAAGCAACCCTGCCAGTTCCTGGATTTAAAAACTAATAAGTGTAATATTTACGAAATCCGCCCGGCAGACTGTGCAGGTTTTCCGCATCATACGAAGAAGCATTTTACAGAATGGGTGCACGTTTATAAACAGAATGTAGAATACTGTCCGGCTACTTTTAAGCTGGTTGAGAAAATGATGGAACGTGTAGGTAAAGTATAAACAGTATAAAAAAAAACGAAAGTAAATCCATTCGTTCTTCAAATTGTTCAAATGGCTTTTTTAACTCCAACATTTGTGCAATGGCTCATGATAGGAATGGGCGCAGGGTGGATTGTTACTTACCTGCTCATTGTGTATCGTTCCTTTAAAGATCAATATTGCGGAATGCCTTTCCCGGCATTGGCACTCAATATCAGCTGGGAGTTCCTGTATGGATTTGTTTTTACAGAAGCGAAACCGGATGGTTTGATTCGATTTTACCAAGTCTGGTTTTTGCTGGATGTGCTCATTCTCATTGCTTATCTGTTATACGGACGAAAAGAATGGAAGCCTCACAAGAGTAAAAGTTTTTTTTACGGCTATATCATTCTGTTAATAAGTGTATCCTTCCTGCTCCTTTACGCATTTGAAAAAGAAATGGGAGCGATGGCTATTACTTATTCTGCATTTCTCATGAATATCGTAATATCAGCTCTTTTCATTTACATGCTGAAAGAAAGAAAAAGCATTTCCGGTCAATCAACCGGGATCGCCTTTTTCAAATTAACAGGGTCGCTTTGTGCAACTATTTATTTGTTTAATGGGTTTGGTTTGTTGTTGCAGTTAATGGGAATTATTGCATTTGTACTTGATGTTATTTATTTGTTGCTGCTTGCAACCGCCTATAGGAAAGAAGGCCGCTCTCTTTTTACGAGAAAGCAAACAGCCTGATCAACTTTCCTGGAGAGAAAAATGAATACTTAAATATTAACCTTGTTCTTTTGCAGCTCAAACACCATTACTTCATCGCCGTTATGCACCATTGTATGACTTAATATAAAACCACACTTTAATAAGACTTTGATTGAAGACGTATTTTCTGCTACCGTTAACGCATGAACAGCATCTTTTTGAATTGTACTGAATACGTAGGGAAGTGATGCACGTACCAACTCTGTTGCAAGGCCTTTTCCCTGGAAGGGTTTGAGAAACGCATAGCCGAGATGAATATGATCCGAATCATTAATGGAAAGCAGCGAAAAAGTGCCCGCAAACGTATTTGTATCGTTTGTGAAAACAGCAAAACGCCCAAGGCCCGGATGTGTGTTATAAAACTCCAGGTTCTCCTTTAAAAACAAATCGCTTTCTGTTCTTGTTTTGGGCTCACGGATATATTGCATCACTTCTGCATCGCCGGTGAGTGTAAAGAAAATATCAGCATCAGCCTTTGTAAAAGGCTTAACATATAACCGTGCTGATGAGAAAAGTATCATGATATGTGCTCGCAGGCACGGCCAGAGGCCGTCAGACGAAAAGATTATCTTAATTAACTTAGTCTGATGGTTTTCAACCGTACCTACCAATTTTACCCTTCCTTATGAATCTCACTGGTGAAGTGAAACTCGATATCCGGATTATTTTGCCGTTCAGTATTTAAAAACCATTCGCTTTGTGCCAGGTACACTAAATGTCCGTCTTTGTCTGCCGCAATATTATTTGTTTTAAAGCGGGTAAAATCATCCAGCTTTTTCTGATCCTTACTGGTAATCCAGCAGGCTTTGTAATAGGGAAGTGTTCTGAACTCACAACTGGCGCCGTATTCCTGCAGCAAACGATATTGAATTACTTCAAACTGCAGTTCACCCACACAACCAATGATTTTTTTATTACCTCCAAACTGTGTAAACAACTGGGCAACTCCCTCATCAGTAAGTTGCAGCAATCCTTTCTCCAGTTGCTTTGTTTTCATTGGGTCTTTATTCACCACCTCTTTAAATAATTCAGGTGAAAAAGAAGGAATACCCGTGAAATAAAAATTTTCTCCTTCAGTAAGCGTATCGCCAATTTTAAAATTACCTGTATCAAACAAACCAACTACATCACCGGGGTATGCTTCTTCAATCACATCTTTCTGCCTTGCCAAAAAAGAATAAGGATTACTGAAACGCACATCTTTATCTAATCGTACATGATGAAAATATTTGTTGCGTTCAAATTTTCCGCTACACACCCGCAAGAATGCAATACGATCCCTGTGCTTAGGATCAAGATTGGCATGTATTTTAAAGATGAAGCCACTGAATTTGTCTTCATTAACATCTAAGTGACGAACAGAAGTTTCCCTGCTTTGAGGAGTAGGCGATATACGTACAAAGGTTTCCAGCAATTCCTTTACACCAAAGTTGTTTACAGCACTTCCAAAAAACACAGGTGCTACTTTTGCTTTCAGATAATCATTGGTGTTTAAAGCTCCATAAACACCTTCCACCAGTTCCACATCTTCTCTCAGGATTTTTGCATCAGCATCACCAATTTTTTCATCCAGTACTGCATCGCTCAGATCATTTATGTTCACCACGTCTTCTTCATTGGCCTTGGTATTAGCTGTAAATAAAACCAGGCTTTTGTTATGAAGATCATATACACCTTTGAAATCTTTACCGCTGTTAATAGGCCAGGTCATCGGGTGCAGATGAATATTCAGTTCCTTTTCAATTTCTTCCAGCAAATCAAAACGGTTCTTACCATCACGATCCATTTTATTAATGAACACAATAACCGGTGTATCACGCATACGGCATACTTCCATCAACCGGCGGGTTTGTTCTTCCACACCGTTTACACTATCCACCACAAGAATAACGCTGTCCACAGCTGTTAAAGTACGGTACGTATCTTCTGCAAAGTCTTTGTGACCGGGTGTGTCCAACAGGTTAATCAACGTATCGCCATATTGAAACGTCATTACACTGGTAGCAACGGAGATGCCACGCTGCCGTTCAATTTCCATAAAGTCGCTGGTAGCATGCTTTTTAATCTTATTGCTTTTCACCGCACCTGCTACCTGGATAGCACCCCCAAATAACAACAGCTTTTCCGTAAGTGTGGTTTTACCGGCATCCGGGTGGGAGATGATGGCAAAAGTTCTGCGTTTTTGTATCTCGTTTCCGTATTTCATGTTTCTTTAGTTCATCATTCAGAGCAAATGGTTCATTGTCAAAAACTATGAACCATCAACCATTTGAAGCCCGCAAAGGTACGTTTCAGCGGGCTTCCACTGGTAACATTTTTAAAGCTACTTTCCACGGAAAGATTAATTTTGAGTATGCGCAAGTCGTTTGAAATCTTTTACAACAGTTTGCAGTTTGCAGTTCAGGAGCTCAAAAAGAATAAACTACGTACCTTTTTAAGTCTGTTGGGCATTACGTTCGGTATTTTCTGCATCATCAGTGTGATGGCTACGGTAAGCAGCCTGGAGCGAAACGTACGCAACTCTTTCAAATCGTTTGGAAATAATACTGTTTACATTCAGAAATGGCCCTGGGGCGGCGGCGGCGAATATCCATGGTGGAAATATATGGGCCGACCTGTGCCCCGTTACCGGGAAATGGAGCCTGTAAAAGATAAAGTAACTCTTGCCGCACATGTAGCTTATACATTTGCCAGTACCGCCAGTATTGATTATGACGATGAATCACTTACGGGCGTGCGTTGGTTTGGTGTAACTGATGAATTTGAAAGAATTCAACCTGTGGAAATGGGACAGGGGCGTTTTATCACACCTGCTGAATTTTCAAACGGAAGTTCAGTGATGGTGATGGGATATGTGGTAGCCGAAAAGTTATTTAACAAAGCTGATAATGCACTTGGCAAATGGGTAACTATTAAAGGGAAAAAAGCGCTTGTTATTGGTATCGTAAAAAAGCAGGGGCAAAGCTTAATCGGCGGATGGGATTTTGATAATTCAATTATGCTGCCTTATTTATTTGCCGGACAGATTGGTGATGAACGAAACAGTGATCCCTTTATACTTGTAAAAGGAAGAGAAAATATTCCTGTAGAAGACTTAAAAAACGAGTTAAGGGGTGTAATGCGGGGCGTAAGACGGCTCAGTCCCAAACAGGAAGATAATTTTGCACTGAACGATGTTAATACAGGCACTGCTCAGTTATCATCGATTTTCAATGGTATTACCATCGGAGGTATTGCAATTACAATCCTCTCTTTTATAGTTGGAATATTTGGAGTAGCTAATATTATGTTCGTAACGGTTCGGGAACGCACCAGCATCATCGGTCTTAAAAAAGCGATCGGTGCCAAACAACGTACCATACTTTCTGAGTTTTTAATGGAAAGTGCTTTCCTGTGTGTGCTTGGTGGTGTTATCGGTTTGTTATTGGTGTTCCTGCTTACATTCTTTTTAACTGCTGTCTTAAAATTTGAAGTTGCCATTTCATGGGGATTGTTTTTCGGGGCAGTTATAACCTGCATTCTTACGGGCATTCTTGCAGGTATCATTCCTGCATTTATTGCAGCAAGGATGGATCCTGTAGTAGCAATACGCAGTAAATAATTTCGCCAAACCTGATGTTCTGTTACTTTTGCAGCAAATCTTAAAAGCAAATTGAGTATTACTATTCTTGCCATTGAATCTTCCTGCGATGAAACTTCGGCTTCTGTATGCCGTAATGGAAAAATTTTGAGCAATATCATAGCATCACAATCTGTACATGAGCAATATGGTGGTGTAGTGCCTGAACTGGCCAGTCGTGCTCATATGGAGAACATTGTACCGGTGGTTGATGCTGCGTTGTCATCTGCCAACTGTACTTTATCATCTGTTTCAGCTATTGCGTTTACACAAGCTCCGGGTTTAATCGGTAGTTTGTTAGTAGGCGCTCAGTTTGCCAAATCACTTGCTTTATCACTTAACGTACCATTGATCGGAGTACATCATATGCAGGCGCATGTAATTGCAAACCTGATTGCAGATGATAAACCTGAATTTCCTTTTTTATGTCTCACCGTTAGCGGCGGTCATACTCAAATTGTTCTATGTAAGAGCCCTGTTAAGATGACTGTTTTGGGTGAAACCATTGATGATGCAGCAGGAGAAGCTTTTGATAAAACAGCGAAATTACTTGGACTGCCTTATCCCGGTGGGCCATTAATTGATAAGTACGCACAAAGCGGAGATGCAAGTCGTTTTCATTTTCCGGAACCGCAAATACCGGGAGTTGACTTTAGTTTCAGCGGATTAAAAACTTCTATACTTTATTTTTTAAGAAACGCCGGTAAGAGTCTGGTGTATAAAGATGAGTTCCTTGCTAAGGAAGATGAGCAAAAGAAGTTCATTGAAGAAAACATCAATGATATCTGTGCATCTGTTCAGCAAAGAATCGTTTCAATTTTACTTAATAAGTTGAAAAAAGCATCTGTTCAAACAGGAATAAAAACGATTTGTTTGGCGGGCGGTGTAAGTGCAAACAGTGGTTTGCGAAAGTCTTTTCTACAAATGGGTGCCAAATATCATTGGAAAACGTTTATACCTGCGTTTGAATACTGCACAGATAATGCCGCTATGATTGCATTAACAGCCTATCACAAATTCCTGGAGAGTGATTTTGAAAGCTTAAGTGCTGTACCCAGTGCCCGTGCTGCCTGGACCTGAACTTGAGTTCCTAACTAATAGCTAAGATGCCCAATACATTTTTCCGTTTCAAACAATTTATAATACACCAGCAACATGCTGCGTTGAAAGTGAGCACAGATAGTTGTTTGTTTGGTGCATGGGTTGGAAACAAAGCAGCAGATAAGAAGCTTGAAGGAGACATGGTACTTGATATAGGAGCAGGTACCGGTCTGTTAATGCTAATGCTTGCTCAACAGTGTAATGCGTTGATTGAAGGTATTGAAATAGATAAACCTTCCTATGAACAAGCTTTGGAAAATCTAAAAGCATCTCCATGGGTTAATCGTTTGCAATTATATTTTGGTGATGTTAAAGAATTTATATTTGATAAGAAATATGATATAATCATTTCTAATCCGCCGTTTTATGAAAATGATTTAAAGAGCGATGCAGCAAACAGGAATATAGCAATGCATGATGAAGGTTTGAAATTAGATGAGTTGATCAGGATTGCTGAAATGAATTTAAATACTGCGGGAAAATTAGCAGTCCTGCTTCCTTATTTCAGAGCAGAGAGATTTATTGAAACTGCAAACGAACATAATTTGTATTTAGATAGCCGAATGGATGTAAAGCAAACACCGGATCATTCTTTTTTCAGGACGATATTGCTTTTCGGAAAACAGAAATCAGAATCAGAAATTCAATCGATGGCTATCAAAGGTGAAAACAATCAATACAGTTCTGCTTTTGTGGCTTTACTCAAAGATTATTATTTACATCTCTGATTGGTTATCTAACCTTTATACTTTAAATCCCTGCATATTCTTTCAAATAGCTATAGGCATTTGTAAGTGCTCCGCTTTTTAATATCGTTGCTCTTTCCAGTATGGGCGATCCCCCTTTTACAAGATCTTCGAGAACGTATTTTATTAATTGTTCACCAAAATAACGGCTTGCATCTCTTGGCAGTTCATTGGGTAAATTGCCAATTGCCATCAAATCAACAGAGCCGGGTAAATAGGCTACTGTTTTCTGCATTGTTTTCCGATCCACTCCGTAAATAGGTTCTTCAATGGTGGAATCGCCAAGGTTTACAGGTACAGAGCCGTTCGTATCATTTGTAATATCAGCGATGGTTTGAATGGAAAAATCAGGGCTGCTGAATTCATCCATGTTGAATAAAGGCGGAATGGTTTTATCCCAGTAAACACCGTTTAACAAAACATCTGCTTTTTTTGCAAAAGGAGAGAAGGTGCATTTATATTCTTCCGGGTGTTGATGAAAATTTTCACGGTTATAGGTACCATCGTCTTTCCGTTCGTACAAATCTCTTCCCTTGAGATGTACATAAACGGGATAGTCAAACTGTTTGTGCAAAAAATCGAATGGTTCTATTTCATGAATACCCATCAGGTTCATAATTTCAAGAACACCATGTGCCACTCTGCCGCTTCCGGTAACAGCAATTTTTATTTTCGGAAGTTTTAATCCAAAATAAGTATGGATCAGTTCCCGGTAATCCTCCACATCACTTACACGGCCGAGATGAAAACTACCGGTGCGTTTTCCATAAGCCATCATTCCGTTATGAGCTCCTACAATACCTGCAAAAAAGCCAAACCCAATAATTCGTTGACCATCATCATGTGTTAAACATTCGTAATCAATCAACGTAATTTTTTTAGCAATCATTTCACGCATTAATTGTAGATTATGCGGTTGTGCTTTTTTTGTATGTGAAAAAAACAGGTAGGTTTTTTGAGGTATTAACTGATCCTTCGGCACTTCTTTAATACCCAATAAAATATCACATTCGCTGATGTCTTCTTTTATTTCTGCACCGGCTATCGAATATTCCCTGTCCTTAAAACAACGGTTAGGAGAAGATTGTACGAGTACTTTAATGTCATTACTGTTTTTGTGTATCCATTTACACTGGGCAGGAGTGAGTGCCACACGGTTATCAGCCGGAATTTTTCCTTCCCGAATAAGTCCAATTTTGAGCATGCAATCAATTTAAGGGTTAGCAAATTTAGGTTTTGCGCAATGGAAGCAATAGAAAAATTTCAACGGGAAACAAAGTTTCTGTAATATTGCAGCCCCAAAGCCCAGATGGCGGAACTGGTAGACGCGTCAGACTCAAAATCTGGTATCAGCAATGATGTGCAGGTTCGATTCCTGTTCTGGGCACAAGGTCAATAAGCTTTCGATTTAATGTCGAAGGCTTTTTTGTTAGGTGTATTGCAGATTAACTGAGCGGAATTTTTACAATCACTTTACATCCCATACCGAGTGAAGATTGAATAATTGCTTCTCCACCCAAAACGGAAGCACGGCGTTTAATGTTTTCAAGACCAATCCCAGTTTTGACAGTTTCTACCCGGAAGCCTATACCATTATCAATTACTTTTAATATCACATTATTATTTTCTTTTTGTATATCAATACTGATAGCGCTGGCCCTGGCATGCTTGTAAATATTATTCAATTGCTCCTGAATGATTCTGTATATCCCTGTTTGAATATCTTCTGAAAGGGGAGGATCGAAATCATGAATGCGTAAAGCTACATCAGTATACCTGGTTTTTTTAATAGTATAAATCAAAGACTCAATTTTATCTGAAAGTGATTGCTTCGCAGAAATTGTGGGTGTTAATTGATGCGATAGACGCCTGAGTTCATCCACTGTTTCATTTAAATGCTTTTTAATTTCAGAAATTGCAGAAGTGATTTCTGTATTTTCTTTGTTTCGAAACTGCAGGTAATCAATATTAATCAATGAGGCAGCTATAATCTGCAATACGTTATCGTGCAGTTCCATACCGATCTGCTGTCGTTCATTTTCCTGTGCATTCATTACTGCTTTATTGATACGGGCATCTTCTTTAACTCTGAAGCTTACATCCAGAACGGTACCCATGAAAGCAGGCTGCTGATTGAACATGATCTCTGAAATAATCAATTCTACATAAACCGGTTCAGTTGTTGCTTTTGAAGCCTTTAATAAAACCGGCTTTCCAATTACAGCCATTTTAAAATTCTCCATGGGATCTTTTTCAGATGCTTCATGAAGTAGATCAGCAAAACTTAACTGATTAACAACTTCCGGCATTTCATAGTCAAATATTTTCTGAAAACCCGGATTTATGTACACAATTTTATTTTTTTGCTCAATAAATACACCTGTTTGAGCATTTTCTACAAGAGCTCTGAATCTCTGCTCACTTTCCCTTACTTCATAGATTTTTTGATCAACCAATCTTCTGAGGAGATATGGTTGTTTCACAATATAATAAACAAACGAGCTGCTGATGAGTGTAAGTAAAAGACCCATAATTACAATTGGGGCCATCCAATTGATGGCAAGTTTGTTTTTACGTTTTACATAGATCATCCAGTTGCCTACTTCAATATTTGATTTTATGATGCTGCCATTTTTTTCAAAATCTTTGGAATAGGGCAAATAAAAAACTTCCTTCCCTGTATTAGGATCTATTTTTGAAAGTTGATAACCAAAGTCAGCGCTGTTAGAATCCAGTCCCGATGCAGTTAAAAAAGTAGAAAGTCGGATTAAAACAACTGAAAAGCCCCAGAATTTCTGATCCTTGAAAATAGGCAGTCGCCCCACAATTGCAGGGTATCCCTGCCTGAGTTGAATAGGCCCTGCAAAAAACAATTCATTTCGCTCAATTGCCTCAAGTGCCTCTTTATTTCGTAATGGATCTTCAATGATATTATATCCGATAGCACTTTCATTTCCCTCTAAAGGGTAAATTTTTGCAATAACACCGCCTTTAACCAGTTCTACAGCATCAATATAATTATAGGTACTTATTAGCTGTGAAGCAATCGAATCAAAATTATTTTCACCATTATACTCTGTAATAAAAAGACTCAGCGTTTTGGTAGCAGCATAACTTTGACTGTTAACATCAAGTATCCGGTCTTTAATATTTTGGGCCTGCTGCTCTGTAAGACGAGCCTGCTCTGATTCAAATAAAAGATAACGTTGGAACGAGAAAGATGCGGCTAACAGTAGCATGAGCAGCCCCGTGAGCAGACCGGCTATTAATGGTGGATTTTTTTTAAGTAGTTCTCTCAATTTTCTCAGAATGTTCTTTTGGTTTTTTTCAAATATTGTTCCAAATTCAATCCGGGAACAGTAATCAGCATAGTAGAAAGATAAATAATTTGCACTACTGTAAAATATATTTTTCGTTTTATTTTAATATCTGCAACCATGAAGAAGAAATTAGTTGTGCTCACAGGAGCCGGCATCAGTGCGGAGAGTGGCTTAAAAACCTTTCGGGATTCAGATGGTCTTTGGGAAGGATATAATATTGAAGATGTAGCTACACCAGGTGCCTGGCATAAAAATCCAGGATTGGTTTTAGAATTCTACAATTACAGGAGAAAGAATATTTTGGAAGCAACACCCAATGGAGCTCATTATGGTCTTGCAGAACTGGAAAATGATTTTGATGTTACCATCATTACTCAAAATATTGATGATCTACATGAACGTGCGGGCAGTTCAAACGTTCTCCATTTGCATGGGGAAATTTTTAAAATGCGGAGTGAGAAAAATGAATCACTCATTTATGAAATTAAAAAAGATATTTTTTTAGGTGATAAAGCTGATGATGGAGCCCAGCTAAGACCGCACATTGTATGGTTTGGTGAAGCCGTCCCAATGATTGAGGAGGCATTTCCTGTTGTGCAAAGTGCCGATCTTTTTGTTGTAGTGGGAACTTCGTTGGTGGTTTATCCTGCAGCGGGCTTGGTGAATTATGCACCAAGGCCGATTTCAAAGTTTATCGTAGATAAACGAATACCTTATACTTCTGAAGTTCATAATTTAACAACTATTGAAAAGCCGGCAACAGAAGGAGTGAAGGAACTGCAGCAACTACTAAAATCTTTTATATGACTGTTATGCTATGATTCATTGACGCACTTCAGAAAAAACAATTTCATTTTCCGCTAATTCAACAAGAACAGGCTCATAAATTTCTTTATGGGTGGGAATATGTAATCCTTTCAATTTTATCTTTTCTTCCAATATCAACTTTGCTGCAATGCCCAATGGCAACCCAACTGTTTTTGCCATGGCCGTACGTAGATGATCTTCACCTTTTACAATGAGTGAACTTTTTATTGCATGATTTGCTTCCTTCAAAACATAATCAATTTCATGCAACATCACAATCATATCCTTATCTGCCGTATGCAGTTTCAGTTTTTGCTCTAAGCGGTATTGCAGTATATCTGCACTGCAGGTTATATGGTGTGGCAATAGTTCTACGCTATTGAGTTCTAAATAGTCAAACTGCCGGAGTATTTTATAATGAGCCGTTTCTTCCACGTATAACTCCAGGTACATTCTGAAACTGATATCCCTTTGTTCCGCTTTGAACAGTTTCTGTTCCATCCAGTCAGCAAAGGTTTTGCAGGAAGCTACGAGTGAGTGATCCTTTTCATCCGTCAGTTCCAAATCCACAATTACATCCCAGCCTTTGCAAAAATCAGCATAACGTAAGGTTGTTCGTATGAACGTGGACGCATCCTGCAAATCATACAACGGTATATAGCTGAGCGAATCCCTGTTCGGATACCAAGCCAATGAAGGCAGCGCACCAATTTGTAATTCCTCACAATTTTCAAATACCTGCTGGTAGGGTGTTTGAATGATTGCATTATTGAGTTTGTAAACAGCTCCTGCACTTCCGGCCATTACTATATTCCTCGGATTCCAGCTGATCTTATAATGCCAGGGATTATCATCGCTTTCAGGAGCTACCAAACCTCCGCAATGTGATTTAAACGAAGTGATGGTGCCGCCTTTTTCTCTGATGCCATCAATCAACTGCATAGCACTCATATGATCAATGCCGGGATCAAGCCCCATTTCACATAAAAACAACAACTCTTTACTTTTAATTTCAGCTTCGAGGTTCCTGATATCTGCATCCACATAAGAAGCAGTGAGTAAAGAACGGCCAATAGCTACACAATCATTTGCAACCATGATGTGCAGATGCGGCGGTAACAGAGAAATGACAATACTTGCATCTGTTATCAGCATTCTACGTTCTTCTTCTTTCGTTACGTTTACTTCTACCGCTCTTGCAAAAGGATGATCATTGGCTTTGCTTTGAGCAGTAAGCAGGTTTGCATCTGCTACAACGAGTTGCCAATGCCTGGCAGCACAAACATCTTTTAAATAATCAATCAATACTGTAGCTGACTTACCGGCACCAAAGACAAGGATCGTTTTCAATAATTAAAGTTTGGTGCAAGATAAACAGCTCATTTGAGAATTGCTGAACCGGGTTCAATTGTTTGATTGCCGGGCTTTATGCTGTTGCTCCTGATAGCCCCGGGTGAAACGGATAGCTCCCGCCTCAGCGGGACTTGCAGTGAAACACGGGAAACAATTGACCGGCACTGTACAACTGTTTCTGCTCCTCATCTTTTCTTCATAAACTGCTTTTGGGGTTTTGACCATCTTCCAATATTTTTGCTGCTCTTAAAAAACAGTCAATGAGAACAATCGCTATGCGTGAAGCCCTGCGGGAAGCTATGCAGGAAGAAATGAGAGCTGATGAACGTGTTTACCTGATGGGAGAGGAGGTAGCAGAATATAATGGTGCTTACAAAGTGAGCCAGGGAATGCTTGATGAGTTTGGCCCCAAGCGTGTTATTGATACCCCCATTTCTGAATTAGGTTTTGCTGCAGTAGCCGTGGGTTCTGCTCAAAATGGTTTGCGCCCGATTGTTGAATTCATGACCTGGAACTTTGCTGTATTGGCATTGGATCAAATTTTAAATACAGCTTCTAAAATGCTTGCCATGAGTGGTGGGCAGGTGGGGTGCCCCATTGTTTTTCGTGGACCTAACGGAAGTGCCGGTCAGTTAGGTGCACAACACTCTACTGCGTTTGAAAGTTATTACGCTAATATCCCCGGCTTAAAAGTAATTTCTCCTTCCAATCCTTATGATGCAAAGGGTTTGTTGAAAGCCGCTATCCGTGACGATGATCCGGTTGTATTTATGGAAGCGGAGGTTGGTTATGGTGATAAAGGAGAGGTGCCGGAAGGTGAATATGTAATTGAAATTGGTAAGGCTGATATTAAACGTCCGGGTCGTGATGTAACCATTGTTTCTTTCAATAAAATGATGAAAGTGGCTTTAGCAGCCGCTGAAGAACTGGCCAAGGAAGGAATAGAAGCTGAGGTGATTGATTTGAGAACTATCCGTCCGCTGGACTGGTTTACCATTCTCGAAAGTGTAAAGAAAACCAACCGACTGGTGATTGTGGAAGAGCAATGGCCATTTGCATCTGTGTCTTCAGAAATCGCTTACCGTATTCAAAAAGAAGGATTTGATTACCTGGATGCCCCCATCCGCCGTATTACAAGTGTAGATGCCCCTATGCACTATGCTCCCAACCTGGTGGCCGGTTATTTGCCTGATGTGCCACGGACTGTGAAACTGGTAAAAGAAGTGATGTACCTGAAAAAATAAATTTCAAACCGCCTTGAAAAGGCGGTTTTTTATTAACTATTAATAAAAATCTGATTCTAAAATTTGCTTTTTAGATTATTATGCCGCATCTTCGTTACGGTTTTTCATAGGATATTGGATTTTAAACGAAGCTGGATTTCTATCCGGCTTTTTTATTATCTGTAACCGAAGGCTTTATTTAAGTGAATATCAATCAATTATACCTTCCATAAAAAGCCGTAATGTGCTGAGCAAAATCCAAACAAGAGAATAGGTGGCCAAAACAAGAGAGAGGCCAATGGCAGTTACTTTTGCAGCCAATACCCAAAGCGATTGCGAGTTACTTGTACTTACCTTCATAGGATTCGGTTTTTGTTATTCAAATGTACTTTTAACATTTCTGAAAATCAATCGAAGAAAAACCCTATTTATGCTTTAGTATTTTCCTCAGTTCGACTCAGGCCAAGTATGTAATTGTAAAGCCGAAAATGTCCACTCAGGGGTTACTAATAATCCATAAGGAACAGAATACCAAGGACTTAAGCCTCTCTCATTCTTATTTAAAAGTACGTGGATCATTTGAGCCGGCATATAGCTTTGTACCAATAAAAAGATCAGATTGCCGGTTGTTTTATGCCGGGCCATATCCACAATTATAACAGCGTGACCGGGGCTTCCACCCTTAATTACTACATCTCCAGGTTTTACTTTTTGCCAGGCAACTGGAATCAGCTCTTTCTGTAAAGAGAGCGTACCGCACCAGCTAAATACAAGGTTTAAATAGTTTTGCCAACCTTTTGAGAAGTGATCGGCCCAGCAGTATTTTTTTCCTGCATTATCAGTAAAGCAGATGGGGTGCTGTTGCCTCTTCAGGTATTCTGCCCGCAAACGAATGACGGCATCTGCACATTGCTGCAAATCCTGATTGCCAACCGAGATATCTAATACAGCATAATGAGCATTTTGGTTAGCCTTAGGCATACCATTGTACAAATACACAGTATTGTCATTCTTGAGTTGGATCCTGCGGAGATAAGCACCAAATGAATGCTCCGGCACTGGTATTCTCACATAAGCATCCGGTAATGGTATATCTTTTATCATTTTACTTTGAGCTTTTACATCTGTTAACAGAATAAGTGTAATTGCTGAAATAAAAGAGGTGATACAAAAAGTAAGTTTCATGTATGCAGGTTTTGGTTAGCTTTGAAGCGAAGCATTTATTTTTCCATAACCAGATCTGTTAAAGAAATGAGTACGATCCTGATTATTGACGATGAAAAAGCCATCCGCAAAACTCTCTCTGAAATTCTTTCCTATGAAGGATACAAAATTGACGATGCTGAAAACGGGGAAGAAGGCTTAAAGAAGTTGAAAGAAAAAAATTATGATGCGGTTCTGTGTGATATTAAAATGCCCAAAGTAGATGGCATTGAGTTTCTTGAAAAGTCAAAAGAAATAAATCCTGATGTTCCTATCATCATGATATCAGGCCATGGTACCATTGAAACGGCTGTAGAAGCTGTAAAAAAAGGGGCTTTTGATTATGTGGCTAAACCTCCGGATCTTAACCGTTTACTCATAACCATACGCAATGCCTTAGACCGTCAAACACTGGTAACTGAAACAAAAGTGCTGAAGCGGAAAGTAAGCCGTGTGCAGGAAATGATTGGAGATAGTGCTGCTTTGAAAAAGATTAAAGACACAATTGAAAAAGTAGCACCAACCGATGCCCGTGTTTTAATTACCGGTGAAAACGGAAGCGGTAAAGAACTGGTGGCCCGGTGGATTCATGAAAAGAGCAACAGGGCAACGGGTCCTATTATAGAAGTAAACTGTGCAGCTATTCCAGGCGAGTTGATTGAAAGCGAATTATTTGGTCATGAGAAGGGTTCTTTTACTTCTGCCATCAAGCAACGAATCGGCAAATTTGAACAGGCTAATGGAGGTACTTTGTTTCTGGATGAAATTGGTGATATGAGTTTAACTGCACAGGCTAAAGTGCTGCGGGCGCTCCAGGAAAACAAAATAACAAGGGTAGGAGGTGAAAAAGATATAACAGTGGATGTGCGTGTAATAGCTGCCACTAACAAAGATTTATTGAAAGAAGTAGATGCCAAAAACTTCCGGCTGGATTTATACCATCGCCTGAGTGTTATTATCATTCATGTTCCTTCGCTCAACGAACGAAAAGAAGATATACCATTACTGGCCGATCATTTCCTGAAACAGGTGGCTGATGAATATGGACAAGCGCCCAAGCTAATTGACCAGGCTGCCATTGAAGCACTGCAGCAGCATCACTGGAGCGGAAACATACGGGAATTCAGAAATGTGATGGAACGATTGGTCATTTTATCAGGCAAAACAATAACGGCTGAAGATGTAAATACGTTTGTTTTTCCGAGAACTTAACCAATGGAGGTGTTACATAAATCCAATAACTGATCCAGCGAATTAATTAATTGTAACCGGGGATTGCGGATGTTGATATGCTGAACCTGTGGTCCTGAAACGATAATTGTCTGCGATGAAAATCGTTGCAGTATTTCTGCAACCATTTCATCCATTGTTTTATAGGAGAAATTAGTTATCACATGCAGGTGCAGTTTATCCACTTTTTGCAGACGGGTATATTCTTCAATAGCATCTAAAGAAACATTCGCCCCGAATAAACGGGAACGTTTGCCGTTTTTCTTTAAAAGGTAATGTGTGAACAAAAGAGGAATTTCATGATTCTCACCCTCCGGATTAAAAAGCACTGTTACCTCACCTGATGGAGGCGCATCCAACGAATGAATAGCTACCATCATTTTTTTGATGATCATGTGGCTGGCAAAATGCTCCTGTACAGGCCTTGTTTGATCCGTCATCCAAAATAAGCCGATGCGTTGCAGCATGGGGTAGAAAATATGCAGCACAGTGCGTTCAAACCCGATGTGCATATAGATGGCATGAAAAATTTTATTGAAGCGCTCTTCATCAAATTCCTTACTAGCCTGAAGCATCTGGTTGATGAAGTTTTCGTGTAATGAAACAACCACTCCTTTTTCAGACGCCATATCCCTGAGTTGCTCAGCATTCAATCTTGCAATCTTAGAAATTTTATAACCTGCTCTATTTAATTGAGCAATCTGCAGTATATGTTTCAAATCCTCATTACTGTAAAAACGATGCTTACTTTCCCTGCGCTGAGGACGGAGTATATTATAACGTTGTTCCCAAATACGAAGCGTGTGAGCTTTTATACCGGATAGATTTTCAATATCACTGATGGTGAAAAGATCCATTTACGTTTAATAGAGTTAAAGTGCGATGAAAGTAACATTTTTATTTTGTGAACTACAAATAATGTGCAGGCTTGGGAACAGCAGGCTAAACAATATGTCTTATTTGAAGGAACCTTTTTAGGTTCATTAAATGATTGAAGGTGTTAAAACCTATTGAATCTTGTTAGCCCTGGTGGTGCTCATGCTGAAAAGCTTATTTTTGCTCACCTTAAACAATAGTACATGGGTTGGATCATTTTTATTGCAGGAACCATCGGGTTTCATATCGGTTTATATGGCATGTTTAAAAAAGCAGGTATTGAACCCTGGAAAGCCCTGGTGCCTTTTTATAACACCTGGCTGATGGTTGAAAAATTGCAGGTAAAGCCTCTTTGGTTCTGGTTACAGTTGATTCCCGTGGTGGGACAGTTTGTAACCATTTCTCTTACCATTGATTTCATCAAACAGTTCAATAAGTTTTCACTCCTCGACCACACTTTGGCTGTTTTGGTTCCGTTTGCCTACCTGCCATACCTTGGTTATGCACCGAAGGTACAATACATTGGTCATGAAGAAGCAAAGAAGCATCGCAAAACAGCCGCCCGTGAATGGATTGATGCGGCGGTTTTTGCAATTGTTGCTGCTACCATCATCCGCACATTTGTATTTGAAGCTTACACCATACCCACACCTTCCATGGAAAAATCCCTGATGGTGAATGACTTTTTGTTTGTAAGTAAACTCAGCTATGGCCCCCGCATCCCCAATACACCGCTTGCTGTTCCGTTTGTTCATCATTCGTTACCCGTTACCGGTGGTCAATCTTACCTGGAATGGATTAAACTTCCTTATAAGAGATTATTTGCCGCCGATGTAAAACGCAATGATGTGGTTGTGTTTAATTTGCCTGTGGGAGATACAGTTATCAACGATGAAGAAAATTTTGGTTCAAAGGTTACTTATTATGATGCATTAAGGCAGGCGGGAGGTAACAGGGATGCTATCTGGAACCAGTTTGAAAGTATTATTGTAACAAGACCGGTTGATAAAAGAGAAAATTTCATTAAGCGTTGTGTAGCCATTGCGGGCGACACTCTTGAAATAAGGAACGGTGTTGTTTATATAAACGGTAAACAAAATGAAATACCGCCCCGTTCAGAAACCAATTATCTGCTCACCACCAAAGGTCAGTCATTGGATATGACTATGCTTGAAGAAACTTATGGCATCAGGTCAGAGCAGGGAGAATTGCGTTCCATTGGTACCAATCAGTATGAAATTTATTTAACGGCTGAACAGGTACCCGTGTTTCAAAAATTAGCTTTTGTTGCTGATTTAAAACCCATCAACTACTCCTACGATCAATTCAATTATGGTGTTGCCGGTGCAGATATTTTTCCGAACGACACTATCAACTGCAGGTGGACTATTGATAATTACGGGCCTCTTTACATACCTAAAAAAGGGGCAACGATTGAATTAACGACCGCTAATTACAAAAGGTATGAAAGGGTTATAAGAGCCTATGAAGGAAATAGTTTTGAATATCAAAACGGTCAATTCATTATTAACGGAACAGCAACCAACAAGTATACTTTTAAAATGAATTATTATTGGTTGATGGGGGATAACCGTCATAACTCACTGGATAGCCGTTACTGGGGTTTTGTGCCAGAAGACCATGTGGTAGGAGAAGCCTGGATGATTTTCTTTAGCTGGGAAAATGGTAAACCCCGCTGGAACCGCTTGTTCAGGTTGATAAAATAATTTATATTTGATACCGAACTTTTATGATGGAATCCCCCGGCTTGGTTCGGGGGATTTTTTGTCTGCTTACTTTTAAAACACCCGATGCAAAATCCAATTGACCACCTAATAACATCTTTATGACCAAAGAAAATTTTCAGTTTGAATATGAAGTGTACAATTCAATTGATGAATTAACAGAAGATGACAAATGGCTGCTGGATGAAGCCAGGGAAGTAACCCAACAGGCCTATGCACCTTACAGCCGCTTTCATGTGGGTGCGGTAGCCAAACTAAACAATGGCGAAACTGTAAAAGGAACCAACCAGGAAAATGCATCTTTCCCTGCAGGTTTGTGTGCCGAACGTGTAGTACTGGCCGCTGTTTCTTCATTACATCCCAAAGCAGCTATCGAAACAATGGCCATCAGCTATTTCAATCACAACGGAGAAAGTAATAAGCCTATTACTCCCTGTGGCGTTTGCCGGCAATCATTGCAGGAGCATATGGAAAAAACAAAAACCCCCATCCGCCTGATCCTTGGAGGTATGTATGGAGAAGTATATGTAATACCGCATGCTGAAATGCTGTTACCTATGTCTTTTACCAGTAAAGATCTGAAACAATAAAAGGGGAAAAGAAAATCAGGATTCCGAAAAAAGAGCAGGCTTTCCATAAACTCTGGCTTCATGTTCTAATAACCATTGTTTACGATAAAGTCCTCCGGCATATCCGGTTAATTTGCCATCAGCACCAACTACACGATGACAGGGAATCATAATGGCTATTGGATTTTTTCCATTGGCAGAAGCTACTGCACGAATTGATTTTACATTACCAAGTCTTTTTGCCAGTTGCTGATAAGTGATGGTTGTACCAAACGATAATTCCAGTAACTCCTTCCAAACAGACTGCTGAAAATCTGTTCCTGAGGGTGCTAATGGTAAATTAAAACACAAACGTGTACCTCTGAAATACTCATCCAGCTGCTGTACTGCATTTTGAAGAAGGGAGGAATTATTGTAAACAATAGTTGCAGGTTCGGTCTCTTGAAAAGTAACAACTGTAATTACCTCGTTCTTCGCTTTAAGAAGAATGATACCCAGAGGCGATCGATAATGTATTATATCTTCTACATCATTCATTAGGTTCGTTTTCATCAGGTTCAGCATCATCCAATAAGCCGGAAAGATTCAAAAGGTCCTCCTGCTTATAGCGTTTACTCTCGTCCATAAAACATTTGGCATATTCTTCTAAAAGTAGCTGCACCAGGTTCCGGTTGCTCATTGGCCGGAAATAGGAGGCAGAAGGAGGTACACTGATGCGTTTGAAATAAGTTTCTACATCCTGGTGAGAGTAAATCTGTCCGCTTGCAGCATCCAGGTAAAATTGAATTTGCTCCGGCGGATAAGTGGCTCTTTGCTTAATACGTAACCAATCATCAAAATATCCTAAAATAAACTGGCGGGGTATATTAATCACCTGCAGGTTAATATCCAGCATACGGCTAAGTACCATAACTAAAAGACCAATACTGATGGCATTACCCTTTTTTGATTCAATAAGCTTGGGCAATAAAAACTCATCGGGTTTAAGATAGTTTACTTCGCTACCTTTAAACTTGTAATAGTTATAAAGAATATTACTTAACACATTTACCTGCTCCAGTGGAGTTAAAAAGCTGTTGAGCTCCAGCCATACATTTCTGCGGATTTTCTCCAACTCCTGTAATGTAGCCGTTAAGTTAAGATCCGGGTATTGATAGCGGCTGAGCAGTAACACGCCTGTAAGCAGATCCTGTTCTTTTTCTTGCGACCAGTCTCTCAAATCTGTTCTTAAGTCCTGCAGATGTAAGCGGTGAATGAGCATTTCAATACGTTCCTGTACCGGTTCATCAGGCATTGTTTCCCATAAATGTTCCAGGTTGGGAATAATGCCGCTGCCGAGGGAGATGATGCGGTTGCTCACCGAGGAATAGACTTCTTCGTCAGGATCATCAATGAGGTGGAGCAGGGCATGTATTTCTTTTGTTTCTTCCATTAGTAAAGGATGGCTTGGTACCGCTGTAAATCTGAATCTTAAATTGCAAAATCAATCACATAGAGCATAAAAAAGTTGTTCACAATGATGTGGAAAGATGATTTCAGTAAAAAATAAAGTCTGATTAAAAATCACTTCGAAAAACTTTTTTTGGCAAGAAATTTAAACCCTTATCTTAGTTCTATCGAAACTTTATCATCAACCATCCATCCTTTATTACCAGATAGCCGTAACCTAAGATCTCATCTCTTATAATTTACCTGAATATTTAAGGAATCAGTAGTTACGCATGCAAAACAGCCTTTTTTCCGGCTAAAAGTGCATGTGATTAAAATTTGTATTATTAAACCGAAACTATATGAACCTGAAATTTTACCCTAATTCCATTTACAGTAAAACAGTTGCGGCCATAAAGCTGCTGCTTTTCTTTTGTACTCTTTTTGTTACTTCAGCGTCTTTGGGCGGAAGTGGCATTTACCAGACTTATGTTATAATAAACAAAGGAACTGGTAACGAATATTATGGTGGAGGAATCAACTCTCAGAATGCAACAGCTTTTAATGGTTTAAATCTAGGATCATTTTGTCCTACTTCTACGTTGCTATTAAACGGAGGTGAGGTATTGACTTTCAAAAACGGTATTTCGGATGTTTTTGGTGCTAACATTTTTTACCGGGTCTATTCTACAAGCGGAACGGGTGGTAGCTTAACTCAGATTGACCTGCCTTTTACCTGCCAGTTTCCTACTAACCCATGCCCCGGGACGTTTAATAACGGTGATCAAAAATGGGCAAGAACTGCTCATAATGTTAATGTGCTTAGTGGGTTAACCCCCGGCACTTATTTTCTGGAAGTATACTGGAATTCACCCAATAGTGACGGTGGTACTTTTGATTCAAATTTCGGCGCCAACTTTAAAGCTACTTTTACAGTTTTACCTCCGGCTTTAAGTGCAACTGTCACACCTGTTAGTTGCTTTGGCGGTAATAACGGTGCTATTAATTTAACGGCTTCCTGTTTGGCAGGTTTACCACCTGTAACGCAAACCTATGAACAGAATTTCAATAGTCTGGCCAGTTCACCCACAAACACGAATATTACGTGGACAGATAATTCTACCATTGCAAATTGGTACACCAATCGTCTTACTTACCGAGTAAGCAATGGTTCAGATTTAACAGGTTCCTTATATAGTTTTGGTTCTAATAGTGACAGGGCACTTGGCTCTATTGCATCCGGAGCAACAGGACAGATATTAGGAGCTGTTCGTATTACCAATACTACGACGCAAACAATAACTTCTGTAAACGTTAACTACTTTGGTGAACAATGGAGAAATGGTGGTAATACAACAAAGCATAAACTCATTTTCGCATACTCTACCAATGCAACAGACGATAATGCCGGCACATACATTGCGTTTCCAACCCTTGATTTTGAAGGCCCCGTTGCAACTTCAACCGCAGGCATTCTTGATGGAAACCTTTCTGCCAATCGCTTAAATATTTCAGGTATTATACCGGTTACTCTTGCACCCGGTCAATCCATATGGTTACGTTGGGCTGATGCGGATGATACAGGATCTGATCATGGATTGTCTATTGACGATCTTACTGTAACGCTTTCTTCAGCGGGAAGTGGTTTTGGCTACTCGTGGACCGGGCCTAATGGATTTACAGCAGCTACAGAAGATATCAGTGGTTTGGTTGCGGGTAATTACACCGTAACAGTAACGGGTTCAAACGGTTCAGCTACCGCTACCTATTCAGTAACACAACCTAATGCAATTGTTATCAATGAATCTGTACAACAGGTATCCTGTAACGGGGGAAATAACGGAGCCATTAATATCACTGTTACTGGGGGTACAGGCAACCTAACTTATAGCTGGTCAAATGGTGCAACCAGTGAAGATATCAGCAATCTCACTGCCGGCATCTATACAATAACAGTTAAAGATGGAAATAACTGCAGTTTATCAAAGCAAATTACGGTAACACAACCATCTGCCTTATCAGTTTCAGTTGCTAAAACAGATGCATCCTGTTTCGGTGGTAATAATGGAAGTATTAATCTAACGGTCACTGGTGGTACTAGTCCATATACTTTTACATGGAGCAATAATGCATCTTCAGAAGATATCAGTTCGCTAGTAGCCGGTAATTATTCAGTTTTGGTTTCCGATGCAAATGGTTGTACTGCTACTGCCAATGTCACTATCAATCAACCTGCACAGATAACCATCAGTGCCAATGCATTGAATTCTGTTTTATGTAAAGGCGGTAATACCACAATTACCGCTGCTACAAATAATGCAACCATCTTCTGGCAACAATCAGCCAACGGAACAAGTGACTGGACGAATGTTCCTGCATGTAATGAGCTTTATATTTCAGAATATGTTGAAGGATCTTCAAACCTCAAAGCCATTGAAATTTATAACGGAACAGGAGTACCGGTTGATTTAAGTGCAGGCAACTATCAACTTAAATTTTATTTTAACGGAAGTTCAAGTCCTGCAACTGTGATTAGCTTAACAGGAATTCTTGCGCCCAACGACGTTTATGTAATTGCTGACGATAATTCAGGAGCAGCCGTTTTAGCAAGTGCAGATCAAATCAGTACACTCAGTTTCTTCAATGGAGATGATGCTATTGCATTAACTAAAAACAATAATAACATTGATGTTATCGGGCAGATCGGTGTTGACCCAGGAACACAATGGGGCAGCGGCTCAACCGGAACTGCTGATCATACGTTAAGACGTAAACCTACATTGAGATGTGCAGGTGATGTTAATGGGTTTGATGCTTTTGATCCCTCTTTAGAATGGGATGGATACCCAATTGACAATATTGAAAACCTTGGATCGCATCTTGTACATTTTGCAACCGGAGATATAAACAGTACTATTTTTTACAGAGCCGTTTATTCTAAAACAGGTTGTGCAGATGTTGTTTCTAATACAGTTCAGATTACGGTAACAGATATAACAGTTACAGTAACACCAGGTACAATCGCTTGTAATGGTGGCACTACTGCTGTTACCGTGTCAGCTACGGGTGGAACAGCTCCTTACACAGGTACAGGTTCCTTTAACGTTGGAGCAGGTACTTATACCTACACTGTAACAGATGCCAATGGATGCAGTGCGTCTACTACAATTACTGTTATTGAGCCTGCTGTATTATCCGCTTCATCATCTGCAGGTACAATCGCTTATAATGGTGGCACTACTGCTGTTACTGTATCAGCCACGGGCGGAACAGCTCCTTACATAGGTACAGGTTCCTTTAACGTTGGAGCAGGTACTTATACCTACACTGTAACAGATGCAAATGGATGCAGTGCGTCTACTACAATTACTGTTATTGAGCCTGCTGTATTATCCGCTTCATCATCTGCAGGTACAATCGCTTGTAATGGTGGCACTACTGCTGTTACTGTATCAGCTACAGGCGGAACAGCTCCTTACATAGGTACAGGTTCCTTTAACGTTGGAGCAGGTACTTATACCTACACTGTAACAGATGCAAATGGATGCAGTGCGTCTACTACAATTACTGTTATTGAGCCTGCTGTATTATCCGCTTCATCATCTGCAGGTACAATCGCTTGTAATGGTGGCACTACTGCTGTTACTGTATCAGCTACAGGCGGAACAGCTCCTTACACAGGTACAGGTTCCTTTAACGTTGGAGCAGGTACTTATACCTACACTGTAACAGATGCCAATGGATGCAGTGCGTCTACTACAATTACTGTTATTGAGCCTGCTGTATTATCCGCTTCATCATCTGCAGGTACAATCGCTTGCAATGGTGGCACTACTGCTGTTACTGTATCAGCCACGGGTGGAACAGCTCCTTACACAGGTACAGGTTCTTTTAACGTTGGAGCAGGTACTTATACCTACACTGTAACAGATGCCAATGGATGCAGTGCATCTACTACAATTACTGTTATTGAGCCTGCTGTTCTTAATGCATCAGCTTCAGCAGGAGTGTTGATATGTCCTTCAGGAACCGTAAACGTAACTGTAAATGCCTCAGGTGGAACAGCTCCCTATACAGGTACAGGAAACTTTACAAGGGGAGCAGGTACGCATCACTTTACTGTAACAGATGCAAATGGTTGTACCACTACAACAAGTATTACGATTAATGCTACCAATACAGCCCCGGTATTACAATCAATAACCCCATCATCGTATGCACCTGTTGCAATTGGAACATCCATTGGATTAAGTATCAATTATAATGATCCAAACAATAATGTTACAACTGCTGCTGTTAATTGGGACGATGGCTCAGCTATTCAGATTGTAAATAATCCGGCTGCCGCATTTACTTTGAACCGCACCTATGCTAATCCGGGTGTTTATTCTGTAACTGTTACTTTAACGGATGCATGTGGTTTAACCAGTACTGCCAGGTATGACTATGTTGTTGTATTTGACCCTACAGGTGGATTTGTAACCGGTGGTGGATGGATTAATTCTCCCGCAGGTGCTCTTGCAGATAATCCGTTACTTACCGGCCGTGCCAATTTTGGTTTTGTTGCCAAATACAAGAAAGGTTCTAATGTGCCGGATGGCAATACTGAATTCCAGTTCCAGGCAGGTAATTTTAATTTTAAGAGTATGGAATATGATGCAGGTTGGCTGGTTATTTCAGGTTCAAAAGCAACTTTCCGTGGAAGTGGTACCGTTAATGGTTCAGGTAATTTTGGATTCCTTGTTGTAGCCGTTGACGGTCAGATTTCCGGAGGAGGCGGTTTTGATAAATTCCGGATTAAAATCTGGGATAAATCAAATGGAAATCGTGTTGTATATGATAATGATATGGGTATGGATGATAATGGTATTCCATCAACAGCTATAGCGGGTGGTTCCATAGTAATTCATAATCCTAAGAAATCAGCAAATACGAATCTTAATTTTTCAACAGAGCAACCGCTTGCTATACTGCCTGTTTCCTTCAATGTTAAAGTGCTTGGCAACCCAACACTTTCAAAATTTGTATTGAAACTTGAAAGTGATGACATGAATACTCCAATGACCATTAAAGTGGTTGATGTTTCCGGCAGAATTTTAGAAGTGAAACAAAATATAAGACCAGGTCAGTTAGTTGAGTTCGGAACAAATTACAAACTGGGTACTTATTTTGCTGAAGTAGTACAGGGAGAACAGCGTAAGGTGGTTCAACTTATAAAAATTGAGCGATAAATCCTGATACAGTAATTAAAAAGACCGGTCTTTAAAGACCGGTCTTTTTAATTTAGGCAGCACAAAAAAACGCAGTCTTTTTCGACTGCGTTTTAAAAGTAGATTTCAACTTTGTTATTACCGGCTGTCTGCTTCGTTCATCCGGATGCTTCTGCCTTTAAATTTTTTACCGTTGATGGATTTGATCATTTGCGAAGCAGCTTTCTTATCTACTTCAACCCAGCTGTTCAGTTCACGCATATCTATTCTTCCTAATGAATCTTTACGTAAATCACTTAAATCAAGAATGAACTGCAGAAAGCTAGCCTTGTAAAAACCATCTTTGGTACCAAGGTTTACAAAAAGCTTTGTATAGCTGCCGCCGCCGCCTTTAAAATCACGGCCCTGTGTATCACGAAACTGTTCACATTCCCGGGTACGACCACCGCTATTTCTATCACTGCCTCTGCCATCTCTGCTGAATTTATCAAAGGTTCTGCTACGTTCACGAACATTGAGGTCTTCTGCATTTTCATAATACTTCAGGAAACGATCAAACTCCATGGCAGCCACACGTTTCAGGATTTCTTCTTTGGTCATTTCGGCAAACTTTTCCTGCAGCATGGGCACATAGGTTTCATACTCTTCATTACTTACATCCTGGCTGATGATTTTATCCATAAACGAAAAGAACTGCTTACGGCATACATCTTTACCACTGGGTATTTCCAGCTTATGAAAAGGGACTTTTACAATACGTTCAATCTGTTTTACTTTACCCACTTCACGACTGTGTACAATACTCATACAGATACCGGTTTTACCGGCTCTGCCAGTACGGCCGCTTCTGTGGGTGTACACCTCTATATCATCCGGCAACTCATAGTTGATTACATGAGTAATATCTTTTACATCAATACCACGTGCTGCCACATCAGTTGCAATGAGCAATTGTAATGTTTTATCACGGAACTGCCCCATAACCGTATCTCGCTGCTGTTGCGTAAGATCGCCATGCAGGGCATCAATATCATAACCTTCACGGGTGAGTTTTTCAGCAATCTGCTGTGCATCCACTTTGGTTCGGGTAAAGATGATTCCGTAAATACCGGGATTGAAATCAATCAATCTTTTCAAAGCTTCATAACGGTGTTGCGATGAAACAACAAAATATTGATGATCGATATTCTTGTTAGCCGTATTCATCTGGCCTACAGTTACTTCAACCGGCTCCTTCATGTAACGCTTGCTTACCTTACGTATTTCCGGAGGCATAGTAGCGCTGAACAACCAGGTGCTTTCCTTTTTAGGAGTATTCTGCAGTATAAATTCAATATCTTCCTGGAAACCCATATTCAGCATTTCATCTGCTTCATCGAGTACCACATATTTAATTTCGCCGAGATTGATGGCTTTCCGCTCAATCAAATCAATTAAACGGCCGGGAGTAGCTACTACAATCTGTACACCTCTTTTAATATCACGGATTTGCATGCCGATGGACGCACCGCCGTAAACGGCCACCACGTTCATGCCTTTCATATTTTTCTTAAACCGCTCAACTTCTGTAACAATCTGCAAACAAAGTTCACGGGTGGGGCATACCACCAAAGCCTGGGGGTATTTCTTTTCCTCATCTAAAAGTTGCAGCAGGGGTAAACCAAAGGCGGCTGTTTTACCGGTTCCTGTCTGGGCAAGGCCAATAAAATCTTTTGTTCCGCTTAATAAGACCGGGATGGCTTTTTCCTGAATGGGAGTGGGGTTTGTAAAACCGAGTTCTGTTATTGCTTTCATCAACCGATCCTCAAGTCCTAACGCTTCAAATGTGATCATTCTTCTTACTTTAAAATTAGCGGCAAAGGTAAGGAATTGTGAGGGGATGACGGTTAAATACTCTGTTATCAAGGTTCAGTTATGCGCCTTGGGAGCAATACAACTCTTTTTCATGGAAGTAAAAAAAATGTTTCAATCAACCATAAAAATTGTATAACACATTGACGTGGATGGATCTGCAAATAAAAAAGCCCTGCAAACTGCAAGACTTTTTTGAAGTGCCCAGAACTGGATTCGAACCAGCACATCCTTGCGGACGCTGCGACCTGAACACAGTGCGTCTACCAATTTCGCCATCTGGGCATTTCGTGTTCGGGGCAGCAAATATAAGCTGATTTGATAAATACTGCTGGATTTGATTTCGTTTCAACAAAAATTTTTCTTCATATTCGCTTTGTGAAAGTACTGGTGATTCAAACTGCATTTATTGGTGATGTAATATTAGCCGCTGCTTTGCTGGAGCAACTGCATCAATCACATCCTGAATTTAAAATTGATGTTTTGGTGCGGAAAGGCAATGAGGGTTTATTTAAAGAGCATCCGTTTATTCATCAACTACTCGTTTGGGATAAGAAGAAAAACAAGTTTCAAAACCTCCTCCGGATGATTCGACAGATCCGGCACAACAAATATGACCTGGTAATAAACCTTCAACGATTTGCCAGCAGCGGACTGCTTACTGTTTTTTCAGGAGCAAAAGAAACAAGAGGGTTTTCTAAAAACCCCTTGTCTTTTTTCTTTACCCGCCGGTTTCCGCACCAGATTGCGTGGAAACAAGAGGACTCTTATCTCCATGAAGTGGAGCGTAATCAATCTATCATTTCAGATTTCATAACTGTAATAACAAAAACACCACGTTTATATCCTTCCAAACAGGATTTTGAAAAAGTAAAACCGTTACAGCAGTCGCCTTATGTTTGTATTGCTCCTGCTTCAGTATGGTTCACCAAACAATGGCCTGTTGAAAAATGGATAGAGCTTATTCAGAAAATCCCCGAACGTTATAACATTTTCCTGTTAGGTGCTCCGGGTGATAAAGAGCTATGTGCCGGAATTGAGAAAGCAGCAGATAGAAAAGTAACTTCTTTGTGCGGCGCACTTTCTTTCCTTGAATCGGCTGCGTTAATAAAAGGCGCAGCTATGAATTATGTCAATGATTCGGCACCGCTGCATCTTGCCTCCGCAATGAATGCACCTGTTACAGCCATCTTTTGTTCTACAACAGCAAGGTTTGGTTTTGGTCCTTTATCAGATCAATCTTTTGTGGTTGAAACAAGTGACCCCTTATCCTGTAAACCTTGCGGATTACATGGCAAAAAGAAATGCCCCGAAGGGCATTTCAAATGTGCGCTCACTATTAATACTGAATTAGTGTTGCAACCGCTTATACACTCACATTAAAATCTCTTAACGCATCATTCAAACTGGTTTTGAGATCCGTACTTGGTTTACGTTTTCCAATAATCAATGCGCAGCCAACACCGTATTCTCCTGCAGGAAATTTTTTAGTGTAACTGCCCGGAATCACCACACTGCGTTCCGGTACACGTCCTTTCATTTCAATAGGCTCTGGTCCGCTTACATCAATGATCTTGGTTGATTGTGTCAGCACCACATTAGCACCTAATACGGCTTCTTTTTCAACCACAACACCTTCCACAACAATACAGCGGCTACCAATGAAACATCCATCCTCCACAATTACAGGGCTTGCCTGCAAGGGCTCCAGCACACCACCTATACCTACACCACCGCTGAGGTGAACACCTTTTCCAATCTGCGCACAACTACCTACCGTAGCCCATGTGTCAACCATGGTTCCTTCATCTACATACGCACCGATGTTTACATAGCTGGGCATCAAAACAACGTTTTTGGCAAGATAAGCACCGTAACGGGCAACCGCATGCGGTACAGCACGAACACCTAACTCTTTATAATTTTTCTTAAGCAGCATTTTATCATAAAACTCAAAAGGTGCAACATCCCATGTTTGCATTTGCTGAATACCGAAGTACATTAAAATAGCCTGCTTCACCCATTCATTCACCTGCCATCCATTATCAGATGGTGCTGCGGTACGAAGTCTTCCTTTATCCACTTCTTCAATTACAGCACGAACAGCATCGCTGTATTTAGCTTCTTTCAATAAGTCACGGTTGCCCCATGCCTCTAAAATCAACGTTTGTAATTCCATTGTTTCAATTTTTTGCAAACATAAATGAATTTAAAAAAGCATCTGCCGAAGGGTAGTCGTAATCTTGCAGCAGAAATATTTTATGATCATGAACTGGAAGACAATTTCAAGTAAACCACTTTTCTCACATCCGCCTTATTTCATTGCACGTAAAGATGTTTGTGAACGACCGGATGGAGTATTGATCCCGGCTTATTATGTAGTAGAATTGCCAGAATCTGTAATCACCTTCGGACTCACAACCGAAAATGAAGTGCTTGTAACGGAACAATACCGTCATCCCGTTGCGCAGGTTTCAATTGAATTTCCCGGTGGTTTTATTGATTCAGGCGAAGAACCTTTAGAAGCAGCCAAAAGAGAAACAGAAGAAGAAACAGGTTATGTGTTTGAAGAATACACCTACCTGGGTAAGGTAGCCGGTAATCCGGGCATTCTTAATAATTTCACTCATTTGTTCCTGGCAAAAGGTGGGAAAAAACAAGAACAAACCAGGCTGGATGCACAGGAAGACATAAGGGTGCAATTGATTTCATTAGACTTCCTCAAGCAATTGATAACCAATCACAAAATCATACAATCCTTACACCTCAACGCTGCCTTTTATGCCTTAGCGCAACTGGAACAGAAGTTGAACATAAAAGAATAACGGCTCAGCGTCAATTGATTTGTTGAAACCTAGAAATAATCTAAATTGTAGAACTTTTTCGAGCCAGAATTGTTATTACGTTCAACAACACTTCATTGCCTTACAAACGTGATATTGAATCAGCTCTTCCCGTTTTAAAAAACGGCGGGCTAATATTGCTTCCTACGGATACGGTATGGGCCATCGGCTGCGACGCCACTAACAAAAAAGCGGTTGAAAGACTTTATCAACTCAAAAACAAACGCAGCCCTGAAAACCTCGTTGTACTGCTTGCAAATGAACAAGATATTTCAAAATATACCAGTCAGCAAAACCTGATAGTTTTTGACTACATAAAGGGAGTGCATAAACCTACGACCGTTGTATATGAACAGCCACGTGGCCTGCCGGAAAGTATTACTGATGATGATGGCACCATTGCCATCAGGGTTATTAAAGATCTTTTCTTGAGTGCTCTTATCCGTGAAATGGGCCGACCTTTGCTCAGTGCCACAGCAAACATCAGTGGAGATCTTATACCTTCTCTTTATTCAGAAATCAACAATAACGTCATAAGCGGAGTTGATTATGTAGTTAAATACAGACAGGAAGAAACCATTTATCACGAACCATCTTCTATTATCAGGTGGAACAAAGACGGTACTCTTACCATTCTCCGTGCCTGATCTTTTTGAATAAAAGCGAATTCGTAACCCTGCCTTCTATCCGTTATTTTTGCGGTTTATGCTGATTGATTTTACTACAAAAGAAAAAGAACTTATTGCATTAACAGGTGCATGTGCGGACGCCATGCAACTGGAAACATGGCTCATAGGAGGCTTTGTGAGAGATAAATTACTGGCTCGCACCTGTAAAGATCTGGATTTTGTATGTACCGGTAATGCTATTGAACTGGCACATAAAGTTGCAGCACAACTGCCCGGGAAACCTGCTGTTTCGTTCTTTAAAACCTTTGGTACTGCACAGGTAAAAACAGAAGGTTTTGAAATGGAATTTGTTGGGGCCCGTAAAGAAAGCTATGCCCCTCACAGCCGTAAACCTGAAGTGGCAGCAGGAACCATTGAAGATGATCAGTTACGACGGGATTTTACCATTAATGCACTGGCGGTAGGAGTAAACAAACAGAACTTCGGGCAACTCACTGATCCATTTAATGGGTTGGAAGACCTCCGTTTAAAAATCATCCGTACACCGCTTGACCCTGTTCAAACGTTCAGTGATGATCCGCTTCGAATGCTGCGGGCAATACGTTTTGCAACACAACTTGGTTTTGAAATTCACCCGGAAACATGGACCGGAATCCTGCAAACAGTGCAGCGTATCCGCATCATATCCAAAGAACGGATTGCTGATGAATTAAATAAGATTGTACTTAGCAAAAAACCATCCATCGGTTTTGATTTATTGTATAAAAGCGGATTATTGGAACTTGTATTTCCGCAAATGGTGGAACTGGCTGGTGCTGAATATATAGATGGCAAGGGTCATAAAGATAATTTCTATCACACTTTACAGGTACTGGATAATATTGCAGCAAACACTAATGATTTATGGTTACGATGGGCTGCCATCCTGCATGATATTGGTAAGCCTGCCACCAAACGTTTTGAAGAAGGGCATGGATGGACTTTTCACGGGCATGAAGTAGTAGGAGCAAGGATGGTACCCAGGATATTTGGACAGTTGAAATTACCGCTGAATGAAAAAATGAAATTTGTTCAGAAGTTGGTAGAGATGCACCTGCGTCCCATAAGCTTAACAAAAGAAAACATTACTGATTCTGCCATCAGGCGCTTGTTATTTGATGCAGGTGATGATTTTGAAGCATTAATGACTTTGTGCGAAGCTGATATTACATCTAAAAACAAACAAAAAGTACAACGTTACCTTCAGAATTTTGAACTGGTGCGTATACGTTGCAGGGAAGTAGAAGAAAAAGATCATATCCGCAACTGGCAGCCACCTATTACCGGCGAAATTATTATGCAAACATTCGGAGTTCCGCCATCAAAAGTGGTGGGTATCTTAAAAACTGCTGTGAAAGATGCGATTCTTGACGGCGAAATTGAAAATAATTATGAAGCCGCACATGCATTTATGATTCAAAAAGCCCGTGAATTAAATCTTGCACCACTGGCGTAATGTATTTATTTTTGCTTCTATTCATTATCAAAGGAATTATTCATAATCTATGGCCGTTTTACGATTCAGAGTTTATTGGGAAGAAGATGATGCTACATACAGAGATGTTGCGGTAAAACACACGCAATCATTTACTGATTTACATGCAGTAATACTGAAAGCTTACGAATTTGATTCTAAACATAAAGCTACATTTTACAGAAGTAATGATCACTGGCAAAGAGGCCGTGAAATAACACTGGAGAAGTACGATAAAGAATACAAAGCACCTCCGTTGCTCATGCATGAAACAACAGTTGGCAGCGAAATCAAAGAGCCGAACCAGCGCTTTGTATACGTTTATGATTTCAATAAAAACTGGACATTTCTGCTGGAACTGATTAATGTAAGTAAAGATGAAAATCCCAAGCTGAGTTATCCGGTTATTGTCCGTACAGAAGGGATTGCTCCAAGCCAATACGGTACCAAAGGATTGGTGGGTGATAAATTAGCTGAAGTAGAAGAGAAGTATGATTTAAATGCAGGTGCAGAAGGATTTGGTGAAGAAGGCGAGGAGGGAGAAAGTGATTTTGCAGATGATGCAGGAACGGAAGAAGATGAAGCAGCATTTTAGTAATCGTAAGTAGGATTGAAAATCGCAAGACCAGTCATTTTATTTCTTTTGATTCTTATGGTCTGACGGACTTCTTCTGTACCGACCGATTAAAAAATACTAAACAATCTGAGTTCTTCACAAACTCATTTTGATTCATGAACAAAACAGTCATCTTAATTGCCGGTCCCACAGCATCCGGTAAAACTTCATTGGCTATACATTTAGCCAAACGTTTTCATACTGCTATTATTTCTGCTGACTCCAGGCAGTGTTTTAAAGAAATTTCAATTGGTGTTGCTAAACCAACTGTTGATGAACTGAAAGCTGCTCCGCATTACTTTATCAATACTAATTCCGTACATGATACAGTTACTGCTGCCGGTTTTGAGGCTTATGCCATGAAATGTGCGGAAAAGTTATTCTGGGAACATGATGTAATTATAATGGCAGGCGGTACGGGTTTGTACATCAACGCTTTTTTAGAAGGCATGGATGAGATCCCAGCTATGAATGAAAATATAAGGATGCAACTCACCGCTTTGTATGAAGCAAATGGTATTACTTGGCTGCAAAAAGAACTGCTGGAAAGAGATCCTTTGTTTGCAGCAAGCGGAGCTATGCAAAATCCACAGCGGATGTTGCGTGCACTGGAAGTGTTGGAGTCAACAGGCCAATCCATTATGCATTACCAAAAAGGAATTAAAAAAAAGCGGTCCTTTCACACAGTAAAAATCGGGCTTGATTTACCCAGGGAAGAATTATATAACCGCATCAATCATAGAGTTGATATTATGATGAAAGATGGTTTGTTGCAGGAAGTGCAAGGTCTTCATCATTTGCAACATCTCAACGCTTTACAAACCGTTGGCTACAGGGAACTGTTTGATTATTTCAAAGGAGAAATAAACCTGGAGACTGCAATCTCAAAAATCAAACAAAACACAAGGCATTATGCAAAACGTCAGTTAACATGGTTCAAACGTGATGAGGAAATAAAGTGGTTTCATCCACAGGAACTAGATAAGATAGAAGCATACATTCAACAACAATTAAAAAGCACCGCTTTATAAACGAAGCTTTTGTATAAATGATAAATGTGTTTTAGAATTTAAACCCAACAGTTGCTACTACCTGTCCGTTCGAGAACCTGTTATTTGCAAGGGGATACCTGTTACCGGTAAGCTGATAAGGCACATGAAAATCACGTGCAATGGTATGAGCATACGTAAGATCAACAAAATATCCTTTATCTCTGTAACCAAGCCCGAAGCTGGGTGTGATTCTGCTGGCCTTGGTGCCTTCGGGTAAAATATCTTTCTGGTAGGGACTGCCCATATAATTAAATCCACCACGTACCATAAAGGTTTTAAATTTCAACTCACCGCCAATACGGGCATTAATCGCCATACGGTAAAATTCATCAATAGCGTTATTAAGGCCTCTGAAGTATTGCTTCTCGCCTTCACTTGGAACAGAAGCTGAACTGCTGAATGAATTGGCCTTGTAATTTACCAGCTCCACATCAGCCGTAATAAATGCTTTCTGTTTGGTAACATCTTTTATTTCACGGAATACGTAGGCTAATGAAACAGCAGCACGCCATGGGGTTACCAATTGATATTCGTAATTGTAATCCTCTCCGCCGGTTATATCATGTGTAGATAAAGTATAAGTAGTGGGTCTTGAATTATCATTGCGGATGCGGCGTGCATAATTTTCAACGTTGGCTGTTAATGTTGCATTGGTCCTGTCAGTTAAGATAAGCAGCGAAGGTGTATGAAATGTTACGCCGATCCTGAAATATTCAACGGGCTTATAAATCAAGCCCAGTTTAGCGTTTACACCTGCACCTCTTGTTGAAAAGCTTTCTGTAAAATTGAAACTGGCAAAATCATTATTGGTATTACCACTGGCGTCTTTTTCATCCACATAAGTATTGCGGCTGTACCGTACAATAGGAACACCTATTGTGATACCATACAATAATTTTTCATTATTATTCCAGGCCACACCAAAAGCAGCTTCATACATACCACCTCTTGTTTCATAACGGAAATTTTGATCCAGCGGCATTCGTAACGTTTCAGCATTGGTTCTGTAACCAACAATATTGCCATTGGAAAGTATCGTATCAACAAGATAATTTTCTACCGCTAAACTTGCTCCGTTAGGGAAACGGTTTAACGCATCGTCAAAATTAGAAACCTCATTAGCTGCAAGTTCTTCTACCCATTTCTCTGAATAGCTGCTGAAGTTATTACGGCCACGGTAAGAAAAATTAGAATTGAAGTTTGCTGTTTGCGTAAGTGCAATTCCAATCGTTGTATTTTTTACTTTATTGCTACGCCATCTGTTTGTAGTGCTGAACACAAAACCAATGTTACCGATATTGAGATTACTGCGGTTTCCTTTAAAGATGCTGTCGTTATAATTCATCTTATTCCGGTTCATAAAAAAACCGGGAGTAAATACAAACTCGTTGGTTTTAAATTGTGCAAGACCAGCAGGATTAATAAAAACGGAACTGAAATCTCCCCCCAATGATACTCCTGCATTCCCGATGGCCTGACTACGGGCTGTACCTACAGGATTGGTGTAGGAGAAACGTAAGGCATCAGCCGGCTCCTGAGCAAACAGAACTTGTGTAAACAGGGTTATAGTGGCTGTTACTATAAATTTTTTCATGACTGAAAATTGGGTAATAAATCTGAATTTTTTCATTGGTATGTGTACAGGAATGCCCCAACCATACCGGCTTTAAAACAAGGACATTCCTTAAATAGTTTGAGAATTAATTTCTGCGGCCACCACCGGAACTGCCACCGCTCTTACTTCCACCACTGCTTCCACCTGAACTACCGCCGTTGCTGAAAGTCCTGCTGCCACCGCTGCTGCCATTATTATAACTACCACCGTTTCCAAATGTGCGGCTGCCGCCGTAGTTGCTGTTGTTGTAAGAACCATTACTATTGCCACCGCCAAAAAAGTCGTTGAAGAAACTGCTTCTGCGGCCGCTGTTATTATTACTGCTTCCGCCAAAGTAACGGCTGCCTCCATTTGTATTCATGTAATTACCGCCTTTGCCTCCACCGAAATTACGTGTACCTGCATTGGTATAGTTTTGAACGGCAGGTGAGTAGCGGATACCCTGACTGTTTTTAGGCGCTCCGGGTCCGGGAATGATAATGGTAGTGCCTGGAATGCATACAAAAGGAGAGTTCCAGGTATTCCAGCCCCATGGATTGTTCCAGGTATTCCATGTGTTCCAACCAAGGCTCCATGTATTCCAGTTACTGCCCCATGAATTCCAACCCCAAGGGTTGTTCCAGGTATTCCAGCCCCATGAAGTGCTGAAACGAGGATTGTTCCAGTAAAAGTCATCATCAAAATTACGGAAACGCTGATCTCTTATTTGCTGACGGATACGTCGGTCTTCAAGGTTACCATAGGAAACACGGCCATCATCATCCCTTCTTGTTTCAACATAAGCTTCCGTTTCACGGGCGGGAGAATAATACACATCATCAGGAGTTTGACCTGAACGATACGTAGCACAGGAACTGAAACCTGCAATGGCAGCGGCTAAAAGTACAATTCTTGTTGTCATGGCCTTGTGTTTTAGATGTTTGTAGTGTGAAGTTACTACTTTTGCAACTTCAAAAAGAATGACATCCATACTTTAACAAAAAACAAGCCGCACCTTTAATTTGATTGTGTGAAGCCTGTTAAATTAAATCTAAGAATTATTCATGGCATCGGTTATTACATCCAGAGAAAAAGACTACAGTCAATGGTATAATGATTTAGTATTAAAAGGTGGTCTGGCAGACTATTCTGCCGTGAGAGGTTGCATGGTGATTAAGCCCTACGGATTTGCATTGTGGGAAAACATGCGGGATCAACTGGATCGTATGTTTAAAGAAACCGGTCATGTAAATGCTTATTTCCCTCTCTTCATACCCAAGAGCTTTTTAAGCAAAGAAGCTGCGCATGTGGAAGGCTTTGCAAAAGAATGTGCGGTGGTTACGCATTATCGTTTAAAAAATGATCCTAATGGCGGCGGGGTAGTGGTAGATCCGGAAGCTAAGTTGGAAGAAGAACTCATTGTTCGCCCAACCTCCGAAACAATAATCTGGAATACCTATAAAGATTGGATTCAATCCTACCGTGATCTTCCGATTCTCGTGAACCAATGGGCCAATGTGGTACGTTGGGAAATGCGTACCCGTTTGTTTTTACGCACTGCCGAATTCTTGTGGCAGGAAGGTCACACGGCACATGCAACTGCTGAAGAAGCCGTAGCCGAAACCAGACAGATGCTGGATGTGTATGCACAATTTGCTGAAGAATGGATGGCGGTGCCGGTAATTAAAGGTGTAAAAACTGCCAATGAACGTTTTGCCGGTGCTGAAGACACTTATTGCATTGAAGCATTGATGCAGGACGGTAAAGCACTGCAGGCAGGTACTTCTCACTTCTTGGGTCAGAATTTTGCCAAAGCATTTGATGTAAAATTCAGTAATAAAAACAATGAGCTGGAATATGTTTGGGCTACCAGTTGGGGTGTGAGTACGAGATTGATCGGCGGACTTGTAATGGCACATAGCGATGATGATGGATTGATACTGCCGCCCCGTATTGCTCCTTTGCAGGTGGTGATAGTACCCATTTATAAAGGTGAAGAACAACTCAAAGCCATCAGTGAGAAAGTGCAGGTGCTGGTGAATGAATTAAAAGCACTGGGTATCCGTGTAAAATATGATAATACGGATAATGCAAGACCGGGATGGAAGTTTGCTGAATACGAATTGAAGGGTGTACCTGTGCGTATTGCCATCGGCGGCAGAGATCTTGAAAATAATACTGCCGAAGTAGCAAGACGAGATGAAAAAACAAAGCAAACCATCAGTATGGATGGCTTGTCAACAACAATAAAAAACCTGCTGGAAGAAATTCAGCAGAATATGTTTAATAAAGCAAAAGCTTATCGTGACAGCCATATTACTAAGGCTGATACCTGGGATGAATTTGTAGACATCCTCAATAACAAAGGTGGTTTTGTAAGTGCTCATTGGGATGGCACTGCTGAAACGGAAGATGCGATCAAGGAAAAGACAAAAGCCACTATCCGCTGTATTCCTTTAAATAATGAAGCAGAAGAAGGAACCTGTATTTTAACGGGAAAACCTTCGTCGCAAAGAGTACTCTTTGCCGTTGCTTATTAAAGAATGTATATTTAATGTCGGTGTACTCCACCAACATTTTTTTATTCAATGATCTTATCAGGCTTTTATAGCAACCTTATTCACTGGCTGGAACAACATATGCTCCGCTGTCCCAGTAAAATGCTGACGCACTTTGATTGCCCGGGTTGCGGTTTGCAGAGAGCCATCATTCATTTATTAAAAGGAAATCTCAGGGATAGCTTACAGGTTTATCCGGCTACTATACTGGTTTTACTGCTTTTTATTTATTTATTATTGCATTTGATTTTCAGGTTTAAGAACGGGAACAGGAATCTTATTTTTCTTTATGTAGTATGTGCAGGCATCATTTTGGTGCATTATATTTACAAGGTCATCAACCAGCAACTGTATTAACCGATATGAACAGTAATGAACAACGTGATTATTTAACACAGAATACAGGTTACCTGCCTGCATTGCCAAACGCTACTGTATCGCTTGTAATGGGTATTTTATCAATTGTTGTATGCGGTATAGGTCTTGTTCTTGGCATAATTGGATTGGTAATGGCCAATAAAGACCTGGCTTTGTATAATAACCAACCTGGGGGTTACAGCATTGCTTCTTACAATCATACCAAAACGGGGAAAACCTGTGCCATCATCGGTATTGTGTTGAATGTTTTGTTTGTGCTGACATATGCGGCTATTCTCATTTTTGCTTTTTCTGCCAATCTTAACGATCTTAAATAAAGATTTTTAAACCAAACCAACTTTTCAAATGGAACAATCACAACAACCGCAACTGCAACCACAGCAACCTTTACCAAATGCCACCATGATCCTGGTACTGGGGATCTTGTCTATTGTAGTATGCTTCATCACAGGCATTATTGCATTAGTAATGGCCAAGAAAGAAACGGAACTGTACAACAACAACCCTGGTGTTTATTCAGAATCCTCTTTCAGCAGTGTAAAAGCAGGTAAAATCTGTTCTATCATTGGCCTGATATTATGGGGTATTGGTATTCTTGTTTACGTAGCTATCATTGCATTCTTTGTATCTGCTGCAAGTGCAGCCGGAGGTTTCAATTAATTCTTACTTCATAAAACAAACCCGGAGTATTCCGGGTTTTTTATTCTTTTGTAGCCATAAAATTATAATCTGCAATTAACCTTTCGAGGAACATATCTACTTCGAGGTCAGTATCAATTTTCAAAACAGTTTTTATACGGTCAGCAATTCGGTGTGCTGTTTCATAACGGCGGGTTTTATATAAATCATTTAATACTGTTTTAACGGTATTAATATCCCTGTCACTCAGTTTCATTACTCCCGGAAACATCACTTCATAATTCTTATTGGTTACCTCCATAAAAATAGTATCATGAATGGAGCTTTGTATCTTAGAGTTTACTACCACCGTATTGGCAGCAAGGTCACCCAGCCGCTGACTTTTATTTGTTACGGCAATGATAATAACCACAATTAAACCCGAAAAGCCTACAGAAAACAACTGCAGTATTACCCAAAAATCAGGTAGTACAAATGAAAACACGAGCGGCCATTCCCAAACTCTTAAAAACCAACGCAGTAAATATTGGCTGATGTTGGGGTCGCCTCCTTCCAGGCTCATCACACGAATACCGGTTGCCATTTTTCCAAGGCTCTGTCCATGAAACCCGATCTCAAAAACAAGATGATACAGAAATAAGGGAACGGTTACAAATATTACATCCAGTGCAATCCTGTCTTCCCGCTCCATCACCACCATTGAAGAAAGAAAAAATTTTACTGCATTGGCATAGAGGATCATAATAAGCAAATCCAGAAGGGAAGCAAGCACCCGTTTGAAGAAAGGAGCAATTTCAAAATCAAGTGAAATATTAAACGGTGTACTGATGGGAACTGATAACATAAGATTGAATACGATGTAAATTAAAGGAAAGATTCGGAAATAATTGACAGGGTGTTATTTGAAAAACAAAAAATGCATCAGTCTGTTTCTAATTAAAAATTAGTTCCTATTTTCAGGTATCGGATATGAGAGAAGCCCTGTTCATAAAGAAAAACGCTCAGAAATGGAATGAATACCAGTACCTGCAAACGGAAGATCCGGATCAACTGGCTGATCGCTTTATAACACTGATGGATGACTTATCTTACGCTAAAACATTTTACCCTCACAGTAAGGTTACAAAGTGGATTAACAGTATCGCTGTAAGTATTTACCAAACGGTTTACCAGAATAAAAAGCAACGTTATTCCCGTTTAATTACGTTCTGGAGATATGAATTACCGCTGGTGTTCAGGAAATATCACCGTCTCTTATTAATAACCTTCCTGTTCTTTTTACTCTTTTGCATGATGGCTGTTTTTTCATCCATGAAACAGGATGATTTTGTGGAAGGCATATTGGGGCGGGAGTATGTGAGCATGACAGAAGACAATATTGATAAAGGCGACCCCTTTGGTGTGTACAGAAGTGATAGCCGTTTTTTAATGTTTGTGGCCATTGCATTAAATAATATCCGTGTTGGCTTTTTGATGGTAATTGGCGGTTTGCTTGGCGGATTGGGCACCTTGTATCTGCTCTTCAGTAATTCGATGATGCTGGGAAGTTTTCAGTATATGTTTTTTGCCAAAGGTCTTGGTTTGGAATCTGTGCTGGTGATATGGGTACATGGCACATTGGAAATTTCAGGAATGATCATTGAAGCCTGCGCCGGTTTTATTATCGGTAAAAGTATTTTGTTTCCTGCAACCTATACCAGGTGGCATTCATTTAGAAAGGGAGTGAAGGATGCCATGAAAATCTGTATTGCTGTTGTACCTATAACTATAACGGCTGCCTTTCTTGAAAGTTATATTACCTATCTCAGCTCCAATGCTTATGACAAGAGTAATAATACTTCATTGCCGGCGGCAATAAGCGGTACCATCCTTTTTCTTTCGCTCAGCTTTATGATCTGGTACTTTGTTATTTATCCTGTAATAGTGGAACGAAGAATGAAACGCAACCCGGAACTGGCTCAAAAAATAAATGCAAAATGAAAAGAAACCGCCTGCATTTATTTCTGTTCGTTTTTCTTTTCTTCTGTACCGGTTTCTCCTTACATGCACAGGTTACTGATACGGTTGCAGTAGAAGCATTTCAAACAGACACAAGTTCTGTTGTTGATGAATCATTTGAAACAGATGAAGAGGAAGCAATCTCTCAACCTGATACCTTAGTTTCATCTACAGTAATTTTCTATAATCGTGATAGTCTTCGCAGGTTAAAAGATGATAAGAATTTAAAATACATTCAGCGGCTGGATACATTATTGCTGCAATGGCAAAACGAACAAAAAAAGGAGAAGCCTTCTTCTAATAATTGGATACTGGTAGTTCAACTGATTAAACTCTTACTATGGGTGCTCGTAATAGGAGGTGTTTTGTATTTGATTTTCCGTTTGTTCCTTTCTGAAAAAGGTTTGTTTGCTGCGTCTGCAAGAAAAAAACAATTACTGCAGCATGAAGAAGAAGTTACAGATGAAGATACGCTCACAACCCGCATTCGTGAAGCAGAGAAAGCAGGACAGTTCAGACTGGCTGTGCGTTATTCCTTCTTACTAGCATTGCATACAATAGCAGGTAAAGGATGGTTGCATTTATCACCCGACAAAACAAATTACCAATACCTCAGAGAATTAAGTAATAAATCCATACGTAATGATTTTGCCCGCATTACACTGCATTACGAATATGCATGGTATGGAAATTTTGAGGTGGACGCAGCTATTTATCAAACCATTCAAAAAGAATTTCAGCAATTTCAATCCAAACTCAAAAGTTGAAAAAGATTATTTACCATATAATCCTGCTTTCAGGTTTGGGCCTAATGCTTTCGGGTTGCGGTCGTAAAGGAGTAGCGCTTCCTGATATGAGCCGCAACTTTTACATGAACAGCAAAAAGCCGATGGGCACTTATACAGCCTATAAACTTTTTGAAGCACAGTTTCAATCGTATTATATCCATGAAATCAAACAATCTTTTTCGAAAGTTAACAACGATCTTGAGGGACAAAGGAATCTTTACTTCATTGTAGCTGATGAATTAATTGTAACACCCCAGGAAATTGATGATATGCTGGAGTATGTAAACAAAGGCAACCGCCTGTTTATTGCTGCAAGATATTTTGATGAACGTATACTGGATACCTTGGGTGTTCACGCCCGTTTTAATGGTAATGAGTTCAGTATGTTTCAAACTAACGCACTCTTTAGTGAACTGCGGCCTACAAAAGTGAGTATGAATGATACATTGGTATCAGGCAATAAAACTTATGGATTCTTTTATTATGGAATGATGGATTATTTTACAAGGTACGATTCCGTTACAACAAGAGTACTGGGACTGAATGAAAAAAAACAACCCAACTTTATTGCTGTTACCTATGGCAACGGCATCATTTATTTTCATTTACATCCTGAAACCTTCAGTAACTATTTTTTACTGAAAGGAAACAATAAAGAATATTTTGAGCAGGTGCTCAGTTACATGAACAGTAACCGCCAAACCATATATTGGGATGATTATTACAGGAGAGGCATTTATCCTCAAAAGAATTTTTCTTTTTTCAGTGTATTTCTGAAATACCCGCCGCTTAAATGGGCACTCTACGTAGCATTAGCCGGTCTTGCTCTTTTTGTGCTTATGGGCATGAAGCGCAGGCAAAGAGCCATTCCTCTTACAATACCTAATACCAACAGCAGTGTAAATTTTGTAGAAACAATCGGACGATTGTATCTGCAGCGTAAAGACCATCATAACATCGTACATAAGATGGTTACTTATTTCCTTGAAAAAATAAGAACGAGATATTATCTCAACACTACTCATATTAATGCAGAGTTTATTTCATCACTGGCAAAAAAGAGCAGTGTACCGGAAGAACATGTAAAATCAACTTTTCAATACATTCAACAATTACAGGAAGCACCCGCCATCAGCGATGCTGAGTTACTGGAACTTCATAACCGGTTACTTCCTTTCTTTAAATCATAATATATGGAGCAGGAAATTTTTCAACAAAGAACAGATCTTTCTCAACTGAACGAGGCTGTGAATTCCATCAGGGAAATGGCAGGTAAAATCATTGTAGGGCAGGAGCAGATGATTGACTTAATGATTGCCGGTATTTTAGCCGATGGTCATATTTTAATTGAAGGTGTACCAGGTGTAGCTAAAACGCTGGCAGCAAAGCTCATGTCTAAACTGATTGATGCCGAGTTTTCACGCATACAGTTTACACCTGATCTGATGCCGAGTGATGTACTTGGCACTTCTGTATTTAATCCGAAAGAAGCAAGCTTCCAGTTTAAAGCAGGTCCGTTGTTCAGCAATATTGTTTTAATTGATGAAATTAACCGGGCTCCTGCAAAAACACAATCCGCTTTGTTTGAAGTGATGGAGGAGCGGCAGGTAACAGTAGATGGCGTGACTTATATTATTAAACAACCTTTTATGGTTTTGGCAACTCAAAATCCAATTGACCAGGAAGGAACTTATCGACTGCCGGAAGCACAGTTAGATCGTTTTCTTTTTAAGATTGAAGTAAGCTATCCCACGCTGGAGCAGGAAATTTCCATCTTACAAAACCAGCACGGAAGTGACAACCGTCATCTCTTGAATGAAGTTACCAAACTCATCAGTACATCTGAGCTGGAGCAATACCGTAACAGTGTGCGGCAGTTATTAATTGAACCAAAACTACTTGAATTTATAGCTCGCATCGTTAATGAAACAAGAAACAATCCCTCGTTATTCCTGGGAGCTTCTCCACGTGCATCTCTGGCTATTGTAAAAGCATCCAAAGCTTTTGCAGCTATGATGGGTCGTGATTTTGTAACACCGGAAGATGTAGTGGAAATGGCTCCGCATGTGTTACGTCATCGTATCATTCTTACACCTGAAAAAGAAATGGAAGGATTAACAGCCGATGAATTGATTGACCGCATCATCAAATCCGTTGAAATACCAAGATAAAAGATGATGCCCTTGCAATTGATAACACAGTTATTTGTAACCCGCAGATTGTACTTTCTGCTGGGTGTAAGTGTGGCATTGTTTGTATTGCGTTTCTTTTTTGAAGTGCTGGCACAATTGCCATGGATTTTCCTCGGAGCTTTGGTCATTGCTTTCCTGGCTGATTTTTTCTTTTTGTTTATCCTGAACCGTGAGCCGGTGATGGAACGCCACCTGCCCGAACGTTTCAGTAACGGAGATGAGAACGAAGTAAAAATTACATTGCAAAATCTGTATCCGTTTTCAGTAAAAGCATTGCTGATTGATGAACTGCCGGTACAATTTCAAAACAGAAACTTTGCGATTCATACCAGATTAAAACCCGGTGAAGAACAAAATATATCTTACAAATTAAGACCGGTAGAACGGGGTGCTTATTACTTTGGCGTACTTAATATATATATACAATCACTGCTGGGTCTTGCAGAACGACGCTTTAAGCACGAAGCAGGAGCGATGGTTCCTGTGTATCCTTCTTTTTTGCGGATGCGGCAATATCAATTAATTGCGGAAGCTGCACAGGTTGCACAAACCGGCAACCGGCGCATCAGAAAGATCGGACACAGCATGGAGTTTGAACAAATCAAGGAATATGTGCAGGGAGATGATGTGCGAAACATTAACTGGAAAGCCACGGCCCGTAAAGGAGGATTGATGGTAAATAGCTTTACCGATGAAAAAAGTCAACAGGTTTATTGTGTTATTGATAAAGGTCGTTTGATGAAAATGCCCTTCCATGATCTTACACTCTTGGATTATGCTATTAATGCCAGCCTCGTGCTTTGTAACGTAGCGTTACACCGGCAGGATAAATTCGGTTTGATCAGTTTTGACCATAAAGCGGTCTCAGCACTGGCGGCTGATCGCAAACCCATACAATTGGAAAAAGTATTGCAGCTGTTGTACAACCAGCAAACTTCTTTTCTGGAAAGTGATTTTGAATTACTCTATACACGAACAAGGGCGCTGGTAAAACAGCGAAGCCTGCTTATCATCTTTACCAATTTTGAAAGCTTAAGCGGTTTGCACCGGCAGTTGCCTTATTTAAAAAGACTCGCCAAGTATCATTTGCTGCTGGTTGTATTTTTTGAAAACACGGAGCTCACCGCAAAAGCAGAAGAGGATATTAGTGACCTGGAAGGATTGTATATAAAAACCATTGCCGGAAAATTTGTTCACGAAAAACAATTGATTGTAAAAGAACTTCAGAATGCAGGTATCCTCAGCATCCTTTCGCCGCCTGAAAAAGTAACAGTGAATGCAATCAATAAATACATTGAAATAAAAACAAGACAAGCACTCTAAAAGGAAGGGCAGAGGTAATCTTCTATTCTTTTCAGCATTCAGCCCTTTTTGTCTTATAAAACAGGATAAGAGCTTTAACTTATCTTTGTTCCTTTCATGAAAGAACCCATTCAAAATAAGTTTACAGAAGGCCAGGTATTGCTCATTAACAAACCGCTGGAATGGACATCACACGATGTGGTAGCCAAAGTGCGGAATACCATCAAAATAAAAAAAGTAGGTCATGCAGGTACACTTGATCCGCTGGCAACGGGGTTATTAATCCTCTGCACCGGAAAATTTACCAAACGGATTAATGAATACATGGCCCGTGAAAAAGAATATACCGGAACATTTACACTGGGCGCCATAACACCCACTTATGACCTGGAAAATGAACCACAGGATTTTAAACCCTTTGATTTTGTTACTCCTGAATTAATAGAACAAACGCTCACATCTTTTCGTGGAGTGATTCAACAAGTACCGCCTATACACTCAGCCATAAAAAAAGACGGCAAACCGGTTTACTTATTAGCCCGTAAAGGAAAAGATGTGGAACTGGAACCAAGAACTATTACAATTACTTCATTTGAAATTACAAAGATGGAACTTCCTGTTTTGCATTTTCGTGTAGTATGCAGTACAGGTACCTATATCAGAAGTCTTGCACATGATGTAGGCAAAGCATTAGGTTGCGGCGCTTATCTCAGCAGTTTATGCCGCACCCGCATCGGGGAGTTTACATTGGAACAGGCAAGAGATTTACCACAAACACTGCAATGGATTCACGAAGAAAAAGCATCAGAACGGATAGTTGATCCCAATTGAGAAATTAAAATTCTCATAACGCCATTGCCTGTTTTCTTCATTGGCACTGAAAATATTTTTCCAGCTGATTTCAGGCAATCGCCATCCGTTGTTTTTTTCTGAAAAGGGAAGTGAAGGATTTTTAAGGCGGAAAGCAAAGTCAAAACGTATTACAAATAATCCCACAAAGTCTAACCTTACACCGGTACCTGCACTCACACCTAAGTCCCGCACAAAGTTTTTAAGCTGCACTACTACTGTATCATTTCCAAGATTACTTCTGTTCCGAAAGTTCCAGACATTACCTACATCAGTAAACAAAGCACCCCTGATCACAGCTGTGTTGGGAATGATGGTAAAAATGTTATAGCGATACTCTGCATTGGCTTCAAAAATAAAATCACCGCTGCGACTGAAAAATTGTCCACGTGCACCTCTTGGATCCAAAGGTCTGGAACCCGGCCCAATGCTTCGTAAAGGCCAGCCACGCATACTGTTAGGCCCGCCACCGGTAAATTGTTTGAAGAAAGGCATGGAAGCAGTATCAGAAAAATTATAACCGGCACCGGCTATAGTACGAAAAACCCAGGTGGTTTTATTAGCATTTACTTTTGAATATTTCAACTCCACATCACCTTTGAGATAAGTAAACAGCTGGCTGCGTACTGTTGGGAAAGAACGCAACGCACGGCCCCATGTTAAACCTGATTCCTCAAGGCCAATACGGAAGTATAAGGTTTTAGATTCAGATAGTTTGCGTGTTCGCAGATAAGAACCGGCAAGACCCATCACCAAACCTTGCTGAAATGAAAAACGCAGAAACGGATTTTTATCAAGCGTGTCCTTAAACGGTTGTGAAAGATCATACAGTTTTACAAACTCTACGTTAATGGGCTGCAATGTAAATGTGGTAGTACGTACCGGTTTATTGATAGAAGCCTGCCATCCTGCACTAATGTTAATGTTATTTAAACTGTATAATCCATTCGCATTAATATTACGATCAATATAGGAAGCAGTAGCAGTAACAAAACTTCGTTTTTGATTGAACCTGCTTTGGATACCCTGCTTTAAAAATACCAGCTTGGGAATACTTAAACTGGAGCTGTACGTAAGTTCAATAGCCTGCAAACCGGGATTAAAATTGCCGATTCCACTTTCGACACCAAAACGAAGTGTATTGCTGAACTGAATGCCACGGTGAAGAAAATTCCTGTTTCGGATGCCGAGATTTAAACCAAAACCAATGAGGTTACCTGCCACACCCACTGCCGCCTGTTGCACCTGGTTAAACACACTTTCAAGATCAGCGCTGAAGGTGTAACGTTTAAAGGGCACGAGTTGAAAATCAAAATCAATCTCACCTGTATCTTTTCCTGTTAAAGATGAAGGCTTTTCAATCGGTTCAATTTTTATGAGTTGCCAGGTTCCAAGGCTGTTTAAATCATCAAGCGTTCGGTTAAGATCATTTAGCTTGTATATGTTACCCGGTCTAAGGTAAATATGAGAACTTACAAAAGAAGGCCGGAACCGGTTCTCTTTATTTTTCAATACCAGTTGATCATATTCAATTGTTTGATAACGGGTGGTATCAAATGCAGCATTGGAATACTCAGGATAAACAGTAATCTTTCCTGTAGTGTAGGGCATGATTACGGTGGAATCTGTAACAGGCCTGAGACGGACAAACACATTAAAAAAGGGTTTTTCTTTACGCTTTTGCGCTTCCCTTAAAACACGGATACGTTCAAAAGGATCAAGGAAGGGATTAAGCAATGGTAAATAAAAAGAATCTGCCTCTGCTATTAAATGCTCTCTTGAAAATTTATAATAACCATTATTACGGTAAAGTTCTACCAACCGTTCCAGTTCACTTAAAATCACATCTTCTGTAAATGATGTTCCTTTTTTCAACAAACTTTTGTCTCTATGTGCATCTGCCAGTTGCTGCAATGCTGTTGTTTGTTTACTATAAGCAGAATCAAAAAGGAGATAATTGATAGAATCAATTTTCACAAGTGGTCCTGTATTTACGGTAAACACAGTAGCTGCTCTAATTTCTTTTTTGCCGGGATTGTCTGCATGAAATGTATCAATGGTTGATTGATGGGTAACGTTTCCGTAATAGTATCCGATTGTTTTGAGGTAGATTTCCATATTACGGGCACTCTCTGCTGCATTAATGGAATCAAACACAGGCGGATCAACCAGTTTCTTAAACACAAGGAAGGATTCCTTTACTTTCACCTGCATACTGTCATTCAACTGGGTGGTAAGGCTGGAATTGAGAATCGTCTTTTCTTCCTTATTCAGCTCTTTATTGTTAATCTCAATTTTGTTGTAATAAACAAAGGGTTTTTCTTTGGGGTAATTCTTAACCTTGTATCTTGTTTGGGTTAATTTTTCAGAGCCACCGCAGGCACTCAACAGGATGGCTGTTGCTGTGATTAAAACAAAGTGGGCGGCCCGGGTTAACTTCATAAATGTTGTACAATGCTCAGTAAAAAAGAAATCAAATATATTCAAAGTTCAGGCCATAAAAAAACGAGAGATGAGGAAGGCATCTATATTGCCGAAGGCACCAAGATCATTCAGGAAATTTTAACGGAATATCCGCAGCAGTTAATTAAACTTTATGCTGTAGCCTCTTTTTATGAGACTGCGGGTTTGCAACCTGATGCCGAGCAGTTCATTGAAGTTTCTGAAACAGAGCTGGAACGCATTTCTCAATTACAAACACCCCAACAGGCGGTGGCATTGATGCGTAAGCCGCAACCGGCATCAGTAACCGAAACGGGTAATGAATGGGTTATCGCCTTGGATGCCATCCGTGATCCGGGCAATATGGGCACCATCATCAGGCTGGCAGATTGGTTCGGCATTAACCATATTATATGCTCTGAGGATTGTGTGGATGTGTACAATCCCAAAGTTGTGCAGGCCAGTATGGGCAGTGTGCTACGAATAAAAGTTATTGAAGGAAAACTGGAGCAGTTGCTGCCACAATGTCCGCAGCCGGTATATGCTGCTACTTTGCATGGAAGCAAAATTTCAGGAAAAAATTGGGGAACGCAGGGAACTTTGTTAATTGGCAATGAATCAAAAGGCGTAGCAAAAGAGTTATTGCCATTAACGTCACAACAGATATCTATTCCTTCTTTTGGTGCAGCTGAATCATTGAATGCGGCCGTTGCAACAGGTATCCTCCTCTGGGAAATCAAACGCAGCTAAACTGCGCTGATACCAACTCTTGTTTTTACAAATTCATTTTTCTCCAATTCATTCAGCATGAATTGCGCCAGGTCGCCTGCGTTGATTTTGTAACGATTGGGCACGGGTGGATAATTGCCGCTGGTAATGTAATTTCCGGTAGGGCCATCATTGATAATATCAGGGCTGCATAAAAAGATCCAGTCAAGATCAGAATCACGTAGGTATTCATAAGCCTTCCGATGTTCATTACCGACGGGAATATATTCAGCCGGGTAGGAGGGAGTATCAATCAGCAATGTATCTTCATCAGCATTAAGAATACCCATACCGCCCAATGCAATAATCCGCCGGATTCCTGCTTTTTTCATTTGGGCAATGATTGTTTTAATACCGAGTGAACGTGCTTTATCTGAACCGTCAAAAGCACCGCCGATAGCACTTATTACTGCGTTAGAATCCTGTAATGCCGCAGCCACATCCTGTTCATCAAACAAAGCGCCTTTAAACAGGTGAAGATTCGGATCATCCATTTTAATATCAAATACATTTCTGCCAAATGCGGTTACTTCATGGTGTTGCCACAAAGCCTGTTTGATGACTTGCAAACCCACCTGGCCGGTGGCGCCGAAAACGGTAAGTTTCATCCTGTTGATTTTTGGTAAATTTAAATAATAGGAGGCATGTTTTTGGATAGGATAACCGCCGGCGCAACTAAATACCGCAAAAGAATGTCTGTAAAGCTGATGAAATATAATCTGATCCTTATTCTATTCCTGCTTTGCAAAACAGGAGCAGCACAACAGGTTGACAGTCTTTTTTTCAATCTTTATACGGATAGTTTGAAAAAAGGAAGCTGGAACTACATTAATATAGATGCAAAGCTTAGCAATGGAAAATATATGCCGCTCACTTCAAAACAACTGGTACTAACCACTACGGGCGGCAAACTGGAAGGTAACAGCATCTGGATAGACTGGAATTTCAATCTGGAGAAAATTACAGTGGAAGTGTATTTGAAAGACCGTCCGTATATCAAACAACAAAAAACAATCTGGGTTAAAAAGCACGACCTGGAGTTAAATGCCCCCGCAGGCGACAGTTTACTGCAACAACTCAACCAGCGTAACAAAAAATCAACCAACGGAAAGCGGAAGAAAAATTAGATGTCTTTTTCCTTCTATAAACTTTTTTCAATTCCCTTATCTTTGCGCCGGCAGGTCTTGCACGACCAGCTCCTGCTGAACTCCCCCAGGGTGGGAACGCAGCAAGGGTAGGCGGTTGTAGCGGTGCGATGTAAGTAACCTGCCATTTTTTATTTGCCCCTATCTCCAAAAGGGGAATTTTAATTTTTATATCATGAAGTTTTTTATTGACACGGCCGATCTGGCACAAATCAAAGAAGCAAACGAATTAGGTATCCTGGATGGTGTAACTACCAATCCTTCACTCATGGCAAAAGTGGGTGTTAAAGGAACAGAAGCGGTAATGCAGCACTATAAAACCATTTGTGAAATGGTGGATGGCGACATCAGTGCCGAAGTGATCAGTACTGATTTTGACGGCATTGTAGAAGAAGGTAAAAAACTGGCAGCTATTCACCCCAATATTGTGGTGAAAGTGCCCATGATTAAAGATGGTATTAAAGCATTAAAATGGTTTAGCGATAATGGTATTAAAACCAATTGTACATTGGTTTTCAGTGCCGGGCAGGCTATTCTTGCTGCCAAAGCAGGCGCTACTTATGTTTCTCCTTTTATCGGTCGTATTGATGATGGAGGTTGGGATGGAATGGAATTAATTGCACAGATTGCCAATATCTATTCATTGCAGGGATTTGAAACAGAAATCCTGGCAGCCTCTATCCGTAACCCGCTGCATATTATTAAAGCAGCTGAGTTAGGAGCTGATGTTTGTACTTGTCCGCTGGACTCCATTCTTGGCCTGCTGAAACATCCATTAACTGATATTGGCCTTGCCAAATTCCTCGAGGATGCAAAAAAGTTTCAATAACTGATTTATCAATAAAAAAAGCGACTGCACATGCGGTCGCTTTTTTTATTGTACTTAGTTGAATTTTGCGTTTACAATATTCTTGTTTCATTCCGGTTGTTCATATTGGGCCGGCCGGCAAGTGAATTAACTACATTGATGCCCACCAGTTCATCTGCCCTTGCACCCAGCGGACGATAATAGACCAATATGGTGTAATTGTTTTCACCTTCCCACCAACTGCCTTCAGTTATTTCTGAACTCAGCTCACGGGTCTTTTTATCAGCTGTCACGTAGATGTAATCATAGTTGCCCTGCTTCAGAAATAATTTCTGCTCATACAATCCTTTTTCAGTATTAAACTGTAGTTTGTATTCATCTTTAATTTCATAATTCGTGAGCTCACCAAAAACATAAACATCTTTATCCGGGTAGGGCTGCCTGCTGCCTGTAAAGTATTGAAACCAAACGGTAGCATAATCACCTTGCCAGTAGGGATTATTGTTTTCAAGATTTCCAAGTTCATACATACCATTAAGATCCCGGTAAAACATATAACGCAATGCATTCCGTTCACTCTCCGGTTTAATCCATAGTGTTTGGCCCCGGTTGGTATAATCGCCTTTTTCAATACGATCTGTTTGTAATCGGAGGGCTGTAAGGTTTACCCAACGCCATTCTTTCTGGGCCCTGAACAAGCCTTCGTTTTCAGTATTATACTCCAGCACATTCTGCCGTACAAAAGTGGGCTGAATATTGGTGATGCAATTATCCCATCGGTTGTTTTGCAGCAATACCACTTTCACCTGTTGAAAAACATTCGTGGGTTTAATATTCTGCACATTCACACTGAACTGCAGCTTCTGATGTGTTTTTAATACGGAAGGATTAAAAGCCTGTACTACAGCAGCAGCAGCATTTACTTTTACATCTACTACCAGGAAACGTTTTGTAAAAACGGTTTGTGAGGTATCACCATTGGTAAACACTTTTAAAATATAGTTTCCGCTGCGGGTAGGTGTGGTATTACGATCAGGCAGCATGGCCATATAATGTGTGTAACGGGTAAGTGCTATAGAAGAGTTGCGGTAGGTATTGATCCTGACGTTAGAGAAACCACGCATGTAATCAAACTGCGAAAGAAGAGCCGGCGTCCAGTCAGCATTACAAAGTACATATGTGTAAGAATAATATTTTACATCTGCATCCAGGTCATCAAAATGCAGCTCCAGCTGATCGCCGCCGTTTAAACGAATTACAGGATAGCCGAGTTGATTACCGGCGGTATGCAATTTTACAGAGTGAATATTTGGTTTGAACACATGATCACCCATCTGGGCATAACCTGCGAAGCAGATTAACATTGTAAGGAGTAAATAAACCGTCTTTCGCTTCATAATTCAGAATCCATTAGTTTTACAACTGATCAAAGTTAGTTTGTTTGAATATCGCTTCCTTCATAGCACGCAGAATCGTATGGCAGAAAGGCCATTCCTTTTCACGTTTTATCATCCGTTTGTCTGCCGCCGCTACTGCCATCAGCGTTGCCATTATGATCCTGGCACTTGCATTTGTAGCCGGTTTCCAGGAAGCTGTTGCTAATAAGGTTTTCAGTTTTTGGGGACATATCCGAGTGCAGCAAGAAGTACCATCTGTATCTGGTCTTGCTGAAGAATTGCCCACGTTTAAGAACGATACGATTGAAAAAAAGTTGCAGACAAGCAATCAAATAAAATGGGTGGATGTGTTTGCTACCAAAAGTGCTATGCTAAAAACAACAGAATCTATTGAAGGGGTTTTGTTAAAAGGTGTTGATGCTGCTTTTCATAAAGAGCGAATTATGTCCTACCTGGTAGAAGGCAACTGGCTCCACTTTGATACCACTGCTGAGCAATATCCCATATTAATATCTGCTTACACAGCGAAACAGTTACAACTTAAAACCGGCGATAAAGCGTTTTTATATTTTATTGAGAACGAGGAATCCATGCCCCGTGTACGATCTGTAAAAGTTTGTGGCATTTACAAAACAGCGATTGAAGAATATGATAAAACCTTTGCGATCGTGAACCTGGAGTTGATTCAAAAAATTAACGGCTGGAGCCGCAACCAGGTAGCAGGGTATGAAGTAACCCTGCTTGATTACAATGATGATAAATCCATCAGTAATTATTTGCTGGATGAAATTCCAACCAGCTGGTATGCAACACCGGTGCGGGAAATTTATCCGAATATTTTTGACTGGCTCAACCTGCAAAACACCAACCGCAGAATCATTATCATCATCATGTGTATTGTTGCGTTAATGAATCTTATTACCTGTCTGCTCATATTGGTGTTGGAAAGAAGCCGAATGGTAGGTTTATTAAAAGCAACAGGTGCCAGGGATCAACAGGTACAGGCCATTTTCTGGCAACAGGGCATCTTTATTACACTGGCAGGTGTTATGATCGGTACCATTCTGGGAACAGGACTTTGCTGGCTGCAGCAAACAACCGGCTTTATTCATCTTGATGAAGCTGCTTATTATGTAAAAGAAGCACCTGTAAAACTGATTGGGTGGCAGGTATTATTAGTAGTTATTGCCACTTTCATCATCAGCTTACTGGTGCTGCTGATACCTTCCTTACTGGTACGTAAGATCAGCCCGGTTAAGGCATTACGTTTTGAATAACAGTTTTTTAGTTTATTCATGAATCACTAAAACAGGAACCCTGCTATGGAAGACCAATTCTTTGGTATGGCTGCCTGCAAGTAGTTTTTGTACAAGATTCATTTTTTTGGGGATAGCAATCAACAGTTCAATACTGTGTTTTAATGCATAATCACTCAAACCATCTGCCATGTTTTCGTTTTCAATAAAATGATAAGTGGGGTGATAGTGTTCAAACATTGTTTCAACCAAACCGCTCTGGAACGGAACATCATTATCCCAATTACGTTGTTCAAAATCCACATTCAATACATGCAGCCTTGCTCCGAAAATATGAATAAGCTCTTTGATTCTCTTTTCAGGAATGGTATCAACTACATCTCTGAAATCAGTTGTAAGGCCTATATCATTGATGCCTGCATAATTTGCCCTTTCGGGTATAATTAATACAGGTACTTTATTACTTCTTGCTACATCCAGTGTATTACTGCCAATGAAAGTTTCCTTTAATTTACCGGCGCCTGTAATACCCATCACAATCAGAAACACTTCCATCGCATCTGTTAAAGTATGCATGATCTGTTTCAAACTGCCATCCATGGTCATGGCTTCTACTTTAATGATGGGATGTTCCTTTTCAAGATCCACAGCCAATTGCTCCAGTTTATCTTTCATCAACTGCCGAAGAGAATTATCAGTGTAGAGCATTCCTTCTACCATGGGGAAAGAGGGTGGCGGCTCGTAAGCATGAATTAATATAATCTTTGCGCCTACCTGCTCAGCCAATTGCTGGGCATAACGGGCTGCATGAATTGCAGTAGCAGAAAAATCGATGGGAACCAGAATTGTTTTCATATCTGCGTGTTTCTGTAAAACTAATCTGCTATGAAAACATAAAGGATGATGGCAGTCAAGTTGCAGCCCTATTCAAATCATTACAGCACACCTTTCGTAGAAGGCAGCTGATTGCTCATAGGATCCCTCTTTACAGCCATACGGATGGCTTTGGCAAATGCTTTAAAGATAGCTTCAATCTTATGATGTTCATTATCGCCCCGGCATTCTATATTGAGATTACACTTAGCAGCATCACTGAAGGATTTAAAAAAATGAAAAAACATTTCCGTAGGCATTTCACCAATTTTCTCACGGGTAAACAATGCATTCCATACAATCCAGTTGCGTCCGCCAAAATCAATCAACACTTTCGCCTCTGCCTCATCCATTGGCAAGGCAAAGCCATAACGCTCCATACCTTTTTTGTCAGCCAATGCTTTGGCAAATGCTTCACCAAGGGCAATGCCCGTATCTTCAATGGTATGATGTTCGTCAATATGCAAATCGCCTTTGGTAACAATGGTTAAATCAAGATGACCATGCCGGGCAATCTGCTCCAGCATATGATCAAAGAAACCCAAGCCTGTTGAAATCGAGGCTTTGCCGCTTCCATCCAGGTTTAAATCAATACTGATTTTTGTTTCATTCGTGTTGCGTTCATGATGCACGGTACGCAGTCCGAGCTTGAGAAATTCGTAGATTTTTTTCCACTTTGTTGTTTCCAGTGCAATGGTTGTTGCCCGCAACTCCGTTACCTGGTCCTGTATTTCAGCAGCACCAAGGTTTGCATCATTGTTAATCCAGATGCCTTTGCATCCCAGATTTTTTGCTAACTGAATATCTGTAATCCGATCGCCGATAACATACGAGTTAGCTAAATCATACTGAGGATTGTTCATGTATTTGCCAAACATACCGGTGCCCGGCTTACGGGTTGGTTTGTTTTCATGTGGAAAGCTACGGTCAATCAATACATCGCTGAAATGCACTCCTTCGTTTTCAAAACTTTTAAGTACAAAATTGTGCAACGGCCAAAAGGTATCTTCAGGAAAAGAAGTAGTACCTAAACCATCTTGATTTGTTGGCATTACCAATTCATAATCAAACTCCGCTGCTATTTTGCGCAGGTAAAAAAATACATCAGGGTAAAACGTTAATTTATTAAATGAATCTAATTGATAAGTAGGAGGTGCTTCGTTAATTAAAGTACCATCTCTGTCAATAAATAAAACTCGCTTGCCCCTAACCCCTGAAGGGGGATTATTAACAGTGCTATTTTCATTTTTCATCACTTCTGTTATTACTTTTTTAATTTGGCCCTTTCTGCTTTTACTTCTGCCAAGGTTATTGCTGTTCCTTTATTTCCAAAACTGTTTCGTACATAGGTTAACACATCCGCCACCTGCTGATCCGTTAACTGTGGTTGTGCCGGCATGGGATTATCATAATAATCACCATTAATTTCAACCGACTCGTTGAAGCCTTTTAAAATAATATTGATCAATCTTTTTTTATCACCCAGCACATAAGTTGTTTTTATCAACGGGGGATTCATACGGGGTACACCTGCACCATCTGACTGGTGACAGGTGAGACAATACGTATCATACACTTTCTTACCACGCTGCATACTGGGCTGCAAACCCGGCTGCGAAAATGTAAAGGACATGATCAATGCAGAACCAATCATGCATCCGATTAGTAAAACCTTATTCATGCTCTTTATTTTCCGGTATAAACAATTTTCCAAATAGTACCTGCCTGATCATCAGAAATATATAAAGCACCATTTTTATCCATAGCTAATCCGCAGGGGCGGTGCTTTGCTTTTGCGGGAGTTAAATTTTCTTCACCACCGGCAAAGTCATCAGCAAATACTTCATACGCACCTGTTGGCTTACCATCTTTCATAGGCAGGAACACTACATTATAACCACCCTGTTTTAAAGGAGCCCTGTTCCAGCTTCCGTGAAATGCAATGAAAGCACCATTCTGATATTTAGAGCCGAATTGATTGCTGTTATAAAACAGTAAAGCATTTGGTCCCCAATGTGCGGGAAATGCATAAAGAGGTTTTTCCTTGTTTTCACATAATCCTTCTCTCTTACCATCACCACCATACTCAGGTGCTAATACTTTCCTTTTCTGAACCGGATCGTAATAACAGTAAGGCCATCCAAAGTCCATTCCGTTTTTAACTACAAAGAATTCTTCGGCAGGCAATTCAGCACTTTGTTCATTATTATAAAGGGAAGGATGCAAAGTATTTAACTGATCACGGCCATGTTGTGTTACAAACAATTCATTGGTAACGGCGTTCCAATCCAATCCAACAACATTGCGCAGACCAGTTGCATAACGAACTCCATCAGCATAGGTTTGGTTGAGTTTATCAATCTTAAATTGCCAGATACCGCCTGCTGTTTCTAAAATAGGGCAGGGCATCTGACCGGGAGAACCTGCGGTACGATCTGTTTCCTGGCAGGCATTACTGGGGGCACCGATGTTAACATAGATAGAACCTTTACCATCAAGTGTGATGGATTTTGAAGCATGCTGACGTTTATCTACCAGTCCTGTAACAATGATTTCGGGGTTATCAGGATTTTCAATTTCGTTTTTTGCATTGAATTTATATCGATACACTTCTGAGTTAGAAGAGGCATACAAATAACCATTACTGATGGCAATGCCGGTTCCTGCATAATTGCAGAAGGCAAACTGCTCATCAGCCACACCATCACCATTGGTATCACGTAGGCGGATGATGCCCTTTCCATCTTTCAGGCGTTCCAGTTTTACATAAACATCACCATTGCTGTTAACGGCAATATGACGGGCCCTGCCCAGTTTATCAGCCACAACAGTAGCGGTAAAACCTGCGGGTAGCTTCAGTTGATTATCTGCTGTTACACCTTTTTTTTGTTGGGTACTGTCATTAGCACAAGCCTGCAGTATGCCTGTTAATAGAAATACACCTGCAATCAGAATTTTATTCATATGTACAATTTAGAAGTGGTAAAGTTATGCTTAAACAATAAAAGAGCGTAAGGCGTTGAGCAGCTCATCATTTTCTCTTACCGTTCCTACCGTGATGCGTAAACATCCTTCACAAAGTTCTACTTTACTTCGGTCTCTCACCACAATCTGTTGTGTAAGCAGGTATTGATAAATAGCTTTAGCATCAACAGTTTTTACCAGTAAAGAGTTGGAATCTGAAGGATATACTTTCACCACACAGGGGAGAGAAGGCAATTCCTGTTCCAGCCTTTTCCGTTCTTCCACTATAATCTGAATCATGGCATTTACATCCTGCACATTATCCAGCGCTTTGATGACCAGCTCCTGTACTGCCTGGCTGATGTTATAGGGCGGTTTTACTTTGTTATACACTTCAATAATCGCTTCGCTCGCAAACGCCATTCCCAATCGCAAACCTGCAAGCCCCCATGCTTTGCTGAGCGTTTGCAGAATTACCAGGTTGGGATATTCTTTGAGCTCAGGAATAAAGGAACGTTGCCTTGAAAAATTAATGTAAGCCTCATCAATCACCACCAATCCATCAAAATTATTCAACACCATTTCTATGTCTTCCCGGTTAAGTGAATTACCGGTTGGGTTATTGGGCGAACACAGCCAGATAATTTTAGTATGTTCATCTACCAGTGTTTCCATATGCACAAGGTCTAATTGAAAATCATCCAGCAGCCGGGCTTTGCGTACTTCCACATCATTAATATTGGCACTCACTTCATACATACCATACGTAGGTGGACAAATGATCACATTATCTTTACCGGGATTGCAAAAAGCACGGTAGAGAATATCAATACACTCATCGCTGCCATTACCAATGAAAATCTGAGAAGCTGGCACTCCTTTAATAGCAGCAAGCTTTTCTTTGATTTGTTTCTGATGCGGATCGGGATAGCGGTTGAACCATTTGGTTAATGGAGAACCGATACTGTTTTCATTAGCATCCAGAAAAATCTTTGCTTCACCATGAAATTCATCACGGGCTGAAGAGTAGGGAACGAGGCTTTGAATATTACTCCGGATAAGACTTTGCAAATTGAATGACATAAATGTTGTTTATCAGCTTTACTGCTATTTAAATCCTTTTGTTTTACTTACTTTCCATTCGTTTTATAATCGCATTGGCATGCGCCTGCAGTCCTTCCGCTTCTGCCATTACAACAACAGCTTTACCGATATTCTTCAACCCTTCCCGGCTCAGCTTTTGAACAGTGATTTTCTTTACAAAACTATCTACACTCACACCACTGTAAGCTCGGGCATAACCATTGGTGGGTAATGTATGATTGGTACCACTAGCATAATCACCGGCACTTTCCGGCGAATAATTGCCAAGAAACATAGAACCGGCATTTGTAATACGTTCAGCAATCACTTCATCATTACTGCAGCTGATGATAAGATGCTCCGCTGCATAGGCATTCACCAGTTCAATCATTTCATCCACATTGTTAACTAAAACAGCTTTACTGTTTTCCAATGCTTTTGCAGCCAGTTCTTTACGGGGTAGTTCACTTAACTGTTTATCAATTTCTGCTGCGGTATTATTGATTAGCTGCTCAGAGGTACTAACCAGTAACACCTGCGAATCCACCCCGTGCTCTGCCTGGCTTAACAAATCAGCCGCAACAAAAACAGGGTTGGCCGTTTCATCAGCCATTACACAAACTTCACTGGGACCTGCAGGCATGTCTATTGCCACACCATCTTTTTGTACCAGTTGCTTGGCAGCAGTTACATACTGATTGCCGGGTCCGAAAATTTTATATACCTGTGGTATGGTTTCAGTTCCGTAAGCCATAGCCGCAATAGCTTGAGCACCGCCTGTTTTGTAAATTTTATTGATGCCGCACAGTTGAGCGGTGTACAATATTGCTGCATTGATGGTTCCGTCTTTTGCAGGTGGCGTACATAAGATAATTTCTTTACAACCTGCAATCTGCGCCGGCACCGCCAGCATGAGAATGGTTGAAAACAGGGGAGCCGTTCCACCCGGAATGTACAAACCCACTTTTTCAATAGCCACTGCCTTACGCCAGCAAACAACACCGGGCATCGTTTCAACTTTTTCTGCAGCCGTGTTTTGATTGGCATGAAACGTTTCAATATTATTTTTAGCCAGCTGAATGGCAGCTTTCAACTCATTGCTCACCAATGCAAGAGCCGATGTGATTTCTGCTTCTGTAACCTGCAGTTCAGGAACACTTACCTTGTCAAATATGGTGGCAAAGCGTTTCAATGCTTCATCTCCATTTGCTTTTACTTCAAACAAAATGTTTTTCACACTTGCTTCCAACGATGATGAATCCATTACTGGGCGCTGTAACAACTTTGCCCATTCTACTTTCTTTGGATGTTTTACAATCTGCATCATTATCTAATTTTCAAATCATCAAATTTTCAACTTTCTACATCACCATCTTTTCAATGGGCACCACCAATATTCCTTCAGCACCTGCTGCTTTTAATTGTTCAATTTTTTCCCAGAACTCATCTTCACTCAATACACTGTGCACACTGCTCCAGCCTGTTTCTGCAAGTGGCAAAACAGTGGGGCTTTTCATGCCGGGCAATAATGAAATAATGCTTTGCAGCTTATCATTAGGAGCATTCATGAGTACATACTTATTACGCTTCGCTTTTTTAACAGCCTTGATGCGGAATAAAAGTTTCTCTAACAAAATCTCCTGTTGTTTGTTGAGCGTTTTGTTTTTGATGAGTACGGCCTGCGATTGCAGAATAGATTCTACTTCTTTCAATCCATTCATTAATAAAGTTGAACCACTGCTTACCAGGTCCACCACTACATCTGCCAAACCAATACCGGGGGCAATTTCAACAGAACCGCTGATTTCATGAATTTCAGCACTGATATTATTTTTCCGGAGATACTCACTTACCAAAAAGGGATAACTGGTAGCAATTCGTTTACCATCAAGACTTTGAACGCCTTCATAGGTTTGACTGCGTTGTACTGCAATGCTGAGCCTGCATTTACCAAAGCCGAGTTTTTCTACCACATCAGCTTCCTTGTTTTTCTCATATAAAACGTTTTCACCTACAATCCCTATATCTGCAACACCGTCTTCTACGTATTGCGGTATATCATCATCCCGCAGAAAAAAGACTTCCATCGGGAAAGTGTCGCTTACGGTTTTCAAACGGTCTTTTACATTGCGGAGTTCAATACCACATTCGTTCAGCAGTTTTACGCTTTCATCATACAGACGTCCGCTTTTTTGAACGGCAATCCGCAGTTTGGTTTCTGAGCCACCTCCACCGCTTAAATCACTGAGGGGTGTGTATTTCATTTCTGTGTTCATATCGTTTGTTTAAATATGCTTTAAATGAAAAAAGGCCTACGTATGTAAGCCTCCGTTATTTATGTATAGCACATAGCGCATCAGGCTTACCTTAGGGGCAAGTAGGATGATGGTGCATATGTGTGTTGAAATTCATGCTGCGAAGATAAGGGCTGCAAATGAATCAACAAATATTTTGTTGAACGGTTATCCAGGAAAGCAGCACCTGCTTTACATTCGTAGCAACAGAACAGCATGAGATTCCTGATTTTATTTTCTTTCTTAATGACACCGTTTTTTGCCGATGCACAACAAAAACGATGGCACCTGGTTTGGGCTGATGAATTTAAGTACAAAGGTTTGCCGGATACCTCAAAATGGAATTATGATACTGGAGGCCATGGCTGGGGCAACAATGAATTACAGTATTACACCAAAAACCAACTAAAGAACGCCAGGGTTGAAAATGGTTTCCTGATCATTGAAGCGCATAAAGAAAAATTGCAGCATAGTAATTACACCTCTGCAAGATTAATAACAAAAGGAAAAGGAGATTGGAGTCATGGCAGGATTGAAGTACGTGCAAAACTTCCACGAGGCAGGGGCACCTGGCCTGCTATCTGGATGCTTGCTTCCTCCCATCCGCTTCAATGGCCGGATGATGGTGAAATTGATATTATGGAACACGTGGGGCACAATCCGGGCTTTATCCATTTCTCCATTCACACTAAAAAATTCAATCATATTATCGGTACACAGAAAACAGATACCTTACTTTTAAAAGATGCCATGGATGCCTTTCATGTATACGCCATAGAATGGAACGAACAAAGCATGCAATGGTTTGTTGACGGTAAAAAGGCGTTTGAAGTAACAAATGATGGTGGTGGTTATGAAGCATGGCCTTTTAATCAACCTTTTCATTTATTACTCAATATTGCAGTGGGCGGCAACTGGGGTGGACAGAAAGGTGTAGATGAAAGCATTTTTCCGCAACGGATGCTTATTGATTATGTAAGGGTATATCAACGCAGGTAGCAATATATTTAATCAATACTTTTCACATCACATAAAACCATAAGTATGAGACAACTGCTATTTTTAATTTTCAGTTTTATTACTGTTTATGCTGCAGCACAGGATGCTGTGGGCTATCAAACGCCGCCACAGGTAATTATGGATCTGGCACTGGCCAAACCCACTCCGCAAATAAGTGTTGACAATAAAGGAGAGTGGATGTTGATGATTGAACGCAACAGTTATCCCACTGTAGAAGAACTGGGGCAGCCGGAAGTTCGTGTTGCGGGTATGCGCATCAACCCTAACAATTTTTCATTGAGCCGTCAAAACTTCATCAACAATTTTACGCTCAAAAACATCAAAACAAATAAAGAATACAAAATAAGTGGACTGCCTGCCAACCTTCTTTCCACCACAGCACAATGGAATGAAAAGCAGAACAAGATAGCTGTTACGAATGTAACCGCCTCACAAGTGGATCTGTATGTAATTGATGTAGCTACTCAAAAAGCAACTAAGGTGAATAAAGCTCCCCTTAATATTGTAATGGGTGGTGCCTTTTCATGGATAGATGATAATACATTATTGTATAAAACAACTATTGCTGCTCCTGCCTCAATGCCTAAAAAACCAATTACACCCAAAGGACCTACCGTACAGGAAAATTATGGCAGTGCTTCACCAAGACCCACATTCCAGGATTTAATCAAAAGTCCCTATGACGAAAGTTTGTTTGAGTTTTTCACCAAGGCACAACTGGTGAAAAATGTAAATGGCGTTGAAACAAAAATCAATACACCTGCTATTTATGCTTCAGTCAATTCATCGCCTGATAAGAAGTATTTATTGGTACGTACTATCAACAAACCTTATTCTTATGCTGTACCTGCGGGCGGATTTAATTCAACAGTAACCATTCATGATGCCAATGGTAAGTTAATTAAAGAACTTGCAAAACTTCCTTCAGCCGAAACAGCACCTGCCGGAAATGATAATGTGCAGGATGTGCCCCGCAGCATTCAATGGAGAGATGATGAAGCAGCAACAGTGGTGTGGTGCAAGCCATTGGATGGTGGTTTGATCAAAAACAATGCAGAATTCAGAGATGCGGTATATACTTTAAGTGCACCATTTACAGGTGAAGCCAAACTGTTGTTTAAAACCAAAAACCGTTTTTCAGGAACAGAATGGGGCAACAGCAATTTTGCACTGGTGTATGAAGTATTGAGAGGCAAAGCCAGAACATGGATGTACCGCTTAAACCCATCTACGGGCGAAATGGAGTTGCTGATTGAAAGAAGTTTGAATGATCAGTACAACAATCCCGGTTCTCCTGTTACTGTAAAAAATCAATATGGCAGAGACGTTGTAATTCCAGAAAACAATCAACTGCTCATGAATAATACTACAGGCGCTTCGCCTAAAGGTGATTTACCTTTCCTTGCCCGTTTTGATTTAGCTACCCGTAAAAATGAAATTATCTGGCGCTGTAGTGAAGATGTATATGAAATGGTAATCGATGTACTGGATGCCAATCAATTGAAAGTTGTAACACGTAAAGAAACACAGACGATTGTTCCTAATTATTTTATCCGCAATCTCAAAACAAAAATGGCGGATGTACAAATCACATCATTCAGCAATCCTTATCCGGCACTGGAAGGTATCACCAAACAAAAAATTTCTTACAAACGTGCTGACGGCGTGGATTTAACCGGTGACTTATACCTGCCCAAAGGGTATGAAGTAAAAAGAGATGGTGCTTTACCTATATTGATGTGGGCCTATCCCAGAGAGTTTACCAATGCAGGGGATGCTGCACAGGTACGGGGCTCAAGGAATGCATTTGTACGAATTAACTGGGGTTCACCCATCTTTTGGGTAACACAGGGCTATGCTGTATTAGACAATGCAGAAATGCCTATTGTAAGTACCGGTGCTGATAAAAAACCGAACGACGATTTTGTACAACAGTTAAAGCTCAATGCAAGAGCTGCGATTGATAAGCTTTCTGAAATGGGTGTTGGTGATAGTACAAGAGTAGGCGTAGGTGGTCATAGCTATGGAGCATTCATGACAGCGAATCTGCTGGCACATACGAACTGGTTTAAAGCAGGTATTGCACGCAGCGGCGCTTATAACAGAACGCTGACACCGTTCAGTTTTCAAAATGAAGACAGAACCTACTGGCAGGTGCCGCAGTTGTATTATGATATGAGTCCGTTCAGCTTTGCACACCAGCTTAAAACCCCCATTCTCCTGGTACATGGTGAAGCAGATGATAATACAGGAACCTTCCCTGTTCAGAGTGAGCGAATGTTCCAGGCATTAAAAGGAAACGGAGGTAATGTGCGTTATGTGGTAATGCCGTATGAAGCCCATGGCTATCGTGGAAAAGAAAACATTCTTCATTTACTTTGGGAAGAACACATGTGGCTGGAAAAATATGTAAAGGCAAAAAAATAAAGCCTTCTCGTAAAATGTAAAAAGCCGTTCAATGGAACGGCTTTTTTAATATCAGTTGAGGGATAATTATGATTCAAAAAAAAGGGCCAATCCTAAAAAGAATCGGCCGTTGCTAACTTATGAAAAACACCTAAGTGCAAGTTAGGAATCTATTTGAAAAATCAAAATCATTTTTTTTATAAATGATAAAAAATTTACAAACGGTTAAAGCAGGACAAACCGGTAATAATAAAAAAGGCGTCGGAAATAAACCGACGCCTTTGTTTATATGAAGAAGTAAAATAAATTATTTAGACATAGCTGTGTTAATGGGCAATCTGTCCAGATACTGAATAACCCTGTCTATTTTATCATTGGCATCCATGTGCTGTGCGGTATGAATCCATTGCATCATGCGTTTGCCGGTTTTATATTTTGCATTAACAGCATACCAGCTGAGCAGCCATACTCCGGCCGCTTCATTTTGCTGGGGCTGGTTGACTTTTACGGGCAGCCAAATGTCTTGTGCAAAAGTTATTGAATCGATTATTTTGTTTCGTCTGTCTTTCCAATAAGCCACAACTGCCGCCTTACCGGCAACGCTGTCGCCATTATTCCATTGCCAAACAATATTATCAGCCCAGTTAGCGCTCCACTTATCAATATCGCCGGAGCTCAAAGCAGCCAGACCGTCTTTTCCCAACTGAGCATATTTTGCATCAGCAAATTCAGCCGGCTGTGCTTTGGTTTCACCGGCAGCAGGTTCTGTGGCAGTGGTTTCTTTTTTTGCCTCATCCTTGCAGGCAGTAAGAAACAATAGGAATGCAATCATTCCAAACAAAAGTTTACGCATAGTTTTTTGTTTTTAAAATGTGAAGAATGGATAGGTAAATGTTTCCTGCAGATCTGCAACTGATGTGGCAGTAGAGATAAGAATAACACAAGCTATGTAAAAGAAAACAGAATGTCAATAGCCCGTTTTCATACAACTAACCCTGAAATAAAATTCTTTTTTAAAACAATTCACGCTCATTCATGCTGCTGACCGTAGTTAGCATTTACTGTGCTACCTGTCATTTCTCACCATTACTGATGCTTCTACTTTTACTCCGTTTAAAAATGGGTACTGTGTTTCAGAAATCCATTCTACTATCTCTCAAAATCAAGAACCATGGCAACTAAGAAAGCAATCAAGTACGTTTATTTTTTCGGTGGAGGCAAAGCCGATGGCAATGAATCCATGAAAAATCTGCTGGGTGGTAAAGGAGCCAACCTGGCTGAAATGGCCGGTCACCCGGCCTTACGTTTACCGGTACCTCCCGGTTTTACCGTTACAACAGATGTATGCACTTATTACTATGCTAATAAACGAACCTATCCTAAAATTTTAAAAGCACAGGTAGATGCTTCGCTCACAAAAATGGAGCAACTCACCGGTAAAAAGTTTGGCGATGTAAACAATCCCTTACTCTTATCTGTACGTTCCGGTGCCCGTAAAAGTATGCCCGGCATGATGGAAACCATTTTGAATGTTGGTTTAAACGAACAAACCATCAAAGGTTTGATTGCACAGAGTGGCGATGAGCGTTTTGCATATGATGCTTACCGCCGTTTAATTATGATGTATGCTGATGTGGTGATGGAAAAAGCAGCCGGCATTGAACCTAAAGGCGGTAAAGGCATCCGCAAAGTACTGGATGAGCAATTAGAGCATATTAAAAAAGAACACAACTATAAAAGTGATACTGACCTTACTGCGGATCAGTTAAAAGAACTGGTAAAGAGCTATAAAAAAACGGTGAAGAAAGTATTAGGCAAAGATTTTCCGGACGATCCTGCAGAACAACTCTGGGGCGGCATTGGTGCCGTATTTGCCAGCTGGAACGGTAAACGGGCTATTGAATACCGCCGTATTGAAAGAATTCCGCATGAATGGGGCACTGCCGTAAACGTTCAGGCCATGGTGTTTGGTAATATGGGCGATGATAGTTGTACAGGTGTAGCGTTTACACGTAATCCGGGCAACGGAGAAAATCAATTCTATGGAGAGTATCTCGTAAACGCACAGGGAGAAGATGTGGTAGCAGGTATCAGAACACCTGCTCCTGTAAATGAATACTCCATGAATGAGCAGAGCAAACATTATACCTCACTGGAAAAATTAATGCCTGCTTTATACAAGGAGTTATACAGCTATCAAAAAAGACTGGAAAAACATTATAAAGACATGCAGGATATTGAGTTTACCATTGAAAAAGGAAAACTCTATATGCTTCAATGCCGTGTAGGTAAACGTAATGGTGTGGCCGCTGTACGCATGGCTACTGAAATGTATAAAGAACGCCTGATTGATGCTAAAACAGCTATCATGCGGGTGGCGCCTAATCAACTGGTAGAATTATTACTTCCCATGCTGGATCCTAAAGCTGAATTAACACAAGCTGTTATTGCCAAAGGATTACCTGCCGGTCCCGGTGGTGCAAAAGGACGGGTCGTATTTTCAAGTGCCGAAGCAGTAGAATGGGCTTCAAGAGGTGAAAAGGTTATCCTGGTGCGTGAAGAAACAAGCCCTGAAGATGTGGATGGTATGCACAAAGCACAAGCTATATTAACCACCAAAGGTGGTATGACCTCACATGCCGCTCTTGTGGCACGTGGCTGGGGTAAATGCTGTATTGTTGGATGTAATGATATTGAGATACACCAGGAGGCAAAATATTTCAAAGCCAAGAATGATACCATCATTAAAGAAGGGGAGTGGATCAGTTTAAATGGCACAAAGGGGTTAGTATATGAAGGACAGATGCCACTGGTAGATATTGATATTGAAAAAAATCAAAGCTATAAAGATTTGATGAAGTTGGTAGATGGTGCCAAACAAATTGGTGTTCGGGCCAACGCTGAAACACCGGAGGATGCACAGCATGCTGTAAAATTCGGGGCGGAAGGTATTGGTCTCTTCCGCACAGAGCATATGTTTTATGGGGAAGGCAGTGAAGCGCCTTTATTTGAATTGCGTAAAATGATTGTGAGTAAAACAGAGAAAGAACGCCGGGCTGCTTTGAATGGATTGTTCAAATATGTAAAGCAGGATGTAAAAGCTACTTTGAAAGTAATGAGTGGTCACCCGGTAACCATTCGTCTGCTCGATCCGCCACTGCATGAGTTTGTCCCGCACGATAAAGAAAAACTTCGTCAGCTCAGTAAAGAGTTAGGTATAAGTATGAGTATGCTCAACCGCAGAGTACTGGCCTTACATGAAAACAATCCGATGCTGGGTCACCGTGGTGTACGTTTAGGCATCAGCTATCCTGAAATTACAGAGATGCAGGTACGGGCTATTTTTGAAGTAACCGCTGAACTGGTAAAGGCAGGTAAAAAAGCATTGCCGGAAATTATGGTGCCTGTAACTGTTATTGCACATGAATTGCGTCATCAGAAAGAAATTGTTGATAGAGTATATGCTGAAGTATGTGCTAAATACAAAATGAAAAAGATTCCTTACTTGTATGGTACGATGATTGAAACTCCTCGTGCAGCACTTCGTGCAGATTTTATGGCCAAAGTAGCAGACTTCTTCAGCTTTGGTACCAATGACCTTACACAAATGAGTTTTGGCTTCAGCCGGGATGATATTGGCGGTTTCCTGCCCAAATATCTCGACCTGAAAATATTACCCGATGATCCGTTCCAGACAATTGACCAGGATGGCATCGGTCAGCTCATCAAAGCCGGTACAGATAATGGCCGTAAAACCAAACCCAATTTAAAAGTTGGTATTTGCGGCGAACATGGGGGCGATCCAGCCAGCGTTAAGTTCTGTCACCGTATTGGTATGAACTATGTGAGCTGTTCACCATTCCGTGTGCCCATTGCAAGATTGGCCGCAGCACAGGCAGCCATTGAATTTCCAAGAAGAAAGAAATAACCGAATTTTCAATACTCGCTATTGACTATGACCGGAAAGAAAAAGGCCACTCGTAAGTGGCCTTTCTTTATTAATAAAATAAGATTAATTCATAGATGTTTTTTGAAGAATTTCATCCATATGAATACCGCTATGGCTTTCTGTATAAACACATTTCCCGTTTTTAATTACCAAAACCTGTGGCGATTCATGCTCCACGGAAAACATTTCAGCAATTTTTTTAGAAATAGGACGGTGATTTAATAAATCAAGATAATAGAAAGGAACATGACCCGGTAAGCCCGCACGCTCCAGCCGGCCTTTTGCCATGGTGCTGATGCTGCAACGGGTACTGTGTTTAAAAATCACCTGGGGCTGATTGTCAGAAGCACGGATGATTTCTTCTATCTGTTGATCAGAATTTAATAGAATCCAGTTCATAAAAATATTTCTCTATCAACAAATCAGGAACGGAAAGGTTTGCTTGAACCAACATTGGTGGGACATCCCATCTTACCCGTACTCATGCAGGAAGCAGCGATGAATGAAACGGTGAAAAGGAGGATTACAGCAAGAAGAAGCTTTTTCATTTTTAAAGGATTTTGGTTGCCTAAAATTAACCATTTTACCTCAATCAGCCATAGTTTGGCACATTTACGAGCCTATAACGTTGCAAAGGGCTGTTTTAGTACATTTGCGCATGACAGAACAGTTACCCCTCGATTTTTCAAACCAACCTTCATCATCTAAAGACGGATCTATGAGTTTAGAATTAAAGAAACCACTGGCTATTTTTGACCTGGAAACCACCGGAGTAAACATCAGCATCGACCGCATCCTTGAAATTGCCATCATCAAAATTATGCCCGACGGAAGCCGTTTGGTAAAGCGAAAATTACTAAACCCTGAAATGCCTATACCCCCCGGAGCTACCGAAGTACATGGCATTACGAACGAGATGGTGAAAGATGCACCCACTTTTAAACAGGCAGCCAACGAAATCAAACAGTTTATTGAAGGATGCGATCTTGCAGGTTATAACAGTAATCGTTTTGACGTACCCATTTTAATGGAAGAATTTTTGCGGGTAGGTATTGAAATTGATCTCAAAACAACAAGGCTGGTGGATGTGCAACGTATTTTTCATCAAATGGAACAGCGTACTTTATCAGCCGCTTATAAATTTTACTGCAATAAAAACCTGGATGGAGCACATAGTGCAGAAATAGATGCCTCAGCTACCTGGGAGGTATTACAGGCCCAGGTTCAACGTTATCCGCAGTTAGGCACCACTGTTGAAACCATTCTTAAAACGGTTGGGGAAGAAGAGATTGTTGATTTTGCCCGCCGTCTTGTGATGGAAAATGGTAAAGAAGTTTTTAATTTCGGTAAACATAAAGGCAGACCTGTTGCGGATGTATTAAGACAGGAGCCCCAGTATTATGATTGGATGATGAAAGGTGACTTTCCATTGCACACCAAACAAAAACTCACCGAAATTTTAAACCGCACCCTGTTAAAGAAGAACTAAACGTTTTCCGGTTTGTTATTTGCTTTTTGAACTTTGTCAGTATTATCAATAATATTGCAGATACAGAATTACCGATTTGGAAAAAATTGTAATCATACCTACTTACAATGAGAAAGATAATGTTGAAAACATTATCAGGGCTGTATTTGACCTGCAGTCTGGTTTTCATGTATTGATTATTGACGACGGATCGCCTGATGGCACAGCTACTATTGTAAAACAATTACAAGACGAATTCCCCAACCGACTTTTCCTGGAAGAACGAAAAGGAAAATTAGGTTTAGGTACCGCTTATATCCACGGTTTCAGATGGTGTATTGAAAAAAATTATGATTTCATTTTTGAGATGGACGCCGATTTCAGTCACAACCCTAAAGATCTTAACCGTTTATATGAAGCTTGTAAAACAAATGGCGCTGATGTAGCTGTAGGCAGCCGTTATACAAAGGGTGGCGCTGTAGCCAACTGGCCCTGGGACAGAATCTTTCTTTCCAAAGGTGCTTCGTATTACACAAGAATGATTTTATGGATGCCGGTAAAAGATCCTACTGCCGGTTTTGTTTGCTATAAAAGAGAAGTGCTGGAAACCATCAATCTGGATGAAATTTCTTTTGTGGGTTATGCTTTCCAGATTGAAATGAAATTTGCCGCCTGGAAACTCCACTTTAAAATTGCGGAAGTACCCATCACTTTTATTGACCGCAAGCTGGGTGTGAGTAAAATGAACAAGGGCATTGTAAAAGAAGGAATCCTTGGAGTGCTTAACCTTCGCTGGCAAAGTATTTTTAAAAACTACCGCAGCAGAATGAAGAGCAGCAGTATATCCCGCATCAGCTCTGTTACAACTGCCGATATGATGAGCAGTAAATAATCATTTCCTTTTTTTCTTCATTCTTTTTATTTCTTTGCAACCAACAGGTGTAACATCAACTTCAACGAAGAGAGTTGTCTATTTTTATTTAGAATGATGTTGTTTTCCTGACGATGGTACAGTAATCCAATGAAAAAAGCATTCATTCAACTGCATGTTTCCATTTTCCTCGCCGGTTTTACCGGCGTGTTAGGCAAGCTCATTACGCTCAATGAGGGATTGCTGGTATGGTGGCGCTTATTATTAACAGCAGCCACCATGTGGATTTTGTTTTCGCTTACGAAAAAGTTGCAAAAAGTAAGTTGGCGTACCGCTCTTGAGCTGAGCGGTGTTGGCTTTTTAGCGGCCATGCACTGGGTAACGTTTTACGGCAGTATAAAAACAGCCAATGTATCCGTAGCCCTGGTTTGTTTTTCATCCGTTGGATTCTTTACTTCTTTAACGGAACCTCTGTTGGAAAAGAAACCGATAGATTTTAAAGAAGTATTGCTGGGCCTGTTGGTAATGGCGGGCATCAGTATCATCTTTCATTTTGATGCGAGGTATAAAACAGGAATTATCCTGGGCGTACTCTGTGCAGTGTTGCTTGCCTTTTCAATGGTGCTGTTACGGCGGTATTTAAAAACGCTCAAAAGTGAAACAGTGCTGACCTATCAATTGAGTGGCGGGTTTCTGTGGTTGAGTTTATTGCTCCCTTTTTACCTGCATTATTTCCCGGGAAATCTTTTGCCCGGCTGGAGTAATTTTGGTTGGTTGCTTTTCCTAGCCTGGTTTTGTTCTGTTTGGGCTTTTACACTTACAGGTAATGCGTTGAAAAAACTATCAGCCTATACGGTTAATCTCAGTTTTAATTTAGAACCACTCTATGGAATTATTCTTGCATTTGTTTTGTATAACGAACAACAAGAGTTGGGTTTAAGTTTTTTAACGGGAAGTAGTTTGATCCTTTTAAGTGTGGTGATTCATACATGGCTGGTGTGGAGGAGGGGAAAAACACGAAATAGAAAGTAAGAGGTACGAATCATTGAATGCCTTGATTGCAGATACATTTCGATTACGTATGATTGATGCAGATAAATTACAGAGAAAGAACTGAGCTACATAATAATTTGAAAGCAAATCACAAGATAATATTCAAGTCAAGTCTCGTTAAGCCATATTAAAGCATCATTAAGTTCTGTAAACACTTTAATATTTACGCCCCTGTTAACAGCCACTGTTTCGCCAAATCTTTTCTTGTCAACTAGTGGTTCCTTGCCAAGGAGGGCTATTTTGCTAACTTCAGTCAAAGCATGTTTTGCTTTGTATTGAGCCAGAGCTTCTGCATATTGAAAACGCTCAAAAAAAGGAACATTCCCGGTTACTTTGGTAATGTCAACTAAAATCTTCTTTTTATTGTATAGCAGACAGCTATCGATAGAAAGTTTGCAAAGATGGATTGCCCGTTCAAGAGAATAAATACCGCTGGCAATTAATGTTATAAAATTGGCTCCTTCAACTGTTTCTACATTAAAATTGGCATCTGTGCTTTCCATACTGAATTACTGATGTTGATAGAACATTCAGGCAGTAAAGATCAACAAAAAACAATAAATCATTTATTAAATAATTATACAGGCTTCTTCTCTCGCATTTAATCCTCAGGTATTCCCTGCTTAAAAGTGGATTTTATCCATTCTGTAATGTTTGATTCGCCTCACCCCAACAAAATTTCATTCACATGCTTGGTAATACCATCCGCAATTTTATCAGTAGGTAAATCATTGGCATCGCCGTCAAAGGGATCTTCAATTTCTTCTGCAATCAATTCAAGACTTGCCAGTACATAAAAAATAAAAGCTACAACAGGAATTACATAATACCCGAGGTTGAATACAAAGCCAAACGGCAGGGTCATCACATAAAAAAAGATAAACTTCTTTACAAAGGCACTGTAAGAATAGGGAATAGGTGTATTCTTGATTCGCTCACAGGCACCACAGATATCAGCAAATGACATCAGCTCCGGGTTGAGGGCCAGCAACTGATCACCGGAAATTTTTCCTTCTTTGTACAACCGGTTGACCTTTTTATTGATGAGCGCTGCCACCTGGTTGGGTGCATGATGATGCTGTTTAATAATTTCCAACTCCGGATGTTCTTTACTATCCAGTTCAAATGTTACCTGTTCACCCCTCAAATGTTTACTTAGTGTGTGTGCATACGTGGTAAGCAACCGTACTGCCTGCCGGCGGGTGGTGGTATCATCAATACTTAAATACGCATTCAGCTTCATGGCCATATTACGGCTGTTGTTTACCAGTACACCCCAAAGTTTACGACCTTCCCACCAGCGGTCATAGGCACTATTGGTACGAAATACAAGGAGCATGGAGAGTACAAATCCAAGCAGATTATGCAGCAGGGTGAGATTTTTTACATTGCTGTCCTTCGACAGCCCCCACACTTCCAGTTCCAGGTAAGCAATGAGGCCACTGTATAAACACATTATCATGATCATGGGCAATAACACCCGTACAGTATCTGCTTTGTGAAAATGAAAAACAAAAGTGAGCCAGTCTTTTGGTTTATAACTGATCATGCTGCTAAAGTAGCAAACCAAAGGTATCAACTGAAATTTTGAATGGGAACTTCTTTCACTGCCATTGCTCCTGAGTAAACAGCAGTTCATCATATTCCTGAGCCTGCTTATCTGTGATCATTTACATTTACCTTTATAAACCAACTTCGTAAAGAAGATTTCAAACTAAAAGCAATAAGTATGAGAAAAGCAATGCTTTATTTCCTTCTTTTGATTTTTTCCCAAACCCTTTCGGCACAATCCAAAAAGCCATTAGATCATACGGTGTATGACGCCTGGCAATCAACAACACAACCACTCATCAGCAACGATGGCAAATGGGTGGTGTACATGGTTAATCCGCAGGAAGGCGATGGGGAACTGGTGATTCAATCTACGGACGGCCGCTACAAAAAAGTAATTGAGCGGGGTTATAGTCAATTGATCTCAGAAGATAACCGGTATGTGATTTTTAAGATACGTCCATTCTTTAAAGATACCCGTGATGCCCGTATTAAAAAGAAACGTCCGGATGATATGCCCAAAGACAGTTTAGGGATTGTTGAGTTAGGCAAAAATGATGTTTGGAAAACAGCCCGTGTAAAATCATTCAAAACTCCAGAAAAAGGAAACGGATGGCTGGCCTATCACTTGGAGAAAGCATTACCGGCTCCACCTGCGCCGGCTCCCAAACCTGACTCATTAACACAGATCAACAAAATGATGAGTATGGCCGATAGTTTGATGCGTGTGGCCGACAGTCTGAAACTAAAAGCCAATGAAGCAAAAACAAAAGGCTTAAATGTTTTACAAACTACGAGGCCCACAAGACCGGCAGTACGATCAACTGAAGATCCTGTAGAAGAAGGAACAGAACTGGTGGTGCGTAATACCGCTACAGGTGAAGAAAAGAAATTCAAACTGGTGAGTGATTATTATTTCAGCAAAAACGGCAATGCGTTATTAATTGAAACCACAAAGAAGAACGGCGATACACTCAGCAAGGCATTAGTATTGTGGATGAATACGGCCACCGGAAAGATTGATACGGTACTGAAAGGATTTAATGATGCCAAAAATTTTGCATTTGATGAAGCAGGAGAACAACTGGCATTTGTAGCCGAAAGAGACAGCAGCACCAAATCATTGAAAAAATTTTATAAGCTCTGGTATTACAAACCCGGCATGGATGAAGCCATGTTGAAAGCAGACAGATCAACGGCCGGAATTAAAACAGGTTATACCATCAGTCCCGATTATTCCAACAAGTTCAGTAAAAGCGGACAGCGGTTGTTCTTTGGTTTGGCACCCATCCGCAAACCAAAAGATACCACGCTGGTGGAGTTTGAAACTGCCAGACTGGATATCTGGCATTATAAAGAAGATTACCTGCAAACACAGCAACTCTATCAGCTCAACAATGAATTACGGAGAAGTTACCTGGCAGTGATCAACAATGGCGCTGATGCTACTTTGATGCTTGCCGATACAGAACTGGAACGTATTGAGACAACCGATGATGATGATGCAGGCATTGCATTGGGCGAAACCAACAAACCTTACCGTGTGCAAAGCCAGTGGGAGCAAAGCAACTGGAACGATGTGTACCTTGTAAACACCAATAATGGTGAACGAAAATTAGTAGCTAAAAAATTAAGAGGTGGTGCTATGCTTTCACCCAAAGCAAAATTTGTGATTTGGTACGACTGGAAGGCGAAACATTATTTTGTTTACAACATTGCCACGGGTAAAAGCATCAATATGACGAAAGACATCAACGTTCCGTTATGGGATGAAACAGATGAGCACCCGGATGATCCACCACCTTATGGAATGATGGGCTGGCAGGAAAATGATGCGTTCGTTTATGTGTACGACCGTTATGATATCTGGAAAGTAGATCCTTCCGGTACTGCAAAACCGGTTTGTATTACCAATGGTGCCGGAAGAAAACAAAAACTAACATTCCGTTACGTCCGTACTGACCGTGAAGAACAATTTGTAAAAGAAGGGCAGGAAGTAATGCTGAGTGTTTTTGATGAAAAGCAAAAAGGCAGCGGCATCAAGCTTCATCAACTGGGAGAATCCTTTACCTTACAAACAGGCAGTCAACTTACATACCCTGTTTCAATGGTTGGTTACTTCAAAGCTAAGAACAGCAATGTGTTTGGTTATTTGAAAGGCAATTACAAAGAAAGCTATAACGTAACTGTCGTTAACAATAAAGATATCAGTACTGCATTGCAGTTGAGTAATATCAATCCGCAGCAGCAGCAATACAACTGGGGAACGGCAGAACTGTTTCAATGGAAAGCGTATAATGGTAAAATAAGTGAGGGAATTATCTACAAGCCTGAGGATTTTGATCCAAAGAAAAAATACCCCATGATCTGTTATTTCTATGAAACACATTCTGAAACCTTACATCAATACCAGGCTCCTTCGCCTACACCCAGCCGTTTGAACATTCCGTTCTTTGTGAGCCGTGGTTATATCGTTTTCTCCCCGGATATTCATTACACCGTTGGGCATCCTGCCAAAGATTGTTACGATCATGTGGTGAGTGGTGCAAGAGCTATTGTAAAACTGGGTTATGTGGATAGTACCAGGATCGGCATCCAGGGACAAAGCTGGGGCGGTATTCAGGTAGCTCAGTTGGTTACCATGACCAATCTGTTTTCTGCTGCATGGGCCGGTGCACCGGTGGCCAATATGACGAGCGCTTACGGTGGAATCCGCTGGGAGAGTGGCGTAAACCGCCAGTTCCAGTATGAAAAATCACAAAGCAGAATTGGCGCTACACTGTGGGAGAAGTTGCCGTTGTATCTTGAGAACTCTCCTTTGTTTCATTTACCCAAAGTAAAAACACCAATGGTGATTATGGCTAATGATGCTGATGGTGCTGTACCGTGGTACCAGGGCATTGAATTGTTCACAGGATTGCGCCGCCTGGGTAAACCATCATGGATGCTCAATTACAATGGGGAAGCACACAACCTGGTAGAACGCAGAAACAGAAAAGACATCCAGATAAGAGAGCAACAATTCTTTGATCATTATTTAAAAGGAGCACCCATGCCCAAGTGGATGAAAGAAGGTGTTCCCGCTACAGAGAAAGGAATTGAGTGGGGATTGGAAGTGGAGTAAGCAGCCGATAGTATTTATTAGATAGTAAAAACCTCTAAAGTTTGCTTCAGAACAAATTTTAGAGGTTTTTGATTTATGCAGCAGCTAAAAATTTTACAAAGCTGCGTTTAGCGATGGGTAAGAAGGTTTCATCAACCGGGTAAGAAAGATCAGTTTCAATACTGTACACAGCGGGGTTGGGTAATACTGATTGATTGCGGATGAGTTCGCCTTTAATGGTTTCGTAAGTATTTACAAAATTGCTGATCCATGAATCTACATAGCTGGTTTTAAGGGTGCGGTACTGAGAATCGTGCCGCTCAAAAAAACTCAACCTGTACTGGTACACCTTTGTTTGCTTTTCGTTTTTATTGCGCAGGAATAAATAGCCTTCTCTTGTATCAAGCGGAATGATACCAACCGGTGAAATACTGATACTCTGTTCCACCATTTCATAAATTTCAGTTCCGTTGCTGATGGTGGACTTCATAGTATCTATAGAGTAGTGAATAATAGTTTCCAGTTCCTGCATCAGTTCATCATCTTCAATCATCTGTTCATAAAGTAACTGCAGCTTTTCAAGCTGTATGCCGGTGAGTTTTTTCGGAAACTGTTCCTGCAGATACTTTTTGTTTTCACGAAAAGCAACCAGGTTGTTGTAGTGGAAAATCACATCTGCCAGTTGGGGATACAGTTTCGATTCTGTAAAATACTTGTTTACTTCCTGCAGGTAGGCAAGGAGTGTGTACTTCTTTAATTCAAAATCAATATAGCCATCGGCAAACCAGGTTTCAGATAAAGTCTTCATGAGTTATGGTTTTAATGGATTGAGTTCACTTAAATTTACAAATAAGACGGTATTTTTAAAAAAGGGGTTTAATTTTTTGACCTTAAACTTTTAACATGAAGTATTTTTTAACAACCATCATCACATTAGGACTGTTTGCCTGCAGCAGTAAAACCATCTATATCGTAAGACATGCGGAGAAAGCAACACAAGGTCCTAACATGACCAGCGATGTTCCTTTGAGTGAGCGGGGAACACAACGTGCAGAAAAACTAAAGGACGAACTGCTGCAAAAAAACATCGGCTTCATCTTTTCCACGCAAACCATTCGTACAAGCACAACAGCCAAACCGCTTAGCGATGCCATTGGGGTGCCTGTACAGTTCTACAATCACCGGGATACATTAGATAAATTTATTGCAAGAGTAAAAGAAAACGGCAAAAAAAATGTATTGATAGTAGGGCATTCCAATACGGTGGATGATCTTGTAAACAAACTCATGAATCAACAACTGCTGTCAGATTTACCCGACACAGCATACAACAATCTTTTTATGGTAACCCTTAAAGGAAAGAAATACAAATTCACCCGAAAAACTTACTAAATTAATTGCCGCCGCCCGGCTTTTTCTTAATAGGAGGTTTTGGAGGGCTTTGTTTGGGCGGCAGTTTATCTTCAGTAAATGGAGTGGGCACCGGCGCTTCACCGTCTTTTAATTTAAAGTCGAACACTTTATCAATATGTACCCATTGGCCGTTTTTCCAAACGAAACCTTCATAATCTCCATCAGGTATTAAAGTATATTTCTTTTGCGGCTCATTGCTTTCAGAAATCAGGTGGTCATAAATGATCATTCCTGCTTCTTCATCATATTGCACACGGGCCCTTCCATCTTTTTTATACTCTAATAAAAAGCGGTTGGTTGGAGGTTTGGGGATAGAATCAGTGGCATAGGAAAATGCATTGTTCAAACCAAAAACAGGTGCTCCTGCTTCATCAAACCATAAAACATCCATCCATTTTTTGGTGGAGCGTGCATTGTTCTCATCATACCCAAAAAGCGTATGATATTTTTTACCTGCATGTTCTTTGGTTACAATTCTGTAATACACAGCGCCCATCCAGCCAAGGTGATTGGCAATTGTATCAACAGGAGCTACTGTAAACTCACTTACATCTCTCAAAGGAAATAATTGCAAACTGCCGTCTTGTGTTTTCTTTTGTATAAATCCACGTTGCCTGCAATAATTATCATCTCTTACAACCTGCCAGGTAAAAATGCGAAACGTGCTGTCTTCATCAAAAAGTTTAGAAATGGTAACCAGCGAATCAAAAGAAAATAAAAACGAATTCTTTTTTACAAGTGCCCGTACCAGTATTTTGGTAAATGTGCTATCGCTTCTGAATCGTACTGCGGCACTTTCATCATTAATGATTTTATAGGCCAGTTTTTTGAGAGAATCCTGGCGGTTGCGGAAATCTTTGAGTTCAGCAGGTGTAAGCTTTTGCGCCTGCAGCTGCAGTCCGGCCAATAAGAGTATATAAAAGAAGAATTGTTTCATTCGATTCATTAACAGTCTTGACGGCAAATTTATTGTACAGGATGCATGGAAATCATAGCTTCTGCAAAGGCTAACAAAGTTTTAAATACGGCATCCACCGTTTCCGGCTCAGGATTACCATCTGCACGGGTTGGAATATACACTGTATATGCTCCGATATTACGGCCAAACCGCATATCGCTTGACATATTGCCTACCATGATGCTTTTTCCAAAATCAATTTCAGGGAAATCAGCTTTCGCCTGTAATGCCATGCCCCGGTTGGGTTTACGGTTAATATCAGCATTATCCGTTGATGTACAGTAATAAGCTTTATCAATACGTCCACCGGTATTTTTTACTTCCTGCAGCATATTGTTGGTGATGAGATCAAGTGTTTCCTGTGTCATCAATCCACGCCCCACGCCACGTTGATTGCTCACCACTACGATACGGCCAAATAAAGGCGACAGGATTTTTAAAGCCTCTAAACAACCTTCAGTAAATACAAATTCATCCCAGCTTTTTATGTAATCATCAATAACGTCTGTATTGATGATGCCGTCACGATCAAGAAATAAGGTCCAGCTGTTATTGATAGCCGGCAGTTGATTAACGGGAATGGAAGGATGCATCATGTTAAGCAAGTTCTGTTTGTGCCCGTTGGTAATCGGCGGGTATTCCGATATCAATAAAATAAGCGTTACTTATAAAACCGAAAAAGTTTCGTTGTGTATACAATCGTTCGAGGTATTCCTTTTCAAATGAAAATACAGGTTTAAAATCTTCCTGCAAAAAGGAGGGGACATTTAAAGCATAAACACCTCCGTTAATAAGGCCCGTTTCATAAAACTGCTTTTCTTTAAACTGTAATACTCTTTGTTCATTATTTAATTCAACCACACCATAACGATCAAACTGTTGCATTGGCTTCAGGGAAAGTGTACAGTCTGCTTTTTTAAGATAATGCAGATCGCTTAACTGCCGCAGGTTTACTTTAAACAATGTATCGCCGTTCAGTACAAACACATTCTTTTCTGTTGCAAGTGCTGCCGCTGCACGTATGCCGCCTCCGGTACCTAATGGTTCCTGTTCCACTGCAAATTGAACCTGCAACTGTGGAAATGCTTCATGCAGATACTCAATAATCGGCTCCCGTTTGTAGCCTACTGAAAAAATAAAATGTGTAACACCCTGTTTCAGCAATTCATCAACCACATATTTCAGGAAAGGATTGCCGTTTACCGGCGCCATACACTTTGGCAAATCAGGAACTTCTGATCGTAATCTTGTTCCCAATCCTCCGGCTAATATGATGGCAGTTGAAATCATATACGTTAAGAACCGAAATATTGTTCCTCTACCAATTGACAGATAATGTGACCGAGCATGATATGACTTTCCTGGATGCGGGGAGTGTCTTTAGAAGGTACATTAAAGAGATGATCACTCAATGCTTTCATTTGCCCTCCTGTTTCACCTGTAAAACCAATCGTAATCATTTGCTTTTCCCGGGCTACTTTAAAAGCTTCGATAATATTTTTTGAATTTCCGGAAGTGGACAACCCGATCAGCACATCACCTTTATGACCAAGCCCTTTCACCAGCCGTGCATACACTACATCATAACTGTAATCATTGGCTACAGCTGTTAAATAGCTGGTATTTACATGTAGTGCTTCGGCAGGAAGTGCATCTCTGTCTGTATAAAAACGACCACTGAATTCTGCTGCGAGGTGCTGTGCATCTGCTGCACTACCGCCATTGCCGCAGAATAATACTTTATTTCCATTTTTGAATGCCGTAGTAATCAGTTGAGAAACATTTGCCAGTTGCTGAATCATAGCTTCATCAGCCAGGATGGATTGCTTTACCTCAATACTGGATTGAATAATGGATTTGATTTGTTCGCTCATGCTGCAAAAGTAATTGTTTCGGCGCAAGTCTTATTGAGCAGTCCAGCTGGTCATTCCCTGTTTGGTGAACTGGTAGGTTCTGAAACGGCCGCCGTATTGTTGCAGTGATTCCATAACTGCAAAACGGCTGATACCGGGACAATAAAAAATCATAAAACCACCTCCGCCGGCACCGGAAATTTTACCGCCGGTAGCACCGGCTTTTATGGCTGCATTGTACAGTTCATCCATACGGGAATTTGAGATATTTGCAGCCATCTTTCTCTTTTGCTGAAACCCGAAATCCAGAATTTCTCCAATGGTGGGCAATTCACCTTTCAACAAAGCCTCTTTCATACGTTTTGCCTGCTCTTTCAATTGGTGCATGGCTTCTATACTTTGTGTATTACCTGCACTTACATTCTTTTGCTGCTCTTTAATAATTGAAGCACTTTCACGGCTGGTATCAGTAAAATATAAAAGCAGGTTATGTTCCAATTCATTTAAGTATTCCTGCTTGATACGGAGCGGATTTACAATTACTTTATCTCCGGCATAAAACTCCATATAGTTGACTCCACCAAAAGTAGCTGCGTATTGATCCTGTTTGCCGCCGGCTAATTGCAGATCATTCCGCTCAATATCAAATGCATAACGGGCCAGGTCATATTCGCCCAGCGGTAATCTCAACATTTCAGTAAAAGCACCCAATATGGCTACAACCAGTGTGGAAGATGTGCCAAGACCGCTACCGGCAGGTGCATCTACAAAAGTGGTTAAACGGAACCCTTTACAAGGGATGCCATAATCTTTCTGAATGCGGTTGTAAACCCCTTTCAGCAAATCAAGTTTACCGTTTACAGGCAAAGAAGTACTGAATGGATATGTTTCTGTTTCATTACGATCCAGCGCCTGCAGAATAATGATCTCGTCCTCAAGCAATTCAATACTGGCATGTGCATACAGAGAAATCGTTGCATTTAAAATAGCACCGCCGAATTCATCACTGTACGGGCTTACATCTGTACCACCACCGGCAAGGCCGATCCGTAATGGAGCTTTACTTCTGAAAATCATAGAAACGAAAATAGGTAATTACGGCTTGTAACCCGCCAATGAACAAATGGCGGTTGTGATATTACTCCAGGCATACTTTTTCTTTTCTTCCTGCAGGCCCGGGAGGAATCCGCTTGTTCCGAGTTGCTGCATCTGCAGCATGGTTTGAGCAATGGCTTCAGCATTGGGTTCGCACACCAGTCCTACTTTGTTATGCGGAACGAGGGCAGGAAGACCTCCCACATTCGTTACAATCATAGGTACTTCAAAATGGTAGGCGAGGGGGGTAACGCCGCTTTGAGTTGCGTTACGGTAAGGTTGTACTACCGCATCGGCTGCACACAGATAGTATTTAACTTCACTATCAGGAATGAAGTCTGTTTTTAAAATCAATTGTTCATGAATGCTCAATTGCACGATCAATTCATCATACACTTTACGGTCTTCATAAAACTCTCCTGCAATTAACACCTTAAAGTTTTGATTTTGTTTTTTCAAATGCGCAACTGCTTCCAGTAAAAGATCCAATCCTTTGTACTTTCGGATGAATCCGAAAAATAAGAAGAGGAAGCTATCAGGCGGAAGATTTAAATGAGCTCTTGCTTCCGTGCGACTGATTTTTTCACCAAAATTATCATAAAGAGGATGCGGAATAAATTGTGCCGGTGCACCTGCTGCAAACTGTTTTAAGTCGTTCAGCACTTTGTCACTCATGGTCACAAAACCATCTACAGCTTTTACAAAATACCGGGTAAAGGGAACATCGCCTATCCGCTTTTCATGAGGAATGATGTTATCAGCAATGCAGATGATCTTAGTATGTTGATTCTTTTTTACCCGGCGTAAAATAGTTCCCAAAGCCGGGCCCATAAAAGGAAGCCAGTAACGAACAACAATGATATCAGGTTTTATTTCTTTAAGTTCATTACCAATAGCCAACCAATTAAAAGGATTGATTGAGTTGATCTTTATCTCAATCTTCAGATCTGAAGGTTTGGGTTCAGACGAATATTGTGTGGTACCGGGAAAAAGAAACCCGGGGTACTGCAATGAAAAAGTATAAATAGTTACATCATGCCCTTCATTCTGAAATTGCCGGGCAAGTCGTTCGTTATAGGAAGCAAGACCGCCACGCAAAGGATGAGCCGGGCCGATGATAACTACTTTCATAACCCGGCTTTTTCCTCAATCAGATAATTATTTCTTTCCGGTGCATTACGGGCAATCAACTCCCCAAGAAAACCAGCCAGGAAAAGTTGTGTACCAATCAACATAATGGTTAAAGCAATAAAGAATGCCGGACGATTGGTAATAGCAAATTCTGTATTGATGATTTTAGAAACAATCAGGTAAATACTGATACCCAAACCAATTGCAAATGCCAAGGTGCCCCATAAACCAAAAAAGTGCATGGGTCTTTTGCCAAACCGGCCAACAAATGAAATAGTTGTTAAATCAAGAAAACCATTCACAAAACGACTCCATCCGAACTTAGTAGTGCCATATTTACGTTTGCGGTGTTCCACTACTTTTTCACCAATATTGCGGAAGCCCGCCCACTTGGCCAGTACCGGAATATAACGATGCATTTCGCCATACACTTCAATGCTCTTTACTACTTTATGATGGTAGGCCTTTAAACCACAGTTAAAATCATGCAGCTTAATACCACTCATGCTACGGGTGGCGGCATTAAAAAATTTAGAAGGGATGTTTTTAGTGAATGTATTATCATACCGTTTCTTCTTCCATCCGCTTACTAGTTGGTAACCCTCTTTTACAATGAGATCATACAGTTCAGGAATTTCATCCGGACTATCCTGTAAATCAGCATCCATGGTAATAACCACATTACCTGCAGCCGCTTTAAAACCCTCGTTTAAAGCTGCACTCTTACCGTAATTTCTTTGAAAACGGATTCCTTTAATATTGGGATTAGAAGCACGCAACTGCTGAATTACTTTCCAGGAATCATCTATGCTGCCATCATCAATTAAAATTACTTCATAAGTATATTGACGGGCTGTAACTACACGTTCAATCCATGCACAGAGTTCTGGCAGGGATTCAGCTTCATCTTTTAATGGTATAACAATACTTAGATTCATGAATTACATGGATTGGGGCATTCCTGAATTTGGATTTTTCTTTGCAACACCGGCACCAATCAATGATCCTATTACGCCCATAAATGCATAAGCGAATAAAGAACCAACTACTCCAAACAGAAAGAAAAACTTATCCGTCATGCCAATAGCCTGGTCAACCATTTCATCTGTCATTTGAGGGTTCTTAGCCATTTCTTCTCTTGCTTTTTCTATGGCTTTATCTTTTATTTCAGGCATTATCACATAGGTAATAGCAAAAGCTGCGATAGCAATAAGCGCAACAATTGCTGCAGTCTTAAAACCATGACCGAAAACCTTTCCGAAAGTGATATTTCCTTCCATGTCATTAGCATAAGACACACAAGCCCAAATTATGGCTATGAGGTATAAACCTAAAGTAGCCCATTGTACCCAACGTTCATAAATATCCAGCACCTGGAATACAAGGCCAATAGCCACCATGATTAAACCGATGATAAGACCTTTTGTAAAATGAGTAGTTACTTTCTTTTCCATAATCGTTTAGTTGATTTGAATTTGATTGTTATTGATAACCGCTACCGCTTTACCTTTTAACTCTTTTCCTGTAAAGGCAGAGTTACGGCTTTTGGAGCGTATATCTGTTTCCTGAAACACATAAGTAGCTTCAGGGTCAAAGATTGTTACATTAGCTGCTTCTCCTTCTTTGATGGTAGGCACCTGCAATCCTGTTATCCTGCGTGGATTAATGCTGATGAGTTCTACCCATTTCTCCGGTGTTAATTGTGTGCCCAATGCTGCTCCTGTGGCACCATAGCAGGTTTCCAATCCAATCATCCCGGCTTTGGCTTCCTGGAACTCACAAACCTTACTGTCATATTCATGCGGACGGTGGTGGGATGTAATACAATCAACCGATCCGTTCAATACCGCCTGTTTCAATGCATCACTTTCAGCAGCGGTACGCAAAGGCGGATACAACTTTAGATTGGTATCATAACTGCGAAGGTCTTCATCGCAAAAAAACAAATGAGCAGGAGTAACGGAACATGATACTCCGGTACCTCCTTCTTTTCCACGTTTGATGTATTCAATACTTTTAGGTGATGTAACGCCGGTAAAATGCAGTTGACTTTCAGCATACCTTGTTAACTTGATATCCCTTGCCACCTGAATTTCTTCGGCCAGTACAGGCTTGCCCGGCAAGCCTAACTGTGTGCTTACAATACCTTCATTCATCAGTCCATAGGTTCCGATGGTTTTATCATCTGGTATTTGTAAAATCACACCATTAAATGCTTTTACATATTGCAGCGCTTTCAACAAAAGACCGGCGCTCTGTACAGGATGGATACCATCTGTAAAAGCAACAGCACCTGCCGCTTTCATATCATACATTTCGGCCAGCTCTTTACCTTCTGTTTGTTTGGTTACAGCTCCGAGCGGATAGACTGTTACAATACTGTGTTTTGCTTTTTGAAGGATGTATTCAACCTGGCTTTTGCCATCCGCTACCGGTTTGGTATTGGGCAACACCATTACCTCAGTGAACCCTCCTTTGGCAGCAGCAGCAATTCCGGTTTCTATGGTTTCTTTATACTCTAAACCCGGATCACAGAAATGAGCGAACAAATCGACCCAGCCTGGAGAAATACAAAAGCCATTGGCTTCAATCACCTGGTCAGCAGATGTGGTAACCGTACCAATCTGTTTAAAAATGCCTTTTTCAATCAATAAATCCTGTTGTGATAAATGAAACGGAGAAGTAGGATCAACAATTTTTGCCTGCCGAATGAGAATGGTCATGTAAGGAATCAAATGTTGGGTGCTAAGATAGGTTTTTGTTGGGTAATTGTTGAAGCAGAAAAAGAATAAGGCTTACATCAGTGAGCCTTAATGATGTCGGGACGACTTGATTCGAACTAGTCCCGCCCTATGCGGGACACCCCATACAAGTGCATTAACGCTTAAGAGAATCAGGATGTTCCTCCAACCACCTCTTAATACCTCGTTTTTTAATGGTTGATTCCAGTTTCATACTTTCAGCCCGGGTATCACAATTGATCCTTGCAATTAACTTCCATGGAACACCATGTTTAGTGCTTTTTACCTCAGCTGAATTATGCCGGTTCAGGCGTTGCTCTATATCATCAGTTTGTCCGCAGTAATAGCGCTCCGTAATCTGTGATTGTAATATGTAAACAGTGAATGACATAAAAAATATAAGGCTCACCGGAGTGAGCCTTATGATGTCGGGACGACTAGATTCGAACTAGTCCCGCCCTATGCGGGACACCCCATACAAGTGCATTAACGCTTAAGAGAATCAGGATGTTCCTCCAACCACCTCTTAATACCTCGTTTTTTAATGGTTGATTCCAGTTTCATACTTTCAGCCCGGGTATCACAATTGATCCTTGCAATTAACTTCCATGGAACACCATGTTTAGTGCTTTTTACCTCAGCTGAATTATGCCGGTTCAGGCGTTGCTCTATATCATCAGTTTGTCCGCAGTAATAGCGCTCCGTAATCTGTGATTGTAATATGTAAACAGTGAATGACATAAAAAATATAAGGCTCACCGGAGTGAGCCTTATGATGTCGGGACGACTAGATTCGAACTAGCGACCCCTTGCACCCCATACAAGTGCGCTACCGGGCTGCGCCACGTCCCGAACATTTGGGGCTGCAAATTTAGGGGATTCAGGCTTTTACACAAAATCACAAGTTCCGGAAGCTCAAAACTTTGATTTTAAAATCAAGAAACACAGAAACGTTTAAATAGTTACATTTAAAATGAAATTCATGGTTTTATGAAGACATTACTTTTTTTTACTTTCTCCTTGCTTGTAAATTCTCTATCGGCTCAAATTGGTTTTTTTAATGGTTTGAACACAAACCAGTTTCAGAAAATTAATCTGAGTAATGCACTTACCGGCGGTTTACCCTTTGCTACTGAAGACAATTTAAACATACAAGGATCGCCTTTTTTGTTTGATGAATTTAGTGATGCATTCGTACAGCTAAAAGATGATAAGTTTTACAGCGGTATAAAAATCAGATTCAATCTTGAAACCAATAAAATTCACTATCTCAACCAGGATAAAAAGGAAATGATTGCTGATAATGGAATCATTAAACGCTTTTACCTTAAGAGTTTTGACGGCACAGACTCGATAGCCTACAGTTATGGATGTGGCTATCCTGAATCGCCCGGAACAACCGTTTACACCTATTTCCAGGAGTATAACTCAGGTGTTGCTTCATTTCTGAGATTGCATAGTAAAATGATTGTAGAACGTAAAACCCTTGCTACTGTTGATCCTTCAAAACAGTATGATGAAAAAGAAAGTTATTATGTGTATAATTCCAACTATAAAAAGCTGGTAAAATGGAAAAAAGGAAAAGATTTTATACTTGATATGCTTGCAGATAAGTCTGTAGAAGTAGGCAATTATATGAAACAAAACAGAATGGAATGTAAATCAACTGATGATGCGATACGTATTATTCAATTTTACAATCAGCTTTTTACCAAATAAATTTGCGGCATTACAACTGATCATACAATGACTCCCGAACGCCGCAACCGACTAATTTCTGTACTCAATAAAAGACAACCGGACTTAACAGTTGTACTTGAAAACGTATTTGATCCTCATAATATTTCTGCCGTTATGCGCACCTGTGATGCCGTGGGTATACAGGATATTTATGTACTTACTACAAAAATTCCACGTCATAAAAAGTGGGGAGCCAGGAGTTCTTCCAGTGCCGCCAAATGGTTAACAGTTCACCAGTTTGATAACCTGGATGCATGCATGGTTGAAGTGCGGAAAAAATATGCAAAAGTATTTACTACGCATCTCAGCAGCGATGCGGTAAGTTTATATTCTATCAACTTCATCGAAAGCGTAGCACTTGTATTTGGTAATGAGCATGCAGGAGTAAGTGAAGAAATGATTGCAAAGGCTGATGGTAACTTTATTATTCCCCAGATGGGCATTATTCAGTCGCTCAACATTTCAGTAGCCTGTGCTGTAAGTATCTATGAAGCAATGCGTCAAAAAACAAATGCCGGTCACTATGAACAAGCCCGTTTAGAGCCGGCAGTTTATCAGCAACTTTTACAGGAGTGGGGGTTCAAGGCTGATGATTTAGAAACAATGAATGAGTAATTTTAAGCGATGAAAAAAATTTTCTTCCTTTCTCTTTTATTGATTACCTCCTTTCAACTAGAGGCACAATCCGTCAAACGGTGGAAGATGGATGATTTGCTGCAATACATACATACGAGTGATTCAGCGTTGGTGATTAACTTCTGGGCTACCTTTTGTGGACCTTGCATTGAAGAAATTCCTTACTTCCAGACTATAGGAGCCAAATACAAAGATCAAAAAGTAAAATTGCTGCTGGTAAGTCTTGATTTTAAAGAATACTATCCGCAAAAAATCGAAGCCTTTGCCAAACGCTTTGGATTTACAGCAGAAATAGTATGGCTGGATGAAGAAAAACCGGATGATTTTTGTCCGAAAATAGACAGCGCCTGGAGCGGTGCCATGCCGGCTACTTTGTTTGTAAATAACAAAACTGGTTACAGAAGATTTATTGAGGCGCAACTTTCGCCTGTCATATTCGAAACAAATCTTGTTAAACTTTTTTCTGAAGGATGCCCTGATACCCTTCCTGTAAGCTCAGGATTCATAAATGACTTTGAAGATCTATTATCAAAAGAGCAAGAAGACGCACTTTTTGATTACGTAAATAAAATAAATAGCGAAAAAATCGCCCAGATTGCTGTTGTAACTACTGATAAATTTTACCCTTATGACTCCATTTTTATTTATGCTTTTATGCTGGGCAACTGTTGGGGAGTTGGCGATAAGAACACAAATAACGGCATGGTAATCGTATTATCAGAGAGCAAACGGAAAGTATGGATCAGTAATGGTTATGGAATTGAAACAAAACTGTCCAATGAGGTTACAAAAGAAATTATCGATTTTGAAATGATTCCTCAATTTAAAAATCAGAAATACTACGAAGGCTTAATGAATGGAATAAAGGCAATAGAAAATAAACTTAAAATTAAAGAGGAATAATTTTATCATTCCTCTTTAAAAAGTTATTTATGATTTCCGTTTAATTGTACATCCCATTGCTTTGGAAGTATTCATACTTACAGATTTTCCTTCCACCATTTCATCAATAGCAACTTTAAGATGGTCTCTTGTACTTTCTGAGGGCGTTTTAGGATTATCAGTGATGGCACCATGATACACCAGCTTCATATCCTTATCAAACAAATAACATTCAGGAGTAACTTTTGCACCAAACGCATTAGCCATAGTTGAATTTTCATCAATCACATAAGGCCATTTATACTGCTGATCTTTAGCATACTGAGCCATCGCTTCTTTTGAATCCGCATCACTACGCTGTCCTTCATTAGAGTTTAAAATAATCACACCCACATTCTTACTAAGTGCATAAGAATAACCTTCTGTTGCCACCTGCTGATTTCTAATTACCCATGGACAGGTGTTACAACTGAACACAACCAGCAAACCGTTTTTCTTTTTTACATCGTTGAAAGAATAAGATTTGCCGCTGATGTCGACCATTTTAGTATCCGGAGAGGGGGCTTTTTCTCCGATACTCAATTCGGCAGGCTTTATCACAAGTGACAACAAAGCCAGAAAAACAATGGAAGAGAAGAAAAGCTTTTTCATACGAATCAATTTTTGTTGTATAAAGTTAACAATGGAAATTGCTTTTTGTTATTCCGCAGGTGAATTAATGCAGCCTTTTGTCAGAATGAGCTTTTAAAGACTTGATGCTTACATTGAGCTCAAAACCTATAAGCATCACCAGAGAGTTTACATAAATGAGGATCATAATCACCATAATAGTTCCGATGGGGCCATACACTTTATTGTAGGTAGCAAAATTGTTTATCCAGTAAGAAAACAGAAAGGTAAAGAGAATAAGCAGGGTACAGGCAACAATAGATCCCGGGGAAATAAGTTTCCATTTTTTTTCGACGGTAGGGGCGTGACGGTAAATAAAGGCAATTGAATAGAAAAACATAGCAATTATCACCACCCATCGCAAAGATTTAATCAACAGCTTTACAAACTCATTTTCAATTTCAAGTACAGCCATCAGCCATTTGAAAATGGCACCCTGGGTCATCAAAATAATCATACTGGCAATAAACAACAGCATGATCATAAACGTAAGCCGGATTGCTTTCCAACGGTACACCATAAAACCTTTGGATTCTTTTTCATGAATGGAACGGTTAAAACTGTGTATGATTCCCAATACAGCATTGGAAGAATAAAACACCGCAATCAAAAAACCAAAACTGAGCAGACTGCTTCTGGGTCGGCCAAAAAAATCATTCAAAAAATCCTGTACCACCCGGCGGGTTGCTATATCAGGCGTCAAATCTTTCACAAAACTCATCACCTCTTTATTAAAGGAATCAGCAATGGGAAAAAGAGGAACTAACGAAAACAAAAAAATACAGGCCGGAGGAATGGCCATAATAAAATTGAAAGAAATGGCTGCTGCCCGTTCATTCAATCCTACTTTTTGAGTTTGTTTGAAAAAGAAACGGATCACATCATAAAGAGGTACGCCTTCAAAACCGGGCAGCTTTGCCTTTTTGCTGAACACAATGGCATGACTTATGCCCGGCGTTTCCGTTATTATGCGAACAAACTTGATCATTACTCCGAAAATAAACCTTTTTGGCTATTGTATTTTATTCGCATTTAACCAATCCTGGTAAGCTTTCGCATTTTTAAAATGCTCTGTTTCATTTTCTGCAAATGCATGATAGCCGCTTCCATTTGGCTTGGCACAAAAGAAAAGATAGTTAGAAGGTTGGGTATTCAAAACGGCATCAATGGTAACTGCCTGCGGTGTACAAATAGGGCCGGGAGGCAGTCCTTTATTTTTATACGTATTGTAAGGATTAGAAGCAGTTGAATTGATATGCCCGAAGTAAATCCGTTTTAAAGTGAAATCACCTACCGCAAACTTTACAGTAGGATCTGCACCCAGGTACATATTCTTTCGTAACCTGTTTAAATAAACACTGCTGATGAGTGGTTTTTCATCGTTCCGCAATGTTTCCTCTTCTACAATTGAAGCAAGTGTGTACACCTGTTCCGGCGTGAGGCCCAGTGCTGCTGCTTTGTTTTTGCGTTCTGCTGTCCAGAATTTCTTGTGCTGCTGCTGAAGTTTTTGAAGTATCCGGGCCGGCGTTGTACTCCAGTAATAAGCATAAGTATCCGGAATCACCAGGCTCATGATAGTTGATGTATCCAGACCGAATTTTTTAATGGAATCAGGATTGTTGACGTAATCCAAGAAAGAATCTGCAGAGGTTTCAAATTTTTTACCCACCAGTTGCGCCAGGTCTTTTTTGGTTCGCAGCTTGGTAATAACAAGGTTTACCTGCACCTGCCTGTTATTGCGCAACTTTCGCACCAATGAAAAAACAGACTCGCTCTTACTGATTTCATATTTACCGGGCCGGAGTTTTTGCCAGATGTTCAGGCGATTGCCCAGCCATTCAAATGCGCCTGTATGTTTTATTAGTGAACTGTCTTTTAAAGATTGAAGTACAGCTTCTTTGTGAGCCGCTCCTGTACGGATATACAAATAAGGATTAGATCCCTCGTAAGCAGAAGCAGGTGCAAAAAGCAACCAGCAGAAGTATACTGCGGCTGATAAAAACAATGCAGCAAAGATTTTTAAAACTCTTTTCATGAACAGGAAACAATCAATTGAAAAACAAATGTAGGAGTAGAAGGCTGAATGATATCATGTGGCCTTAGATTTAAAACCTTAGTTGCTAAAATAATGCCACAAAGAAGCGACATAGCAAAAAGACTAAGTCCTTATTGCAGAAGTCTTCCGAAAGACAGGACATAAAAAAAACCTCCGCATATCGGAGGCTTTCATTCAAGTATTTTTAAATTCTTTATTTGTTAGGCTGTGGAGCAGGAAGAACAGGAGTGTTCTGCTGCTGTGGCTGTGATTGTACAGGTTGATTGGTAGGCACCTGCTCTACACCGGGTCCTTCACTTACCACTGTATTTTTTGAAATGAAAAAGCTGGAGAAGAGACATAGCAGTCCAACGATTGCAGCAAACAGCCAGGTTCCTTTTTCCAGAACATCTGTTGTTTGTTTTACACCCATAAACTGGGTATTAAAACCACCGATGCTGCCGCTCAAACCACCACCTTTTGGATTTTGAACCAACACTACAAAACCTAATAAAGCACTGGCCAATAATACCAGTATGATGAATAAAATAGTCATTTCTATTTGTTTAATCGTTCAATTTGGGCAGCAAAATAAGCGCTTTTTTCGGGATGCAACAAACTTAATTTACGATACAACTCAATGGCTTTGGTGGTTTTACCCTGCTGCTCCAGCACACTGGCCATGGTTTCTGTAATAATTTCTTCCCCGGTATTGCTTTCTACTGCTTTTAGAAGGACTTCCTTTTCTGCTTTTGCATCGAGCTCGTTATGCTCTTCAACATAAACCTTTTTCATGGTTTTGAGCCATTGTGTAAAAGTCTTGAGTTGCTTTCCCAGCTGGTCTTTCTGCAATAACTCTTCTTTTAACTTAATTCCCTGCGAGGCAAAATAATCTACCGTATGCAGGGGTTCAAAGGAAAGCTTGATATCTCCTTCCATCAATGGCTCTTTTAAAACTTTTGAAAGCGGAGTAAACTCTTCTAAAACAGGTTCTGTTGATGCTTCTACTATTGCCTCTGCATTGATAGCAGCTTCTGTTTCCACATCCACATCGGTTATGATACTATCGGCTGCCTCAACAATGGCGGCGGCGTCCAATGCAGCATCGGTATCTTCATCCACAGTTGTAACAAGGGTATCAGCAGCTTCAACAGTAACAGCCGCATTGTGCAGTATATCTTCATCCTCATTCGGTATGGGCGGGAGTAAGTCCTCTGAATTTGACGAACTATGTTTCCGGATGATATGCTGCAACCATAAAGGATTTTGCACATAAAGAAGTGCCTTTTGTAACTGCTCTGCCGAACGCTCCTCATTAAGATGCTGCAATTGAACGGCACTTAAAATCTGCGCTGCTCCAAACCAGGGATAATCGCCGGTAAGATGCAACAGTTCCTCAGGATCTGTTTGGGCAAGCAGTTCCGGTTCTTGCAAAAGGCGACTGAATTGTTGTGCATTCATTAAAACAAAGTAAGGGAGAATTACCAGCTTGAAAAAATACGGTTAAAAATTTCATCCGTCATGTTTTGTACAATCTGATCCGTTAACCCGGCTTCGGCCTGACTCAATGATTGTGAAGCGGAAAAGTCGAATGTGCGGCTGAGATCAGCTTCAAAACTTTTTTTATCATCCAACCTGTTTTTGAATACAAGATGAACAGTTACATTTAAACGGTTACTGGCAGCCTGTTGATTAGATATACCGGAAGTGGTCACATAATAGTCTGTGATTTGCCCACTGATGTCGTAATGCGCATCCTCATTATTGGTTTGCGATAATCGGGTTTGATTAATGATTTTCTGACGTAGCTTATCCGTTAACCGCTGGCTCAACTGCGGATTTACAATCCGTGCCCTGTTTTCAATATAATTCACCCGAACAGTTTTTACTTCCGGCGGAATGGAAACATCTTTGAAAGAATAACAGGAAGAGAAAAATCCAAATATTAAAAAACAAAACCCAAAAAAGAATACAACTTTGGAGCTTGTTACTTGTATTTTGGATCTTATTTCTTTACAAGTCTTCAATATCATACTCCTTCAATTTACGGTATAAGGTTCGTTCGCTGATGCCCAGGTCCAAAGCAGCATCCCTGCGTTTGCCTTTGTGTTTTTTTAATGCTTTAATGATGAGTTCTTTTTCCTTGTCCATGATGTTGAGGCTTTCCTCTACTTCTATATGATCATGAATCACATCATTATTCATAAGTACAGGTTGTACATTGGCAGATGAATGTACCGGCGCATGTACTTCTAATGGCTTCGGTTCATGCAGCACCGGCTCGCTGAAAAAATGAGTAGGCATTTGTACAGAGCCGCCCCCGTTTTGCAATACCTCAAGAAACATTTTCTTTAACTCAGTCACATCCCGCTTCATATCAAAAAAGAGTTTGTACAGAATTTCCCGTTCATTGCTGAAATCATGTGCTGCAGCTGCACCGTTTGGATGTGCCAGTACCGGTAAGCGGTTAAAACTTCTTTCCGGAAGGAACGGTGCCAGTTCTTTGGCAGTGATTTTTTTATTCGTAGAAAGAACTGAAATCTGTTCTGCAATATTCTTCAATTCACGCACATTGCCGGGGAAGGGATAAGTGATTAACAGATTTTTCGCATCTTCTTCCAGTTGCACAGGAGCTGTTTTGTAACGCTCTGCAAAATCAACCGTGAATTTTCTGAACAACAACGGAATATCTTCCTTCCTGTCTCTTAAGGCAGGTACACGAATAGGCACGGTATTTAAACGGTAATACAGATCTTCACGAAACTTATTGTTCTGTGTGTATTCCAACAGTTCTTTATTGGTAGCAGCGATCACCCGCACATCTGTCTTTTGTACCTTACTGGAACCCACACGAATGAATTCACCTGTTTCCAATACACGGAGCAAACGGGCCTGCGTACCCAGGGGCATTTCACCAATTTCATCAAGAAAAATGGTGCCACCGTTTACCGTTTCAAAGTAACCCTTACGGGCATCTACGGCTCCGGTGAAAGAACCTTTTTCATGACCGAACAATTCTGAATCGATGGTTCCTTCCGGAATGGCGCCGCAGTTCACTGCAATAAACGGGTTATGCTTGCGGGCACTGAGTGCATGAATGATTTGTGAAAACACTTCTTTACCCACACCGCTCTCACCGTTGATGAGAACAGTAAGATCGGTTGCTGCCACCTGCACCGCTGTATTCAACGCATGGTTGAGGGCAGGGGAGTTGCCAATGATTCCAAACCTGTTTTTGATACTTTGTATGTCCATTATTCAAATACAATTTTACCCATGAGTGTTGCTTTATTACAACTGTGCACATGTACATTCACATAATCACCTTTCTTCAGATCATATTGCTCTTTAGGGAATACAATCACTTTGTTTTGTGAGTTACGGCCCATCCATTCAAGATCGCTTTTCTTACTTTCACCTTCAATCAACACTTTAAAGGTTTTACCAACATCTCTTTGATTACTTTCCAATGAAAGTTGATATTGCTTATCAACAATCTCCTGCAATCTTCTTTTCTTTACTTCATCGGGTACATCATCCGCATAGCGCCTTGCAGCCAGCGTACCTGGTCTTTCACTATAGAAAAACATATAGCTGTAATCATACTTGCTGTAATCCATGATGCTCAAGGTATCCTGATGTTCTTCTTCTGTTTCACTGCAAAAACCGGCGATGATATCTGAACTGATGCCACAGTCCGGAATGATTTCACGGATGCGATCCACTTTTTTCATATACCATTCCCTGGTGTAAGTACGGTTCATCAACTGTAATACTCTTGTGTTACCGCTTTGCACTGGCAGATGAATGTAGTTGCAGATGTTTTCATACTTCGCCATGGTATGCAATACTTCATCTGTAATATCCTTGGGATGTGAAGTAGAAAAACGAATACGCAATTCTGGTGAAATCAATGCCACCATTTCCAGCAACTGAGCAAACGTTACATTGGTATTATCTGCTTCATTGTTCCAATAATAGCTATCAACATTCTGCCCCAGCAGTGTAACTTCTTTATAGCCTCTCTCAAATAAATCTCTTGCTTCAGCCACAATTGAAAATGCATCACGACTTCTTTCTCTTCCTCTTGTAAACGGCACCACACAGAAGGTACACATGTTGTTACATCCACGCATAATGGAAATAAACGCACTCACTCCATTGCTTTCCAAACGCACCGGCGAAATATCAGCATAGGTTTCATCACGGCTCAGCAAAACGTTCACCGCTTTTTGCCCTCCTTCCGCTTCTTCCACCAATCCGGGCAAAGTTCTGTAAGCATCAGGGCCTACTACCATGTCCACCAGTTTTTCTTCTTCCAGCAGTTTGGCTTTCAAACGCTCGGCCATACAGCCTAAAACACCTACCAGCATTCCGGGCTTGGTTTCTTTTACCTTTCTGAATTCGGTTAAACGTTTACGAACAGTTTGCTCTGCTTTTTCACGAATAGAACAGGTGTTGAGCAGCACCAAATCAGCTTCTTCAAAGTTGCGTGTAGCACCAAAGCCGGCATCATTAAGAATGCTGGCTACAATTTCACTATCGCTAAAATTCATCTGGCAGCCATAGCTTTCTATATAAAAACGTTTTTTGTACTGATTGGGGTCGTGGGCAAAGGGGGCATAAGCCTCGCCCTGCCTCGCTTCATCATGTACTTTATTGTCAGTCAAAAGGTCGATCATTTCAAAACAAATTGGTCTGCAAAGATAGTTGATTCGGGATGATTTGGTGACAGGTTGGCAGCATTTACCGCTGATGGAAAATCAAACGCTAACAAGTTATCTATCCTTTAGCTTTGCAGCCTTAACCCATAGCAGTTTGAAGTTTTTCTTATCCTATACTTTCCTCTTTCTCCTTGTTTTTCAACAAACTAAAGCACAGGACTCCAAAAAAGAATCCGGTACCATCATTGGCAATGTGCTGGATGGCAGCAATCAAAAAGCCATCATCGGTGCTACCGTTTCCATCATCCCTTTAACAGACTCAACCCGATCCCAACACTTTTTGACGGATAAAAACGGGAGCTTTCAATTCAACCAACTAGGCTTTGGTTATTACCGCATCCGTATTTCGGCGGTTGGATTCAGACCCAAACAAATTGACAGCATTCACCTCCGGGCCGAACGCTTTGATTTTAACCTGAACGATATCCTGCTCAGCAACCAGTTGGTTGAATTAACAGAATTGATTATTTATGCTGAAAAGCCACTGATCGAAAACAAGGACGGCAATATCACCTTTAACGTGGGCGAAAGTGCTTTGAGTAACGGAAGTTCTGCCACGGAACTATTGAAACAAACACCTTTGGTGACCACAGACCCCAACGGAAAAATTTTAGTTCGTGGTAAAGAACCTAAGATTTTAATTGATGACAAACCTGTTGAGCTCAACATGCAACAGTTACAGGATCTGCTGGAAAGCATGCCCGGCAGTACCATTGAAAAGATTGAAGTGCTTACCAATCCGCCGCCACAATTTGCCAATGAGCAGGGCGGCGTGATCAATATTGTTACCAAAAAAGGAAGGGTAGGCTTTGGCGGAAGGGTGAATGTATATGGTGGTACCAGGGGTGAGTTGGGCACCAGCGCCAACTTCAACTATCGCAAACAGGGTTTTGCCATCAACCTCAATGCTGGCGCCGGTTATAACCGATTTCAGAGTGAAGGGTACAGTTACCGCACCAATCTTTACAAAGACTCCAGCAACCAGCTCAACATTAATAACCGTTCCGATAATGAAAATATCCGACCCAACTTCCGGTTGAATATGGATTATGATATTAACAAACGTAACATCATCAACCTGGTAGCCCAATACAATCAAAACGGTTATGATAATGAAGGCTTCAACCGTTTTACCAATATCAATCGCTTTAATGCCATTTCGAGACTGAGTGAGCGACTGATTAATACCGAAGGTTATAACCGTAACCCGAATATCAATTTTACATATACCCGCAAAGGGAAGCAGGCCGGAGAACAGTTCCGCATCATCACAGGCATCAGCCGGGGCTGGAACCGTAATACCCGGAATTTTTTCCAGAACTTTTTTAATCCGGATAACGGGTTGCCCAATGGCATTGACTCCACCCAAAAGCAAATTAACAGAACCCGCACCAATGGCTATACGGTAAATATTGCCTATGATAAAATGCTGAAGAATAAGAAAACAAGCATTTCAGTTGGCGCTTTATACAACAGAAGCAACAGCGATGTTTTGCTCACCACCGAATTTTTAAAAAAACCGGAAAACAGTTTTTTAAAAGTGGATCTGCTGAGTAATGATTTTCAATTTCACCAGGATGTAATTAATACAAGGGCATCTGCCAAACATATTTTTAAACCGGGTTTTTCCATCAGTGCCGGTGCTGCGGTAGAGCAAACGAATATTTATTTTGAATTCCCCATTACCAAACAAACCGCTTTTAACCGTTATTACAATTTCTTACCCTTTGCCAACTTAAACCGCAGTTGGGCCAACAAAACCAACTTAACATTTGCGTACAGGCGAACCATCCGCAGACCGGGTATTGGCGAGTTAAACCCTGCTATTGATTACAGCGATCCTTATAATCTCCGTTACGGAAATCCATCTTTGTTGCCAACGCTGTCGCATACGTTTGATGTAGTGGCCGGAAAAACAAAAGAAAAATTTTTCTTCAACCTTGGCGCCGGTTATAATCTCGTGGAAGATGTGTTTGCTCAAATCAGAACACTGCAAACGGATGGTAAAACGATTGTTACCTGGGATAATGTAAGTGCCCGGCAGGAATATGAACTGAGCAGCTGGAGCGGACTTACTTTTTCCAAAAAGCTTCGTGCCAATTTCAGCGCCAGTTATATCTACAGTAAGTATGGTGCCTTTGATAAAATCAACCGCAAGTTCCGTGATGGCGGATCCTTTACTTCCAACATCAACGCCAATTTTAATCCTACTGATGTATGGACGTTTACCGGCAATTTCACCTTTAACCGTTTTGCCAATCCACAAGGAACCGTACGGAGTAATGTGAATATGAACATCGGTATTCAACGAAAAATCTTAAAAAAGAAATTTATCATTACCCTTAATGCCGTTGACCCGTTTGTACAGCAGCAGAACAGAACTTTTACGTTTGGTCCCAACTTCAACCTGGAAAGTTTCAGTCAAACACAAACAAGGAATTACCGCCTGACGCTGAGTTATGTGTTTAATAAAACGACTGTGAAGAAACCAACCATCAATCTTCCGGCAAAGAAGTAAATATGTAACTTCAATGATGCAACAACCAGAAATGAATTTTCATACCCGCAAATGGGTAAAACCGGAAGACCTGAACCCTAACAGCACGCTTTTTGGCGGCCGTTTACTGCAATGGATTGATGAGGAGGCAGCTTTATATGCAGTCGTACAGTTGGAGAATCCGCATGTGGTTACCAAGTTTATTTCTGAAATCAATTTCATTTCCGCACCCAGGCAGGGCGATATTATTGAGATTGGCATTTTAGCCACTCATTTCGGCAATACCTCACTTACCATGCGTTGCGAAGTGCGGAATAAACTCACCCATGAACCCATTCTCACCATTGAGCGGATTGTATTTGTAAATGTAAATGCAGAAGGAAAACCCACGCCGCACGGTAAAACAAAAATTACGTATGTGAAAGACCGATTGGCTAATCAATAGAACTCACTCTCACATTCTTACCGTCAAAATCGAGAAATAATACTTTGGCCGATTTTACGGGCTGTCTGTTTTGTAACGCCGGCAACCATGTTGTTTGATCCAATAAGCGTTTCAATTCATTAAAATCAGGACGCACATTACTATTAGGTTGCGCTTTGTAAAAACAGCAGCGGCCATCTTTATTAATGAGTAAACTCAATGTTATTCGTCCGCCGGCCCTTTTTTGAAGATAGGGCTTAAAGAAGGTTTCAAAAAAATCGTTCATGCTGGTTTTACTGTTGTTCCATTTGGCAGGCTGCTCAACCCGGATAAACATTTCATCAAACGCATCACTGTAGGAGGTACTGAATTGTTTGCAGCTATCAAGCTGAATGCTTTCCACCTGTTGCTGGGCAGAGGCTGCAGCTGAGAAGAAGAAAAGGATAGAGGATAAGAGGTATTTCATTGTATAAAAATAAGAGTTGTAATGGTAACACTTAGAACCAGGAAGATTTTTATAGAAGTCGATTTAAAAAAAATTATAACCCCCCGTTTATTTCTATCATTACTATTTTATACCCAACATACAACATCAGCAAAAACAAACAAAAGGAAATAAAACGATTAAGCCGTTGTACTCGTTGCTGATATTTCATATAAACGCTGTAACTCTCAGGAAATGGTGGCAATTCTTTGACTAATAAATAGCGTTGAAAATTAAAGGATACACGACGACCAAATACAGATTCGAAAGCTACTCTTCCTTTTGCATCCTTATCACCTTTAAGTTTGCGATAATACACATCAACAATACTTACTTTAATAAATATAGCTATCGTTATCAACGCAAGTAATATGATGGAAGGTAATGGCATCATAATTTAAATCCCTGCGCTCCGGGCTTTTTATTTGCCTCACTCATCAGCACCGTTTGTGCTAATCGCTTGTTTCTTGTTGCTGCTGTTTTGGCACTGTCAATCCAAAACATAAATTGACGGCGGATGGAAGGAGAGAAGGCTTTAAAATTTTTCAGCGCTGCTGCTTTGCCTTTAAAGGCTTTGAGTAAATCTTTAGGAAGTTCGTTTGTATCAGCAGCATAGTTGGAAGCGCTTAAGGTATCCCAACTTCCGTTTTGTTTGGCTGTTTCAACAGCTCGTAAACCCGGAGCTGTCATGAGTTTGTTGGCAATAAGCGTTTCAATGCGTTGTTTATTAATATCGCTCCACACACTTTTGGGTTTGCGTGGCGTAAGGAGCAGCATACTTCGCTCTTCATCCAGCTTACGGGGGAGACTGTCAATCCAGCCAAAACACAAGGCTTCTTCCACCACATCACTATAAGGAAGCCGTGGTTTGCTCTTGCCCGATTTGTAATAAATGAGCCAGATGCCGGGAGATTTGTCAAAATTTCTGGAAAGCCAGTTACGCCAGGCTTTCCGGTCCTTGGGATAAAATTGTTCGTAGCTGTCAATGGCCCTTGCCATGCAGGGGGATTATCCTTCGTTTTTACGGTTAAGCACCCAAATCATGAAGGCGCCTAAGAAAAGCACAATTCCTAAACCGCCAAAAATGAGAGCAGTCAATACTTTTTGTGCACCGGGAAACAGCGACATAGAAACGGCTGTAACGAAGTAAATAATGAAAATAGTGAGGAGAGTATAAATCTTCTTATCCATGCTGTAAAGATTGTGCTGCGAAATTGCAGAATAATTAGTTACAGGCCAAAAATTATTCACATGGGTGTGTAAAAGTAATGCTGCTGAGAGGGAGAGGCGTTTTGTTATATTTGCCCGATTTGAGAACAATGCTCAATGTATAGATAGTGGTTATGCTGCCACGGAGAACGGAACCATGAAACGAGCGTGGCAAAACCGTTGCCATGAAATACAAGAGCCCGTAACCAAAAAATCCTCCTTTGCTGCTGCCTTCGCTTAAGCTATGGCAGTTAAAAAAGCTACGGCGGATAAACAAAAAACTACAAACCAGAAACATCCAATATGGCTGAAGAAAAAAAGAACCTGTTTAACTACGATGAAGATTCCATCCGTACGCTGGACTGGCAGGAGCATATTCGCCTGCGCCCGGGTATGTACATCGGAAAACTGGGCGATGGAAGCAGTGCCGATGATGGCATTTACGTGTTGCTTAAAGAAGTGATTGATAACTGTATTGATGAACACACGATGGGTTATGGTAAACAGGTGGATGTTACCATTGAAAAAGGTGTGGTGCGAGTGCGTGACTATGGCCGTGGTATTCCATTGGGAAAAGTGGTGGATGTGGTGAGTAAAATTAATACGGGTGCCAAATATGACAGCAATGTGTTCCAAAAAAGTGTGGGACTGAACGGTGTGGGTACCAAAGCGGTGAATGCGTTGAGTAATTATTTTAAAGTAACGGCTTACCGTGACGGCAAACAAAAAACTGCTGAGTTTGAAAAAGGTATTTTAAAGAAAGAACACAAAGAAGAAAAAACAACGGAGAGTAACGGTACTGAAGTTGAGTTTATTCCTGATGACTCCGTATTTAAGAACTATCATTTCATTCATGAATACCTGGATAATCAATTCTGGAATTATTGCTATCTCAATGCAGGATTGATAGTCAACTTCAACGGCAAGAAATATGTTTCCAAAAACGGCCTGCTGGATTTACTTCAACGCAAAACGAATGAAGATGAACTGCGTTACCCCATCATACATTTAAAGGGTGATGATATTGAAGTGGCTATAACGCATGAAAACCAGTATGGCGAAGAATATTATTCGTTTGTAAACGGTCAGTTTACCACACAGGGCGGTACACATCTTGCCGCTTTCCGTGAAGCCTTTGTAAAAACCATCCGTGATTTTTATAAGAAGGATTATGATGCGGCTGATATTCGTGGAAGTATTTGTGCTGCTGTGAGTGTGCGTGTGCAGGAGCCTGTGTTTGAAAGTCAGACCAAAACCAAATTGGGTTCAACCGTGGTGTATCCTGACGGGCCTACGATGAAAAACTTTGTAGGTGATTTTCTGGGAAGGGATTTGGATTTATATCTGCACAAGAATCCATCCGTTGCCGAAGCGTTGAAGAAACGTATTGAGCAGAATGAAAAAGAACGTAAGGAACTGGCAGGTATTAAAAAGCTGGCAAATGAACGGGCCAAGAAAGCCAATCTGCACAACAAGAAATTGAGAGATTGCCGTTTTCATTACAACGATGAACCAAGTGGTAAAGACAAAGATGCCATCCTGGAGAAACAAAAAGAAACCACCATTTTTATTACAGAAGGCGACAGTGCCAGCGGAAGTATTACCAAGAGTCGCAACGTGGAAACACAGGCGGTATTCAGTTTGCGTGGAAAGCCTTTGAACTGTTATGGCCTAACGAAAAAGGTGGTGTATGAAAACGAAGAGTTCAACCTGTTGCAACATGCATTGAATATTGAAGACAGTTATGAAGATCTTCGTTACAACAATATTGTAATTGCAACTGATGCTGATGTGGATGGAATGCATATCCGTTTATTGTTAATGACCTTCTTCCTGCAGTTCTTTCCTGATTTGGTCAAGAATGGTCATGTATACATTTTGGAAACGCCTCTGTTCCGTGTACGTAACAAACAGGAAACGATTTATTGCTATGATGAAAGTGAGAAACAGGCAGCTATAAAAAAGCTGGGCGGCAAACCGGAGATTACACGCTTTAAAGGTTTAGGGGAAATCAGTCCGGATGAGTTTGCCCGTTTCATTGGCCCTGAAATGCGCAAGCAACCGGTGATGTTGTTACCTGAAACACATATACAACAAGTATTGGAATATTATATGGGTAAGAATACGCAGGAGCGGCAGGAATTTATTATCGGGAATTTGAAAGTGGAGCTGGATTTGGTAGAAGAAGCAACCACCTGAATCCCACTGAAAGGAACTCCGATTTTTTTAATCGAACATTTTTAAAATATGATTCATATAGTATTTAACGAACCGGATGTTGCCATTCTGCAACAGGCAATTGAACTGGATGAAACACTCACAGGTGAAGTGTTATTGGTAAGAGATGATTATGCTGTTGGACCTATCAAAGATATTTTTACAGAAGAAGGGATTGAAGCCCGCAAAAACTGGTGGCGGGAAGTATTGAGCGGCGGTGATGGTGATGGGCATGTTGATAAAGGAATTGTGGATGATAACAAACTCGTAGCTGAGTTGATAGAGAAACTCAATGCCGATGAAGAAGAGAAAGTGTGGATATGGTCTGCACAAAACAAACATGATGTGAGCGGTTATTACTGGCTCATGAGTCAGTTAAAAGCATACCAGGGCAGGATTTATATTTTGTATTTAAACAATCTGCCGTTCATTAATGAGAAGGGACAGATTTTTTATCCGCAGTGGATTAGCGAGATTCAACCCAAAGAAATGCTTAAAGCAAAACGCCTGGCAAGACCCATCACCACGAGTGAGTTTGAAGTGGATCCTGATGAATGGACAAAACTGTGCAATGAAGAAAAAGGAGTTCGTTTGCTGGAAGGCGGTAAGAAACTGATTCAGAAAGAAATGAATTTTTATGACAGTGAATTAAAAAGCTACATCAGTGGTGATTGGCAAAAAGCCAGTAAAATCATTCATACGTTTTTAAACAAAGCCAAACACACTACAGGGGATTTGTTTTTGCTCTGGCGATTGAAACAATTAATTGCAACAGATGTATACGATGTGCAGGGCAATGTGAAGAATATGAAAGATTTTGAAGTGAAGAAAAAGGCTGGGGTGTTGTTTGAAGGAGCTTAGATCATATTCCATTGAAAGATTACGAATGAAACTTATCTTAAAATTAGAAGAATTTGCGCTATGGATTGGTTGCGTCACTTTGCTTTATGTATCACAAGCAGACTGGTGGTGGTATGCATTGATGTTTCTTGGGCCAGATGTGAGCATGCTGGGTTATTTGGTGAATACTAAAGTGGGAGCGTGGAGTTATAATTTGTTTCACCATAAAGCTATAGCAATACTTGTAATATTATCAGGATTAATTTTGCATTACAACTACATTTTCGGTGATTCATGGTTGGTACATACTGGATTTGTTTTATTCGGTCACTCCAGTATGGACAGGTTCTTTGGTTACGGTTTGAAATATGAAAATGGATTTAAGTTTACGCATTTAGGAGAAATTGGAAAGAAATAATTTATGAGTGCAGCAAAAAAGAAAGAAAGTGTTTTTGAACAGGATGGTGGTATCCAAGGCCAGTATAAAACTTGGTTCCTTGATTATGCATCGTATGTAATTCTCGAACGTGCCGTGCCGGCGATTGAAGACGGTTTGAAACCGGTGCAACGCCGCATCCTGTATGCCATGAAAGAAATGGATGATGGACGTTACAATAAAGTGGCTAATATCATTGGCCAGGCTATGCAATACCATCCTCATGGTGATGCAAGTATTGGTGATGCATTGGTAAACCTGGGTCAAAAAGATTTATTAATTGACACACAGGGAAACTGGGGCGATGTACGTACAGGTGATGATGCAGCAGCGCCACGTTACATTGAAGCACGTCTGAGCAAGTTCGCATTGGAAGTAGCGTTCAACAATAAAACGACGGATTGGCAATTGAGTTATGATGGTCGTAAGAATGAACCCGTGGTATTGCCGATGAAATTTCCGCTACTATTGGCACAAGGTGCTGATGGTATTGCTGTTGGTCTTTCTACAAAAATTTTACCGCATAACTTTTGTGAACTCATTGAAGCCTCCATCAAATACTTAAGAGGCAAACGTTTTGAACTGCTTCCTGATTTTCAAACAGGAGGGATGATTGATGCTGAGAATTATAATGACGGCAAGCGTGGAGGCAAAGTGCGTGTGCGGGCACACATTGAAGAATTCGATAAGAAAACATTGTTGATTAAAGATGTTCCCTACGGTGTTACGACTACACAACTCATGGAGAGTATTGTAAAAGCAAACGACCAAGGGAAAATAAAAATCAAAAAAGTTACAGATAACACGGCTGCGAATGTAGAGATACAAGTGGATTTAGCGCCTGGCATTTCGCCTGATATTACCATTGATGCCTTGTATGCATTTACAGATTGTGAAGTTTCTATTTCACCCAATGCCTGTGTAATTGTGGATCAAAAACCACAATTTCTGGGCGTGAGTGAATTGCTCAAGTACAGTGCGGACCAAACCAAAGAACTTCTGAAGAAAGAATTGGAAATCAAGCTGGGTGAATTGCAGGAGAAGTGGCACTACACTTCGCTTGAAAAAATATTCTTTGAAGAAAAGATCTACAAAGAGCTGGAGAAGAAACATGAAACATGGGACAAAGTAATTGAAGCGATTGACAAAGCATTTGTACCATTTAAGAAACAATTGCGTAGGGATATTACAAGAGAAGATATTTTAAAACTCACTGAAAAACCTGTACGCCGTATCTACCGTTTGGATATTGATGAGCTCAACGAACAAATCAGGGGACTGGAAGCAGATATCAAACAGGTGAAACATGATTTGGATAACTTAGTTGATTTTGCCGTAGCCTACTATGAAAATCTGCTGAAGAAGTACGGTAAGGGACGTGAGCGTAAAACCGAAATCAAACCATTCGAAACTATCCAGGTGAAACAGGTGGCTATTGCCAATACCAAACTGTATGTAAACCGTGAAGATGGTTTCATTGGCACCAGCATTAAAAAGGATGAGTACCTGTTTGAATGCAGTGATTATGATGACATCATCGTCTTCACCAAGCGTGGCATCATGAAAGTGGTGAAGGTGGGTGATAAAGTGTATATCGGTAAAGACATTATTCATGCAGCCGTATTCCAGAAGAATGATGAACGTACCACCTACAATATGATTTATGCTGATGGTAAAGGCGGTGTGAGCTATGCCAAGCGTTTTAATGTAACAGGTGTTACCCGTGATAAAGAGTACGACTTAACTAAGGGTGATGATAAAAGCCGTGTGCATTATTTCAGCGTAAACCCCAATGGTGAAGCAGAAGTGGTGAAGATTGTATTAAGTCCCAGCTGCAGTGCAAGAATTAAAGAGTTTGATTTTTATTTTGAAGAACTGGATATCAAAGGTCGCAGCAGTATGGGTAATCAGGTAACCAAATATCCTGTTAAGAGTGTGAAGTTTAAGGAAAAAGGGAAAGCCACACTCAGCGGAAAGAAAATGTGGTTTGATGATAAGTTTGGTCGTTTAAATACTGAAGAGAAGGGAATGTACCTCGGTATGTTTGAAGCAGATGACAGAATTCTTGTGATTTATAAAGATGGGAATTATGAAATAACTGATCAGGAATTAACGCAACGCTTCGATCCAGAAAATGTATTGCTCATTGAGCGTTTCAAACCGGAAAGTATTGTTACGGCGGTGTATCTGGATAATGATAAGTACCAGTACAATGTAAAACGCTTTAAGATTGAAACGACTACACTCAAAAATAAATTCTTCTTTATTAAAGAAGGCGATGGCAATTATGTAGAAGCGGTTACCACAGATGAAGAACCTGTACTCGCCATGCAAAGCGGACGTGGTACACAGGTGCGTAAAGCAAAAATCAAACTCGCCAAAGTTGCTGAAGTGATGGGCTGGAAAGCAGTGGGCGCCAAACTCACTGATTTTAATAAAAGCATTGAGATGGAATGGGTGAAGGAGGAGAAGACGAACCAGACTGAGTTGTTTGAATAATTTTTCACGTAAAGGAGCAAAGAAAACAAAGTAAGAAACGTTGCGCACTTAGTATTCTTTGTTTCGTTGTGTGAAACTTCTTCTTAACAAAATCTTTTCAACCTTGCTGAAACCATCAGCAAGGTTTTTTCTTCTTGGTTGGTAACGGGAAATAAAGAACCTGTTGCCAATAGTATGAAAGCAAGATTTTTACCAACTGTAATTGTATTCACATTATTCAGTTACTTCAGCTTTGCACAAGTGAAACCGATTATCAAAGCAGGTGTTATTAATGCTACATGGAAAGGTGATGCACAGCAAACCTTCGGTTCACTCATTGATAAAACAGATGGTTATATCAACGAAAAAAACAGAACCGGCTTTTACGCAGGTGCTTCAGTGGATATACCATTAAGCGATGTAATAAGTTTTGAGCCCAGTTTGATTTATACACAAAGAGGTTATGGCTTAAGAGGCAACCTTACCATCAATGCCTTAAAGATTGATGCACTCAATGCAAGAGCTACTTCACAAATGCATTATGTGGATGTGCCTGTGCTGTTCAAAGTAAAACCAGCCGGTGGCTTTACCGTTTTTGCAGGTCCGCAGGTTTCTTATCTGGTGAATAACAATTTAAGGGCTGATGTAAATGTACTCGGCTTTTCACTCCTCAATACCAACCTGGATATTACCAACCAGTTCAACCGTTTGGATGTGGGTGTAACAGGCGGTATTGGTTATGAATCAGCAAGTGGGATAGGAGTGAGTGCGGCATTTGAAAGAGGGTTCAACAGGCTGGATAAAAATCAAAACTTTAAAGTATTTAACCAGGGAATTAAAGTAGGGTTGACATATCGATTCCAATAAAGTACCCATGATGCACATTACATAACTCCGGAGGAAACTTCGGAGTTTTTGTTTCAAGGTACGCTGTACGAAAAACGTTGCGCCTTTGCTCCTTAGCGTCTTTGCGTGAAGCCTTTAATTTATTTCAAATATCGCTTCATCTCCCGCTGCACATCCCTGCTCTTTATGGTTTCCCGTTTATCGTATAATTTCTTACCACGACCTAAACCAATTTCAATCTTAGCAAGGTTCTTTTCGGTAAAGAAAATTTTTAAAGGGATGATTGTGTATCCTTTTTCTTTCAGCTTGGCTTCCCACTTTTTTAATTCCCGTTTATTAAGCAATAATTTACGGTCGTGTACTGCCATATGGTTGTTCGTAGTGCCGAATTTATATTCAGCAATGTGCAAACCTTTCACCCACAATTCTCCTTTATGAAAAAAGCAATACGCATCTGCAAAGCTCACCTTTCCTTCACGTATGGATTTTACTTCCGTACCGGCCAATACCATTCCTGCAACGAGTGTATCGTCAAAAAAATATTCATGAAAGGCAGCCCGGTTTTTTAATTCCATATTACAAAGTTGTAAAAACTCTTTACATTATTTCCCACAAAGGCACAAAGTACACAAAGTAAAATCCTGGTGTTCTCCGTGAGCTTTGTGGTATAAAATCAATTAATTGAAATACTATAAAAATAAAAAAGCAATCAGCCATGTGCAAAACAAAAGCTGATTGCAATATCAAGATTCATTCAATTAACTTCTGAACAACACCAATATCTTACTCAGTTTCTCTTTCAGCTCTTTGCGGTTGATGATCAGATCCAGGAAACCATGTTCCAGTAAGAATTCACTTCGTTGAAAACCTTCGGGTAAATCTTTCTTGATGGTTTCTTTAATTACACGTGGTCCGGCAAAGCCAATCAATGCACCCGGCTCACCAATGTTCAAATCACCCAGCATACCAAAACTGGCAGTTACACCACCAAAGGTAGGATCGGTGAGCAATGTAAGATAGGGGAGTTTCGCATCACTCATCTGTGTGAGCTTACCACTGATTTTAGCCAACTGCATCAATGAAAAAGCACTCTCCATCATACGGGCACCGCCGCTTTTGCAAATCATCAGCATCGGGAGTTTGTGCTGCAGACAGTAATCAACGCCCCTTGCAATTTTTTCGCCCATCACACTTCCAAGCGAACCTCCGATGAAATCAAAATCCATGCAGCACACCACAATTTCTTCGCCATTGGCCTTTCCTACAGCTACACGGATAGAATCATGCAGATCACTTTTCTTCCAGATTTCTTCTAATCTTTTACCATAAGGTTTCAGATCAGTAAAACCTAAATAATCTTTGGAGCGGATATTATCAAACAGCTCTGTGTATTCATCCCCATCAAATAAAATATCAAAATATTCTGCACTACCTATGCGGTGATGATAATTACACTGGGGACAAACAAATTTATTCTCTGCCAGTTCCTGTGTAGTTGAGGTGTACTTACACTCAGGGCATTTACTCCACAATCCCTCCTGAATTTCTTTTTTATCCGAAGTCTTTGTTAGAATACCTTTTTGTACACGCTTGAACCAGCTGGATTTTCCTTCCTGCGTCGGAAGATCTTCGCCTGTTAAGTTCTTTTCAATATCTTCTTCTCTTTTGGCCATTCGTTTCTGTTTGAATGAAAAGATGTTATTTATGCGTTACGATTAACACAATTCAAATCTTCAAATGCTACTTCCAGACGCTTGATAAAACTTTCTTCACCTTTGCGAAGCCACACACGTGGGTCGTAATATTTTTTATTCGGGCTGTCAGGACCTTCAGGATTACCTAATTGGCCCTGTAAATAACCTTCATTCTTTTTATAATTATTCAACACCCCTTCCCAGAACGCCCATTGCAGATCCGTATCAATATTCATTTTGATAGCGCCATAACTGATAGCTTCACGAATTTGATGTTGTGGTGAACCACTTCCACCATGAAATACAAAGAACACCGGCTTTGGTCCTGTACCTAAAGTTTTCTCAATATGAACCTGGCTATTGTGCAAGATGATGGGGGTTAACTGCACATTACCTGATTTATAAACTCCATGCACATTTCCAAATGCTGCTGCTACAGTAAAGAGTTTGCCCACTTTGCTTAATTCTTTATAAGCATATTCCACATGTGCGGGTTGCGTATAAAGCTTTTCATTTTCAATATCACTGTTATCCACGCCATCTTCTTCACCACCTGTTACACCCAGTTCAATTTCAATACCCATACCCAACGGCTGCATGCGTTTGAAAAACTCAACAGAAGTATGGATATTTTCTTCCAAAGGCTCTTCACTTAGATCCAGCATATGTGAAGAAAACAAAGGCTGACCTTTTTCTTTATTGAATTCCACACCGGCATCAATCAATCCACTGATCCAGGGCAACCATTTCTTAGCTGCATGATCTGTGTGCAGTACAACAGGAACTCCATAGTATTTAGCCACGTTGTGAATATGTAAAGCACCGCTGATAGCGCCACGGATATTTCCCTGTAACTGATCGTTGGGCATTCCTTTACCGGCAATAAACTGGGCACCTCCGTTAGAGAACTGAATGATAACGGGAGAATTTACTTTTGCGGCGGTTTCAAGCGTTGCATTAATGGTGTTGGTACCAATTGTATTTACTGCAGGTAAAGCAAACTGGTTATCCTTAGCATCATTGAGTAATGCCTCCAGTTCTGCTCCGTATAATACGCCTGCTCTGTATTTGCCCATGATCGTTCGTTTTTAAGAGTGTATAATTTCAATTTTAAGAGCCGCTAAGATAGTTAAACTGTGAAAATGAGCAATTTTACCGTTGCCCCGGTTGAAAAAGCCTGCGTCAGGGTATAGAAAAAATCAAAACGCCTCTTTTTACTTCAGTAGCCCGGTATCCTTTCTGTTGATATAAGTTGATTATGGCTTCTTTTTCCTGAGCAGAATCGTAATAAAATAGCAAATAGTTAATGTGATTATTGCCCATGGCTGTATGAAGCTCCTCAAAGGATACATTCTGTTTTGTTAAATGATAAAAAGAAGTCTTACTTAGATAAGCAACTACCTGTGACTCCGAGGATTTTTTATTTGCTGTAAAATTTCCTGATATTTTATTGATTGTAAAATAGGCAGCCAGCTCTCTTATTTCTTTCCATTGCTCACTTACTGCATAATCTTTTAAAATATTTACAGGTTGTAACAGAAAGCTCAAACTATAAATAAGAAACAGAAAATTGATAAGCGATTTTCTGAGTTGAAAAAAAGTTATAACGGATTGTAACATCCACCAACCAACCGGCAATAAGGCCAACTGAAAAATCCAGAGATAGCGACCGTCAACATAAGTTAATAAATAACCGGCCGGAAAGATCAGAAAAAATATAGCAAGCTTTTGCATTTGCGTTTCCTCTTTCCTGAATAGAAACAATACAAAACCTAAGATGACCGCAGGTATAAAAGCTGAAAACTCAGTTAAAGCTTTGATATAAACAGTGATATTATAAAAGAAAACCCGAATCTGTTTGAGAAACAGTTCAGTAGAAGAAAAAAGATGCACCACTGTACCTTTGAAATACGAAGGGTCTTCCCACCAACCCGGACTGTCTGCAGCAATTGGTTGATGAAATAATTCGCCTTCCACGGATGTTCCCTTTAAAAACCAACTCAGGTTTAACCGTGATGCATTACCCATGGTAAACATCCCGTACTTTGAACTGATGAGGATAATCCACGGAGTAATAACAAGCAGCAGCGGAAAGATGAAAAACAAAAAAGACTTTACCGGAACAGTTTTTACCCGGTAGTAATGCCACATAAATAACGACAGGTGAATGAGTACCGTAAAAGGCAACGCATATGTCTTGGCCAGATAAGCAAAACCGGTAAGCAACCCGCAGGCTATCTGCACTTTGTGATTGCTGAAAAAATCAGAACGTACTACAAGCAATAAATAGCCCAATAAAAAGGGAAGAAGCAAGAGATCAGCTGCCAGCTCAAAAAAGCTGAATTGCAAAAGCATCACCACAGATGTGAGCAAGAGAACGGTAGAAACTTCATCCGTAAATTGAAAATGCCGGAAGAACTTTTTCAATTGCCATAATAACACCAATGAAATAACAGCATTGGAATAGAAAAAAAGCAATTCAACCGGAATTCCTGTTTTTATAAAAGGAGCAATAAGCCAGGAATGTAAAGGACTCCAGAAACCGTTAATTGCACGGGCAAAGTTCCCATGAGCTAAATGTTGTGCCACAAGGCTGTAACCAATCCCATCTACATCAAATACCTGTTTGTAAAAAGGCAGGAGCAGTATAAACAGCATCAGATAAACACCACCTGCCATTAATAAATTATACCTGTACAACAGTTTCATCGTTTAAAAATAAGGTTTCCCTGAGTTTGGCAAAATAGGAAGGAGCATGCAGCATCCTGCTACCGTACCAGCTGAACATTTCTCCATCCACCAGCGCTGCTTTTTTTATGCCGGTGAGCTGTGCTAATTCCGCTGCATGATGCTGCTTAAACGGAAAAGGCTCTGACGACAGTAATATGACATCCGGGTTCAACTCCCTTATTTCATCAATCGTAACAACAGGATAACGTGTTTGATGGGCAAGTACATTCTCAAAACCGGCGGCTTCAAGCATGGCATGAATAAATGTATCGCCCCCTGCACTCATATAAGGATTTTTCCAGATGAGATAAAGTGCCCGTACTTTTTCAGAAACCTTCAGGTGTAGAAAATTGGATTGAATCTGCTGCACAATTACTTCAGCCTGTTGAGATGTTCCTGTAAGCTTTCCAGTTTCAGTGATCATTGTGATAGCTGATGCAAGATATGTAACATCGCCCAGGTATGTAGGAAAGAGGCGTGCCAGTTCCTCAACCTGCTCTTTTACATTTTCTTCTTTATTGGCAAGAATGAGCGTAGGCTGTAATTCTTTTACTTTTTGAATGGAAACATTTTTGGTTCCTCCAACTCTTGGTTTGGAACGAAACCATTCCTGAGGATGTACACAAAATTTGGTAATACCCGCCACTTGATCTTGCAAACCCAGGTGGTACAGTAGCTCGGTTACAGAGGGCACCAGCGATACAATACGCTGTGGGGCGGAGTTATTAAAAATGAATTTGCCTGTTTGATTTTGAACGATCATGCTCATTTCAAACAGGCAATTTAATTCAATTTAAGCGGTTCCGGGTGTTAGGTAATAAACAGTTAGGTTTTGCAAAATCGAACCGGATTTTTATCTCTTTTCAAATTATTCAGGATACTTGGATTGGATTCGAATAAAAAGAAAAAAGATCTGGATTTCACGGATATGGATATTCAGGTTTTCCGGTTTTTCGTAGGATCCAGATCTTTTTCAGCCTTTTTGGTTCTCTTGGTTCCGTGTTCAGATGAATCTGATGCGGTTGGCTTTTAGTGGTTTTTAAGGGATATTTTGGTGATTTTCAAAGTTTACAACTTTTCTTAGGACATTTTGGATTTTTCAACGATACTGGTTTCTTATAGGTACGGATCTAAAGTAATTTTAAAAACTGGAAGTTGACCGATATTGGATTTTTCTTTCTGGCTTTTCAATGGATTTGGATATTGTTTCTAAGTGTTTTTTTTTCAGTTAGTCGTTGATTGTGTTATCAATCAACTTCCGATACAAAAGTAGCCCCGCTACATATTGTGTACAAGAGCACAAGTTCTCAATTTTAACGTATCAGTATTTACCACCTAAAACGTAATGATGCGAAAAACAAACTCGTAGTTCTACGTGTTCCAAAACGGGTAATCTCCCGTAAAAAAGCAAATGCCCCCGCTATATCAGGGGCATTCTTACGATGAAATAATATCAGTTTTACCTGGTTAATGATTGTATAAGATCATATTTGGTTACAATATGAAAATTGCCGGCCTCATCTTTACTCAGTACTGCACCATTTTCTTTCGTAATCATGGTACTCAAACGCTCAACCGGTGTATCAAATGCCACAAGCGGAAACGTATGCTCCATTACAGAACTGATCTTTTCATTTTTTAATTCAGGATTTGAAAAAATCTTACTGAATAAACCACTTTCCGAAATGGAACCTACCATTCCGGCACCATTCATTACAGGTATCTGGTCAATATCATATTTCTTCATCAGTTCCACTGCTTCTGCAACGGTATGTTCAGGTGCAACAGTTATTAACTTATTATGTGCTCTTGATGAAACAATATCTTTAAATGTTTTTACATCCAGGAAACCACGCTCCATCATCCATTGATCATTATATACTTTTCCTACATAGCGGCTTCCGTGATCATGCAGAATACATACGACTAAATCATCTTTTTTCAAGCTGCCTTTTAACTGCATCAACCCCTGCAGGCAACTGCCGGCGCTGTACCCGCAAAACAAACCTTCTTCTTTAGCTAAGCGACGTGCCATGATGGCTCCGTCTTTATCTGTTACTTGTTCAAATTGATCAATCACACTCATATCATAATTCTTAGGCACAAAATCTTCCCCAAAACCTTCGCTGATATAAGGATGCACTTCATTCATATCAATTTCCCCGGTACGGAAATACTTTGTAAGTAGTGAACCATATACATCAATCGCCCATATTTTAATGTTGGGATTCTTTTCCTTCAGATACATAGCCGTTCCGGTAACGGTACCCCCGGTTCCCGCCGTGCATACAAGGTGTGTGATTTTACCATCCGTCTGATCCCATATTTCAGGACCGGTTGTTTCGTAATGCGCCAGCCTGTTAGCTAAGTTATCATATTGATTCATGTGAAAAGAATTGGGAATTTCCTTTGCCAGCCTGGCTGCAACGCTGTAGTAACTGCGTGGATCTTCGGGCATTACATTGGTGGGACAAACAATTACTTCTGCACCTACCGCTTTGAGAATATCAACCTTTTCTTTGGATTGCTTATCAGTAGTAACAAAGATGCATTTATAGCCTTTCACCACAGCAGCCAGTGCTAACCCCATTCCGGTATTACCACTGGTACCTTCAATAATGGTTCCTCCGGGTTTGAGCTTACCTTCTTTTTCTGCTACCTCTACCATCTTTAAAGCCATGCGGTCTTTAATAGAATTACCGGGATTGAAATAATCTACCTTGGCAGCTACTGTACAGGGAAGTTCTCTGGTGATTTTGTTTAAACGAATCAATGGCGTATTGCCGATTGTTTCAAGGATGTTGTTTTTGATGTCCATAACCTTTGTTGTGACGCAAAGTTACGGTTTCAAAACAAGCGTTAGGTTAGGCGGCTGACTTTTTCCGTCTTAAAATACCGTCAAAAACCATCAACCCCAGTACAATCGAGGTCATCAACACAATATTTAAAATCCGGATACTGAAGAGTTTTGAAAAATCAACCTGGGGAATTTTTAATTCAGGTGTATTGAAAGAAATAATATTGGAAGAACCCGATGAAGCCGACCAGTTTACCTGCGCTAAAGAATAGATCAACAATCCGCCGATAGTAATAATAAAGAAAGCAGCAATTGAGCGGATTATATATTTATTGATGTAAGTGCGGGTAGCAGCTTTGGGTTCCATACCTGCAATACCGTCCATTACGTTTTTAGTGAAACGCATAGAAGGCTGTTCCAGCTCCGTTTCATGCAAAAGCAAATGATGCAACTCTAACTGTTCTTTGTATTTAGCTTTCCACACATCGTCAGTAGCCAGCATTTTTTCAACAAACAGTTTTTCTGCGGCAGTAGCACTGCCGTCAATATAACTCCACAATTGCTCTTCTATTTGCTGTTTCATAATATGAAATTTAAAATTAAAAGATTTCCTGCACCTCCTGTGCAAAATGTTTTTCCATGGTTTCCTTCAACCGCTGTCGGGCACGGTGCAGTTTAACTTTGGCATTATTGGGTTCTATGTGCAATATCCTGGCAATTTCATCCAGGCTTTGCTCCGCTTTGTAAAACAGGGTAAGCAGTTGTGCGTCATCCGGGTGAAGCAATTCCATTGCCCTGCTCAATAACTGCAGTCTGGAGCGTTGTTCTATCTGGTCAGCCCTTAAACTGCTTTCATGAGCATCTGCCCGTTCAAACACATACTCCTGATCCAGGGAATGAACTTCTAGTTTTTTCTTACGCAGGAAACTCAAACATAAAGAACTTACAATGGTGTACAGCCAGGTGCTGAATTTTGCATCACCTCTGTAATCTCTCAGATTGAGATAGGCTTTTACAAATGCACTCTGTGCCAGCTCTTCTGCATCTTCCCGGTTTTTGGTGTAACGCAGGGCAATGGTAAAAGCAAAAGCCTGGTATTTTTTTACCAGCAGCTCATACTTTTGCTGATTGCCTTTTAAAACCTGTGCAATCACTTCCTGGTCAGATGGAACAGTCTGCGTCATTCGTTTTGTAAGACTACTTATAAAGAAAACAGGTTACAAGTTTGGAAGATTTTTTGAAAAAAGAATATTTTTTAAAAATTGGTGTAACCTCGGTTTTCCGCAAGTAGTCATAGGTTGCAGAAACAATTTTAAACAACAATAAAAATTTACAGTTATGGGCGGAGAATTTTTAATAGCCATTTTAGTACCTCTTGGTGCATTTGCAGCCATATTCGGATTATTTTATCTCAGAAACAAAGAAAACATGGCCTTGATTGAAAAAGGCATCAACCCCAAAGAATACACACAGCGTCCGGCACCTTACCGTAGTTTGAAATGGGGATTGCTATTAATGGGTGCAGGTTTGGGACTATTATTAGGTTACATCTTATCAGAACAATTAATGCATGTTGATGACGACAATCCTGTAATGTATTTCTCTATGCTGGCTATTTGCGGCGGTTTGGGTTTATTCCTTTCTTACAAAATTGAAAAGAAAGAAACCATTGATAATAAACCTGAAAACTGAATTGCACCCACAAAAACCTGTCATCACAAAAAGGCCTTCGTTTGAACGAAGACCTTTTTATTTATATGGATCATTTTATTTCCTGATTTCTTCCAATCCTTTCTGCACCATCTGATCGGAAAGATTGATCATTTTATAATAGCCATTCCTTCCCCAGAGAAAATGCGCCAGCCTTGCACTTAAATAACGAAGAAGTACATTTTTATGTGCTGCTGAAAACTCAGAAAGGCTCATGTGTTTTTTAGAAGCCCGTTCATTGTAAACAGCCCATATCGCTGCATCGTTCTGCAGCAACTGTTGTAACTGTTGAGGAGTGGTAATAGCTTTGAGTTTTGCCTGTTGACGCATGTAATAAACAAACGCTGCTTCCTCAATTATTTCCTTCACCATCTCATGATGTTTAAACATGAGGAATTCTGCCGAGTCTGCCGGCACAAAAACATCCGGACTGATACCGCCGCCGCCATAAACTTTACGGCCACCTTTTGTTTTATATGTACGGCCGGTATGATTAGCTGAATCGTTACGGAACATGGCTCCATTATCAAAACGACTCTTGATTTCGTCATTATAATTTTCAGCATCTCCACGGGAGTAAGGCTTTTGAATACTCCGGCCAATGGGTGTAAAATACCTGGATACCGTTAGCCTGAGGGCACTACCGTCGCTCAGCTGAAACTGCTCCTGCACCAATCCTTTTCCGAAAGAACGGCGGCCCACAATTACAGCACGGTCCCAATCCTGCAAAGCACCTGTTAATACTTCACTGGCACTGGCGCTTCCTTCATCAATCAAGACCACCAGTTTGCCTTCTTCAAACATACCGGGACGGCGTGCTGTAAATACCTGCCGGGGCGATGCTTTTCCTTCAGTATAAACAATTTCTTTGGCATCAGATAAGAACTCATCTGCCATTTGAATAGCATCATCCAGCATACCACCACCATTATCTCTCAAGTCAAGAATAAGTTTTGCCATCCCTTCTTTTTTCAAACGCTCCAGGTTTTGCATAAACTCCTCGTAGGAATCATTAGTGAACTTATTCACTCTTATAAAACCAACTCCGGGTTCTATCATGTAAGCAACATCAACGGGACTAAGCGGAATAACTCCACGCTGTATCACCAATGTTTGTTGTAGACCGTTACGCAGCAACTTTACTTTTACTTCGCTGCCCTTTTCACCCCTGAACAATTTACGTATGCGATCAGCCTTAGAACGAACGCCGGAAACAAGGGAATCATTGGCAGAGAGTATCTGATCCGCTGGCTTGATGCCTGCTTTTTCTGCCGGGCCTTTGGGGAACAACTTCAAAACAGTAACGGTGTCATCAATCATTCCAAACTCAATACCAACACCTTCAAAGCTTCCCTTTAAATCATCATTCACTGTTTTTAAAAAATCGGCAGGGATATAAACAGAGTGGGGATCTAATTGACTAATGACATTCTTAATAGCCATCTGCCCAAGGGAATCGGTATTAACCGTATCAACATATTTGGTACGAACCAGTTCCAATATCTCCTGCAGGGATGTTTTCTTTTCTTTACCAAAGAAAGAAGGACTGAATTGACCCATATTCGATTTGAGCTTATATCCAAATACCATTCCGAGGAAAACAGCTATTGCAAGGAGAAGGGGTAACCAGATTTGAAGTTTCTTTTGATTCATGCATGGATTTTATAAAAACCGCTGCAATTTCATGAAAATAAACCATATTGTGTAGCGTATTGCCACGATTTTGATAAATTAGGACTAAAGGACCAAACAACCTGAATCACCATGGCTGCATTTCAACTACTTGCCGATAGCGGCGCCACCAAAGCGGAATGGTGCCTCGTTCAAGGGAAGAAGCAAAAGATTTTTTTTACCACCGGCATCAGCCCATACTTAATGAATACGGAGCAGATGGTAAAAATGCTTAACAAGGAACTTAAGCCTGCCATCAAAAAAGAAACGATTTCTGCCATTCATTACTACGGTACCGGCTGCGGCAACCCTGAGAATGTAAAAAGCATCCGCAAAGCGCTGAAAGAAGTATTTCCAAGCGCCAAAAAAGTAAATGTAGATACGGATATTATGGGTGCGGCAAGAGCCGTTTGCGGCAGTTCAAAAGGTATTGCCTGTATCCTGGGCACGGGATCGAATGCCTGTTATTTTAACGGTAAACGGATTGCCAAAAGCAGCCCCGGACTTGGTTATATTCTGGGGGATGAAGGCAGTGGCGCTTTTATGGGCCGCAAAGTGATTCAGCATTTTCTGTACAATACTTTTGAAGGTGACCTCATGACCAAGTTTGAACAGAAGTTCAAAACAGATCGTTTGGAAATTCTGGATAAAGTGTACCGTCAACCTTTGCCCAATAAATACATGGCTTCTTTTGCCCTCTTCCTTTCAGAAAACAGGGGTCATTACATGATTGAAAATATTATTGAAGACAGCTTTAATGACTTTTTCTTTAACCACATTTATAAGTTTAAAGAAAGCTGGCTGCATCCTGTGAATTTTGTGGGAGGAGTTGCATTTGCTTTCAAAGATGTTTTAAAGGAACTTTGCAACTCGTATGGTCTTCAACTGGGGCGTATTATGAAAAATCCTATGGAAGGTTTGGTTGAATATCACCGTTAAAAAGAAACTATGAGCGAATTTATAAGAATCACAGAACAGGAATCTAACTATCATCACCTGGAAGATATGAGTGTGGCAGAGTTGCTGCACAACATCAATCAAGAAGACAGTACTGTGCCTGCGGCTGTTGCTAAGGCCATCCCACAGATAGAACCACTGGTAACCATCATCAGCGATAAAATGCTCATGGGCGGACGCCTCTTTTATATTGGTGCCGGCACCAGCGGACGTTTAGGTATTGTAGATGCCAGCGAGTGCCCGCCCACTTACGGAGTGCCTTATGGTTTAGTAGTAGGTATTATTGCCGGTGGCGAAAAAGCCATTACCAGCGCTGTTGAGTTTGCAGAAGACAGTAAAGAACAGGGCTGGGCCGATCTGGAAGTACATAATGTTTCAGAAAAAGATGTGGTGATTGGTATTGCAGCCAGCGGTACCACACCTTATGTCATCGGGGCGCTGGAAGAATGCCGTAAAAGAAATATTGTTACCGGCAGCATCAGTTGCAACCCCAATTCACCGGTGTCACAAGCAGCAGATTTTCCGATAGAAGTAGTGGTGGGCCCCGAGTTTGTTACCGGCAGCACCCGTATGAAAAGCGGTACTGCACAAAAGCTGGTTTTAAATATGATTTCCACTTCTGTTATGATTCAGTTAGGCAGGGTGGAAGATAACCGCATGGTAAATATGCAACTGAGTAATGAAAAACTCGTAGACAGGGGCGTTAAAATGCTGATGCTCCGCAGCGGACTTTCCAGCTATGAACAAGCCAGGCATTTATTGTTGAAACATGGCTCTGTAAAAAAAGCACTCACCAGTTTGCAATCATAGAACGAATATTATTTTTAAGTCCTGCTGTTGCGTGATTTTTTTTTTGCTGCAAAATGCTGTAACTTTTGAATTCAATAAAAACAGGTTACGCCATGAAAAAAAATCTGCTCGTTTATGGCCTTTTAATTGGTACAGCATCTGCAAAGGCCCAACAATCTTTACCGATGTATGCGGTTACTGCTGAGAACCAGAATTTTCAATGGATACATCTCAAACAGGTAGATGCAGCAAAAGGAGTTCCTGTACGTACTTTGTTTGATGGTAATAATCAAACTACACCTGTTTGGAATGCAGTTACAAAACAGGTATTGCCACAAAGAGCAGAAGGAGAATTTCCTACTACTACGATGGTTGCTGCTCTTGCTTATGCAAAGTTTGCCCAAAAACTGTTTTTTATACCGATGCGGGTACCGGAACTACGCTGGACAAAACCCCAGAGCAAAGACCTTGTTTATTATAGTTTCCGCTCAGAAACATTAAGCACCCTTAATTTTAATGATGATGCCAATCACATCACTCGTATGTGCATGGGAGCTGATGGTATGGGTTATGCAATTACTAATGATGGTGCACACCTGTTCCGTTTCAGTACCGGGGATGAACCGGAGCTGATTGACCTTGGTTCATTAGCTGATGCACCGGCCAATAAAGAAATTTCCATTCACAGCCGCTGCACCAGCTGGGGTGGTGATATGGTTGCAGGAACAGATGGAAATCTTTACCTCATCACACAACGGAATTATGTGTATCGTATCAATCCTTCACAAAGGATGGCTACCTTGCTTGGACTGATAAAAAATCTGCCTGAATCTTTTACTACCAATGGAGCTGCCGTTAATGAAAAGGGCGAATTGCTTATTGCCTGCAGTAACGGAAACCAGTTGTATTATAAAGTTGATATTGATGGTTTAACTGCCAGTCCTGCCTTTACACAAACACCTTCCGGTCTTAACACCTCTGATCTGGCAAGCGCCTACCTGCTGCCCCGTGCGGCAAAAAATAACGGCATCTATCAGCAGCGTTCACCAAAAATAACCCGTGAACTAATAAGCATTTATCCAAACCCGGTGACTGAAAATAAATTTCAAATTCAGTTTGATAAAACAGGAACAGGCATTTATACGCTGCAGGTAGTGGAGCTTTCAGGAAAAATCATTCTTAACCGAAAAGTAAACATCAGCGGAGCAGGCCAGTTAGAAACGATTGAACTGAACCCTGAAATGGCAAGAGGTGTGTACCTGGTAAAAGTGATAAAGAGTGAATCAAAAACAGTTTATTCCAATAAGGTGATGGTGCAGTAGGAGAGTTAGTAAAGAAAATTGTAGAAGCGATGACGGGAGTTGTCGCTTTTTTTGATTCTATTAATTATTTTTAATGCATATGAATGAAAATGATTGGAAGTTAAAATTGCGTTATGGAAAAATTAAAACACCATATCAGCACTTTACAGTGATTGCAAACGGAACTGCAAAAGATGTAGATATTGATTTTAATTGTGCTGATGGCAACGCTTTTATGGGAATGAAAGTGTGGGCAAGTTCGGAAAACGAAGCTGCAGAATTAGTTGAAGTTATAGGGAAGCAAATTGGTTTTACTGTTACAGGTAATATTGAAATTTATAATTCAGAACCACTAGAGCCGCCAAAAGAGAATCCGTTTGGATATCATATCAGATTTACTCCTTACTGAAAAAACTGATAAACTTATTTAGAGTGTTTGTCGATTTTTTGTCGAACAGAAATAAACAGTACAAAAGTCCCGCTAAAGACGGGATTTACAATGCGACGAATACCACCTCAGTTCCATGGCAGCACCTGCCTCTGCTACCCAAAAATTTTTCTCCTAAAAACTTTCAACCTAACACTTGTTCTGTGAACTTGCTTTATTATCTTGTGCTCACATGCAACAGGTTGTACATATCACATCTTCATCGTTGGCCCCTTTTGGCACAACAACAATTACAACTACCACAACCCGTTAAGGGTTGCACATTCTCATATTACCCCCGGGGCATTTTGCTGTTTTACATCACAACACTTATTTATTACATTATTTTATGATACAGGTTTTAAAATTCGGCGGAACTTCTATGGGAAGCGCCAAAGCCATTCAACAGGTGGCGGAGATAGTTAAAGAAAAAAGTAAAAGTCAAAAAATTTTACTTGTAGTAAGCGCCATGAGCGGTACTACAGATTTGTTGCTGAATTGCGGCACGCAAGCGGCTTCAGCAAATGAAGATTATAAATCTACGCTTAAACAAATTGAAACACGTCATCTTGATACGGTAAAGGAATTGATTCCCGTGCAGCAGCAAAGCAGTGTACTGAGCCTTGTAAAAAAATACTGCAATGAAATGGAAGACATTTGCAACGGTATTTTTTTATTGGGCGAATGCAGTGCACGCACGAAAGATAAACTGGTGAGCTATGGCGAATTGCTTTCTTCACAAATCATCAACGCTGCATTTATTTACAACGGAGTAAACAGTATGTGGAAAGACAGCAGAGAAGTGATTCAAACCAACAGCAACTACGGCAATGCAGCAGTCAACTTTTTTGTAACCAATAATTTTATCAATCAATTTGTAGAAGAACAAGCGGCAAACATCCTCGTGTTTCCCGGCTTTATTGCAAGTGATGAACATAAAGTAACAACCACACTCGGTCGTGGCGGAAGTGATTACACAGCAGCTATACTTGCGGCAGCAGTGGATGCAACTGCTGTAGAAATATGGACAGATGTAAGCGGTATGATGACGGCTGATCCACGCTGGGTACCGAATGCAAAAATTATTCCTTCTATTTCTTACCAGGAAGCCATGGAGCTTTCACACTTTGGTGCGAAAGTGATTTATCCGCCAACCATTCAACCGGTATTGAATAAAAATATTCCTGTTTGGATTAAGAACACATTTGCAAAAGATGATTACGGAACGGTGATTGAACACAAACCCACACAGGGAAACATCATCACCGGTATATCCAGCATCAGCTCTCTTTCATTATTGAGTTTGGAAGGAAGTGGTATGGTGGGTATCCCCGGTTTCAGCAGCAGATTGTTTGCAGCATTGGCCAATGCACAGGTGAATGTTATTTTGATTACACAAGGCTCATCTGAACATTCGATTTGTGTAGGTGTGGATGCAGCCAATGCAGAAAAAGCAAAGAAAGCAGTGGATAAAGCATTTGAATTTGAAATTGCTTCTGATAAAGTAGAGCCGCTTAAGATCGAATCAGAGCTTTCCATTGTTGCATTAGTGGGCGACCAGATGCGTCATCATACAGGTGTAAGCGGACGCATGTTTGCAGCACTTGGCAGAAATGGTGTAAACATCCGGGCTATTGCACAAGGCTCTACTGAACGGAATATTTCTGCTGTTGTTGCTTCAGCTGATGTGCGCAAAGCAGTGAACGTATTGCATGAAGAGTTTTTTGAAACGGTTAAAAAACAAATCAACTTATTCGTTGTAGGTACAGGGAATGTTGGAAAACGTTTGCTGGCTCAATTGCAACAGCAACTTTCATTCTTAGAAGAGAACCTGCATTTGCAGGTGAATATTGCTGGTTTGAGCAACAGCCGTAAAATGCTGCTGAATGAAAACGGGATTGATATCAACAGTTGGGAAGAAACATTGCAAAATGGTGAAAGCGCCAATCTGAAAAGTTTTGTGCAATCCATCATTCAAAAAAACCTCCGCAACTCTGTGTTTGTAGATGTAACTGCGAATGGAGCGATTGCAGAAGTGTATGCTTCATTGCTGGAAAAAAGTATTGCTGTTGTTGCCTGTAACAAAGTAGCTGCATCAAGCGCTTACAGCAATTACAAAAAACTTAAAAACCTTTCGGCTGAGTTCAATGCGCCGTTTTTATTTGAAACGAATGTAGGTGCTGGTCTTCCTGTAATTGGCACACTCAATGATTTAATGCGCAGTGGTGATGTGGTGCGAAGTATGCAGGCGGTATTAAGTGGTACACTCAATTTTGTATTCAACAATTATGATGGTACCAGATTATTTGCCGATGTAGTGAAGCAGGCACAGGATGAAGGATACACTGAACCTGACCCACGTTTGGATTTGAGTGGTACCGATGTGATGCGTAAGATTTTAATTCTGGCACGTGAAGCGGGTATTCAAATGGAGATGGAAGAAATAAAATGCAATGGCTTTTTACCTGAAAGTTGTATGCAGGGAACGGTGGATGATTTTTATGCAGCCATGAAAAAAGAAGAAGCGCATTTTAAAAAATTGTATGAAGCTGCAAAAGCAGCAAGAAGTAAATTGAAATTTGTTGCTTCTTATAAAGACGGCAAAGCCGAAGTAGGTTTACAACACATTCCGCCGCAGCATGACTTGTATCATTTGTACGGTAAGGATAATGTGGTGTTATTTTACACCGACCGTTACAAAGAACAACCGATGGTGATTAAAGGTGCGGGTGCGGGTGCAGAGGTTACGGCAAGTGGTGTGTTTGCGGATATTCTTCGTGCAAGTCAAAAGTAAAAAGTAAGAAATGAAAGAAGTTCAAATAAAGAGCCATGCTACTGTTGCCAATCTCGTCTGTGGATTTGATATCCTTGGTATGGCCTTGCAGGAACCTTATGATGTTATGAAGCTGAAGTTGATTGATGAGCCAAAAGTTGTCATCATTAACAACGACAATTACAATCTACCGACAGAAGCTGAAAAAAATGTGGCAGGAGTGGTGTTGCTGGAAATCATTAAAAACAATAACAACAATTTTGGTTTTGAAGTAGAAATTGAAAAAAGAATCAAGCCCGGCAGCGGATTGGGTTCCAGTTCCGCCAGCGCAGCAGGAGCAGCTGTAGGAGCCAATCTTTTATTGAACAACAAATACAATAATGAGGAACTGGTCCAGTTTGCCATGTTCGGCGAAAAGCTGGCGAGTGGTGTTAAACATGCTGATAATATAGCGCCTTGCATTCTGGGTGGTGTAACATTGATCCGTTCTATTCATCCACTGGATATCATCAAACTTAATACGCCTTCTTTATTTGTTACAGTAGTACATCCGCAGATAGAAGTAAAGACGAGTGATGCACGACAGATTCTCCGTAAAGAAGTTTTGCTTAAAGATGCCATCAAGCAATGGGGAAATATTGCAGGGCTTGTTGCAGGCTTTGAAAAAAATGATACAGCATTGATTGGAAGAAGCCTGGAAGATGTCATCATTGAACCCGTACGCAGCATATTAATTCCCGGCTTTGATACCATAAAATCAAAAAGCAAAGAAGCAGGAGCGCTCGGTGGCGGCATCAGCGGCAGCGGCCCCAGTATTTTTATGCTGAGTGAACAGGAAGCAACTGCAAAAGAAGTAGAAAACATCATGCAGAAAACATTCACTCAATTAGGAATTGAGTTTAAAACGTATGTAACAAGAATTGCAAGTGAAGGGGTGAGTGTTATAAAGTAAGAAGTTGGAGGTACGAAACACATAGCTTATAGTACACTCTTAACTATCGAATACTAATTTTCAAATCATCAAATTTTCAAATTGAAATACTACAGTCTTAACAAACAATCACCAGCAGTTTCATTCCATGAAGCAACCATACTCGGTCAGGCTCCGGATAAAGGTTTGTATTTTCCTGAAACCATTCCTCAGGTTGATAAAGCGTTGATTGAAAATATTGAGCACATCAGCAATGAAGAAATAGCCTATCGTGTTATCAAGCCTTACATCGGCAATGAAATTCCTGATGATATACTGCAACACATTGTCAATGAAACGGTGAATTTTGATATACCATTGGTTCCCATCAATGAAACCATTTCATCTTTAGAATTATTTCATGGGCCAACATTGGCGTTTAAAGATGTGGGTGCACGGTTTATGAGCCGTTGCCTTGCTCAATTTGTAAAAGGTGCGACTAAAAAAGTAACCGTTCTCGTTGCCACCAGCGGCGACACAGGCGGCGCCGTTGCCAATGGTTTTTACAATGTAGATGGAGTAGAAGTGGTGATTCTTTACCCAAGTGGTAAAGTGAGCAGTGTGCAGGAAAAACAACTCACCACACTCGGTAACAACATTCATGCACTGGAAGTAAACGGAACATTTGATGATTGTCAAAAACTGGTGAAGCAGGCATTTGCAGATGAAGCATTGAACAAAGAATTGTTTCTCACCTCAGCCAACAGCATTAATGTAGCACGCTGGCTCCCGCAACAGTTCTATTATTTCTTTGCATACAAACAATGGAAACAAAAAGACCAACCTCCAATCATCAGTGTTCCCAGCGGCAACTTTGGAAATATCTGTGCTGGCATTTTAGCACATATCAGCGGGTTACCTGTACAGCATTTCATTGCTGCCTGCAATGCCAATGATGTGGTGCCGCAGTTTATGCAGTCGCAAAGCTATCAGCCCAAATCAGCAGTGGCAACCATCTCCAACGCCATGGATGTGGGCAACCCAAGTAACTTTATCCGTATACTGGAATTGTTTCATCACCAGTTCCCGCAGTTGAAAGAAAAACTATCAGCTTATAGTATTACCGATGATGAAACAAAAGCAACTATGAAGCGGGTGTATGATGAATACGGCTATATACTTGACCCGCATGGAGCAGTTGGCTATCTGGCATTGGAAAGATATTTACAACAACATCCTTCATCAATAGGAATGATATTAGAAACAGCACATCCTGTAAAATTTTATGATGTGGTCGAGCCGGTGTTGAATAAAACAATTGAATTGCCACTATCAGTTCGGGAAATCATGGACTTAAAAAAGCAATCAACAATAATTAATACAAATTATAAACAGCTTGCAGATTTTTTAATGAAGCGATAAAAATTAAATCAACTAATTCAACCTCTCAATCAGTTTCTTCCTTATCTTCATTTCAAGAGTTGCTTGCTCAACAATCCGTTGAAGTGCAACTCTTTTTTATTACCTTCCACCTGCCATGAGTGTTGAACAATTAATACAACAATACGCACCCAAACCACACCAGTTTGATGAAATGCTGCATACCGGCAGCATCCGTGAGCCGTATGAAAAACTGGTGAGTACCATGAAAGACAACAGCATTGAAAACCTGCAACTGAAAGATAAGCTGGCCAGTGAACTCTTCATGAACCAGGGCATCACGTTCACCGTGTATAGCGATAATGCAGGCATTGAACGCATCTTTCCGTTCGACATATTACCACGCATCATCACCGCTGCAGAATGGGCGCATGTTGAAAAAGGAATTGAGCAACGGCTCAAAGCACTCAACTTATTTCTCAAAGATGTTTACGGTGAACAGCAAATCATCAAAGACAATATCATTCCGGCCGAACTCATTGCCACCTGTCCGCATTACCTGCGGGAGGCAGCCGGCATTAAAGTGCCGCATGATATTTATGTGCACATCTCGGGCATTGATTTAATACGTGGCGAAGATGGAACGTTTTACATATTGGAAGATAACCTGCGCACACCCAGCGGCGTTAGTTATATGCTGGAAAATCGGGAAGTAACAAAACGTTTGTTTCCTGAACTGCTGGCACAGGCCAATGTACGGATGGTGGGCAATTATCCTCTGTTGCTGCACAACAATCTTATGGCCTTATCACCCCGACAAATTTCAAATCCTACTGTTGTATTGTTAACACCCGGTATTTACAACTCAGCCTATTATGAGCATACATTTTTAGCAAGGCAAATGGGTATTCAGTTGGTGGAAGGCCGTGACCTGCTCATTGAAAATCATAAAGTGTATATGAAAACCACCAGCGGTTTAAAACAGGTGGATGTTATTTACCGACGTATTGATGATGAGTATATAGACCCATTGTTGTTTCGTCCTGATAGTATGCTTGGTGTTGCGGGCATTATGAGTGCTTACAGAAAAGGAACCGTTGCACTTGCGAATGCAGTAGGCAATGGTGTGGCTGATGATAAAGCGGTGTATGCTTATGTGCCCGCCATGATAAAGTATTATTTGAATGAAGAACCGATTTTACCAAACGTACCAACGTATCAAATGAGTAATGAAGAGGAGCGGAAGTATGTGTTTGAAAATATGCACCGCATGGTGGTGAAGCGTACCAATCAGAGTGGCGGTTATGGAATGTTGATGGGCAATAAAGCGGGTGATGAAGAATTCCAAAAGTTCAAAGATGAAATCAGTAAGCATCCACGTGAGTTTATTGCACAGCCCATTATTCAGTTGTCAACAGTACCCTGTTTCATTGATGGGAAGTTGCAGCCCCGTCATGTTGATTTGCGGCCTTATGCACTCTGCGGACCTGATGGTGTAAAGATTGTCCCCGGTGGCCTCACACGTGTGGCGTTGCGTGAAGGTTCGTTGGTTGTTAATTCATCGCAGGGTGGTGGAAGTAAAGACACATGGGTGGTGGATTGAAGGAGAATTAGAAATACAGATGATGTTACCAACAAATGTGCATGTGGCATCGTTCCTTGCGTCGCACACATCAAGGCATCTGCAAATGACATCATACTATGTGTAACAATAAAACAAAATCGAAAATCTAAAATCGTAAACCGTATATGCTCTCACGTGTTGCCGATTCAATGTTCTGGATGAACCGTTATATGGAACGGGCAGAAGGTTTATTACGTGTACTACACACCAACTATGTACTTAGTTTGGATAAAGGACCCTATGGTGTACACACATGGAAACCTGTGCTGCAAATCTTTGGCTCCCTGCATGATGATGAAATTACTGAATTGCAATTTTCATCTGCCGGTGTACTGAAGTATTTGATTACCGATGCAAAAAACACCAACTCTATCCGCTCATTGGTCAACAAAGCAAGAGAAAATGCACGTGGCATGCAGGACCATATCACCAAAGAAGTGTGGGAAGAAGTGAATTTTATTTATCACACCGTCAACAATCCCTTGCTCGAAAAACATTTGAGCGGTGAACATGCACTCGCAACACTCACCAATCTGTTGAAACATTGTCTCACCTATGTAGGCGTTACAGATACCACCATGCCACGTGGTCAAGGTTGGTGTTTTATGAGTGTTGGTCGTTTTATTGAGCGTGGTATCATTACAGCCGATGTTACCTTAAAACAATTTGAACAAGTTGAATTTAATATTGACGATCATAAAGATATTTTGTACTGGCGCAACCTGCTTTTATCACTCAGTGGTTACGAATTGTATTTAAAAACATACCGCAGTACAACCACCAACAGCAACGTGTTGAATGAAGTGATTTTTAATAATGATTTTCCCCGTTCTATCTTTTACACACTCAGCCGTTTAGAAAAATATGTAAAAGATATATTGGAAGAAAATAATCCGCCGAACAAAGAAACGACATACCGTGAGTTTGGACGTATCCACAGCCGTGTAAAATTTGCGGATGAAAACTTTATTAAACAGGTTACATTGCGGCGGTTCCTCGAAGAAACAAAAACTGATTTATTAAAATTTTCGCATCTGCTGGGGCAACAGTTCTTCTCGTACGCTTAACTATCAATTGTGATATTGTAATACAAGACTTATTAATTGGACTATGAAAAAGAATATTTACCTCTTACTAACCATTGCTTTTTTTTGTATAAGTTGTTTGGGGCAGTCAAAAAATGAAAGGAAGACTGTTTATAACAAAGATTTTAAATGGACTATAAATATTCCTTCTGGATTTGATTCGGTTAGCGCTGATGTATGGGCTAAGATGCAGAATCCGGGTCAAGATATGGTTGAGAAAACTTACGATGCAAAACTTGAAAATAATGTAAAAACAATTTTTGTTTTTAGAAGTGATGAGACAAACTATTTTGAATCAAATTATCAACCATTTGACACCTCAAAAGATGGCAACTACTTGGAAAATTTCAGGGAAGTGAACAATATCCTTTATGGGACTTTTGAGGCACAAATAAAAAATGCCAAACTTGATTCCTCTTCATCAACGCAGGTAGTAAGTGGGCTCAAATTTCAGACATTTAAAGTTGCCATTACGCTTCCAAATAAAATGGTTTTAAATGTGTTAATGTATAGCCGACTTTTTGGAAATAGAGAATTTACTGTAAACATTATGGCCTTAGATAGACAAAAAGAAAAGGAGCTACTTGAATGCTGGTTTAACTCAAAATTTGATAAATAAAAATTGTTCGTAATTGGTTCTTTTCCTAATAAACCAAATGCGATTCAACCCCTTTAACTTTATGCCTGTTTTTAAAATACATCACATTACAAAATATGCTTACAACCGCCCTGTAATTGAAAGCGTCAACCAGGTGCGGATATTCCCGGTAGCATCTCCACAGCAGGAAATTCTACAGCATGAAGTAGTAATTACAGATGCACCTGAACTTTTTTTCTTTCTTGATTATTGGGGCAACCGCTGTGCCGATTTCAGCCTGCCCGAACCGCATAAAGAACTTTCAATTGACAGCCGTTTAATTGTACGCACCACCAGTGCCGAGGAACCTCCGTTTATAAATACTTTTCTGTCAGAACTGCAACCCATCATCGAAAAAGATTTTCAGCTGCTGGATTTATCTAAAACAGAGGAAATCAAATCATCTGCCGCCATTGATGATATACTTGCTTCCATCAATACAGCAGATAAAACTGTGATGCAGTTGGTGAAGGATTGTTCTTCTTTTATTTATCATCAGTTCAAATACATCAAAGGCATTACCAACATTGAAACAACGGTAGATGAAATTTTGGAACACCGCAGCGGTGTATGCCAGGATTTTGCACATGTATTGCTCCAACTGTTACGCAGGTTGGGTATTCCTTCACGGTATGTGAGCGGTTATATCTGTCCTAACAAGAATGGTATGCGGGGCGAAGGAGCTACGCATGCATGGGTGGAAGCATTTGTTCCGGGTTATGGTTGGGCAGGTATTGACCCAACGAATAATGTATGGGTTACCAATCACCATGTTAAGCTGGCAGTGGGCAGAAACTTTAATGACTGCAGCCCCATGAAAGGAACCTTCAAAGGAATTTCACGGCAAACGTTGTCCGTTTATGTTTCGGTAGGTTATGAAGATGGTCATGTGTTTGAAGAAGTTAATGATGTGGAGATGGAAGTAACGGAACTGGCAGTAACGGCAGATTTATTGGCGGCAGAAGAAGCCCAACAGCAATAAATAAGGACTCAGTATTGTAAAGCCGGTAACCTTAATTTCCTGCAGAAAAACCCTTAAATATTTGATTGTTTGGCCAATCAAATATTTTTTCTACTTTTGAAAAGGAAATCCAAAAATTGTTAAAACCAAATCCATGTCTATGAATCCCTTAACCGCAAATGATACAGCAGATATTGCTGCTCAGTTTGAAATCCAGGAAGCCCATCACCAGCAGGCTTTATTTATTGCCTTCAGCAAAATCCAACTTTACAAATTATCACGTATTCAGGCTGCTTATTGCAAAAGCAAGGCAGAAATGGAAGAATTAGTATTCTCATCCTTATTCCGTTTTGTACAGCCCAGCCGCCTGTTACTGATCTCCGGTTTTGCTGAAGGTGAATTGGATAATTAATTTGTTTTTCACTGCTCATCCTTGAACTTTGCACTTACATCATCAAGATGTTTGTGTATGCAGGATATTGAACCTTTTTATAATTGGCGGCATATTTATACCAGCGAAGAAGACGAACGTTCTCCCTTCTTTGGCCGTACCTACTCTGAGTTTGAATTTTCTCAAACTGTTTACAATTATTACATTCACCCGCAGTGGGATGAATTTGGCAGCCGTACCATGTATCTGAAAGTACTGATTGCCGATTATGAAGAAAAATATGCTGTGATTGAACTGATCGGCGAATGGAATGATGCGATTGAAAACGACATCATGACCCTCAAACGTGATGTAATTGATAAAATGATGGATGAAGGTATTTTCAAGTTTATCCTTATCGCTGAAAACATCCTAAACTTTCACAGCAGCGAAAGGGATTACTATGAAGAATGGTATGAGAACACAGCTGATGAAAATGGCTGGACGGTGATACTGAATATGCCCGAACAAAGCCAGTATGATTTCAAAAAATTAAAGCTTAACCGCTACCTGGAACTGATGGAACTGCTGAACTGGCGTACTTACAAACCCTTTCACCTTTACCGGATGATTGATGGTCTGTTGATGAACCGTATTGCAGGTTAATTTTGACGTTTCATAAATCCGTAATTCAGCCTACTTCGTAATTGATAATACCCAAAAACAGATCAAATGAAAACAATCATGAAACAATTGCTTTGCCTTTTCTTCCTTTGCACATCACTTCAGCTTGCTGCCCAGCAGACTTATGAGAATGCCGGCAACGGAAAAGAACCGTCAAACAGCACTCAAAAAATGAACATTTTTAAATTGAACGTTTCGGCCTTGCCTTTCAGAAACTTCAGCTTTCAATATGAACGGGTGCTTCAAAAAAATATCTCACTGGCTTTAGGCATCCGTTTTATGCCGGAAGGAAAACTGCCGTTTAAAAACTCACTTAATGATGCTGCCAATGGCGACCCTGATATTGAAAACGCCATCAACAATGCACAGTTGAGCAATTTTTCCATTACTCCGGAATTCCGGTTTTATGTTGGCAAAAAAGGATATGGCCGTGGCTTTTACCTGGCACCTTATTACCGATTTGCCAGCTTTAATGTGTCTACCATTCCCATTGAATATAACGGAGGCACAGGAACAAAGTCCATCAATCTTACAGGTGATATGAAAACGCACAGCGGTGGTTTAATGCTGGGGGCACAATGGTTTCTCGGCAAATCAGTAACACTAGACTGGTGGATCCTTGGTGCTCATTATGGTGCAGGTAAAGGAAGTTTATTCGGAACGCCATCTACACCTTTTACACAGTTGGAGCAAAACGATATCCGTAAAACCATTGAAGATATTGACCTGCCGGTTGGCAACATCAAAGCAGAAGTAAATTCTACATCAGCTAAAGCCATATTTGATGGGCCCTGGGCCGGTGTAAGAGGAGCCATTACTTTGGGTATCCGTTTTTAACGCTCCATCATAAAAAATTTCAAAGCTGCTGAACAAGCAGCTTTTTTTATTGTCATTTAGCAAGCGCTGAATTTTGAGAGCATCCGATGCTTAAATTTGCAGCGGCTTTCCAAAACCATTCTATCATGACGTTTGCTCAAATGTTTACTTCCTCCATCGGCAGGAAATTAGTGATGGGTCTTACAGGCCTTTTCCTGGTAACTTTTTTGATTGTTCATGCCGGCATTAACGCCTGCATTTTTGCAGATCTTTCCATTTTTAATCCTGAAGATAACGGTGATATGTTTAACCGTGCTGCTCATTTCATGGGCTCAACGGTGTTGATTCGCATTATGGAAGTAGGATTGTTTGCCGGTTTTATTCTGCACATCATCCAGGGCTATATGCTGGAAGCACAAAACCGTGCTGCACGTGGCGTGGGTTATGCCAAACCAATGGGTAATAACGGCAGTAAATGGTACAGCCGCAGCATGGGTTTATTAGGAACACTTATTTTATTATTTCTCATTTTGCACTTAACCCATTTTTGGGTACCGGCCCGCTTTACACATGCGGGTTTGGAAGAACCATTTATTGCCAGTAACGGCGCTGCTATCCATGACATGTTTAAACTCATGAAAGTAACCTTTAGTGAGTTGTGGATTGTGGTTGCCTATTTAGTAGGTGTATTCTCATTATTCTGGCATTTGATGCATGGTTTTCAAAGTGCGTTCAGAACAGTGGGTGTACACAATAATAAATTTTTAAACCTACTGGCAGGCGCCGGTGTTTGGTATTCAGTTATCATCTGCTTGTTATTTGCAGCAATGCCGGTAGCGATGTATTTGAAATTGGTAGAGTAGTAAGAGGTGATGAATAGTGTTAAGGTAGTACAAGTGTGCGACGCAACAGAAGTTGAACAGAGCTGCTAAAGCTCAAGAACAAAAAATAATTTCGATTCAAACGAACGATATGCTCAATTCAAAAATTCCTGCAGGTCCTTTAGACAAGAAGTGGACAACGTATAAATCAACTTGCAAGCTGGTAAACCCTGCGAATAAACGCAAACTGGAAGTGATTGTAGTGGGTACCGGTTTGGCCGGAGCCAGTGCGGCTGCTTCATTGGGTGAATTAGGTTATAAAGTAAAAGCATTCTGTTTCCAGGATAGTCCACGGCGGGCACACTCTATTGCGGCCCAGGGTGGTATTAATGCCGCCAAAAACTATCAGAACGATGGTGACAGTATTTACCGTTTGTTTTATGATACCATTAAAGGTGGTGACTACCGTGCACGTGAAGGAAATGTTCATCGCCTGGCAGAAGTGAGCGGAAACATTATTGACCAATGTGTGGCGCAGGGTGTTCCTTTTGCACGTGAGTATGGTGGATTGCTGAGCAACCGTTCTTTTGGTGGTACACAGGTACAACGTACATTTTATGCTGCAGGCCAAACAGGTCAGCAGTTATTGATAGGTGCTTACCAGGCATTGGAAAGACAGGTGGCCTTAGGAAATGTAGAAATGCTCAGTCGCCATGAAATGCTGGATATTGTAATGATTGATGGCAAAGCACGTGGCATTATTGCCCGTAACCTTGTAACAGGTGAACTGGAGCGTCACTTCGGCCATGCCGTACTGTTGTGCAGCGGTGGTTATGGTAATGTGTTTTATTTAAGTACCAATGCAATGGGCAGTAACGTAACCGCTGCCTGGAAAGCACACCGCAAAGGTGCTTTGTTTGCCAATCCCTGCTTTACACAAATTCACCCCACCTGTATTCCTGTGAGTGGTGATCATCAGAGTAAACTCACATTGATGAGTGAATCATTGCGCAACGATGGCCGCATATGGGTACCTAAAGCAAAAGGTGATACACGTAAGCCCAATGAAATTCCTGAAGAAGAAAGAGATTATTATCTGGAAAGAAGGTACCCAGCGTTTGGAAACCTCGTTCCCCGTGATGTGGCGAGCCGTGCTGCCAAAGAACGTTGTGATGCAGGTTATGGTGTAGGTACCAGTAAGCAAGCTGTTTACTTAGACTATGCTGATGCCATTAAACGTTACGGAAAAATTGAAGCAGGTAAGCAGGGAAACCATCAACCTGATGAAGCAACCATCATTAAACTGGGTAAAGACGTAGTGAAGGAGAAGTATGGTAACCTGTTTGATATGTATGAAAAGATCACTGGTGAAAATCCATATGAAGTGCCGATGCGTATTTACCCTGCGGTACACTATACCATGGGTGGACTTTGGGTAGATTATGAATTGATGACCACCATTCCCGGCCTGTATGCACTAGGCGAAGCGAATTTCAGCGATCATGGTGCCAACCGTTTGGGTGCAAGTGCATTGATGCAGGGATTGGCCGATGGATACTTTGTGATTCCTTATACCATCGGAAACTATTTAGCTGATGAAATTCATGTGAAACCGATTCCAACCGATCATCCTGCGTTTGTAGAGGCAGAGAGCGCTGTTCGTGATCGTATTCACATGCTCATGAATATTAAAGGAACGAAAACGGTAGAGAGTTTTCATAAGCGTTTGGGTAAGATTATCTGGGATAAATGCGGCATGGCCCGTAATGCGGAAGGGTTGAAACAAGCCATTAAAGAAGTACAGCAGTTGAAGCAGGAATTCTGGAGTGATGTGCGTATACCCGGCGACATCAATGAAATGAATCCTGAACTGGACAAAGCCAATCGTGTAGCTGACTTTATTGAACTGGGGGAATTGATGTGTATTGATGCCTTGAACCGTGAAGAAAGCTGCGGTGGTCATTTCCGTGAAGAACATCAAACAGAAGAAGGTGAAGCATTACGTCATGACGACAAGTTTATGTACGTAGCTGCCTGGGAAATGAAAGCTGAACATGAGTGGGCATTGCATAAAGAGAACCTGGACTATGAGGTGGTGAAGCCGAGTCAGCGTTCATATAAATAATAATTTAAACATCCATCATATTATGGAGCATAAGAATATCAATGTTAAGTTGAAAGTTTGGCGTCAAAAAAACTCGAAAGAAAAAGGTTCTTTTGAAACTTATGATGCAAACAACATCTCCCAGGAAATGAGTTTCCTCGAAATGTTTGATGTATTGAACGAAGAGTTGATTAAAGAAGGCAAAGACCCTATTGCATTTGACCATGATTGCCGTGAAGGTATTTGCGGTATGTGCAGTATGTACATCAATGGCCGACCACATGGTCCTTGGGAAGCCAACACAACCTGTCAGCTTCATATGCGTGCCTTCAACGATGGTGATACTATTGTAGTAGAACCCTGGAGAGCTAAAGCATTTCCGGTAATTAAGGATTTGATGGTGGATCGTTCTGCCTTTGACCGCATTGTGCAGGCAGGTGGTTATATCTCGGTGAATACAGGTAACGCCGTTGATGGTAATTCCATTCCCATTGAAAAAGATAAAGCAGATGCATCGTTTGCTGCGGCCATGTGCATCGGTTGCGGTGCTTGTGTGGCAGCTTGTAAAAACAGCAGTGCTATGTTGTTCACCAGTGCGAAAGTTTCACACCTGGCCTTATTACCACAAGGTGATCCAGAACGTAAAACCCGTGTAATGAACATGGTGGCACAAATGGATAAAGAAGGATTTGGTGCCTGTACCAATACCGGCGCTTGTGAAGCTGTTTGCCCTAAAGAAATTTCCATCAGCAATATTGCCCGCCTGAATGCTGAGTATGCAACAGCAAGCCTGGTAACTGAATAATTTGAATACCATTTTTTACTAAAACCTCCCGCAGCGGAGGTTTTTTATTGCCCTTATATTTTGCAAGTTTTCCAATGGATTTGCTCATTACCTTTTTAAAATCTACTGCCGCATCAAATTGCTGTTACTGTAATTTCTGTTTACTTTGCTGAGTATTGAAACCTGTAAGCATCATATTATTCTTCCTGATTTTCTCCCTTACAGCAGTTGCTCAGAAAAAATTTCCTGTGGTAGAAATGAAACAGGGTAAAGTATTTATGAAAACGGGCAAACTGAAACTGCAATCAGTTACCATTTATGATCCAACCGGTGCTATTGCTGCTGAAAAAATATTTGAGCGATTCAACAATGCTGAGCTGCCACCGGTATTTCAAAAACAGGGCGAATACACCCTCGTTTTTACTCTCCGGACAGGTGAAAAAATATCCCGTAAACTGCTGGTTTTGTAAATAGCGACTTTACAGACGCACATTTCAGCTCCGTCCGCACAATAAATTGTACTTTTATTCATTCTTATCCTTAAAAACCACTGCTTTATCCACCGGCTTGTTGGAACCATAATACTGCTGCTGCTTTGTGTCCTTGGAAAAGGGCAACAAAAGAATATTTTATCCAACCTGCGCACCAAAAAAATTGCCACACAAACCCGCTTACTTACGATTGATACGGTAAGTATTGTACCCGGCACCTTTCTTATTCCCGGCATTTCACCCGCTGCTTATCAGGTAGATGAACTGAATGCAAAACTCACCTGGCTGCAGCCACCTGCTATGGACTCTGTTACCATTTCCTACCGGGTGTTTCCTTACAAACTGAATGTTGTTGCCCAACGTCTGAATTACCAGGAGGTGATGAACAATTTTGTAACCAAACCCATCACGTTTGATAACGGTGCTGCCGGTAAAAATTTATTCGACTTTGGAAATGTAAACTATAACGGAAGTTTCGGGCGGGGTATCAGCTTTGGTAATAACCAGGATGCGGTGGTGAATGGTGTATTAAACATGCAGATCAATGGTATGATTGGTGACAGCATGATGCTGAGCGCTGCACTTACTGATAATAATATTCCCATACAAGCCGAAGGCAATACCCAACAGCTGAATGAATTTGACCAGGTGTGGATTCAACTCAAAAAGAAAGGCTGGCAATTAAACCTCGGTGATATTGATATCCGCCGCAACCAGGCTTACTTCCTTAACTTTTTCAAAAGACTGCAGGGCGCTGCCTTTCAAACTGAAAACAAAGTATTTAAAGCAGGCACCAACAAAGCCATCATAAGCGGCGCCATCGCCAAAGGAAAATTCAACCGTTATATTTTCCAGGGGCAGGAAGGCAACCAAGGGCCTTATCGTTTGCAGGGTCCCAACGGTGAATTGTTCTTTATTGTACTGGCGGGAACGGAACGTGTGTTTATTGACGGAGAATTAATGCAGCGTGGCGAAGACCAGGATTATGTAATCAACTACAACACAGCGGAGATAACGTTCACCCCCAGGCGAATGATCAACAAAGACCGACGTATCCAGGTGGAGTTTGAGTACAACGACCGTAACTTCTTAAACTCACAGTTTATTTTTGGTGATGATCTTGCCGTGAATAAAAACCTCAGCTTTCATATCAATGGCTTTTCCAATGCTGATTCCAAGAACTCATCGCTTACACAACAGTTAGATCCTGCACAGAAACAATTCCTGGCCGATGCGGGTGATGTGCCCAATGGCGCCCTCTTTCCCTCGGTTGTAAGAGATACATTTTCTACCCGGCAGATTCTTTACAAAAAAGTAGATACGGTTGTAAATGCTGTTTTATATCCGGGAGTGCTGGTATATACTTCCTTCCCGTTAAATGAAATGTACAATGCGGTTTTTACAGAAGTAGGCCAAGGCAATGGTGATTATGTGCAGGTTGCTGCCGGGGCTAACGGCAGAACCTTTCAATGGGTGGCGCCGGTGAACGGAGTAAAACAAGGACGCTTTGAGCCGGTTGTCCGCTTGATTGCTCCACGTACACAACAGATGGCCACATTCGGAACCACTTATAAATTCAACAGTAAGCTTTCTGTAAACAGCGAAGTAGCGCTGTCAAGATTTGATGTAAATACACTTTCAACAAAAGATAAAGACAATGATTTAGGCTGGGCCGGCAGAATTCAACTGCAGTATGCTGATCAGTTTTCAAAACAAAAAAATGCCCTGCAGTACAAACTCAATGCAGGTTATGAATATGTGCAGGAACGCTTCCGTGCACTGGAACGTTTACGGCCGGTGGAATTTACGAGGGAATGGGGCTTACCTATTTTTCTACAACAGGAGGAAGAACGCCTCACCAATGCAGGATTTGAATTATTCCGCAGCCGTGATAACCGTATGAGCTACACCTTGCAACGGTATGAACGTGGTACTAATTTCAAAGGAGTACGCCATGTGCTGGAACATTATGTACAACAAAAAGGATGGGTGTGGAATACAAGAGTTAATTACTCTTCTATTGACAGTAATACAAACAGTGGCTTTTTCCTGCGGCCATTGGTAGAATTAAAAAAGAAACTCAGCTTTTTAAAACAGGCGGAATTAGGAGGCAGTTATTACCTGGAGCATAATGAAAATCGAAGTAAAGCAAACGACTCATTAGCGCTCAGCAGTTTCAGTTGGGATACATGGACTTTGTTTTTACGCTCACCGGAAAACAGTAATAAATGGGGGTTGAACTTTTTTACCAGAAGAGATCAGTTGCCCATTGCCAAAGACTTTCAGCAGGTGGACCGCAGTTTTAACTACAATGCGTATGTAGAACTGATGAGCAGTGAAAAACACCAGTTCCGGTTAAATGCTACACTGCGGGAACTGAAAGTATATAATAACAGTTTAACCAATTTAAAACCAGAACGCACTTTACTCAGCCGTGCAGAATACTTCATCAATGAATGGAAAGGATTTGTTACCGGTAATCTTTTGTATGAAATAGGAAGCGGCCAGGAACAACGGCGTGACTTCTCGTATTTTGAAGTGCCTGCCGGGCAGGGTGAATATACCTGGAATGATTATAACAGTGATGGTATTCCACAGTTGAATGAATTTGAAATTGCACAGTTCCGTGACCAGGCCCGTTACATAAGAGTGTTTACACCAACACTTGATTTTATAAGAGCCAATTACAACCAGTTTAACTACAGTTTAAACCTCAATCCCAAAGCCATCATCAACAGTAATAAAGCAAACAGGTTCCAGAAATTTGCTGCAAGACTTTCCTCGCAAAGCAGTATGCAGGTGTTTAAGAAAGAAATTTCTGATAAAGATGTTACACTGGATCCTTTCTCCAAACCAAAAGCTGATACCAGTTTGATTTCCTTATCCTCCGTTATTTCCAATACACTTTTTTACAACCGCACCAGCAGTGTATGGGGTTTTGAAGTAACACATCTCCGCAATGTAAACCGCTCCATTCTTACTTATGGTTTGGAAACAAGAACCTTGCGGGAGCTTACCTATCGGCTCCGTTTAAATCTCAATAAAAAATTTGCAACTTCAGTTAATGTACGGTTTATAAAGAATCAACTGGAAACACCCAGCTTTGGTAACCGTAACTTTCATTTAAACCAGTTAACCGGCGAACCAACTGTAAGCTATCAGCAGGGCACCAAATACCGGTTTTCATTCAGTTATAAATACGAAAACAAGGACAACCTGGAAGGGGCAAAGGAACGTGCTGCGGTGCACTCACTCATCATGGATGCCCGTTACAATGTACTCAGCAGCAGCACCATTAACGGAAGGTTCCAGTTCAGCAATATTGATTTTACCGGGCAAATCAATACCACCGTTGCGTTTATAATGCTGGATGCATTATTGCCCGGCAAAAACTTTTTATGGAATTTTGATTTTACCAAACGCCTGGCTAACAATATGGAAATTAATTTTCAGTATGAAGGCCGCAAGCCCGGCACCAGCAGAACGATTCATACAGGAAGGGCAGGAGTTAGGGCTTTGTTTTGATGAAAGATTTTTGCATATCCAAAATGTAAATTTTCAGCATTAATTGATTTAGAAATCCTTTAGGTTATTCATCTTCTTTAGTTCGTTGATTAGATAGCCTTTTGTTACTGGATATTTAATACCCTTATTAACATCTAAATCGTCTGGGAATTGAGTTACAAGAATTGAATCTTGTTTGCATTCAATAGTTATGTTACCATTTATCTCATCAAAAGCGCCTAAGAAAATTCTAAAATTTGTTGAATCTGTCAGCCACTTTCCACATCTGTCGCCACCAAAAGCACCCTGACTAAAAGTGCTAAAAACTTCGTTATACAAACCATCACATATTTCGAATGACCATTTGTAGTTCTTTCGACTTTTATCATTAGCACAGCCAACTAGCAAAAAAGCTAAAAAAATTTTAAGAACGATATTTCCGTAAGTTTTATTCATTTTTTACAATGTCTTTCATTGCCATTTATTCAATTCCGGTTTCCAAGCAACGTCTCTCAATGCCATTTGTTTAATTACTGTACAAAGCTGATGAGGACGTTGCGTTGAAATTACAAAACCAACTTTGGAACGCAACATTCCCTATAAACAACTTTGCACTTAATTTTCTTCTCAGGCTGTAATAAGTGTTGAATCGTCTATTTGTTTTTCTTGCTTCGTTTTTTCTAGCCATTCTTTTGCACCTTTGCCAACATACTCCGAAAAACCCCAACCACCCATATCAAACTTATACTTTTTGAGTTTTCGTCTTGCGGTTCTAATTACATTATCAGCCCAACTAACAAAGTCTTCTGACTTATTCACCCACTGCATGTCTTTAACGAATGAAGGTTGGAAATAAAGTCTTCCTCGAATTATTTTGTTATTGTAAAAATCACAACGGTCATAATGTAAAACGGGCAAATGAGTATCTTCAATAAACCAATAACTGAAATTTTCAATGTGGCCAAGTTCTATTTGCTTAAAATCTTGTTGTCGAACCAAATAAATTCTTGAACCTTCTTTTCTTTGGTCAACTGGTATGGTTGTATCAACAGTTCTTACTTTTCCATCATAATGATAATAAGGCAAAAAAATGATGTCACCAGTGGCTTTTAGCAAATCCTCGAAATCTTGGTAATCATCTGGATGTAAATAGAAATTTATTTGTCGTCCCATAAGTTATTATTAGTGTCCAACAGAATAGCAGGCAACACACTAATTTACACAATGAATAGTTGAAAAAAAATACATAATCAATAGCTAACCTCACCAATCCTATTCCTCCTCTCGCTCCACATCATTCACATCTTCCGGAATTTTTACCAGCACTTTATCAATGCGGTGGCCGTCCATATCAATGATTTCAAACGTAAAACCTTTCCATTCAAAATGTTCTCCTGCATGCGGAATGCGTTCTAATTCATGCAGAATAAAACCGGCCATGGTATCAAACTCCTGTTCACCTTCGTTCATCCATTCTGTTTTTTCAAAACGGGCGAGGAAATTATAAAATTGAATCTGGGCATCTACGAGGTAAGTACCATCTTCCCGCTGTACAATTTCGTATTCATCAATATGCGGTTCAGGAATATCACCCACAATGGCTTCCAGTATATCATTGAGTGTAATCATACCCTGCACACTTCCGTATTCATCTACAATAAAAGCGCTGTGTATTTTCTTTTCTTTAAACTTTTCAAGCAACTGGTAAGCGCTGTTATTTTCCGGTACAAACAAAGCAGGTTTCATCAAATCTTTAAAAAGCATAAAATCATCCGCTACATAAAGGTCTTTAATGGATACAATTCCTTTAATAGCATCCAGGTCGCCTTCACAAATAGGATAGATAGAATGCGGCTCAGTAATGATTTTTTCTTTGATGCTGTTTTCGTTATCATTTAAATCAAACCAGATGATATCGTTCCGGTGTGTCATGAGCGATGTAATATTCCGGTCGCCCAGGTGAAACACCCGTTCAATAATTTCCTGCTCCGCTTCTTCAATAGTGCCCTGCTCAGTTCCTTCGCTGATGATGGCTTTGATTTCTTCTTCCGTTACCTGGTTATCAGTTGCGGCTTTAATATTAAAAACCGTAAAGAGTACTTTAGGAATAATATTGAGCAACCATACAAAGGGATGTGTAAGCCATGCAAAAGCCTTCATAGGAACTGCTACAATGGTGGCCACCCGCTCTGCATTCATCAAACCCAAACGTTTGGGAATGAGTTCACCCAGCACAATCGAGAGAAAAGTAACGATGACAACAATGACACCCGTTGCCAGCGATTCTGCATAAGGTTTCAATACCTCCACCTGTTCAAATACAGGTTGCAGGTAGTTCCCGAATTTTTCCCCGGAATACACACCCGTTAAAATAGCGATGAGCGTAATGCCTATCTGCGCAGCAGAAAGAAAAATCTCCGGATTTTCAGCTAACTGTAATGCAATTTTCGCATTCTTATTGCCTTTATTGGCCCATGCTTCCAGCCGGCTTTTACGGGCAGAAACAAGGGAAATTTCAGCAATTACAAACAAACCGTTGAGTACGATCAGTAAGAATAATATAAATATCTCTGTCATGATTGGTAGTGCAAATCTACAAAGCTTTGCTTAAGCGGGGTTTGTTGCCCATTTTAACCCGCCAAATTGTTTAATGTATTGAGAAGAAGAAAACCAACCCAGCAAAATACCCAGCAGGGCGCCGCCTGTAACATCCATCGGAAAATGGGCACCCACATATACCTGTGCATAACAAACGGCAAAGGCCCATACGAATGCCAGCCAGATCCATGGCCTGGCAAAATGCTTCATGGTTTGAAATAAAAACATGGCCATACCAAAATGATTGGTGGCATGCGTGGAAACAAATCCATACCCGGTGGAGCAAGGCACCAGCATACGTGCAGACTGTGCTGTAAACGGATCAATGCACGGACGGGGCCGTTCAAAGAACTGTTTTACCAATTGCTGGCTGATGAGATCTGTTAATGCAAATGTTGCGAGGAAAAAAAGAATCCACCACCATGTTTTTTGTTTGAAATTGATACTTACAAAAACGAGTAGAAAAAAATAAACAGGTACCCAGGTGTATTGATTGCGGAGAAAAGACATCAACGCATCCAGCCAGTTCGTGTGGCCGGCCTGGTTTACCAGTTGAAATAAACTACGGTCAAAACGGAGTATAGGTTCTATCATCCTTCTCAAATATAATTGCCGTTCCTGTATTTATACCATTCAGCGGTAAAAAGTTTTTAATTTAGCGGCCTTGCTGAGGAAAATATGGGAAAACAATTACGCTTAACGCCTGTAGCCCGCTGGGTACTACAGTTATTTGTTATACTGCTGGCTGCTTTTACGATGCTCCGCATGATAACTTTTCTTGTATTTAAACCGGCGCAGCTTGAATGGGCAGAAGCTATTCCTTCTTTTTTACTGGGAGCACGCTATGATATCCGCTGGATCTGTATTGCACTGGCGCCGCTGCTTTTAATAGGCAGTATTCCTTCTTTATCGCCTTTTACTTCTGCCAAAGCAAAAAAGCTCTGGCTCATTTACCTGGTAAGCATCACTTCGCTGATCCTGCTTTTTTTTGGAGCTGATTTCGGGCATTTTGATTATGTAGAAACAAGACTCAATGCCAGCGCTCTTAATTTTATTGAAGACTTTGCCATATCCATGAAAATGCTCTGGCAGTCTTATCCGCTGTTCTGGATTTTTACAGCACTCTCCATTATTATTTATTCCATTTACCGTTTGTACACCTGGACGCATCGACAACTGGACGGCATCCGGGAAGACGCTGTTTATTTTAAACCGTTACGAACTATCTGGCTAACCGCTTTTATTTTTATCGGAATCTGCGGTAACAATCCCGCCAAACCTTTAAAGTGGAGTGATGCCTTTCAACTGGGTGATAATTTTAAAGCTTACCTGGCCTTAAATCCGTTACAGAATTTTTTTACAACGCTTAAGTTTCGTGAACCTTTTGCAGATGATGGAAGGGCACGTGAGCACAGCTCCCGCATCAAACAAATGCTGGGGATGAATACTGTAACAGCTGATCTGGATTTTAAAAGAAAGGTTACCTATCCGCAGCCTGCAAAACCAATGAACGTGGTGCTGGTTGTTTGTGAATCTTTCAGCATGTACAAAAGCAGTATGGGTGGCAACCCGTTAAACACCACTCCTTATTTTCAGCAGTTGAGCAATGAAGGGTTATTTTTCAACCACTGCTTTTCTCCGCATTTTGGTACAGCAAGAGGAGTGTTTACGCTGCTCACCGGAATTCCTGATGTGCAACTGAGCAAATTTTCAACCCGTAATGAAAGGGCGCTCAATCAACATACCATCATTAATGACTTTACAAAGCACAGCAAGTTTTACTTTATTGGCGGCAACAGTGAGTTCAACAATTTTAAAGGTTTGCTTGTGAAGAATATTGACGGGCTTAATCTGTATGAAGAAGGTATGTATAAAAGCAAGCCTTTTAATGTGTGGGGCATCAGTGATAAAGATTTGTTTAAAGAAGCGCAGGAGGTATTAAGCAAAGAACAACAGCCTTTTTTTGCAATTATTCAAACCGCTGATAACCACCGGCCTTTTGTAATACCGGAAGAAGACAAACCTTTTGTTGACAACAGAAAGTTAACTGAAGAAGAATTGAAGCGGAATGGATTTGCGTCGCAGGATGAGTTTACTGCTTTTGCTTATACGGATTATTGTTTGCGAAAATTTATGGAGCAGGCAAAACAACAATCCTGGTTTGAAAACACGCTCTTTGTATTTGTAGGTGATCATGGGGTAAAAGGTGATGCAGGGAGCTTGTATCCATCCGCATGGACCAATGAACGTTTAACGGATGAGCATATTCCTTTGCTTTTTTATGCGCCTGCCATTATTAAGCCCGAATTAAGAAGTGAAGCAGTAAGCCAGGCAGATGTGCTGCCTACCATTGCCGGACTTTTACAGCAGCCGCACAGCAATACTACCCTGGGCAGAGATTTATTACGTAAACAATCAGATGACTTCGCCTTTATCATTCACCATGATGAAGCAAAAATCGGAATTGTAAATAACGAGTTTTACTATATCCTCAATACCAATCTGCAGAGAGATACGTTGGTGCCGGTTCGTTTCAACAGTCCGGTACTTTCAACAGAAGAGTATGAACGCATGAAGTTGAAAATGTCAACTGAAACTATTGCTTTTTATGAAACAGCACGCTGGATGCTGTTGAATAATCAGAAACAGAAAGTTTCTGGTCGGTAGGGCCGTACCGACCAATTTTATTTAATCTTCTTCGCTTCAATAATCAACCGGGGAGAATTCTTTACATCATAACCCGCAAACTGATAATCACCATATACGTTCTGCACCTGCAGGCCATGAAAAGCAAACATATCATTAAAATCACCTAACGAAAATTTGGCTACTTTTTCTGTAAACACCAATGGTTCTTCCAAATGGTGTTCATCTTCTACCACAATTTTTTTGTAGAAATGAGTTTCATCCAGCCAGCGGGTGATATCAAAGTTGATCCCTTCTTTTTCAATCTCACTTTTATACACTAAATGTGTTTCCACATAATGAGCGTTGAGATAATCAATTACAAAAGTTCCACCTGTTTTTAAAGATTGTGCAATGGTGCGGATGCCATTATCATGCTCCCTTCTTGTACGGAAATAACCAAAACTGGTAAAAAAATTGAACGCATAATCATAATAATTCATGCGAAAGGGCAGACGCATATCATGTACAAAAAATTCCAGGTGATCATTTTGATGCTCCAGTGCGTCTTCTATACTTTCCGGGCTGATGTCAATACCCGTAACAAAAAAACCTTTGGAAGCCAGTTGGATGCTGTGGCGACCACGTCCACAGGCCACATCCAGCATTCTGGAGTTTGCAGCCGGGTTAAGCTTTTGAACGAGCGCATCAATAAAATCTGCTGCTTCACGCTCATCACGCTTAAAATAAAGGAGATGGTAATAGGGTGAGTTAAACCAGTTTCTGTACCAGGAGTTTTGTTGAGCGGGGGCTGCTTCCATAATCTAAAAGTATAAAAGAGAGTTGATGACAGGTGCAAATTTATACACGTATATTTATTGATGGGTTTTGAACATAGCGGCAAGTTCTTCTGTTTCCACTACACCGTTTTTACGCCATACTTCTGTTCCGTTCTTTAAAAAAAGCAGGGTAGGAATTCCTTCTACCTGCAACTGCTTCATCAGATTGGTATGAATACCGCCATCAATTTTCAACAAGCTTACCTGCGGGTGTGCAGCTATAAAAGATTGAATAAAGGGTTCCATCTTACGGCAGGGCGGGCACCATTCTGCACCAAAATCAACTAACACATATGGCTTTCCTGCAAGTTGTTGTTGGTATGCTTCAAGCGTAAGTTGTTGTACATCGGGCGTTCCTTCTACAGGTTTGCCTTTACGTTTCCAGGTACTAAAACCACCTTCCAGCTCCACCACATTATTGAAGCCTTTACTCCTTAACCAGGATGCAGCCGCATTACTGCGGGGGCCTGATAAACAATACACATAAACAGGTCTGTTTTTATCTAGTGCTGCAGTTCTTGCAGTAAACTCTGCCTGCTCATTCCAGTTAGCCTGCAAAGCTCCTTTCAGGTGTCCGTTTCTGAACTCACCGGCCGTACGTACATCCAGCAGCTGAACATTTTTATCAGCCAGCGCTGCTTCAAATGCATCAGCAGTTACAACACTGCCTTTTTGAGCTTGTGAATCACAACTGAACATCAAAGCCATCAATCCAATCCATAAAAAACGCATAACAATCATTTCTGCAAAGGTAGGAACAGCAGCTTCAAACTTTGTGATGAAAGGCATAGAAATACGCAGGCTTAACTTTTTTCTTGCTTAAATTCGGCACTTTAAACCCAACTGTATGAACCGTTTGCTTTTTGCTGTATTTCTTTTGTGCAGTACACTTAGTTATGCACAACCGCTTTCTTACTATCTGCCCAATAGTGTTACCTACAACCAAAACATTCCCACGCCCAAACAAATTGTGGGTCATGAAGTGGGAGAGTGGCATATTACACACGACCGTTTAGTGTTGTACATGAAAACGATTGATGCGGTGAGCGACCGGGTGAGTTCTGTTGTTACAGGTACTACGCATGAAGGACGTCAGCAACTGGCTTTATTCATTACATCTCCGGCCAATCATGCCCGCCTGGAAGAAATAAGGAAACAACACCTGCAATTATCTGATGCCGGGCAAAGTGCTGCACTCAACACAGAGCAGATGCCACTGGTGGTGTGGATTGGTTGCAGTATTCATGGTAATGAACCCAGCGGAGCCAATATGAGTTTATTGCTGGCTTATTATTTAGCAGCAGCACAAGGTTCGCAGATAGATGAGCTACTCAACAATACCGTTATTATTCTGGATCCTTCTTTTAATCCTGATGGATTGAACCGTTTTGCCAATTGGGTAAACACCAATAAAAGTGCAGTAACCATCACTGATAACAATAACAGGGAATTGAATGAACCATGGCCCGGCGGCAGAACCAATCATTATCTTTTTGATTTAAACCGTGACTGGCTGCCGGCACAACAACCGGAAAGTCAAAACCGCTTGAAAATATTTCATGACTGGAGACCTAACATCTTAACAGATCACCATGAAATGGGCAGTAACGCTACGTTTTTTTTTCAACCCGGTGTGCCAAGCCGTGTCAATCCCAATACACCCAAAAAGAACCAGCAGCTTACCGGTGAAATTGCTAAGTATCATGCTAAGTTTTTAGATAGTATCGGTTCTATGTATTTTACCAAGGAAGGTTATGATGATTTTTATTATGGTAAAGGAAGTACGTTTCCTGATATACATGGCAGTGTAGGTATTTTGTTTGAACAGGCCAGCAGCCGTGGGCATGCACAGCAAACAGAAAATGGTGTGCTTACGTTTTCTTTTACCATCCGCAATCAATTTACAACAGCACTTTCAACACTCGCAGCCGGCAGAAATCTGCGTAAAGATTTATTAAACTACCAGCGGGAATTTTATACCAACGTAAAAACAGAAGCGGCCGCTTTTCCTGTAAAAGCATATGTTTTTGGTGATGCTTATGACCAGAGCCGGAATGCCTTGTTTGTAGAAATGATGAAACGTCATCGTATTGAAGTGTATGAAAACAAACAAAATATTGACGCAGATGGTAAAACATTTGCTGCCGGCAGCAGCTGGATTGTACCCACCAATCAAAGCCAGTTTAAACTGGTGAAAACCATCTTTGAAAAAACGCTCAGCTATGAAGACAGTTTGTTTTATGATATCACCAGCTGGACGTTTCCTTTAGCAATGGGTATTCCATCAGCTGAATTAAAAACAATGCCGCAGTTAGGAACTGCAGTAGAAGAAGTAAAGAAGCCAGCCGGTAAAATCATTGGTACCAGCAATTATGCTTTTGCATTTGAGTGGGATGATTTTTATGCACCTAAAGTTATGTATGCATTACAGTCAAGAGGTGTGATTACAAAAGTAGCCACACAGGTATTTGAATCAGCCACTGCTAACGGCAATAAAAAATTCACTTATGGCACCATTGTTATTCCTGTAAAGATTCAAAGCAGGAATGCAGAAGAACTGGTGAAATTGATTGAGAATGCCATTGCAGGCACCGGTGTACAGGTGTATGGCCTCAGCAGTGGTTTAAGTGTAAGTGGTATTGATTTGGGCAGCGGCAGTCTTGTAAATGTTCGCACGCCCCGAATTTTACTGCTCGGCGGTAATGGTACCAGCAGTAACGATGCAGGTGAAATATGGCACATGCTGGATCAGCGCATGAGGATTCCTGCTACCATTATGGAAGTGGACCGTTTTTCATCAGCCAATATAAATGGTTACAATGTAATCATCATGCCCGAAGGAAATTATAACAACATAGAAAAATCAGCACAGGAAAAACTCCGTGGATGGGTGGCTGCAGGCGGAACTGTTTTAGCCTTTGAAGGTGCAGGAAAGTTTTTAGCCACTTCAGGAATTACAAAGACGATTTATAAATCTGATGACGCAAAGTATGACAGCACGGCTGTATATCCTTACTACCTGCGTTCAGACGAAGTAAGAGCAAGAGAAATGCCGGGTTCGATCTTTGAAGCAAAGATTGACAATACACATCCTTTGTGCTATGGTTACCGTGGTAAAACCATGAGCATCTTTAAAGCAAACACCTTGTTTATGGATCAGAATAACAATCCGTACGATTCGCCTGTTTTGCTTACTGATAATCCTTTGCAGAGCGGTTATCTCTTCAGAGAGTATAAAGAAAAAGTAAAAGGAGCTGCAGTTGCCAATATTGAAAATATCGGTCGTGGTAAAGTAATTACCTACAGCGACAACATGAATTTCCGTGCATTTTGGTTTGGAACCAGCAAACTATTTTTGAACGGCGTATTTTTTTGATAGGGCAGAAGGTGTATGGTTGAAGTTAGAGGGCCGAATACAAAACTCCTTTTCCTTAACCATACACCTTATAACTTACACTTTATTAACATGATCAATACCATCGTACATTTTATACACGCAATCATTGACTGGTTTTATCCGCCATTCAAAAAACTCATGCCCATACAAACATTCCGTTATGCGGCCTGTGGCGGAGGAAATACGGTGCTGGACATCAGTTTATTTTTTGTGAGCTATAATTACATTCTGAAAAAGCAAATGGTGGAAACACCTTTTGTAACATTGAGTCCGCATATCGCTGCCTTTCTCATGGCTTTTGCTGTTACATTTCCGATCGGGTATTTTCTGAGCAGGTATATTGTGTTTGACGGAGCTGCTGTACGCAAACGGGAACAACTTCCCAAATACATGGCGGTTGTTGTTGGCGCCATCATACTCAACTACTTTTTCCTGAAAATTTTTGTAGAGGGTTTTGGTATCTATCCGACACCGGCTAAAATACTCACCACCATTTTTGTAGTAGCCTTCAGCTATCTTTCACAAAAGTATTTTACGTTCAAAGTAAAATAAATCAGATGCTGGTAATAACGTAGTACAGCATAAAAAAGCAAACCACTAATTTTAAAAAGCTGCCCAGCAGAAAGCCCACAAAAGAACCAAAGGCAGCCCGCATGGCTTTGGTTGAATTATTCTGTGCAATCATTTCACCGATAAATGCACCGAGCAGCGGCCCGATAATTACACCCCATGGCCCCAGCCAGAAAGCTGCAATAAAACCCAGCGTACAACCCCAAACGCCATACTTGGTACCGCCGAATTTTTTAGTGCCCCAGATGGGGATCAGGTAATCCAGCAAGAGAGAAACGACAACAATGGCAAACCAAAAAATAAGAAAGTGCGTTGTAAAAGGTTTCTCTGCCCGCAACTGTTGTAAGAGCAAACCAATAAAGGCCACAGGTGGCCCGGGTAACAAAGGCAGCACACTGCCGGCAATAGCCACCACACAAAGTACAATACCAAGAATAATCCAGAACCATTCCATCTTCAAATGTAAAAACATTGACAAGAACAACTGCACACTCTTACCCCCGGCATTTTTGATTTCCCTTACTTTTGCCTGAACGATTTGCTTAAAACAACTATATGAGTATTGATAGAAAAATTTTAACGCTGGATGAGTTTACCATTCAGCAGTTGAGGGCTTTTCCGCAGGCAACCGGTGAACTCAGCAGCCTGTTGAGAGACTTGGGACTTGCTGCCAAACGTGTTAACGTTGAAGTAAATAAGGCCGGTCTTGTAGATATACTGGGTGATGCAGGCACAACGAATGTACAGGGTGAAGATGTAAAGAAACTGGATGTTTTTGCCAATAACCAGTTTATGAAAGTATTGCAGCATGGCATCAGTTGCGCCGGAATTGCCAGTGAAGAACTGGATGATATTGTAGTGTTTAATGATGAAATAAGCAAGAATGCCAAATATGTGGTGATGTTTGATCCGCTGGATGGCAGTGGTAATATTGATGTGAACATTTCTATCGGAACCATCTTTGGCGTTTACAGGAGAGTGAGTGAACGGGGAACGCTTTGCACCAAAGAAGATTTTTTACAGCAGGGAAGAAACCAGGTGGCTGCCGGCTACATAGTCTATGGAAGCAGTACAATGATGGTGTATGCTACGAAAAGAGGGGTAAACGGTTTTACATTGGATCCCAGCATTGGTGAGTTTTGCCTGAGTCATCCTGATATTAAATGCCCGGATTTCGGAACTATTTACAGTGTGAATCATGGTAATTTTTTCCGTTATGAAAAAGGAGTGCAGGATTATATCACTGCCTGTCAAAAAAAAAATAAAACAAACGGAGGTCCTTATACGCAACGTTATATTGGCAGCATGGTGGCAGATGTTCACAGGAGTTTAATCAAAGGAGGTATCTTCATGTATCCCGGTACCACTGATAAACCAAAAGGCAAATTACGTTTGATGTATGAATGTAATCCTTTTGCTTATTTAGTAGAGATGGCGGGAGGCAAAGCAACCAACGGAAAAATTCCGATACTGGATGTACAACCCACAGAACTGCACCAGCGTGAGCCTTTGTTTATCGGCAGTAAAGGAATGATGGAAGAACTGGAAACCTATCATAAGCCTTGATAGAAATTGTAAACTATAAAAGTGAATGGAAAGAAGCGTTCAAGCAGCTCAACCTTTCCTGGCTCACAAAATACAATTTGTGTGAAGAGGCTGATTTGTTGGTGCTGAATAACCCTGAGCAAACAATATTGGAAAAGGGTGGTGCTATCTTCGTAGCCTTGTCAGGTAATGAAGTAGTGGGTACAGCCGCAATGATTCCTGAGTATGATGGTATTTATGAATTGGCAAAAATGAGTGTGGCTGTGAATTGGCAGGGCAGGGGAATCAGCAAACTGCTTCTTGAAAAATGTTTGGAATGGGCAAAAGAAAAATCAGCAGTGAAAATTGAGTTGTTCAGCAATTCACAATTAATAAATGCATTGGGGTTATATAAGAAGTATGGATTTGCAGATGTGGAAGTTAAAAATTCACCGTTTGTAACGGCTGATATTAAAATGGAACTGGTGTTATGACAAAAAATATCATTGAAGTAAAAAACCTCGTAAAGCATTACGGCAGTTTTGAAGCAGTAAAAGGGATCAGCTTTGAAGTGAAAGAAGGTGAGATCTTTGGATTGCTGGGACCAAACGGAGCCGGTAAAAGTACCACACTTGAAATTATTGAAACGCTCCGTACAAAAACAGGCGGTGAAGTTTTGGTAGATGGCAGGAGTATTGACAAAGATGCTGCAGAAATCAAAAAAATTATCGGTGTGCAGTTACAAACCAGTGGCTATTATCCCGGTTTGAACTTAACCGAACTCATTCATTTGTTTGCAGGCCTGTACAACCGTAGTGTGAACGCTTTGGATTTACTCAAGATGGTCAACCTGGAAGAGAAAGCTAAAGCCAAGTACAAAGAATTAAGCGGCGGACAGAAACAACGGTTTTCAGTTGCCACCACCTTAATCAACGAACCCAGAATTGTATTTCTGGATGAGCCCACCACCGGTCTTGATCCACAGGCAAGGAGAAATTTATGGGAACTGGTTCGCAACATTCAAAAAAGAGGCGCTACTGTTATCATTACCACCCATTACATGGATGAAGCAGAATATCTTTGCGATCGTGTAGCAATTATTGATAGCGGTAAAATTGTTGCACTTGATTCGCCCGGCAATCTCATAGACCAGCTACTGGAAACAGGTTTTGAGCGGCCCAAACAAATGAAACAAGCCAATCTCGAAGATGTATTTATATCTTTAACCGGTCATGCACTGCGTGACGACTAATTTTTAATTTATATACAAATGCAAAAACTAATGATGTTCCTGGTAGTAATTTCTCTCACTGCCAATGTGAAAAGCCAAACAAAAAAACCTGCCCCTAAACCTGTTTCCAAACCTGTAGCTGCAAAACCTGCTGTTCCAAAGCCTTTGCTGAAAAACGGTGTGGACAGTTTAAGTTATGCCATCGGTATCAATATCGGTATGAATATGAAGATGCAGGGAGTTGAGAATATCAGCTATATTACCCTCAATAAAGGTATTGCAGATGCAATCAAGGGCAACCAGCCATTAATGGATGAAAATACATGTAACATGACCATACAGCAAAAATTACAGGAGTACATGAGTAAAAAATCAGGTGCCGTTAAAGAAGAAGGCCGCAAGTTTCTTGAAAAAAACAAAACACAACCCGGAGTAGTAGTTCTCCCGAGCGGTATTCAATATAAAATTATTACACAGGGCTCCGGACCTAAACCAACACTGGAGGATACGATTAAAGTACATTACAAAGGCACCACTATTGACGGAAACATTTTTGATGATTCTTACAGCCGTGGCGAGCCTATTGAATTTCCTTTAGGAGGATTAATTGAAGGTTGGAAACAAACACTGGTACTCATGCCCACCGGGAGTAAATGGCAATTGTTTATTCCCAGCGATTTTGCTTATGGCGACAGAGGTGCAGGCGGAAGTATTCCCGGCGGTGCTACTTTGATTTTTGAACTGGAGTTGCTGGAAGTAAAACCGGCTAAGAAATAATTTTTTACGGTTCATAGTTGATGGTTCATAGCTTATTGATGAATGTCTGTTTTTGCTGAACAATTGACATGAACTATTAACCATCAAGTATGAACTCAACAGATCTTCGTTATCCAATAGGTCAATACGAGCCGCAACCGTTCAGCGAATCCTTGCTGGCAGAACGTTTGGCAGATATTCAATTCCTGCCCGGTCTTTTAGAAAAAGCAATAGAAAATTTAGATGCGCATCAGCTCAGCACTTCTTACCGTGAAGGTGGATGGACCGTCAAGCAGGTAGTACATCATGTGGCAGACAGTCATATGAATGCGCTCAGCCGTCTCAAGTTTACATTAACTGAAGACAACCCCACCATCATGGGTTATGATGAAGAAGCATGGTCGCAAACGGCCGAGTATGAACAATTGCCTATTAATGTTTCTTTAACCATGATTCATACCATTCATGCAAAGCTCTATTGTCTTTTTTCAAATGTAAAAGGAGCGGAATGGGAGCGTACCTATATTCATTCGCACAGTAAAAAGCAGTTTAATTTATGGTACCTGCTGGGTATGTATGCATGGCATGGTAAACATCATGCAGCACATATCAGTAGTTTGAGAGAAAGGATGGGCTGGTAAAACAGTTATTGGTTTATAGTTTTTATTTTGAAGATGAATCTTATTAAGGAACGATAAGCCATCAACTACAAACAAGAAACATACATGAATTGGAAAACCCTCGCTTCTACTTATCTTTTTAAAGACGATTGGTTAACGGTACGTGCCGATAAATGTGAAAAGCCGGATGGTAAAATAATTGATCCGTATTATGTGTACGAGTTCCCTGATTGGGTAACAGCTGTGGCGGTTACATTGGAAGATCAGATTATACTCGTTCGTCAATACCGGCAGGCCTTAGGCGAAACGCTGCTTGAAATTCCCGGCGGATGCGTAGACCCATTTGATGAAAACCTGCAGGCAGCTGCTGCCCGTGAACTGCTGGAAGAAACAGGTTATGCTTTTGAAAACTATACCTACCTTGGAAAAACTTCAGCCAATCCATCTACTAATAATAATCTCATGCACATGTTCCTGGCCACCGGCGGCCAAAAAATAAAAGAACAAATGCTGGACGAAGGAGAAGATATTGAAGTGCTCCTGGTGAGCAGGGAAGAAGTAAAACAACTGATCCGGGAAAATAAGTTTATGCAGAGCATGCATGTAACAGCACTATTGTATGCGCTGGAAAAGTTGGGAGAGTTGAAGTATTGAAATAAGAATTGAATTGAGGGTTCACCATCTTTTAATATCTCAAACAAATCACGCCGTCATTTCGAACGCAGCCATCAGATGCTTACAACTTGCGTAACATTACGGCATAGTGAGAAATCTCTGTAAAATCAGTCTCATAGATTTTAGTCAGGCTTGTTCAAAAAAATCAATTATTACTATACTACTGAGATATCTCCTTCGTCGACATGACGCCACTCCGATTGTTGTATCTATTCATTCAGTAAAACATTACAGCTATTAATCAATTCCTCCCGGCACATGTTCCCGCTTCTTTTTTGCAATAGCCAGTTCATACAAAAACGAAACCTGTAAAAAATTTCTTCCTGTTTCATCATTCAGGTTATAATCAAACTGGTTCAGAAAACCTGTTTGTACGGCAAGATGTTCGCTCAATTCATAACCGCATCCAATAAAAAAACGGTTACGTTCAAAATAGGGTGCACGGTTGGTAAGAAAAATTTCATTCCATACCGCAGTATAAAACGTTCCTTTTTCCAGTTTGCTTTTATTAACGGGTATGATGGATTGAAAACGGTAACGAAATCGGTTACGGAAACCATTAATAGTCCAGCGTTGTTCTGCACGGTAACGATGTTCAAACTTTATACGGTGTAGATTTTGGCTCATATTCACTTGCAGCCAGCTGCGGAATTCATCATTCACCATCGGTGTTTTAAAATTGCCACCTTCCGCATAGGTATCATAATTTCCCAAACCGCCCTGCAATGAAAAATTCTTATTGATGGTAAAGGCCGCACCGCCTTTAAATTCATAATAATGAAATCGTTTATAAAACCCGAGCGAACGTATTTGTGCTTCACCAAACAAACTCCATCTTTCGTTGAGGTTTGTTTTAATGTTTACAATATTCCAGGAACCAAGTTGTGCCTGTGCAGTAATAGACAAGAGAATAAAACAGAATCCGGCAAATAGTCTCATTTCCAAAGAAACAAAAAAGCCTGAATCTTGTTCAGGCTTTAAATACTATGATGATGTTAAACAATCTGGTTTATAATTCTCTGTCGCTACTGAAATTCTGGAGTTCATTGGCCACAGCAGTTAAGAAAGTAGCACCCAGGCTGCCATCAATGATACGGTGGTCATAACTCATACTAAGATACATCATATGGCGTATGGCTATACTATCGCCATGCGGAGTTTCAATTACCACAGGACGCTTTTTGATAGCACCCACAGCCAGAACAGCTACCTGCGGTTGATTAATAATCGGCGTTCCCATTAAACTGCCGAAAGTTCCTACATTGGTTAAGGTAAAAGTACCGCCGGTTGTATCATCTGCTTTCAGTTTACCGTTACGGGCAGCATCTGCCAGGTTGTTTACCTGTTTGGTTAAACCAACAAGGTTCAATTGATCTGCATTTTTTATAACAGGAACAATCAGGTTACCGCTGGGCAATGCAGTAGCCATTCCGATGTTAATGTCTTTCTTTACAATAATCTTATCACCATCAACTGAAGAATTAATCAATGGATATTTTTTGATGCAACGTACAATTGCTTCAATAAACAAAGGCGTAAAGGTAATTTTAGTGCCTTCCCTTTTTTCAAATTCTTTTTTCACTTTATCACGCCATTGTACCAGATTTGTTACATCTGCTTCCGTAAAACTGGTTACATGCGGGCTTGTGGCTTTGCTACGCACCATATGGTCTGCAATAAGCTTGCGCATACGGTCCATTTCAATAATCTCTACATTACCGCTGTAAACAGTAGGCGCCATAGATGGAGCAGGAGCGGGGGCAGGTTGTTCCACTTTCTGCATCGGAATCACCATTACCTCTTCCTGTACTTTGTTACTTGGTTCTTGTACCTTGAAACTTCCACCTTTCCTCGAACTCACATATTGTAAAATATCCTTCTTTGTAACACGACCTTCATTACCGGTACCGGGAATGGTTTCTAACTCCGCCATTCCAATGCCTTCCTGTGCAGCAATGTTTAAAACCAGGGGCGAGTAAAAGCGTATGCCGTTAGAGGCGGCAATATTCACTTTTGCTCCTGCCGGTTGATAGGGAATATCTTCAGTAACCGTTTCAACTGTTTCTTTCACGGGAGCGTGCACGGGCTGCGGCGCAGGGCTTACTGTTGCACCTGCGGTTGTTTGAATGCGGGCAATTACAGCACCAATCGGTACCACATCATTTTCATTGAACAAAACCTCAGCAAGCGTACCGGCGCTGGTACTGGGCACTTCGCTGTCTACTTTATCGGTTGCAATATCCAATACGGTTTCATCCATCTGCACGGTGTCGCCCGGTTTTTTATGCCAGCGCAAAATGGTTGCTTCCATAATACTTTCACCGAGCTTGGGCATTACTAAATCAACTAAAGCCATAATAAGAATTTGAATATTTTTTTGTGACGAGCGAATGTACAAAAGGCATCGTCCCTTGCGTCGCACACTTCAGGAGTTCAGTACACATGGCAACAGGAGATGGCAGCAAATCGCTAATCGGCGTCAAAGGTAAAGATTTGGAACTAATCAATGCTGTTCAGCTTTCACAAACTGAAACAACATCAGTAAAGCATGGGCTGCTGTTAACTCAATATTTTTTGCACGGTCAAATCGAAAATTCAATCGTTTAGCCACCATTTTCTCACGGCTTCCCACAGCTACCCACACCGTGCCCACAGGTTTATCTTCTGTTCCACCCCCAGGCCCCATAATACCGCTGGTAGCTATCCCATAATCAGCTGTAGTTATCCTCATGAGTCCGTTAAACATTTCAGTAATTGTTTCTTCACTTACGGCACCTTTACTTTCCAACGTGGAATGATTCACTCCAAGAATGGTTTCTTTGGCATCATAACTATAAGCAACTACTGTTCCTTTAAAATAAGCAGAAGAACCCGGCACAGAAGTGAGGAGATGGGCAATATATCCGCCGCTGCAACTTTCCGCAGTAGCAATGGTTTTGTTGCGGGCCAATAGTAAATCACCTAATGCTTTTTCCAAGGGCTCATCTTTATCTGCAACCAGCCATTCCTGCACCAGTTCCTGTAACTCCTTGAACAAATGATCGATTTCGGCTTGTAAAGCCTTTTCATCAGTACCCTGCGTAGTTAAACGCAACCGAACCATTCCGTAATTAGGCAGATAAGCAAGTTTAATATGCCCGGGCAATGCTTCTTCCCACAACTGTATTTTCTCTGCAATAAATGATTCGCCCACACCGGCCGTTAAAAGCGTACGGTGCAGGATTACCGGCATGTTAAATTCTTTTAGAAGAAGCGGTACTACTTTTTTACTCATGAGACCCTTCATTTCATGCGGAACGCCCGGCATGGAAACAATAATCTTTTCCTGCCGGCGAAACAACATGCCCGGTGCGGTACCACGTTCATTCATCAACACTTCACATACATCCGGTACTTCTGCCTGTTTTAAGTTCCGTTCCAGCAAAGGACGTTTTAAACGGAGGAAGATATTCTTTACATGCTCCAGCACCTGCTCATTCACCACCATCTTTCCGCCAAAATAATCACACAAAAGGGGTTTTGTAATATCATCTGCAGTGGGTCCTAAACCACCTGTGAGCAACACAATATCAGATTGCTTTAATTCTTCGTCGAGCGATTGCCAGATACCTTCCCGGCTATCACCTACGGCTACACGTCTTTTCACCCATACACCAATTTTGTTAAGCTCCTGGGCCATCCATGCACTGTTGGTATCAATCGTTTGTCCTATTAAAAGTTCATCACCAATGGTAATGATGGAAGCGTATATGTTAGTTGTTTGCATGAGGAGTGAAATAAGGTTCCAGGTGTTTTTTTAATGCTTCAGGCATCACCGTTCTTGCTTTTGTTTGGGCATCCAGGAAATATAAAACAATACGCCCGATGGTGAGCAGTTTTCCTTCTGCATTATACACTTCATGATGAAATTCAATACGGTGATCTTTCGGAAGTTCCCGTAACTGTGTTTTAATCGTAAGTAAATCATCGTACACCGCCGGGCGCAAAAACTTAGTGTGTAATTCAACGATAGGCATCACTATACCCATATGTTCCATTTCCTTGTAAGTAATACCCATCTCACGGATCGCTTCGGCACGGGCTACTTCAAAATACTGGGCATAGTTACCATGATACACTACATTCATCTGGTCAGTTTCAGAATAACGCACTCTTATTTGTGTGGAACTTTCAAACATAATTTTATCCTTTAATCAATCCGTCAACACTAACCTTGCCGGGCCCGCATAGAAGAATGGCAAGATAGGCTGAAAGAAATAAAGCAGCATGTTCTCCATCGCCAAACAAATCTGCATGATGCGATTTAAAGAAAGCATACCCCATACAAATTACCAGCGGTAACACGGTAAAGCGTGTAAAAAGACCTATAGTTACAAAAATGGCACAAAAGAACTCAGCAAAAACCACCAATGCAAGTGTAGTGGCACTGCCAATACCAAAAAGATTGACAAACTGATCTTTCTTATCAGCAAAATGTACCAGTTTATCATACCCATGATTCACACACATGGTAATACCGGCTATCACCCGCAGAACTAAGAAAGAAATGTTAAAAGAAGTGTTGGTGTAATTAATAGACAAAAGTTTTTTCATGTGTAATGGACGTTTGATTTGGTTTGATTGGTTTGCAATTTTTCATTGACAAATGACAGCGCAAACAATAAGTCATTGTGCATTGAAACTGCGAAATTAACGGAACCTGCAGTTTTATCCACAAAAAAATGGAACAGTGTTTGAACCAAGCAACTCCAACTACCTTTAACCCATCAGAGAAATTAAGAAGATCCTTAAAATAATTGATGATGATGCACGTTAAACCGCCAATGAAATCCCTTTTAATCATCGCTGCAGGTTTTCTTTTAGCTTGTGTTCATACAGCAACTGTTCAGGCACAGGCAACTGCTGTTAACAGAGACCCTGATTCAAAATTTAAACAGGCACAGGAATATTTTCTCAACGATCAGTACAGTCTTGCACTTCCGCTATTACTGGAATTAAAGCAAAATGTTCAGACAGCCACGGTTGGTAATCAATATCTGCAAACAGAAGAAATTGACTTTTACATCCTGGCCTGCCGTTTACAGCAAAACGATGAACGGGCTGTGTTACCGGCCACTGATTACATACGGTTTGCATTCAATCATCCAAGAACACAACAACTCAGCTATCATCTTGCCAACTATTACTTCAGGAAACAACAATTTGCCGATGCGTTGGAATTTTATGAAAAAGCAGAAATCGGCAGTCTGAATAATGAACAGATTGCTGAAGCAAAATTCCGCACTGCTTACAGTTTGTTTTATTTAAAACGCTTTGCACAGGCTAAGCCTTTATTCAATACCATACGCCAGTTGCCGATGGATCCGCATTACCTGGACGCCAATTATTACTATGGATTTTTAGCTTATGCAGATAAGGAATATAACGAAGCACTCACCTGTTTTGAAAAAGTAGAAAACCATCCTCAATACGGACAGATCGTTCCTTTTTACATGGCTTCTATTTATTACTTCCGTGGGCAGAAAGAAAAAGCCATCAGCATTGCCGAACAGGCAGCTAAACGCAAGGATGTGTTGTATGAAGTAGAGATTAAACAATTGCTGGGCCATGCCTGGTTTGAAAAAAAGGAATACAAAAAAGCATTGCCTTACCTGGAAGAATATGTGAACCGCTCCGAAAAAGTAAGCAGGGATGATTTGTATAAACTCAGTTTCTGTTACTATCAAAGCAACCAGCTACCAAAAGCAATTGAAGGATTTAAACAATTGAGCGGCGGACAGGATTCCCTCAGCCAGACAGCCATGTACCTGCTGGGCGATTCCTATCTCAAAACCAATCAAAAGGAAAATGCAAGAAATGCTTTTGCGTTTTGTGCCGGTAACAGCAGTAACCAGCAACAACGGGAAGTATCACTTTTCAATTACGCTAAACTTTCTTATGAACTGGGTTACCAGGGTGTTGCCATCAGCGAATTCAAAAAATTTCTGAATCAATACCCTAACAGTACTTATACAAAAGAAGCCAAAGAACTGCTGGTTGGGTTACTGGCAGGCACCAGTAATTTTAAAGATGCACTTACACTCATTGAATCTTTGGACGACAGGAGCGAGGCTACAAAAAAACTTTATTCCCGCATTTTGTATGGACGTGCTGCAGAACTCATCAATGACGGACAATTAAACCAGGCAGATGATTTGCTCAATAAGATCCTGAAAGATCCCTACAACGCACCTGTTTTACCGCTCACCAATTACTGGAAAGGTGAAATTGCGTACCGTAATAACAACCTGGATGATGCCACACAATTTTATCATAAGTTTTTAAACAGCGGCAATCCTGGTATGGGAGAAGCTACCGTTAAGGAAGCCAGTTACAACCTGGGCTACTGTTACCTGCGCCGTGAAAATTTTGCCCAGGCGCTCAGCTTTTTTCAAAAAGCGACCGGTAGAATTTCATTAAGCTCACCTTACATTGATCAGGATGCCTATACCCGCCAGGCTGATTGTTACTTTATGCAGCGTAATTACAAACAGGCATTAAGTATGTATCAGCAGGTGATAGATTACAGTTGGAAAAATGCAGATTATGCATTGTATCAAAAGGCCATGATTACAGGCATCAACAGCAGTAAAGGAAAAATTGATTTGCTTAATACCATGCAGCGTGAGTATCCGGGCAGTGTGCTTGTTACTGATGCACAGATGGAAATTGCAAAAACCTATATGGCTGATGAAAAGTTCAGAGATGCCATTCCTTATCTCAACAATATTATCAATACGCCACAAAACAATGCCTTTAAACCCAACGCTTTGTTACAATTGGGTATTGCCAATGCCAATATTGAAAAAAATGAAGAGGCCATAGCTGCTTATAAAAAATTAATTCAGCAATATCCTAATACCGAAGAAGCAGACCAGGCGCTGGACAATATCAAACTTCTTTACATTGAAACCGGCCGGCCGGAAGCCTATGAAGAATTTGTGCGTAACAGCGGTAAAACCATTTCGGCCAGTGAAGCGGATTCCTTAGCTTATGCAGCAGTTGAAGTAAAGCTGGGTAATAATGATTGTAAAGGTGCCGTTCAGCAAATCAATAATTACTTATCCCGTTTCCCGAATGGAGCCTACAGCATACAAGCTAATTACTACCGCAGTGAATGTTATATGCAGAACAAAGACTGGAAAAATGCATTACCCGGTTATGAATTTGTTGCCAATGCAGGCATGAGCCGCTTTACAGAACGATCTGCTTTTGTAGCAGCCCGCACTTATTACTTTGAGTTGAAAGATTATGCCAAAGCCGGTCCTTACTATGAAATACTGGAAGATGCAGCTACCACTGACGAAAACAAGTTAGAAGCGTTGAGGGGTGCTCTACGTTGTTATTACCAGTTAAAGGATTATAAAAAAGCAAGTGAAGCTGCCAAAGATTTATTAGCCAATAAAAATGCAGGCAATGATGATAAAGCATTGAGTAACCTTGTTACGGCAACCAATCATCAGCTCAATGGTCAGTATGATCTTGCAATAACTTCTTTCCGTGGAGTGATCAGTCTTAACAAAGGAGAGTGGGCTGCAGAAGCAAGATACCAGGTAGCGAAATGTTATTTAGATCTCAACAATCTTACGCAGGCAGAAAAAGCAGCTTTTGAGGTAATTAACAAAAGCGGCAGTTATGATTTCTGGGTTACGAAGTCTTATATTTTGCTGGGCGATGTTTATTATAAGCAGAAAGATTATTTCAATGCCAAGGCCACGTACCAGAGTGTAAGTGAAAATGCAACAAACCCGCAGTTGAAGCAGGAAGCCACTGAAAAACTGCAGCGGCTGATTGAAGAAGAAAAGAAAAATTCAAAGATTGAAGGATAAACAAACTGCACGATTGAAGATTTAAAAACGAATGCACATGTTGAACAAACGAATAATATTTTTCCTTGGTTTTTGTTGCTGGGGTTTTGTACTCACTGCACAGGATACATCTAAAAAGCAGCGGGTGGAAATTACTTCTGCTTTTAAACCGGTTTTAAAAAATGCAGTGAAGATCAACTTTAACGCAACACCGCCGGCTCCGGAAACTGCCAATCCCAATCTCAGCTATAACATTCCATTGCAGAATCTTTTGTTTTCGCTTCAGCCGGTTGCATTAAAACCAATGGCTTTGCAGATTGACTCAGCTGGTGTGGCGCATAACAGCAATTATATTAAGCTGGGCTATGGCAACTTTAATACACCTTTAGCAGAAGCAGGTATTACCATTGGTGACGGAAAGAAAACCAACTTCAATCTCTTTGCCAATCATCTTTCACAAAAAGGCGATTTACGTTTACAGCAGTGGAATCAAACCGCCATCAATGCACATTTAAACACTGTTGCCGGACAAGTGGAAGTATATGGCAAGGCAGGCTACGAACAGCAAACATTTTATCTCTACGGTTTAGATACTGCTTTCAATAACAGCAAGGATGATTCACTTAAAAAACCGTATCAAACATTTTCCGTTAAAGCCGGTTTCCGTAATGCGTATGTAAACCGATTTGGCTTAACCTACAATCCTGATGTAGATATTAAAGTATTCAGCGATTCAAGAGCCAGTGAAACCAATGCCATCCTCAATGTTCCTGTAGAAATAAGAGCCGGTAACGTAGTGAGAGCTGCCCTTGCGGTAAATGCAGATCTTACAAGTTTTAAACCTACCGGCGGAAGCTCTTATACAAACAATGTGTTCTTTGTAAACCCTGCCGTTATTTTTAAAACTGAAAAAATAAGATTGCGTGCCGGTATTCGTCCTACCTGGGATAATGGTTCGTTGCGGGTGCTGCCAGATGTGTTACTCGATATTCCTACCAAAGATGGCAAAGCGGTATTTATTGCCGGATGGACAGGTCATGTTCGTAAAAACAATTACCAATACCTCGTTTCACAAAATCCATGGATCAACCAGCCGCAATCACAATTCAATACAAGAATTACAGAATTGTTTGGTGGTGTGAAGGGAAGTGTTGCCAGCAGTTTCAACTACCGGTTACAGGCAGGGTTTTTTGAATATTTAAATCAACCATTGTTTGTAAATTATTTAAAACCAAGAGCTGTGTTTAATGTGGTACAGGAAGGAAAATTACAGGGTTTACATGCACAGGCGGAACTGGGTTATGTAATAACAGACCAGCTGAACCTGAGTGCCAAACTGGATATTTACAGTATTACCGGCCAGGAAACAGAACCAGAGCCCTGGCATTTTATTCCCACACAAATTACAGCAGCCTTACGCTGGCAACCCATTAAAAAACTCATGATTAAAAGTGATCTTTTTGCATGGCAGGGACCGGTTTACAGGGTAAATGCAGCCGGAGACGCAGCTACTTTACCCTCTGTTGCAGATTTAAATGCCGGCATTGAGTTCAAGGCAACCAAAATGATTTCAGTGTGGACGCAATTCAATAACATTTTCAATAATACCTATCGCCGCTGGAATCTGTATCCGCAACTCGGTTTTCAGTTTGTTGGAGGAATTAGAGTTACCTTTGACCAAAAGTTATAGGAACTTGCAGCATCTTATTTTAAAATATCTCGCCACACATGGTTTTGTTTCCATAAAAGGATGGGGAAGTATGCAGTTGAAAGAAACAACAGCAAGAGTAGATTTTCCCAATAAATTAATACATGCCCCGGTTTCCTCTGTTGAGTTTTCTGTCAACACCACAGATGAAACTTCTTTTATTGACTGGCTCATACAGGAGCAGCATCTTTCCGCACAGGAAGCACAACAGCAGGTGCTGTCTTTCATCAGCCGTTTTAGGGAACAAGTGGAAAAAGGAACTGTGCAATGGAATGGATTGGGCAGTTTTAAAAAATCCGGTCATTCGTTCTCATTTGAACAGGAAACAAATCCGTTAGTTTCCCATCAGTCCGTGGCGGCAGAAAAAATCATCCGCTCCGGCGCCACACACCAGGTGCTCGTAGGCAATGAAGAACATACGAACCTGCAAATGGAAGAGTTGCTCCATAGCACATCTACGAAGCAAAAGTACTCAAGATTGATTCCGGCCTTGTTTTTAGCTATTACTGGCATTATCTTAGCTGTGATATTTGCCAAAAATCACAATATCCAATGGAAGAATTACACCAACTATCAGCCATTACAGCCAAAAGAACCGCCGGTTTTACACAAAACACCTTAACGCCACCTGTAAAACAAGAAGCAACAGCCATGCCGCATACGGTTCATCATACACATTGCCCTGCCTGTAACAGCACAACCATTCAAAACGCATTTACTGCCTGTGATTTTTCTGTGAGCAATGAAACGTTTCCCATAGCTGAATGCAGCGAATGCGGATGCCGTTTTACACAGGATATTCCCTGCGAAACTGCTATTGGCCGCTATTATCAAAGCGCTGATTACGTTTCTCATTCTGATACAAAGAAAGGATTCATCAATCAACTATATCATATTGCCCGTTCTTACACGTTGAAACAGAAAGTAGCGCTGGTACAAAAAGTAACCGGCAAGAAAGTGGGTATGCACTTGGATGTTGGAAGTGGTACCGGGGCCTTTGTGCATGCCATGACTGAAGAAGGATGGCTGAGCACAGGTGTGGAGCCAGATGAACAGGCAAGGGAGATTGCAGCCAAACGTTATAAAGCAGATGTATTTCCGGCTGAGCATTTCTTCAGCCTGCCCGCAGGTACTTATGATGCCGTTACATTATGGCATGTGCTGGAACATGTACACCGGCTGGATGAATACATGACCCAACTAAAGACAGTTGTTTCTGCCAATGGAAAAATCATTATTGCCGTGCCTAACTACACCAGCTATGATGCAAAAACTTACAGTGCCGGATGGGCGGCCTATGATGTGCCGAGGCATTTGTACCATTTCAGCCCCACAGCAATGAAAAAGCTGGCGGAGCGTCATGGTTTACGTATTAAAACCATACTGCCCATGTGGCTGGATAGTTTTTATGTAAGCATGCTCAGTGAAAAATATAAGAAAGGATCACTGCTGAAAGCGGTTGTTATCGGTTTTATCTCCAACCTCAAAACACTTTTTAATAAACAACGCTGCAGTTCATTGATCTATGTGTTGGAAATTCCTAAATAAAACGACGATTATACCAAAAAAAAATGCGGATGAGTTTCATCCGCATTTTTTTGATTCAGAGTTTTCTGTTTATTTTAATGACTTACTGGCTTCACCAATTTTAAACCCATTATTATAAATGGAAATTTTATAGGTACCGCCTGTAAACTTGGTACCTGGCTTCCACTCTAAAGATACAGGAGCTGATTTGCCGGCACTGAAGTTAACAGAAGCTTTTTTAGTGAATACTTTTTCACCTTCATCACGGGTGGTAAAGCGCCCGCTGCCCAATGCTTCATTACTGATAACAGTTCCTGCAGGGTCAACAATTACTACATATACATCTTTGGTAGCATCATCGCCTACACGGTTAAATACATCGAATGTAACACGGATTTTATCTACACGCTTGGCACGCTCTTTCTCCACTTCTTTTCCGCTTCTGCGTTCATCAATGGTAACTATGTTGATGTTGGAAGCATTGAGGGTAGAAGCTACATCCAGTTTTTCTTCCACTGCTTTCTTTTCCTGGATGGTTTGATCTTTTTCACGGATCAGAGTTTCTTTTTGTGTAATAAGTTCTTCCTTTTCAGTTTTGAGTTGCAGGTTTTCACCACGTAACACTTCTATTTCCTGAACATAACCGCTGATTTTATCGTTCAGATCTTTAATCATGCTTTTAAGCTGTGCATTTTCTGCCTCTGTTCTGTTTTGCTTCTTGAGCAAACCACTGATTCTTGATTTTAAATTCTCTACTTCAGAGTTTCTTGATTTTACAAGACTATCGAGGCTGGAGTTCATGGAAGTCAATTCATCCAAACGCTGTAAAGCAGCGTTGTACTCATTCTGAACAGCATTCTTGCTGCTGTCAGATGTAGTTAACTGAGATTGTAACTGTGTGGTTAATTCTTTTGTTTTTGATTTATCCCAGATGATATATCCCCAGGTGCCCAAAAGAGCGGCGATCAATAAACCGTAAATTAAACTGCGGCTGTCTTTACGGGGTGGTTGAGGATTCTCCTGTGGACCTGCTGAAGGGTAATTTGAGTAAGTCATATGTTGTTTTTTTGATTGCTAAATGTAGGAATTATCTGCTGAACTATCCAATGATACATGTCATTACGTGTATAAAGATTCATAAAATCATCAGCCGGAAAACACCGGGATGTTTTCCGGCTGATGATCAATTTTGTATTAGCTGAACAGACCGCCTTTCTTCAAACTTTTGCTGGATTCACCGATTTTGAAACCATTGTTGTAGATGGCAATTTTATAGTTGCCTTCCACAAACCGGGTACCCGGTTTCCACTCAACAGTTACCGGCACTACCTGCCCTGAAGTAAAGTTTACATTCGATTTTTGTGTAAACATTTTTTCACCTTCTTCACGGGTAACAAAACGACCACTACCCAATGCTTCATTGCTGATGATATTACCGGCAGGGTCCATTACTACTACAAATACATCTTTAGTACTTTGCTCACCCACACGGTTAAATACATTAAAAGAAACACGGATTTTATCTACACGCTTCGCTACAGTTTTCTCTACTTCTTTACCGTTTTTACGTTCATCAATTGTAACTACGTTGATGTCAGAAGCATTGAGTGTACTGGCAACATCCAGTTTTTCTTCAGCCTGCTGTTTCAATACTTTGGTTGAATCATGTTCCCGCTGCAACACTGCTTTCTGCACAATGATTTCTTCTTTTTCTGTTTTCAATTGTAAATTTTCACCACGAAGGGTTTCAATTTCATTAAGGTATTCAGAAATTTTACCATTCAGTTCATCAATCAAACGTTTGGCTTCTGCAATTTCTGCTGCTGTTTTATTTTGCTTTTTCAGCAAAGCACTGATGCGTGCTTTTAAGCCACTGATTTCTGTGTTTCTTGACTTAACAAGACTGTCCAGCGAACTGTTCATAGAAGTTAATTCATCCAAACGTTGCAGCGCCGAGTTGTATTCTGTTTCCAGGTTATTGCGGCTGCTGTCTGTTTGCAGTAATTGTGCCTGCAGCTTTTGTGTTACCTGTTTTGATTTTGACTGATCATAAAAAAAGTAAGCCCAGGTACCCAGCAGGGCTACAATTAACAACCCGTAAATAAGCATACGGTTGTCTTTTCCATTACTTGTTGGTTTTTCCTGCACACTAGAGGAAGGATAATTTGAATAAGTCATAATGTTTGTTTTATTTAGTGATTAAATAAGTTGCTTTGACACCATCAACACCATACAACCTGCAACACCTGCTGCTGTTGGATATTGAAACGGTTCCTCAGTATCAACATTTTGAAGAGCTTCCTGAAGAATGGAAAGCGCTCTGGGCAGACAAAATTTCCAAAACCATGCCAGAAAATTTTTCAGCGGCAGAATGGTATCCACATCGTGCCGGTATTATGGCTGAATTCGGGAAGATTATCTGCATCAGTACGGGCTTTTTTTATTATGATAAAGCCAACCGTTTGTGCTTTCGTATTAAAAGTTATCATCATGCAGATGAAAAGCAACTGCTCCATGAGTTTGCTCAAAAGCTGGAATCATTTCATCAATCCATACCGGGTTTTCATTTTGCAGGTCATAACATCAAGGAGTTTGATATACCGTACATCAGCCGCCGGTTTCTCATCAATCAACTACCATTACCCGGCTTTATGCAGTTCAGCGGCAAGAAACCCTGGGAAACGAATATGATTGACACGATGCAGCTCTGGAAATTCGGAGATTATAAAAACTATACTTCCTTAAAACTATTAGCTGCCTGCCTCGGCATTGAAACACCGAAAGATGATATGGACGGCAGCCAGGTAAAAGATGTTTACTACGTGGAGCAAAACATGGACCGTATTGTTACCTATTGCCGGAAAGATGTGATAACAGTGGCGCAAATCATTCTCCGGTTCTTGAATCAACCTTTGTTACCGGCCGCTAATATTTTTATTGCCGACTGAACGTTGCTGCATCAAACCAACCCTGTTCCGCTTATTTTTGCGCAACTGTATGAGCGCTGAAAAAATTCTGAACGACTGGAAGAAAAAAAAATACAAACCCGTTTACTGGCTGGAAGGGGAGGAGGATTATTATATTGATCAATTAGTGAATGCAGCAGAAAAAGAAATCCTCACTCCTGAAGAAGCCGGTTTTAACCTGAGTATTTTTTACGGTAAAGATTCTACCTGGGCTGATGTGGTAAATGCCTGCATGAAATATCCCATGTTCAGCGATAGGCAGGTAGTTATTTTAAAAGAAGCACAACAATTAAAAGAGCTGGACAAGCTGGAAGCCTATATTGAAAAACCATTGAGTTCCACCATCTTCATTGTAGCCCATAAAGAAAAGAAAGTAGATGGCAGAAGCAAACTGGCGAAACTGCTGAAAGAAAAAGCCGAGCTGCTTACCACCAAAAAAATGTATGATAATGAGTTGCCGGCCTGGACCCAACAGATGATTGAAAACAAGGGCTATCAACCCACACAAAAAGCCATTCATTTGCTGGTAGATCATATCGGCAACGACCTTTCAAGATTAGCCAATGAAGTTGATAAAGTGATTTTGAACCTCGGTGATAAAAAGACCATCAATGAAGATGATATTGAAAACTTTGTCGGCATCAGCAAAGAGTATAATGTATTTGAACTGCAGAATGCTGTAGGTAAGAAAAACCTGAGCAAGGCTTTGCAGATTGTGCAGTATTTTGAAAGCAATCCCAAGGCGGCTCCTATACAGTTGATTCTTCCTTCGCTGTACAGTTATTTTTCAAAAGTGTTCATGCTGTTTGGTGTGCAGGGTAATGATAAATCTGTGGCAGCACAAACAGGCATCAACCAATGGTTCATGAAAGATTATAAAGCAAGTGCTTCTATTTACGGGTATGAAGGTGTGCAGGCAGCCCTGCTGCTGATGCATGAATACAACCTGCGTAGCGTAGGTGTGGGTGATGCGGGCACAGAAGATGCCTCGCTGTTGAAAGAGATGATTTATAAGATGATGATGGGATAGAAATGATGAGTTACAGGCAACCCACTGAATTTTATCTGCAATAATTAAAAACTAAAATCTGCAATCTAATATGGCTTTAATGAAATCAATCTCCGGCATTCGTGGTACCATTGGAGGTAAACCCGGTGATAATTTAACGCCCATTGATATTGTAAAGTTTACAGCCGCTTACGGCGCTATCATCAAAAGCAATGGCGGCAAAAAAATCATTGTGGGCCGTGATGGAAGAATGAGTGGCGAAATGGTACGAAGCCTCGTGGTAAATACATTAATTGGTTTAGGGCTTGATGTAGTTGATTTAGGCTTAAGTACAACCCCCACCGTAGAAATGGCGGTAGTATTTGAAGCAGCTGATGGAGGTATTATCCTCACCGCATCACACAATCCCAAACAATGGAATGCCTTGAAGTTGCTCAATAATAAAGGTGAATTCATCAGTGCAGAAATTGGTAAGCAGGTTTTAGTATTGGCAGAAAAAGAAGACATTGATTTTGCAGGAGTGGATGAATTGGGCCATTATGAAACAGATCATACTTTGCTGCAAACACATATTGATGCAATTCTTGCACATCCGCTGGTAAATAAAGAATTAATTGCTTCTAAAAATTTTAAAGTAGTGGTTGATGCCATTAATAGCTCCGGTGCAGTAGCTGTACCTCAGTTATTAAACGCTTTAGGTGTAAATGATATTACCGTTCTTAACGCTGATATGCACGGCAACTTTGTACACAATCCTGAACCCTTAGCTGAAAACTTAGTAGAGTTGTGCAGCGAAGTGGTAAAGCAGAAAGCACATCTCGGCATTGCTGTAGACCCTGATGTGGACCGTTTGTGTTTTGTAAGCGATGATGGAAGTTTGTTTGGTGAAGAATATACCTTGGTGGCGGTGGCTGATTACGTACTTGCTAACAAAAAAGGAAATACGGTATCAAATCTTTCATCTACAAGAGCGCTGAGAGATGTAACAGAAAAACATGGCGGCAAATATTATGCAAGTACCGTAGGCGAGGTGAATGTGGTAACCAAGATGAAAGAAGTAAATGCCGTGATGGGAGGTGAAGGTAATGGCGGCATCATTGATCCGCAGTTACATTATGGCAGAGATGCGTTGGTGGGCATTGCGTTGTTTTTAACACACCTGGCACAAAGTAATCTGAGTTGTGCAGCTTTGCGCAAGACCTATCCTGATTACTTCATGAGCAAGAACAAAATTGATTTGCCCAAAGGAACAGATGTGCCTGCTATTCTTACCAAAGTAAAAGAACAGTATGCTGCTTTTCCTGTAAATACAGAAGATGGTGTAAAAATTGAGTTTGAAAAAAGCTGGGTGCATTTAAGGGCCAGTAATACTGAACCTATCATTCGTGTATATTCTGAAGCCCAAAGTGTAGCAGAGGCAGATAAAGTAGCAAAGGATGTGATGGAGAAGATTGAGGGGTTGATGTAATGAAATTCTTCGTTTATCCTTTAAACGAAGAAACTTCTTAATTCCAATTATCTTTGTGCCTCAATGTTTGCTGATGAACCGTTATTATTTTGACAGCGCTGCTACTACTGCTCTTGATCCACAGGTGTTGGAAGCCATGCTGCCTTATTTACAAAACAAATACGGCAATCCCTCTTCCATTTACAGTTACGGAAGGGAAACCCGGCTGGCCATTGAAAATGCCCGTAAAAGCGTAGGCAAAATTTTGAACGCCCATCCGGCTGAAATCTTTTTTACCAGTTGCGGTACTGAAAGCAGCAACACGGCCATTACCGGGTCTGTTCGTGATCTCGGCTGCAAACGCATCATCACATCACCTATTGAGCATCATGCCACACTTCACACCGTTGAATATTTAGATCACCGTGATGAAGCCAAAGTGAGCTATGTTAATATTCTGCCTGATGGTCATATTGATATGAATCACCTGGCTGAATTGCTGGCTGCATCTGATGAAAAAACATTGGTCACCTTAATGCATGCCAATAACGAAATCGGTAATATCACCAATATCCATGCGGTGGGAGAGTTGTGTGTGCAGCATGGAGCCATCTTCCATTCTGACTGTGTGCAAACCGTAGGGCATTTCAACTTCGACCTTCGCAATACACCGGTGCATTTCATCAGCGGCAGCGCTCATAAATTTCATGGTCCCAAAGGATCCGGACTTTTATACATCAATGAAAATGTACACATCAAACCTTATGTACATGGCGGCGGACAGGAGCGTAACATGCGTGCAGGTACGGAGAATGTATATGGCATTGTAGGTTTTGCAAAAGCACTGGAGCTGGCTACCACCCATTTTGAAACAGAAAGCAATTATATCCGTGGCTTGAAATTTTATTTGATGGAACAATTACAACAGCAGTTGAGTGATGTAAGTTTTAATGGCGATGCAGCGGGCAATTGCAATTACACAGTGTTAAACGTAAGTTTTCCCAAATCAGAAAAAAGCGAGATGCTGCTCATGAATCTGGACATGGCTGGTATTTGTGCCAGCGGTGGCAGCGCCTGTACCAGCGGTGCACAACAAGGTTCACATGTAATCCGTGCATTCAATAATGACCCCAATCGTATTCCTGTACGTTTCAGTTTTTCCAAATTCAATACAAAAGAAGAAGTAGATGTATTGGTAGCAAAGCTGAAAGAGTTGGTTTGATGAACCTGCACTGATATGTTTGGCCGGATGCCACGGAGAACGGAACGATGAAGTGAGTGACACAACATTGCTCCCTTGTTGGTACAAAAGCCCCTACCAGAAATGTATTTTCTGCCTTCATTTTCGGTGCTATCTCATCTTAAATTCTGATACCCGTCATTCCTTAACAACTGTTTGCTTGCCAACTTAGCTGAAAATTCATGCTATGGCAACCCGCAGACAATTCGTTAAAGATGGCTTGCTCAGTACTGCAGGCATCTTACTGGCAACAGACAGTATTTCAGCATTCGGAATAGGTGCCACACCTAAAGTAGTCATCATTGGTGCGGGATTTTCAGGCTTGGCGGCAGCCTATGCCTTACAAAAAAGAGGAATTGATGTAGTGGTGCTGGAAGCAAGAAACAGGGTGGGTGGCAGAGTTTATACGTATAACATAGATGCTAAAGAAAATCTGAATGTAGAGTTGGGAGGAGAATGGATTTCCAAATCACAAAAACGTATTTTGGGATTGTGCGATGAGTTGGGCTTATTGCTGCAGGATAACCTCTTACAGGCGCATCTGCATTATAAAAATCAATACTTCAAACCATTTGAATGGAGTCAAAGCCAGGATTGGCAAAAGAAACTGGCCAAACTGAAAATGGATTTTGTTGATTTAAGTACTGAAGATCAAAATGAGCTGGATAAATTAGACTGGTGGCGTTACCTACTTAACAACGGTTGTGATGGCAGGGATTTAGACATTCAGAACCTTGTAGATAGTATTGATTTTGGTGAAAGTATACGCCAGGTATCAGCTTATGCTGCATTACAGCATTTCACTACGGTGGCACAACGCAAAGAGCTTCCGTATAAAATTGTAGGCGGTAATGGTAAACTGGCTGATGCTCTTGCTAAAAAAATAGGACCGGAAAAAATAAAACTCAATCACCAGGTGTTGCGCATTGAACAAAGCAATCGTGTAAAAGTTACTTGTACCAATGGTGAAGTTTTTGAAGCAGATAAACTGATTTGCACCACACCTACTCAAGCCATGAAAAAAATAGAATGGCTGCCGAAATTACCTGTTGATAAAATTGATGCTATTAATGAACTGCAGTACGGACGTGTTAACAAGAACCTGATGCTCTTTACCAACCGTTTCTGGAAAGATGAACGCTTTGATATTGTTACCGATTCCACCGCTCATTTTATTTATCACGGCAGTAAGGATCAGAAATCAGCGAAAGGTGTATTGATCTCTTATGCTATTGGTGATAAAGCTGATGTAGTAGCTAAACAAAATGATACGGGCCGGGCTGTCTTGATGCAGCAAGCTTTATTACCTGCATTTGGGAATATTCGTCCGGCATTGGAAAAGCAATTCAACTATTACTGGGGCGATGATGAATTTTCAAAAGGCGCTTACTCTGTGTACCGTCCGGGTCAATGGTTCCGCTTACGACCGGCTTTGAAAAAAGCATTTATCAATACCTATTTTGCCGGTGAGCATATTGCCGATTTACAGGCAAGTATGGAAGGAGCCGTAGTAAGTGGTGAAGAGGCCGCAGCCATGATTTAAATAACTGATGCAGAAAATGAAAATGCCGGTTTGCAGACCGGCATTTTTTATACAACATATTGCAGGATGATGAACAGTTAATACACTACAATCTGTCGCTTGAGGGTTCCTTCATTGGTTCGCATTAACAAATAATAGGTTCCTTTAGATAAAGCAACGGCAGAAAACGGAAGTGTTATTTCACCCGGTTGCATTTTAAATTTTACTACCTGCTGTACCACACGACCCGAAGCATCGTATAACAGGATGCTGATATCAGAAATTTTCTTTGTACTGATGTTGATGCGGGATGCAGGTGTAACAGGATTTGGGAATACTGTAAAGTTGAAATCAAGAACCTTATTCTCCGCAATTGAAGAAGTAACGTTTACACGTATCCTGCCTTTCATGCCGGTTGAAGCATGTGCTGCACAAACATAATAAATGGTAGAGCCCGCCATACCCGCTGTAATGGTAAGTGTAAAAGGGGTTGTTGAAAAAAAGCCCCCGGGCAGGGCCGTATTACCATTTACATTCCAGGTAGCCTCACTCACCTGCTGCAGCGGATGAAAACTTTGGGCATCTATTACCACCACATCACCCACATTCACAATTAAATCATCCGGTGTGTAAGTAAACCCATTGATATCGATATTAAAGTTTGCAGCGCTTAATGAATGTGATACACAAAGCCCCAAAGAAACCAGGAGTAAAAATTTCTTCATAAAACAAGTTTGATTTTTAAAAGTTACTCAAAGGAGTAATGGATCGCTTTTATTTTTGTTTGAACGGGAAATTTTATGTGCCGAACCGGAAATGTTTAATAATTTCCATGCTCAAATATTGATTATGACCATTCAAAAACTCATGTACGCTGCCACAGCTCTCACCCTTTTGTGGAGCTCCTGTAAAGAAATGCCCAATGCAGAAAACAAGCAGGATGCTGCCGGTAATTTCCCCGCTTATATTGCTCAATCAAATATTTATGAAGTGAATGTGCGGCAATACACGCCTGAAGGAACTTTTAAAGCCTTTGAAGCGCATTTACCAAGGTTGAAAGAAATGGGAGTGGAGATATTGTGGTTTATGCCCATTACACCCATCAGTGAAGTGGATCGTAAAGGAAAGCTGGGTAGTTATTATGCAGTACAGGATTATACCGAAGTGAACCCTGAGTTTGGAACATTGGAAGATTGGAAGAACCTGGTAAACAAAGCTCATGAGCTGGGCTTTAAAGTAATTACGGATTGGGTGGCCAATCATACCGGTGCTGATAACCGCTGGATTAAAAGCAATCCTGATTTTTTTGTGAAGAAAGCGGATGGCACATTGGCTTATGCGTTTGACTGGAGCGACACAAGAGATCTGAATTATGAAAATCCTTTGTTGCACGACAGTATGATCAATGCCATGAAGTATTGGTTAACGGAAACAAATATTGATGGTTTCCGTTGCGATGTGGCAGGAGAAGTACCCCGCAGTTTCTGGCAGCATTGCATTGCCGAACTGAAAAAAATAAAGCCTGAAATTTTTATGCTCGCCGAAGCAGATGTAGCATGGATTCATGATGCCGGCTTCAATGCCAGTTATGGATGGGATGGTTTTGCCAGGATGAAAAAAGTAGCCAGAGGTGAAGCCAGTGCTAAACTGCTTGATACTTCGTTGATGAAGCTGGAAGAAACCTTTGTACCCGGCGCCATCAAAATGTATTTTACCAGCAACCATGATGAGAACAGCTGGAACAAAGCTGATTATGCAACTATGCCCGGCGCTGTACATGCACCTTTTGCAGTATTGAGCCAGACATGGAAAAACACATTGCCCCTCATCTACAGCGGACAGGAAGAACCGTTCTTAGATAGTATTTCCTTTTTCTATAAAGACACCATCACCTTTGCGAAGTTTGAACGTGGTGCTTTTTACAAAACGCTGTTAAGCTTGCGTAAAAGCAATCCGGCATTGGCAGTAGATGCTGCTTATAAAAAGTTAGTATCTTCCAATGATGATGCGGTGTATGCATACATGAGAGAAAAGAACGGGAGAAAGGCATTGGTAGTATTAAATCTTTCTGCCAATCCTCAAACCGTAACCATCAAAGGAGAGTTTAGTGGTGAAGCTGATAATGTATTTGCAGGTAAGAAAGAAAAATTAACTGATGGGCAACAATTTGCATTGGCGCCTTGGGGCTATGCGGTGTATAGTTATTAAAAATCAAATTTAAAGACCGGTGATTACACCGGTCTTTCTGATTAAACAAGCTAAATTGAAAGAAAAAGTAATTCAGCTTTTAGAAGAAGAGAATTATTTTAAACTTATTGAAGAACTAAAAAAAGATTCTTCAATAGCTTATAACTCTTTTCTGCAAAGCAAAACAGAGTTTCTCGAAATAATGGAAGTAAATTTTAATAATAATGAGGAGATGGGTTTTGTTGTAAAAGGATTAAAAGAGCTAATAGCAAAAACAAAAAACACACAAACAGATAAAGTTTGCATAAACCTCTTTAATAATTCTTCATTAAGTATTGCAGTTTATACAAACGAGTCATTTTCAGTGCTCCTTGGAATTATATAATCTAAGCTCCTTTCCCTCTTTCAATCTCTTAGCTCACAAAGCCCAACGCCTTCACCAACTCCTCCGGCAACTTCGGCAATTTTCTACGTTCAATCAAATACGTTGAAAGCGAAGCCAACTCTTTAAAAATGTGATGCTGCTGTACAGCACCATCTAAATACCCGGCGCCGCTGGTATTGCCCGTACCCACACGCATACCAATCATACGTCGAACCATCACATAATGTTTATGCCGCCAGCCCGCCAGCCAGTGATCAATCTCAATCAAGGTATCTAAAATCTGAAACGAAGTTTGAAACACAGGAAAATCACGATATAGCATAATGAACAAAGCACTCCTCATTGCTTTATCACTCATACCTGGGTTGTTGGTGGCTTCACCAACAAACTCATTGCCTTTGTTGGTGGCCTCGATGCCCTTGTTGGTGGCCTCACCAACAACTTGTCCCAAAAACTGGGTATCAAAATCCTTCAGCTTGTGCAATTCCCGTTCCGTTAAACTTTGTTGATACAGGTACCGGTAATCGTTCCAGAAAGGATAGGGGTTTAGGGCTTCATTGCTGAGTTTTTTATAATCAGTCCAATACTTTTCATCAAAAAACGGCATACGCTCCAGCCACCGGTTTACCAGTTGCAAAATGCTTTCTGCATGTTCAGTAGATTCTATTTCATTAAAATCTTTTTGGGTGAAACCACCTTCGTTGGTGCGTTTGTAATAATCATGATGATGACGCTTTTCCATCTGCAAACCCAGCGTAGCTTCTATCAAACGGAACTGTTTGCTTTGAAAACCGGAGGCAGGCGTAAGCAGGTTGCGGAACTCCAGAAAGTCCAGCGGCGTCATTGTATTGAGAATCGTTATTTGCTGATTGAGCAATTCAAGAATCCTAACCACCCGTTGCAGTCGGTGACGGCAAAGGTTCAGGTCCTCACTGTTATCATCCACCTTTTCTTTACTGAACACTTTTTTTACAAACTCCAGTTCAAACAAAATCTGTTTGAACCATAATTCATAAGCCTGGTGTATGATGATGAACAGCATTTCATCATGTGCCGGATTTTGTCCTTCCGCAAAACTTAAAGGAGCTTGTGCATCCAATATTTTTTCCAACTGCAAGTAGGAAGGATAGTATTGGCCGTTACCTGTATTCATATCGCAATCATTAAGTGGCGGCAATGTAAATCATTTTTCACTGTTTGCCTTCCGTTGACGTATGATGTTGGTTATGGCGTTATTTTTGTTTATCATCTTACTATGAGAAAATTCAAACTTCTGATTCTTGCCTTTTGGTTGTCAGCACAATTAAATGCGCAGGATGTACATCTATCGCTTTTTGGCGGTACTGCTAATTATGCAGGTGATTTGCAAAGCAGGCGTTTTACCTTTGACCAGGCTTTGTTTACCATAGGACTGTGGGGCAATTATGAGTACAGTAACAAACTCATGTTGCGGGCAGGTTTGCATTATGCCCAGGTAAATGCGCAGGATAAATATCAAACCAATACATTACGTCGTTTGCGCAACTTAAGTTTTGCATCTGATATATGGGAAGGACACCTGGCTGCTGAATTTCATTTCCTTGGCATGCAGGATCGAATCTTTTCTCCTTATGTAATGGGTGGCGTAGCTGTGTTTCACTTCAAGCCTTATGCATATGCACCCGTAAGTGCCGGCGGACAAAAAGTATTTCTCCGTCCATTATCAACAGAAGGGCAGGGATTAACAGGCTTCCCGGATAGAAAGCCTTATCAACTTACACAGGTAGCAGTTCCATTGGGAGCAGGGGTGCGGATGAAATTAACAGATCGTATTACTGCAGGGGCTGAAATCAGTTACCGCATAACGTTTACAGACTATATTGATGATGTAAGCGGCAGTTACGTAGACCAAAATGCATTACTTACACAAAGAGGTCCGCTGGCCGTTCAAATGGCATTCCGTACACCGGAGTTGCCGGATCATACCACAGATCCTTATCCCATCAACAATACCATCAGGGGTGGTAGTGCCAAAGACAATTATTATTTCATGGGTCTAAGCATCAGCTATCGTTTATCACAAGGCAGCGGAAGTAATTTTTCAGGAGGTGGGGCCTCTGGCAGAAAATACCGCTCCAAACTTGGTTGTCCTACAAATGTGTGGTGATAAACAGTTTCTGTCTACAAGAAAAAACAGGATCGTAACCGGCCTGTATTTCTCTTTCTGATGCCTCCCATTTATTGCCATATTTCTTTTCCACAACAGCCCTTTTTTTGTTGAAAAAACAGGCTAAATAAACCGATGTTTTGAGGGGTTTTCCCTGCTCATTTCGGTATCTTTGGCGGCCTTCAAAAAATAATATGGATCAAACTGAAAATACAATGGAAAACGGTCAGAACAACCAGGGCCGTATCATTCCCGTAAACATTGAAGAACAAATGAAAACGGCGTACATCGATTACTCCATGAGTGTAATCGTTGGACGTGCTCTGCCTGATGTAAGAGATGGTTTAAAACCCGTACACCGCCGCATCCTTTTCGCCATGAATGAACTGGGTCTGCAGTACAATAAGGCTTATAAAAAGAGTGCCAGGGTGGTGGGTGAAGTGTTAGGTAAATATCACCCTCATGGTGATAGCTCTGTATATGATGCCATGGTTCGTATGGCACAGGAATGGAGCATGCGTTATACGCTCATTGATGGACAGGGTAACTTTGGTAACCAGGATGGAGATGGACCTGCCGCTATGCGTTACACAGAGGTACGTATGGATCGTATTGCGGAGAGTATGATGGATGATATTGATAAAGAAACAGTGGACTTTCAGCTCAACTTTGATGATTCAGAAAAAGAACCTACTGTACTGCCCACCCGTATTCCCCAACTTTTAGTAAATGGCTCCAGCGGTATTGCAGTAGGTATGGCTACCAATATGATGCCGCATAACCTCAGCGAAGTGCTGGATGGTTGTGTTGCGTACATTGACAACCGGGAGATTACCATTGATGAGTTGATGAAGCATGTAAAAGCACCCGACTTTCCAACTGCAGGAACTATCTATGGAATGGAAGGTATTAAAGCCGGCTATCATTTCGGACGTGGAAGGGTAGTGCTCCGTGGTAAAATGCAGGTGGAAACCAAAACAAGCGGTCGTGAACAAATCATTATCACAGAAGTTCCCTACCAGGTAAACCGTGATGCATTAACTGATAAGATTGGTCAGCTGGTAAATGATAAAGTGATTGATGGTATTGTGCATGTAAACAATGAAAGTAACCAGAAAGAAGGAACACGTATTGTGGTTGATTTGAGACGTGATGCTGTAGCCAACGTTATCATCAATCAACTTTACAAATACACGGAGTTGCAAACTTCGTTTGGTATCAACAACGTAGCCCTGGTAAAAGGACGCCCCAAAATTCTCAACCTGAAAGATATGATTTCAGAGTTTGTAGAATTCCGTCATGAAGTGGTGGTTCGCAGGGCGAAATATGAATTACGTAAAGCTCAGGAGCGTGCTCATATTTTACAGGGTTATTTAATTGCACTGGATCATCTGGATGAAGTGATTGCTCTCATCCGCAGTTCTGCCACACCTGATATTGCAAAAGAAAGTTTGATCAATGCAGGATGGGGGTTGGATGAAATTCAGGCCAAAGCAATTTTGGAATTACGTCTGCAGCGCCTTACCGGCATGGAGCGTGAAAAAATAAAGCAGGAATATGATGAGTTGATGCAGTTGATTGCACACCTCAACGAATTGCTCAGTAACGAGCAGATGCGTTTTGACCTCATCAAAACAGAATTACTGGAGATCAAAGCAAAGTTTGGTGATGATCGTAAAACAGAAATCACCTACCTCGATGATGAAGTACGCATTGAAGATCTCATCAAAGAAGAAGATGTAGTAATCACCATTTCGCATCATGGCTATATAAAACGTACTTCTTTAACGGAGTACCGTCAGCAGCGTCGTGGCGGCAGGGGAGCCGTGGGCAGCAAAACAAGAGAAGAAGATTTTATTGAGCATCTCTTTGTAGCCTCTACGCACCACACACTTCTGTTCTTTACAGAAAAAGGAAGATGTTACTGGCTCAAGAGTTACGAAATTCCGGAAGGAGATAAAACCAGTAAGGGTCGTGCTATTCAAAACCTGATGCAACTGGCGCCGGATGATAAAGTGAGAGCCATCATTGATGTGCCTAACCTGGATGACGAGGAATTTGTAAAGAATCATTACATTGTACTTTGCACCCGTAAAGGCATCATCAAGAAAACAAGTTTGGAAGATTTTAGCAGACGTCGTGCAACCGGTGTGAACGCTATTACCATCGTAGAAGGCGATCAATTGCTGGAAGCCAAGATGACGGACGGGCAAAGTGAGATTATGATGGCGGTAAAAAGTGGCCGTGCCATCCGTTTCCCTGAAGAAAAAGTAAGACCTACGGGTCGTGGTGCTATTGGAGTTGCGGGTATTGAGGTGGATGATGCCAATGATGAAGTGGTTGGTATGATTTGTGTAAAAGTGGAGGACACCTCCAGAACTGTGTTGGTGGTAAGTGAAAAAGGCTTTGGTAAAAGGACAGCTGTAAGCGAATATCGTTTTACCAACCGTGGCGGTAAAGGAGTGAAAACCATCAATGTAACTGAAAAAACAGGTGGATTGGTGGGCATTCTGGATGTTACGGAGAAAGAAGATTTGATGATCAGCAGCCTCAACGGTATCACCATACGAATGAGCGTGGCACAGATCAGCGAACAGGGAAGAGCTACACAGGGTGTTAAATTGATTCGGGTGGATGAAGGTGATGAAATTGCAGCCATTACGAAAGTGGCAGAAGAAGAGGTAGAACCCATAGCAAATGGCAGCAATGAAGAACCACCAACAGGAGATACGCCCGGCAGCGAAACTTCCAACAAAGGAAACGAACCGACTGAAAATCAATAAATAAAAATTATTCTCTTACATTAAACAACAAAGATGAAACAGATTCTTTTTGCAGCGATTGCATTTGTTCTTGCCGTAAATGTTTCAGGGCAGGATATTAAAAAAGTTCGTAACTACTATGACAAGAAAGATTGGCCTAAAGCAAAAGAGGCCGTTGAACTGATGCTTGCAAATGAAAAAGAACAAAAAAACTGGGAAGCATGGTACTATAAAGGACTTGTTTACAGTCAATTTGGTAAAGATGCAGCCTTAAAAGGAAGCATTCAGGACGTTTGGATTCAAGCTTATGAAGCTTTCCAAAAAGCAATGGAACTTGATCCCAAACAAACAGAGACATACATGACCCTCCGCAGTTATCCCGTTTTTGATAGCTACCTGGAGTTACAAAGAGAAGGTAACGACTTTTATAACAAACAGGATTATGTGAATGCGCTTGAAAAATATAAAGCAGCCGATAAAGTGGGTCGCTTTATTTTCAAAAACAAATGGGCCCTGAGCGAAGTGGATACCGTTTTATATTACTATGCAGGCGCTGCCGCCATGCAGGCTGAAAAAATGGATGAAGCCATCAGCTTTTTCCAGAAAATATGTGATGCTGAAATCGGCGGTGAAGGTTATGATGTTTGCTACCGATATGTAACTTATCATTACGATTCCAAGAAAGACTTTGAGAAATCACAGAAGTATGCAAACATAGGCCGTCGTTTGTATCCTAATGATACCTATTACGACAAACTGGATCTTGACCGTGAGCGTAAGAATGGTGTAGGTCCTGAATTGTTTAAAAAGTACGAAGCTGTTTTATCCAAAGACCCCAAAGACTACGACATGCGTTTTGACTATGCCGCTGAAATGTTTAACTGGTTATTTATGGACCAGAAAGCACCGGCAGATCAAAAGGGAATGTACTTTGACAAGATCATTTCAGAATTGAAAACCTGTATTCAAACAGACAGCAAGAAAGCAGATGCATTCCTGCTGTTAGGTAAAGTTTATTTTAACGATGCTGCTAACATGCAGGATGAACTCAAAACCATCAAAGGTACCACACCGGCTGATACACAAAAGAAAAATGACTTGAAAGCCAAAATGGAAACCCGTATGAAGGAGAGTATTCCTAACCTGGAGAGTGCACTTGCTGTGTTTGAGGGGATGAACCAGGCGGAATTAATGAAAGACCGTCGGCAGAAGAATGAATACAAAAACACGCTTTATCTCTTAACAGAAGCTTACCGTTTCATCGGTAACACTGAAAAAGAAAAAGCTTACCAAAAGAAATATGATGCTTTAAACGGATAATTTTTGAATCATTCAATATTGCGAAAGGTTGCTTCAGCTGAAGCAACCTTTCTTTTTGTACATTCGGATTTTTGAACACAATGAATCACTTTGAATAAGTATGAGTTTGCAACTGAACAGAACTGAATTCGGTAATCCTCAAAACAAGGGCAATGTATTAAGCCGGGAGGAAGCTTTCGGACTTATGACGGATTGGGTAAAAAATGAACGCTTACAGCTGCACATGCGCCAGGTAGCGCATTTAATGAAAAGCTGGGCGGCTGAAAAAGAAGGACTGAGCGAAGCTGATCAATGGCGTTGGGAAATGGCCGGGCTGTTGCATGATGCAGACTGGGACCAATGGCCGGAGCTCCACTGCAAAAAGATCATCGAAGAACTGGAAGCCCGAAATATAGATCCGGAGATCATTCGTGCCATTGCCAGTCATGGACCGAATCATTTTGGCGTAGAGCCGCTTACCAGGATGGACCATATGCTGTACGCTTTTGATGAACTGAGCGGATTGATTCATGCTTACAGTTTAATGCGCCCGGAAGCTTATGTGGGCATGGAGCTGAAAGGCGTGAAGAAACGCTTTAAAGAAAAAAGCTTTGCCGCAGGTGTGAACCGGGAAGAAGTGATGGACGCACTGAATAGGGCAGGTTTGCAGTTTGATGAGCTGGTTCCGTATATCATTAAAATGCAAGCGGAGCTAAAATAGAAAATACTCTATTTAACATAATGTTAATTATACGATTAATTATCCAGCCTTAAAATAGCTCAACTCAGCAATCAGGTCGAGCGCCGGATGAGCCTTAGATAGCGCCGCTGCCTTTTCATAATGTTGCTTCAGAAACTGCTGATGCTGATTCGATCCCGGATGAAACGGCTTGTGATTTCTTGCGGTAACCAACTGTTTAATTTCTTTCATCAGATGCTGCGTAGGTTCATCAAACGCAAAGGTGGCAAAATGTTCCATCACAAATTGTGTGGCTGCATAATTGGGATGCGCCAGGTCAATATCATAAAAGCGGTAATCTCTTAACACGTCAATTACCAGTTCGTAAGCCGGGAAATAATACAACCGGTCAAATTTGTTCACCAGGTGATGCACTGTTTCAATCAACCGGGCTTTGCTGCGGTTATTATCCACCACACCATCTCTCAAATGCCGCACGGGGCTGATGGTGAAAATGATCTTCAGTTTGGGGTTACTGTAAAACAAACGGTGAATGGTATTATCCAGCAATTCTATTTGCTCTGAAATCGGGATCAGGTATTTTTCAAACCAGGTTCCCGGGGCTTTATGGCAGTTGGCTACAAACGAATTACTTTCTTTTAAACGATATACAAAGGATGAACCCAGCGTAATAATCAGCCAATCAGCTTCCTTTATATACGCATGTGCCCGCTGCTGTGATTGATTAATGCCATTCAAAGTCTGCTCCTGTATCGGATGGCTGAACCGGCTATGATGATCCCAACTCAACCACAACTCATTGAACTGTTGTAAATCTTCTACTTTGTATTGTTTATTATCAAGGTAATTGTTCAGACTCCGGCATACGCTTGCTGTTTCAAATAAAATGCCGTTTGGATTTTGCAACACATTGAATTTCAAATCATGGAGATTATTGCCAATATGCTCTGTAAAGCAACTTCCCATGAGCATAATCTGATCCTTATAGCTGATGGTTTGAGTTAATGGCTTGATATCAATATTGCTGAAAAAGTTCATGATACAAAGATACGGGCCGCCAGTTGCAGACTCTGGGCAAGGGCTTCTTTATTGATGTGCTGAAGGAGATTCTGTTCTTCAAAATAAGCAATCATTACTTCGGTGTTCATATTGCCCACCAGTTCATCATCGGCCATGGGGCAGCCTCCGATTCCTTTTAAGGCGCCGTCAAACCGAAGGCATCCGCTGTTGAACGCTGCCCCTAATTTTTGGATGCGGTTGGCAGCTGAAGAATGTAAATGAACACCTACTTCCACACCTTTTAATTCCTTTACCAGGTGTGAGGTTATTTCCTGAACCTGATCAGGTGTAGCCAAACCTACAGTATCAGCAATAGAGATGATTTTAATATCCATAGCTGCCAGTTTCTTTGCCCAATTAAAAACAATTTCCCTGGTCCACTCATCTCCATACGGATTTCCAAAACCCATGGACAAATAAACGACGAGCTGCTTTTGATTTTTGATGCAAAGCTCCTGTATGGTCTCTACACGTTTTAAAGATTCAGTAATACTGCTGTTTGTATTCCGTTGCTGAAAGGTTTCTGAAACAGAAAACGGAAAGCCGAGGTAAGTGATTTCATCATACACTACCGCATCTTCAGCCCCACGCTCATTAGCAATAATGGCAAGTAGTTTACTTCTTGAACCTTGTACCTTAAGCCTTGATATTACTTCTTTCGTATCAGCCATTTGAGGAATGGCCTTTGGTGAAACAAAACTTCCAAAATCAATGGTATCAAACCCAACTTTCAATAAAGAGTTGATATACTCAATCTTTTGTTCGGTTGGGATAAATATTTTCCACCCCTGCATGGCATCACGGGGACATTCAATCAATTTGATATGCTTGATTACAGCCTGCATCATTTCATTCTTTGTTTCATGGCTTCATACAAAATCATTCCCGTTGCCACAGATACGTTTAAACTTTCAAAGTACCCTTTCATAGGAATTTTGATTTTAGCATCGGCTATTTTCATAAGCGCAGGATAAATACCATTTTCTTCTCCTCCCATAATAATACAACAAGGTTCGGCAAAATCAACTTTATCAATCGTGGTTGAAGCAGTCATTTCACTGGCATAAACTTTAATGCCGTTCAAATGCAGATCATCAACTGCTTTCATTAAGCTATTGACTCTGCATAC